>NZ_JBEXYE010000006.1:0-406974 GCF_040630785.1 Nocardia sp. NPDC005746
ACCGCGGGCGGGCAGCCGATTAGGGAACTTCTCACCGGGCACCTGGACTAGATCCTGGCCGGGATCAGGTCCTGACACCAGTCTTAAGTAGCCGAATGGCGTGCATTCCAGAGTGACCCGCGTGTGCGTCGCACGAACGCCTCGCGCTGAGGCGGGTGCGTCACTCTATGAGCTGGCCACCACGGACGCCGCCCAGGGAGTCGAACGCCCATGGCAACACGAGGGCAATCAATTTCCTGGCCTGCCGAAAAGGCGTGTTACGTTCGCTGAGCTTGGAGCCTTCTGTTCGTTTTGCCCGGTGACGGTAGTTGGCCCTCGGCGGACGGGATACAGCGGTTTCTGGCTTTCCAACTGCAAGTTCGCGTTCGTTCGGTCGCGAGGGACAGGAGTGATGCACTGGTGAGTTCGCCTCGATATCTGCGCACGGGAACCGTTGCCGCCACGTTGGCTCTGGCCATGGCGCTGGCGGTTCCGGCCTGTAGTAGCAACTCTTCGGATTCGGGTGACAGTGGCTCGTCGGGTACCTCTTCTCCGGCGGCCGCCGCAGGGCAGGGCCCGGCGCGTAATCCCTATCTGGCCGCGGACAAATACGCGGTCACCCACCTGGACTCCGGCCAGACCGACACCTTCGACGACCCGGTACCGCGGGGCACCTTCCATATCGATCCGGCGCAGATGCCGCGCGTCGCAGTGGGCCCGGTCAGCATCATCACCCTGGCCGGCACCGACCCGAAGTATCGGTGGATCTCCTCGTCCGCGGGCGTGCGGTACGTCGACGTATCCGGCGGCGGATTCAAGGAAGTCGCGGGAATGGACGCCCCCGGTATCGCGCCGCTCTCCCCGTCGGCACTGGACTCGGTGCTGAATCAGAAATTCACCGATGTCGCCCAGATCGAGAACGCGGTGCGGCAGGACTGGGACGGGATGAGCTGGACCCGTATCGCCAACGGCGTCTACAGCCTGGTGGACAAGGACAATCGCGTCTACTACACGACCAACGATTCTCAGTTGTACGTGTTCGGGCTCGTGAACAACGACAAGCCCGAGGACGGCGTCCAGGTGATCAAACACCTTGACCTGAAGCCGTTCCTGGGCATCGGCACCACCGCCACGGGCCTGCCGGAGAACGTGGTCGGGGTGAATCTGACCTACGACGGACACCTGCTCGTGGCCGCCACCCGTGGGCTGCTGGCCTTCGACCGCGCCAACCTCGACGCCGCCCCGCAGCGGGTGCGTTTCGGTGACGACGAGACCGTGTCGAACTCGATGTCGGTCGACGAGCACAACGGCGTTTACATCGCCTCGAACAAGATCATGCACAAGATTGTGTGGACCGGGTCGAAACTCTCGACCGACGAAGCCGACGGCGCGTGGTCCTCGCCCTATGACACTGGCCGCCGGCCCCCGGCGGTGAAGTTCGGCACCGGCACCGGCTCGACCCCCACCCTGATGGGATTCGACGGCAAATCCGATGAGCTGGTCGTGATCACCGACGGCGCGGACCAGATGCATCTGGTCGCGTTCTGGCGCAACAAGATCCCCGAAGGGTTCCAGCAGAAGCCGGGCACCAAGTCCAACCGCATCGCCGACCAGGTCCAGGTGACCGCGGGCCTGCCCGACCCGCTACCGGAGTTCGTGCAATCCGAACAGTCGGTCGTGGTCAACGGGTACGGCGCGTTCGTGGTCCAGAACATCGGCAGCGGCGGCGAACCCGACCGGCTCATCGACGTACTCGCCAACGGCCCGGTCGATCCCCCGCCGCACGGCATGCAACGCTTCGAGTGGGACCCCGCCGGGCACCGCTGGAACTCGGTGTGGGCACGTGGCGATGTCGCCTCGACCTCCATGGTCCCAGCCATCTCCAGCACCACCGGGATCGTGTTCGTCAACGGCTACAGCAAAGCCGACGGCTGGGAAGTCACCGGCCTGGACTGGAAGACCGGAGAAACCGTGCACCGCACCATCTTCGGCCAATCCAACCTCGGCAACGGCGCCTACGCCATCATCGAAGGTCTCCCCAACGGCGACCTGCTGTTCAACAGCATCGGCGGACCCTTCCGCGCCAAGATCGCCAAGTAACTCCCAGCACTGACCCGACGGCCTGCCCCGATCCCATCGGGGCAGGCCGCGACGCATCAGCCCGGACCGGCGACCGGTTCCGGAACCAGCTGAGCCCCATGCGATTACATCGGATCGTGCCATTGGCGGCGGCCCGGCCGACTCGTTCGAGATCGGGTCGGTGCGGTATTCGGTCCCGCTGCCGCCCTATGGTTGCTGGAGATGAACCGGGCTGCCGCCGCCGCTTGAACTCAGCCCACCGCCGGGCTGAAGGAGGCCATACTGTGCTGCATCTGCGCGTCGTTTCTCCGAGTGAGCGGAGCAGCGAAGTGCTGCGCATTCTGGTCGCGGATCCCGGTGCCACCCATGTGACGCTCGCGCGCGGTGCGGCCGTGGATCCGCCCGGCGATGTGATCGAAGCCGATCTGGCGCGTGGCTCCGTCAATACCGCGGTCTCCGCGCTCAGCGCTCTGGATCTTGCTCGGACGGGCAGTATCTCGTTCGCGCCGACGGGAATCATGCTGTCCAGCGCAGGGCAACGGGCCGACGCCGCAGCACCGCGGCCGCCGGACCAAGCAGTGGTGTGGGAGCAGTTGCTCGAGCAGTCGCGCGAAGGGGCCCGCTTCACGCCCACCTTCCTCGCGTTTCTGACGATCGCGATTCTGCTGTCGGCGGTCGGGGTGACGACGGCGTCGCCACTCACTTTGGTCGGCGCGATGGTGGTCGGGCCCGAATTCCGGCCGCTGGCAGCGCTTTCGGTGGGGTTGGTGCGCCGCGATGCGCGGCTCGTGCGGGCTTCGGCGCGCACCCTGGCCATTTCGTTTCCGGTCGCGATGGCGATCACCGTGCTGGCCACGCTGTTGTGGGTCCGCCTCGGCTGGATCGGGGTCGGCAACGTCGAGAGCGCCCACGCCTTCGACTTCATTTACCAGGTTGGGCCGTTCTCCTTGGTGGTCGCCCTGCTGGCAGGGGTGGCGGGGATGCTGGCCGTAGTCACCTCCGCCTCCGCCGTGCTGGTGGGTGTGTTCATCTCGGTGACGACAGTGCCGGCCGCCGGATTGGCGGCTGTCGCGGCCTTCGCGGGAAAATGGCATGCAGCACTGAGCTCGCTCGCTCAACTCGGCGTCAACCTGATCGGGATCGTAGTCGCCGGGGTAGCCGTGCTGCTGTTACTGCAGTTCGCCGACCGCCGCGACGGCGTACTTCCGCGCAAGCGCTGATCCGCTTCGGAACTCGACTCCAAGGTCCGTTGATCCAACTCCGCCAACGACTTCCGGCCGGTTCATCGGTCGACACCCCGGAGCTCCAAGGGTTGCCACAAGTTCGCCTGATGGTGTCATTATTGCCCCATGAGTGCACGCCACGTCGATCTTCCCCGCTCGCCGCGACGACTATCAGCTTATGTTCGGGTACCGATGGTGCTGATGGGGGTGTCTGTCATATTGCTGGGATGTTCGACCGGCGCGGATCACAAGGGTGATGGCGCCTCGCCGCAGAGTTCCGACACTCGCGCAGCGGATGCACGGGCCGAGGAGGAGTGGGCCTACTCGGTCGGCATCCAGAACTACGTGTTCGGACTCCCGCTGACGATCTCCGAGCGGGAACGCACACTGCGGATGGACCCGGCCGCGCTGGAGAAGGCCAAGGCGTACGCGCCGGCAGCTCCGCTGAACCAGATCGGCCACATGAAAAACCTGGCCACGGCAAACGATGTCATGCCGTACACGCCGAACAATGACACCGTCTACAGCGGTGTGGGCATGGAGCTTCGCGATGAGCCGATGATCCTGACCGCCCCGGACATCATGGACAGATACTGGTCGGTCCAGGTCGCCGACACCTACACCAACAATGTCTTCTATATCGGCACCCGCGCGACCGGCGGCAAGGGTGGCGACCATGCATTCGTAGGACCGAACTGGCACGGTGAACTGCCGCCCGGCGTGATCGAGCATCGGCTGCCGAACAACAGCGCGATGGTGGCGATCCGCATCGGCGTGGTGCCCGGCGACGCCGCTGATCTCGCCAAGGTCAATGCGCTGCAGGACAAGTTCACCACGACCGCATTGTCCAACTGGAGCGATCCGGCCAAACACGGTCAAGTGACCGTGCCCGACCTGGGCGCCCGCCCGCACTACACGGGCGATCTCGCGTACTTCCAGACCGTCGCCGATCTGGCCGCCGAGAACCCGCCGGCACCGGGCAACGACGCGGCCATCGAACTACTCCGCCGCGGTGGTATCACCCTCGGCAAGCCCATGGATATCAACGCCCTCAGCGAACCGATGCGAAAAGGCTTGGCCCGGGCGGCCGTCGACGGCCCGCAGGTCATGTCATGGAAGGTCAAGTACCGCGGCACTCCCTACCCCACCCGTTGGAACAACCTCGAGCCGGGCAACTACGGGGTCAACTATTTCGACCGTGCCGCCGGAGCGTTGGAGGGATTGTTCGTTCACGACCGTGATGAGGCCGAGTATTTCAGCAGCTACGAAGACGGCGACGCGACTCTGCTCGATGGATCACAGAAGTATGTGCTGCACTTCGACGCCGACCAGCTCCCGCCCACCCTGCCCAACGGATTCTGGTCGATCACCATGTACGGCGCCGATTTCCAGCTGGTGAAGAATTCGATCGACCGGTATTCCATCGGTGACCGAACCCCGGGCCTGGTCAAGAACCCCGACGGCTCCCTGGACATCTACATCCAGAACCAGCCCCCGGCAGGCCATGAGAGCAACTGGCTGCCCTCCGCACCCAGCGGACTGTTCCGTTTGAACTACCGGATCTACCTGCCCGTCGGCGACGCCAAAGATCCCGCGACCCTTGGCAAGTACCTTCCGCCCATCAAGAAGACCAGCTGAGAGCGCCGCTCCGGACTGCGGACCTCAGCGCATTGTGGACCCGACCCGTCCACCCAACTCTGGCCGGCAGTGCACGGAAATGCCGAATATCGAGCGCTCGTCACCGGCCGCTGATGTCGTACGGCCCAGTTCAGGTTCGGTCGGTGCGGGGTTTTCGCGTCGGAGTAAATAGCATCAGGTCGGCCGGTAATAGGACCTCGCCAGCGACGGCGATTGGCGAGTTCCGCTCTGTTGGCGGTGTGGCGTCGCCACGCCCGATTTCAGCGGTGGACGTGTCGTGGCGATTATGTGGACGCATCTACTCCGCGGTCCAGTCCGCGCGCACGGGCATCAAATGTGACGAAGTCCAACCGTGAAACGTGATGCAGGTCATTGCCCAAGGCGGCGTAGTTGGGCATCGTCGTCAATTCATTTTGGAAAGAACCTGGTTGGAGATGCCAAATGGCCGACCACAATTTTGCTTACGACCTCACGCTGGACGAGGTGCGACGGCGCAGCGCTGTCCTCGAGGCGCTCGGTGACGACTGGGATCCGGTCGCGGTGCTCGCCGAGGAAGAACTGGCGTACGACATGCTGTACTCGAATCTCGACGATGAGCAGCAGCGGATCTACGACGAACTCGTCCAGGCCGGCATCCTGCCGGATCGGGCGATGCGCCCTATCGCCGACTGATCTCACCGCCGAGCACGAACCATGACCGGTGTTCGGCTGGATGCCTCCAACGAGTCGCGACCTGGCCGCTCCGGCTCTCGGCTGCCACGCGTTCGGCATTAATCCCGGGCAACGTGCGCTCATGCCCGGGTTTCGGACGACCGGTGCAATCCCGCACAATCCGCTGTAGAACAGTGGTTTTTCGTGCCAATTTCAGTGTGAGAGTGCACGATCAGGCCCATCCGCGACGAGAGGCAACGACGCAGGCAACGTACTGTCCTGCCGCATACCGCGCTGACCGAACCGGCCAGCGGGGCGCCGGCTGCCGGATCCCGTTGCGGTGCAGACCATCCGCTTCTGCCGAGTTGAGTGCGATCGCCCGGACTGCGGCGCCTTGGCAGAATGCGCGGTATGCGAGTGACCTCCTACGAAACCATCGGTCCAGTCACGCGAGAACGATGGAATACCAACACCGTAGCCCGAATCGATGAGGTCGATTCGTTCTCGGAATTACTGACCGCCGTGGACTCACTTCGCGGAAAGTACGCGCCCGCACGGCTCCTGTGCAGCCTCGACGGTGTGGGCCAGTGTCAATACACCAGCATCCACGCCTCCTTCGATGATCGGCTCGGCTACGAAGAGCACGAGTTCGAAGAAGATGACTTCACCGCGGCACATCATGCCGACAACGCGCATATCGACCGCATCGCCGCGGTCCTCGACGATCCAGACTTGCGCGTCGAATGGGAGGCACTCGCCGGTACGCGAAACGGAGACGGAGCGGAGACCGACGTCAAGGCTCTCGTCGAGGTCAACCGGCAGCCCGATCGTGCTGTCGACGAGGTAGTGGTGGTCCAGCGCGTGCCGGTCAGTCGTGACGACCTCGCGCTTGTCGGGATCCCGAACGGCTATTTCGAAGGTGATTGGGATACCTTCCAGAACCACGCCATGGCGCGGCGAATGGCCATCCATGGCTATCGCCATATCGGTACCGGTGCTTCACTTCTCGGGTTCGACCGCCCCACTGCACCGACCAGCGAGCAAGCGCAAGCAGTCGTCGCCGATCTGGCCTCCTTGTACGGCGCCCCGGACTCCTCCGCCTGGTCAGAGCTCGCGACGACACTCTGCGGGCAGCGGATCTTACTCATCGGCTACACGGAGGACTTCGCCGACACGCTCGACATCTGACAGACAGGCATCTGTGCAGCCCCTCACGAGCGCCGTTACAAACATCCTCTATTGCCGCATACCGCGCTGACCGAACCGGCTACGGCAGGCCGGCCACGACACAGCTGAGCCCCGCCCCGGAACACCGGGCGGGGCTCAATCAGTCTGTGCGCGTGGCGATTCGACCGAGACTAGACGTTGAAGCGGAATTCGACGACGTCGCCGTCGACCATCACATATTCCTTGCCTTCCATCCGCACCTTGCCCGCGGACTTGGCGGCGGACATGGAGCCGGCGGCGACGAGGTCGTCGAAGGCGACGATTTCGGCCTTGATGAAGCCGCGCTCGAAGTCGGTGTGGATGACGCCGGCGGCCTTGGGGGCGGTGTCGCCCTGGTGGATGGTCCAGGCGCGGGCTTCCTTGGGGCCTGCCGTGAGGTAGGTCTGGAGGCCGAGGGTGTGGAAGCCGGCGCGGGCCAGGGCGTGCAGGCCGGGTTCGGTCTGGCCGATGGACTCGAGGAGTTCGAGGGCGGATTCCTCGTCGAGTTCGAGGAGTTCGGCTTCGACCTTGGCGTCGAGGAAGATGGCGTCGGCGGGGGCGACGGCGGCCTTCAGTTCTTCCTTCTTGGCCTCGTCGGTGAGGATCGACTCGTCGGCGTTGAAAACGTAGAGGAACGGCTTGATGGTGAGCAGCGACAGTTCCTTGAGCAGGTCGGTGTCGATCTGCGCGCGGGCGGCGAACAGCGTTTTGCCGCCGTTGAGGATCTCCTGCGCCTGCTTGGCGGCGTCGGCGACCGGCTTGCGGTCCTTCTTGACCTTGGCTTCCTTCTCGAGCCGGACCACGGCCTTCTCGAGGGTCTGCAGGTCGGCGAGGATGAGCTCGGTCTCGATGACCTCGATGTCGGACAGCGGGTCGACCTTGCCGTCGACGTGGATCACGTCGTCATCGGCGAACACGCGCACCACCTGGCAGATGGCGTCGGCCTCACGGATGTTGGCGAGGAACTTGTTGCCCAGCCCCGCGCCTTCGGACGCGCCCTTCACGATGCCCGCGATGTCGACGAACGACACCACCGCGGGCACCAGCCGCTCGGAGGAGAAGATCTCGGCCAGCTTGCCCAACCGCGGGTCCGGCAGCGGCACCACACCGACATTCGGCTCGATCGTGGCGAACGGGTAGTTCGCGGCCAGCACGTCATTGCGCGTCAGGGCGTTGAACAGCGTCGACTTTCCGACGTTGGGCAGGCCGACGATTCCGAGGGTGAGACTCACGAGAGTGGGAGTCTACCCGTCGCCCCGGACCGGGCGGTCACCCCAGGTCCGGGGCTGCCACGCCGTTCAGGCCCGCGGGGTGCGGCCGAGGTAGGCGAGCAGTTCGGCGACGACGGGGGTGTCGGTCGCGGGGGCGTCGGTGACGACGGGGGCGAAGACGCCGTAGTCGCGCAGCGGCTCGATGAGGCCGCGGGAGGCGGTGAGCAGGTGGGCGGCCAGCTCGTCGGTGAGGGGCGAGGGCTGGCCGGTGCCGATGGCGATGTCCCAGGCGTGGACGGCGGCGTCGAGGGCGCACATGACGGCGGCGACCGGGGTGGGGAGTTCGCCGTGCGGGAGCGGGGTGGGGACGGTCTCGGTGTCGTCGGTGACGGTGGCCCAGGCGGTGGCGGTGGGTTCGATTGCGGCGGAGACCAGTTCGGCCGCGCCGCCGTCGATGCTGCCGGACGGCTCGAAGGGGTTGTAGGCGGGGCCGTCGCCGATGCCGAGGAACTTGGCGTAGGCCAGCTGGTCGCCCGCGGCGTGCTGGACCACCTGGGTGACCGTCCAGTCGGAGCAGGGGGTGGGGTTGTCCCACTGGTCCGGCCCGACTCCGGCGACGACGTCGGCGAGCGCCCGGTGGGAGGCGGCGAGCACATCGCGCCAGACCGGGGCGAGGGTGGTGGCGGGCGAGTTGTCGGTCTGCGGGTTCGCGTTCATTGTTCTTGCCTCTCAGGTCGTTTCGATCCGTTGAGATAAAGGTATGACCCGATTAGGCTAGATTTCTTCCTAATACTTACAGCCGAGCGAAAGGAATCGGTGTGACCTCCCCCACAACCCGTTTGCTCCGCCTGTTGACACTCCTTCAGGAAGGCACCCATACCGGCCGTGACCTGGCCGAACGCCTGGATGTCACCGACCGCACACTGCGTCAGGACATCGCTCGGCTGCGCGATCTCGGGTACCCCGTGCACGCCGCCCGTGGGCCGGTCGGCGGGTACCGGCTCGGGCAGGGGGCCACCATGCCTCCGCTGCTGCTCGATGACGACGAGGCCGTCGCGGTGGCCGTCGCCATGAATGTGGCGGCCGACGGCAGCACCGGAATCACCGATATCCAGGCCAATCTCGAACGCGCCCAATCGAAGCTGGACCGCATCCTCCCGAAACGGCTGCAACGGAAGGTCACCGCCCTGCGCACGGTGACCGATATCGGCCCGGCCGTCACCGGCTCCCGGGAGCCGGACGCTCCCGTGCCCGCCGAAACCCTCGCCACCCTGGCGACCGCCATCCGCGGCGCCACCACCCTCCACGCCGAGGGTGTGGAGTTGGAGCCCTACCGGCTGATCAGCTGGCAGCGCCGCTGGTATCTGGTCGCCTACAGCCTCGCCACGCATGCCTGGCAGGCGCTGCCCGTGGCGTCGATGTCCGAGATCCGGCCCGGTGCACGCCATTTCGCCGCACGAGCGCTACCCGACGCCGATCTCGTCGCCTTCGTGCTGCGTGAAATAGCCTCCACCGGTTGGCAAGTCCACGCCCGGGTCACGGTGCTGGAGCCCGCCGAGACCGTCATCGCCCGAATCAACCCGACGGTCGGCGTAGTGGAGCCGCTCGACGACTCCTCCTGCCTGCTGCTGACCGGGGCCGACCGCCTGGAGACGATCGCCATCTACCTCAGCATGCTGATGATGGACTTCCGCGTCGCCGAGCCGCCGGAACTCGTCGCGCATCTGCGCACCCTCGCCCGCCGCTACGCGGCCGCCACGGAGTGAGGGTTACCGCGCGATCGTCTGCTCGGACAGCACCGTGAAATGACGGACCGTTCCCGACAGTTCCGGTAGCTCGACGGGTGCCGTCCAGGTGCGGAATCCGTCGAAACTGTCACTGTAGAAGTACTTTTCTTCGGTGTACGCGTCGAAGTAGATCCGATGGCCGCCGCTCGGCAGTGCGACCACGCACTGTCCTTCCCGGGGCGCACCCCATCCGGCCCAGTCGCCGAGGCCGATGAACCGGTACGGCCCGAGCGGATGCGGGGCGACCGCGAGCTCGATGAACTTGGTGGATTCGTTCTTGGCGAAGGCGTAGTAGCTCCCGTTGTTCGCCACGATGGTGGTGTCGATGAAGCCGAGGTGACCGGGCCGCTGCGGTCCGATGCCGATCAGCGGAATCGGCGGGCTCCAGATGGGGCGCGCCGGGTCGGTCGCGATCATCAGGTAGGGGGTGAACCCGTGCCCCTGCGAGATGGAGACGAGTACACCGACGAAGCCGGGCATGTGGGTGAACCACTTCGGCGCCCAGGCGGCTTCGGCTTTCGGCACCGGGACGGGGTAGTCGGACACATGGGTCCAGTTGATCCGGTCGGTACTGCGCGCGAATCCGATCGTATGGCCGTCCCCGGCCGTGGTGTAGGTGATGTAGTACGACCCGTCGGTATGTCTCAGCAGACTGGGGTCTCGAACCAGCCCGGCCGGGGGCCGATAGGCATTCGCACCGAGCAGCTCGAAGTTGGTCGCGTCCTCGGATTCATAGACATACAGCTCGGAGTCACTGCCGTTGGTGAACGCGGTCATCGTGTACCGGGTCCCCGCGGCTGCCCGCGCTACCGCCGGCCGCGCCCCGGCCCCGGCTCCTAGCGAGAACAAGGCGATCGAAGCCAGTACGGATCGACGATTCCAGCGGATCATGTCCATCCACCGGATTATTCAAGGCCCGATTGCCGACACGTAGCCGCCGCGCCGCGAAATTCGCGATCGCGGTCACCTTTCCAGAGCGGGTACGAGCTCGGTTTCGGGAATCTCGGTGCCGTGCAGCGAGGTTCCGGCGGTTTCGCGGAGGAATACGCAGGCGACCAGTCCGATGAGTGAAGCCGCGACCATATAGCCCGCTGGGAACAGCGACCAACCGGTGTGTTCGATAACGGCCTCGTTCACCAGCGGCGCGGTACCGCCGAACAGAGCCGTGGACACGTTGTAGCCCAAGGCGAATCCGGCGTACCGGACGTGAGTCGGGAAGATCGCCGGGAAAGTGGAGCTGATCGTCGACAGCTGCGGCACATACAGCAGTCCGAGCACCACGAATCCGATGACAGCCCAGACGGTTCCGCGCCCCATCAGCCAATACATGGGTATGGCGGCGACCGCGAGCCCCACCAGCGAGACCAGCCACATCGGACGCCGGCCGACCCGATCCGACAGCCGGCCGAAGAACGGCAGCGACACCATCATCACCAGCTGGCCGATCAACATCATGGCGGTGGTGGTGGATTCACCGAGGCCGATCGTCCGCTGCAGGTAGGTGGGCTGGTACGTGAGCAGCGTGTAGTTCACTACGTTGAGCGCCACGACCAGGCCGATCAAGGTGAGTAGTTCACGCCGGTAGGTGGTGAGCACCGCGCGCAGCCCGCCCGGCGGGGTCTCCTCTTCGGACAGCTCGGTGAACACCGGCGACTCGTCCAGCCTGCCGCGCAGGTACCAGCCGGTCAGGCCCAGCGGCACGGCCAGCAGGAAGGGAATACGCCAGCCGCCCGCGTACATGGCGTCCGAGCCGAGGGCCAGCTGACAGGCCAGCACGACCGCCGAACCGCCGACGAATCCCGCGAGGGTGCCGAATTCGAGGAAGCTGCCCAGGAATCCGCGGCGGCGATCCTCCGCGCATTCGGCAAGATATGTTGCGGCGCCGCCGTATTCGCCGCCCGTGGAAAAGCCCTGCACTATGCGCAACAGAATCAGGAGAATAGGCGCGAACACCCCGGCCACGGCATGAGTCGGCAGCAGACCGATGGCCCCGGTAGCCGCCGACATGATCAGGATCGTGGTCGCCAGCACGGCTTTCCGCCCGATCCGATCGCCCAGCGGCCCCCACACCATGCCGCCCAACGGCCGTAGCAGGAACGAGACCGCGAACCCCAGCATGGTCCCGAGCGTCCCCAGTGATCCCGGGAAGAAGGCGGAGGTGAGATACCCGGCCGTGGCCGCATAGACCCCGTAGTCGAACCACTCGGTGGCATTGCCCATGGCGCTCGCGGCAACCGACCTCCGCAACGGAAGCCCGGCGTTGCTCGATTCCGTCATCTCTCGCATGTAACAAACCGATACCCACGCTAACTGTCCACAAACCGCGACGGCCGCGAACGCCCCACCCCCGCCCTACGCCACCAGTGCCTAAACCCGAACGTGATCGTTCCCATACGACGGTCGATTTCGTCAACCGCGAGCACCGATTCCGCCCACGGGGGATGATCCGATGACGATCCGAATGTGCCTCGGAGGGGACATGAGCGACGGAATCGGCGGCGAGCCGATCGATTACCGCACGGACTCGATCGGCGCGGCCCGCCAGGGCACCAACCCGACCGTCCTCACCCGTATGCAAACCGGCTGGGCGGTCATCGGTTCCACCCAGCACCTCCCCGGCTATTGCCTCCTCCTCCATGACGGCACCGCCGACCAGTTGACCGACCTCCCCCGCCCTGACCGTCTGGACTTCATGCGCGACCTGATCATCCTCGGCGAGGCGGTCGAACAAGCCTGTCGTGCAGCTGATCCCGCGTTCTGGCGAATCAATTACGAAGTCCTCGGCAATAGTTGGCCGCACCTGCACGGCCATGTTCACGCCCGCTATCGCTGGGAACCGGACCGATTCCGCACCGGCCCGGTTCACCTCTACGGTTCGGCGCGCAACGCTCCCGAGCATCTCCTCGGACCGCAGCACGATGCCCTCCGTGACGCGATCACGGCCGCACTCGTATCGATGCTCGGCCGGGATTGATCGCCGCTATCAGTTGCCACAGGTTCGCCGTAACACTCATCGGTGGACACACTCGGGGCTGTATACACCCACGCGGGCAGGTCAGTCCCCTGGCCTGACCCGATCTCATGCCCTTCAATTAACGAGCACTATCATTGCTAAAAATTAGCTGAATTCACCGATGTGCGGGGTCCTGCACTCAACCGATGGAGGATGCGTTGCCCAGACGATCGAAGTTCCGTCCCACTCGCACGACCCTCGCCCTGCTCGCGACCGTGGCGGTAGCCGCGACCGCGGCGGCCTGCTCGTCGGACTCCTCGTCCTCGAAGTCCACGTCGTCGACCGCCGCCGATCGCGACGAGGCCGCGGTGAACGCGTACGTCTACACCTACCCGCTGGTGACCATGGAACTGACTCGGCGGCAGCAGACCAATGTCCCGGCACCGGATCCCGCCAAGGGCGTCGCCCCGATGAATCAGCTGGCGCCCTTGAACTTCCTGCCGGACGCGAATTTCAAGAATGTCGTCCGCCCGAACGTCGACACCCTCTACACGTCGATGCTCTTCGATGTCGCCAAGGAACCACTCGTGGTCACCGTGCCCGCCATGGGCGATCGCTACCACCTGTTCCCGATTCTCGACATGTGGACCAATGTGGACCACTCCGCCGGTCCGCGCACCATCGACGACGCGGGCAAGGGCTACCAGTTCGCCATCGTCGGCCCGAACTGGAAGGGCGACCTCCCCTCGGGCGTCCACGAGTACCGGCTGCCGACCGACGGCGGCTGGATGCTCGGCCGGATCCAGATCGACGGCGCCGACGACATCCCGAACGTGACCGCCATCCAGGACAAGATGACCGTGGTCCCGCTCAGCTCCTACAACCAGCCCTACTCCCCGCCGCAGAACGCCGACCTGCACCCCGAGTGGCCGTCGAATCAGCCCGTCGCCGAGTACATCCACAAACTGACCCCGCAGCAGTACTGGGACCTGTACTACGAGAGCCTGTCCCACACCCAAACGCGCCCTGACGACAAGGACGCGCTGCGCCAATTCTCGGACATCGACTGGAGCCCGAACCAGAAACTGGACCTGTCCACATTGCCGAGCGCCGACCGCACCCGCTGGGAGCAGGCGTATCCGACGGCCCTAGGCAAGATCGAAACCGACATCCAGAACAAGCCGGTCAATGGCTGGAAGACCGCGCGCACCGATATCGGCAACTACGGCACCGACTTCAGCGCCCGCGCCATCGTCGCCTACGCCGGCCTGGGCGCGAACCTCCCCCAGGACGCCCTCTACCCGGGAACCCACGTCGACGACAAGAACATCCAACTCAACGCCGACCACAACTACGTCCTACACTTCCCCGCCGACAAGATCCCCCCGGTCCACGGCTTCTGGTCCCTCACCCTGTACGACGGCAAAGGCTTCTTCGTCCCCAACCCCATCAACCGCTACGCCCTCCGCGGCGAACGCCTCCCCAAGAACCCCGACGGCTCGGTAGACATCTACATCCAACGCGAAACCCCGGGCCCCGCCAAAGAATCCAACTGGCTCCCCGCCCCCGCCACCGGCGACTTCAACTTGATGCTGCGAACCTACTGGCCCGACCAGAAGATCATCGACGGCACCTGGAACCCACCCGCCGTCACCACCAACTGACGAGCCGGCGGGACCGGCCACAATGACCTGATAATTCCGGCCTGGGTAATACGTACAGGACGGTCCGCGACATGATCGACCACGCGGATACGGATTCGTTGTCGATGCCGCATCGATGGCTGGATGAACCTATGTCGAACACGGTCTGGCTTTTGCGCCAGGAACTTCGCGCGGATCCCAGGATCGCGGACTCGACAACGAATCTGGAAGCCGAGGTTTCGGCGCTGTCCGCCGCGAGAGTGGCACAGTTCGGCATCTGGGAGATCCGCCGCTCGGTCACGCCCCCGCTGCGCGCGCTGTTGTTACATCATCCCCATGGAGCGCCGAATCTCGGCAAGCCGATGGCCGATCATCTCCGCGAGTAGCTCTTCTTTCCCGGCGGCAACGGCTTCCTCGCCGCCCACCCGTTCGACGAACTCCCCGCGGATGTCCTTCCACCGCGAGTACCCGCTCATCGGTTCCCCTCCATTACTTTCCGCCCCGCCGGATCGAGTGGCTCTGCCGCTGCTTCTGCCAGTGGCACGGCACCCGCGAAGTATAGGAAAAACTATCCCAACCAGGGCTGTTTCAGGCGACTTCCGACAACTGGTACCGGTTGCACAGGTCGGCCGTCGCCAGGGACCGAGTCTCAAGCCCTCATGTAGATGAGAAGTTCGCTCCATCGGCGCATGATCAAGTCGGTGTAGAGGTCGGCGGTGATGTCGTACGCACCCAGGGCGTAGCCGTCATTGGCTTCGACCAGCGCGGTTCGGCCGTCGGCCAGGACGCCGAAGTCGATGCCGTATGCGCTGGGCGCGGTGCCCGAACGGTGGTAGGCGGTGACGGCGGCTTGCACGACGGTCAGGTCGAGGGAGATGGCTGGGTCGCCGGCGTAGTGATCGATGGAGACGACTCGTTGATCGGTGACGTAGACCCGGTATTCGGCGACCCAGTCGACCAGCTCGGAGCACCAAACCCGTTGGCGGCGGCTGATGTTGCCGAATGCGGCGATATCTCGCTCCGAGTAGCAGACCGCGCCGGTGAAGCTCTTGCGCCGGTCGGCGGGCTTGACGAAGGTGGCCGGGATGGAGCCGCTGTCGAAGGCACGCTCGACTTCTCCCAGAGTCGCGGTCCACACCTTCCGCCGGAGAAACTCGGTCAGAACGGCGGGATAGTCGTCGGGCTCGGGTACCGGGACTCCCAGTTGGCGCATGGCTCCGTGCATCGCGTCCATGTCGCCCGCGATGAACACGTCCGGGCCTAATGCCAACTGCCGACGATGGATCCGCTTGATCGTGTAGTACCGCACCGGAATCCCGCGCCGCGTCAACCCTTGCTCCAGCAGCGTCTCCTCGTGCCGCATCGGCCCCTTGCCGGAGTACTGGAGGAACGCGGTGGCGAACATCCGCCAATCCTGCCCTACCGGACCGCCCGGATTCGTGTTCGAAAGCGAGCGGCATCCAGACCTACAGCAGGACAATTGGTTTCGTGGAGGATCGAATGCGGGCGTGGTCGTTTCCTGGCAGTTACGAGGATGGGCGGGGGCGGGTGGCGATCAAGTGGCGGATCGAACCGTTTGCGGTGGCGGGGTGGGCGGGAGGGTACGAGATTTCGACGGTGGTTCGGGGGATACCGCTCAGCGGGGGTGATTTGGATTGCATCGAGCCGGATCCGCCTGACCCCCGGGCGCGGACGGTGCTGTCGCTCGATGATCGGTTCGACGCACTCACACAATGCAGGCTCACCGGCGAGTTGCCGTGCACTGTCGCGGTCTCGGGGGTTCGGCGAGCGGAGGTCGTCCGCTTCACGTTGGATCTCACGCCGGATGCACAGCGCGACACGCTGCGTCTCAGCTTGGCGCTGAACGGCGCAACGTACGAAACCGATTGCCACGCTTTTGAAACCGGGCTACGGGAACTGATCACGGCGTTGCCGGAGGGCACATCGCTGGTGTGCTGCTACACCTGCCTGTACGCCGATTACCCTCCGGTGAGCGGCCCGATCATGGGTATGCGTTGTTACCGCGAGGCCAAGGAGCAGTATCTGGCGGTCAGAGCCGAGCCTGACATCTGGAATGTCCCGGCGACCGAGACGGTGCCCGAAACCTATCTATGTTCGCAGTACCGAGTCCGCATCCCCGGCACCGGTTACCGCGGATAGCGCTGGGACGATTTGTGGGGCGGGCATGGAGGCGGGGATCAAACCCGTGACGTCCCCACAGCCTGGATGACCTCTACCAACTGAGTTACTCCATGCTCAGGTTCCTGGTATCGATGTCGTCTATCCAATATCGTCGGCTAACGAGGAGGGTCGGCGACAAAGACAACCGGCTGGCCGGTGATGCGCGCGATGGTGGCGAAATCATGGTCGTCACAGAGGATTGTGAGCCGGTGATGTTCCGCGGTGGCGGCGATGAGTAGGTCGACGGGCCCGGCCGACCGATGCGTTCCCTGCTCGGTCATCAGCTGTTGAACGGCTTCCGCGCGTTCGTAGACCCGGTCCGGCATCGCAACCCACCCGAACAGGTCCCGCAGCAGTCGCTGCTTCTCCAGCCTGTCCGCCAATGACCTTGCCGAATAAAGGAATTCAAGTTCGACAGCAGGGCAGGTCGCGATGACTCCTGCCGTCAGCTGATCCATCCACGACTGACGAAGCTTGTCCTGCAGAATCCGAAAGAGGCCCGACGTGTCGATGAGATAGAGAGCTGGAGTCACTTGCGGTAGGCCGCCTTGTTGTCGAGGAATTCATCGAAGTCGCCGCGATCGGCCATCTCACCCAGCCGGGCAAGGGCACGAACGCGCACCAGCCGCTGTCCCACTTCCCGAAGCGCGGCATTGACCGTGTCCTTCTTGGTCTTGGTACCTAGCACCTCGGCGGCGATCGCCAGAGCTTCTTCGTCGATCTCGATGGGAGTCTTCGAGCCGGCCATTTCGCAACCTCCAGATGTCCAGGAACTCCTAGTCGGATATCCAAGGCTACCAACTGCCGTGACCAGGCACAATGACGGATTCGAGCGCCCGGCGGTCGGCTAGCGGCCGCCGAGGCCGGAGAAGGCTATGCCTCGGACGAAGGCGCGTTGGGCGAGGGCGTAGACGAGGAGGAGGGGGAGGAGGATGACGGTGGCTGCTGCCATGAGGAGGGGCCAGTTGGTGGAGTATTGGCCTTGGAGGCGGACGAGGCCGAGGGTGGCGGTGGCGTAGTCGTTGCGTTGGATCATGATCAGGGGCCAGAGGAAGTCGTTCCAGACGGTGATCCAGGTGAGGACCGCGAGGACCATGACGGCGGGTTTGGTGTGTGGGAGGAGGACTCGCCAATAGGTCTGCCAGGGGGTGCAGCCGTCGAGGGTGGCGGCTTCTTCCAATTCCACTGGGAGGGTTCGGAAGAACTGGCGCATGAGGTAGGTGCCGAACGCGCTGCCGAAGAGGCCGGGGACGATCATGGACCAGGGGGTGTCCATCCAGCCGAAGGCGCGCATCAGCAGGAATTGCGGGATGACGGTGACGGTCAGCGGGACCATGAGGGTGGCCAGGTAGCCGAGGAAGAGGGCCTCGCGGCCGGGGAACTCCAGGCGGGCGAAGGCATAGCCGGCCAGGGAGCAGAAGAAGACTTGGCCGATGGTCACGCAAGCCGCGTAGATGACGGTGTTCAAGAGCATGTGGCCGAGGGGGATGGAAGCGAAAGCTTCGCGGTAGTTGGACCATTGGGGGTGGGACGGCAGCGGGGCGGCGTCGGTCAGTTCACCGTCGGATTTCAGGGAGGCCGAGATGGACCAGAGGATCGGGGTGAGGGCGCACCAGGCCACGGCGATCAAGGCCAGGTAGGTGAGGACGGCGGAGATCAGGCGACGGTTCATCGGTCCACCTCGGCGCGACGGGACAGCCACTGCTGGACGAGGGTGAAGGCCAGCAGGATCGCGAAGATCACCCAGGCCAGGGCAGACGCGTAGCCGACTTCGTAGAAGCGGAAGGCGTTCTGGAACAGCATGATTCCCAGGACATAGGTACCGGTTTCGGGGCCGCCGTTGCTGCCGGTGAGAGCGTACGCCTGGTCGAAGGCCTGGACGGAGTTGATGACCGTGATGACGAGGACGAAGGACAGAGCGCCTCGGATCAGCGGAATCGTGATGGAGACGAACCGGCGGAAGCCACGGGCGCCGTCGATCCTCGCTGCCTCGTAGAGGTTTTCGGGTACGCCCTGCATGGCGGCCAGCAGAATCACCGTCGCGAAGGGCACCGACTTCCACACCGTGACCAGGCTCAAGGACACCATGGCCCAGTGCGGGTCGGTCAACCACGGGATCGGGCCCACGCCGATCCAGCCCAGCAGGATATTGGCGAGACCGTCATCACTGGCGAAGATGAAGCGGAAGACCACCGCCATCGCCACGGTCGACGCCACCAACGGCAGGAACGCGATGGTGCGGAAGACCCCGACGGCCCGCAACTTCCGGTTCAGCAGCGCGGCGACGGCAAGGCTGATCACCACCGTCGGCACCAGGGTCAGCACCGTGAACACCGCCGTATTCCGTAGCGCGATATAGAACAGCGGATCCTCGGAGAACAACCGCCGGTAATTCGCCGCCCCCACGAACCGCGGCGGACTGAACAGATCCCACGAGTGAAAACTCAGATACAGCGAGAACCCCAGCGGGAACAGCATGAACACGAGGATCGCGGCCACATTCGGCGCCACGAACAACGTCCCGGCCCGCGCCCGCCGCCGATCCAGCTCCGATCCCCGTCTCATACCGCCGCCCGCAACAACTGGTCGATATCGGAAGACGTCTGCCCACCCAGCGATTCCGCGGACGCCGCACCCCGCAACACTCGATTGCAGCCCCGCTCGAGCAGCGCTTCCACCTTGCCCCACAAGGGCGTCACCGCCAGCGGACGAGAATTCTCCGGTCCCTCGGTGAAGACCTCCAGATTCCGCACCCCCGGATGCGCCGCCGCGAATCCGGCCGACCGCATGGCCGACCGCAATACCGGCACGAACAGACCCGATTCGGCGATGATGGCCTGCCCTTCCGGCCCGGTCGCGAACTTCACGAACTCCCACGCCTGTTCCCGCCGCGGACTGCTCGCGGCGATGGCCAGCCCGGTGCTGCCGATGTCGGTGATCGCCCCGGGTCCCCCGTGCGGCCCGACCGGCAGCACCGTCACGTCGAAGTCCAGCCCGTCCCGGTCGGCGAACTCCGAGTACAGCCAGTGCCCGCCCATGAGCATGGCGGCCTTCCCGCTGCGGAACAGGTCCTGCGCCGAAACGGACTGCCGGTCGCCGACACTGGGCGCGACTCGATGCCGCACCGCGAGGTCGGCGTAGAACTGGAGCCCGGCCGCGAACCGCGGGTCCCCCAGATTCGTGTGGTCGGGCCGCACCGGCGGGCTGAACCATTCGGTGCCGTTGTTCATCCCGAAGCAGGCCGCCGAGAAGTACGGCACCCACGCGTCCACGAAACCCCATTGGCGAGTGCGCCCGTCGGCGTCCCGGTGGGTGAGGGTCCGCGCGGCGGCGAGGAACTCGTCGAAGGTCCATGCCGCGGACCAGCGCACCGGCGGCTGGATCCCGGCCTCGGCGAACAGCTTCCGGTTGTAGTAGAGGAACACCCCGGACCATTGCTCCGGCAGCGCGTACTGCCCGCCGCCCCACACGAATGTGTCACGCAGCGTGGCGTATCCGTCCGCCCGCAGCCGCGCCGCGTAATCCGGTTCCCGATCCAGGAATTCACGCAGGTCGGCCAGCACCCCGCGATCGGCGAGCCCCGCGTATAGCAGCTCCCACGCCATCAGCACGTCCGGGCATTTGCCGCCCGCGCAGTAGGTGAGCATCTGCTGCAACGGATCCGGTCCGGACATGATGGTGCGGATCCGGATGTCGGGTCGCCGCCGCTGGAATTCGTCGATGATCCGCTGCCGCGCCCGCGCCTCCTCGGGCCGCGCCTGAAAGAAGAAGGTGACCGCGTCGTCGTCCCCGCCCGCGCAGCCGCCGGCGGCGAGCAGCGCACCGGCCGCGGCCGAGCGCAGCAGGGTCCGCCGGTCGAAACCGCCGCGCGCACCGCCGATCTCCCGTACACCGGCCGGGCGGGGGTGCTGCGGCATCGCGTCTCCTCGGGTCGCGGACGATCGCGGCGGGGGTCATGACTCGGGTGACGGGGCGGCCGGAAGGATATATCCGTGAACTAAACGAACTAATGCCACCACCGTGACGTGGATCTCGAACCAGCATGGCAGCATACGGGGAGCTACCCGCGACACGTCGAAAACACGCGAACTCGCGGGCATCGCACCGGATCGCAACACCCCCGCCGACCCCGGTACAGCGTCCCCCGGGCCAACCGAACCCGGCGGTACGAGATGCAGGTGAACGGCTGGTCAAAGCCGGTTCAGACGCATGTCGGTTGGGCTACGTTGTGACCATTTGAATCAGTGACCGTTGTACCGCACGGGAGAGTTGGCGCATGGCGACCATCGAGTACCTCCGGACGGATCCCGACCTACCACCGGTGGGCGTCGTGGACCGGACACCCATGACATCGGCGAAGAAGGGCATCTTCCTCGCCATCGCCGTCGTCGGCGCGATCGCCTGGGCCATCCTCGCGTTCGTGCGCGGCGAGAACGTGAACGCGGTGTGGATCGTCATCGCGGCCCTGTGCACGTACGTGCTCGCCTACCAGTTCTACGCGCGGCTCATCGAATACAAGATCACCAAGCCGCGTGACGATATCGCCACTCCCGCCGAGGAGATGGAGAACGGCAAGGACTACATGCCGATGGACCGGCGGGTCCTGTTCGGCCACCACTTCGCCGCCATCGCCGGCGCGGGCCCGCTGGTCGGCCCGGTGCTCGCCGCCCAGATGGGCTACCTGCCCGGCACCATCTGGATCATCGTCGGCGTGGTGCTCGCCGGCGCGGTGCAGGACTACCTGGTCCTGTGGGCGTCGGTGAAGCGCCGCGGCCGCTCGCTGGGCCAGATGGCGCGCGACGAACTCGGTGTGGTCGGCGGCGTGGCGGCCATCGTCGCCGTGCTCGTCATCATGATGATCCTGCTCGCCGTGCTCGGCATCGTCGTCGTGAATGCCCTTGCGGCGACCGAGAACAAGACCACCCACGTCCTCGAGGGCGGCAGCCCGTGGGGTGTGTTCTCCATCGCCATGACCATCCCGATCGCCCTGTTCATGGGCTTGTACCTGCGCTACCTGCGTCCCGGCAAGGTCGGCGAGGTGTCGATCATCGGTTTCGCGGCGCTGATGCTGGCCATCATCTCCGGCAACTGGGTCGCCGGATCCGGTTGGGGCCGTGACCTGTTCACGCTGTCGGGCACCACCATCTCCTGGATGCTGATCATCTACGGCTTCGTCGCGTCGGTGCTGCCGGTGTGGATGCTGCTCGCCCCGCGCGACTACCTGTCGACCTTCATGAAGATCGGCACCATCGGCCTGCTCGCCCTCGGTGTGCTCGCCACCATGCCGGTGCTGAAGGCCCCCGCGGTCTCCCAGTTCGCGAGCAACTCCAACGGACCGTCCTTCGCGGGCAGCCTGTTCCCGTTCCTGTTCATCACCATCGCGTGCGGCGCGCTGTCGGGCTTCCACTCGCTGGTGTCCTCGGGCACCACGCCCAAACTGCTGGAGAAGCAGTCGCAGGCGCGGATGATCGGCTACGGCGGCATGCTCATGGAGTCGTTCGTCGCGGTCATGGCCATCATCGCCGCGTCGATCCTGGACCAGCACCTGTACTTCGCGATCAACACCCCCAACATGACCTCCGCGCAGGCGGCGGCCGACAGCGTCAACAAGCTCGGCCTCAGCGGCAACCCGATCGACGCGCAGTACCTGAACGACGTGGCGGCGGGCACGGGCGAGTCCCGCGTCTACTCCCGCACCGGTGGCGCGCCCACCCTCGCCATCGGCATGACCGAGATCATGCACAAGTTCATCGGCGGCAACAGTCTCAAGGCGTTCTGGTACCACTTCGCCATCATGTTCGAGGCGCTGTTCATCCTCACCACCATCGACGCGGGCACCCGTGTCGCGCGGTTCATGCTCTCGGACTCGCTGGGCAACCTGGGCGGCGTCGCCAAGAAATTCCGCGACCCGTCGTGGTGGCCGGGCGTGTTCATCTGCTCCGGACTCGTGGTGGCCGCGTGGGGTTCGGTGCTGCTGATGGGCGTCACCGACCCGCTGGGCGGCATCAACACGCTGTACCCGCTGTTCGGCATCTCCAACCAGCTGCTCGCGGCCATCGCGCTGACGGTGGTGCTGGTGATCGTGGTGAAGAAGGGCCTGCTGAAATGGGCCTGGATTCCGGCGCTTCCGCTGGTCTGGGACCTGATCGTCACCATGACGGCCTCGTTCCAGAAGATCTTCTCGGGTGACCCGAAGATCGGCTACTGGACGCTGCACTACAACACCATCGACAAGCAGAACGCCTACATCGCGGCCCGCGACTCCGGTCAGCTGCCGAAGGGCATCAAGGATGTCGATGCGCTGAACGTGCAGATCAGCAATATGGACAAGATCATCCGCAATACCTTCATCCAGGGCACGCTGTCGATCGTGTTCGCGGTGATGGTGCTGATCGTGGCCCTGGTCGGCGTCTGGGTCTGTGTGAAGGCCATCCGCGCGGGCGGCAGCTCGACCACCGAGACCGAGGAAGTGCCCTCGAAGCTGTTCGGCCCCAAGGGGTTCATCGCTACCAAGGCGGAGCGGGAGGTCCAGCAGGAATGGGACGCCCTGATCGCCGAGGGCAAGGTCGTCACACCCGGCGCGAGGCATTGACGCGCCGATGACCACCCCCGACGCCCCGTCCACCGCAGGTCCGCTGCGGCGGGCGGGGCTCGCCCTCGTCCGGGCCGTGAAAGCCGTTGCCTGGTGGTTCAACTCGATCCTCGGCGGCAACGACTACGCCCGCTACGTGCAGCATCAGCGCCTGCACCATCCTGGCTGCGAGATTCCCACCGAGCGGGACTACTGGCGCGACCGGCACGCCGCCGCGACCAGGAATCCAGCCAACCGCTGCTGCTGATCCGAATGCCACGGCGCCCGCTGATCCCGCGGCGTTCGGGGTAGCTCCCCGGGTACACCCGAAATCGGTTCGCTCCCGAACCGCCGGCACGGGTGCCCGACGGTCGGCGGCCCCCCATCGCCCACTGAATATCCGGGAAGGCGGGGCAGTGGTGTCCGATTTCCGCTAGCGCGGGTGAGCTCGGGCTGACATGGTGGTATGCGTGAGTGCGAACGACTTGGACTTCGAGCGTTGCTACCGCGCCGTGGCCACCCGGGACTCCCGGTTCGACGGACACTTCGTGACCGCGGTGCGCACCACCGGAATCTATTGCCGCCCTTCCTGTCCGGCCATCACCCCCAAACGGGCCAACGTCACCTTCCTGCCGACCGCGGCCGCCGCCCAGCAGGGCGGATTCCGGGCCTGCCGCCGCTGCCTGCCCGACGCCGCCCCCGGGTCACCCCTGTGGAACACCCGCGCCGACCTGGCCTCCCGGGCCATGCGGCTGATCGGCGACGGCGTCATCGAACGCGGCGGCGTGCCCGCCCTCGCCAACGCCCTCGGCTACTCGCAACGCCAGCTCACCCGGGTGCTCACCGGCGAACTCGGCGCGGGCCCACTGGCTTTGGCGCGCGCCCACCGCGCCCACACCGCGCGACTGCTCATCCAGACCACCCGGCTACCCATGTCCGACATCGCGTTCGCGGCCGGATTCGCCAGCATCCGGCAGTTCAACGACACCGTGCGCGAGGTCTTCGCGGTCAGCCCCACCGCGCTGCGCGAGGAATCCCGGCGCCGCAACGGCGACACCCTGCCCGCCACCAACGGGCTGCTCACCCTGCGCCTGCCCTACCGCGAACCGCTGGACCGGTCGTGGCTGGAATGGTTCCTCGCGGCGCACGCGACGCCCGGGCTGGAGCTGTACGAGAACGGGGTGTACACGCGGAGCCTGCGAACGCCACACGGTCACACCACCATTCGGCTGTCGATTCAGCCCGGGCACGTGCGGGCGGCGCTGTCGTTGCAGGACATGCGGGACCTCGCGCCGACCGTGGCGCGCATCCGGCATTTCCTCGACCTCGACGCCGATCCGGTCGGTATCGACGAGGCGTTGACGGCGGGTATGGCGGGGATGCCGTTACGTGTGGGCCTACCCGGTGAGGCGCCGGGGGCGGATCCGACCGCGCAGCGGTCGAACAGCGCCTCGGCGGCAAGCAGTGCCGGGTCGCCGGCGAACGGTGTCGTGCCGCGTACGAACGGCGGTGTTCGGGCGAACGACATCGTGTTGCCCGCGGGCATCCGTGTGCCGGGCTGTCTGGACGGTCCGGAGCTGTTGCTGCGCACCATGATCGGGCAGCAGATCTCGGTGGCGGCCGCCAATACCCACACCGCGCGACTGGTGCAGCACCTGGGCGAGCCCATCGACGGGCCCATCCCGCACCTGTTCCCCACCGCCGAGGCCATCGCCGAACGCGGCTCCGAGGTGCTCACCGGGCCCGGGCGGCGGATCGACGCCATCGTCGGCGCGGCCAAGGCCCTCGCTTCCGGAGACCTGGTGCTGCACTCCGGCCGCACCGCCGCCGAACTGCGCCGCGACCTGCTGGCCCTCGACGGCGTCGGGCCGTGGACCGCCGACTACGTGACGATGCGCCTGCTCGCCGACCCTGACGTACTGCTGCCGTCCGATCTGGTGGTGCGGCGTGGGGCCGCCCTGCTCGGCGTGGATCTCACCGCGACGGCCCGCTGGTCGCCGTGGCGGTCCTACCTGACCATGCACCTGTGGAAGCACGCCCTGGCCAACCCCGAGCCACGGGCCTCCGCGAAAATCGAACCACTCGGCCGACGCGCCGCCCAGTGAGCACGCCGCCGACTCCCACCCGGAGGACACCCCTCATGAGCTCCGAAAATACCCACGCACCAGCGGATTACGCCACCACGACCACCGCGGCCGGGCCGTTCACGGCCGTGGTGGACGCCGACGGGGTGGTCCTGGCCTCCGGCTGGACCGCCTCGGCGGAGGAACTGCGCGTGCTCATCCACCCCAGCATCCGGCCCGCCGAACTGCGAGCCCGTGACTCGCTCGGGCCGGTCTCGCGGGCCATCACCGACTATCACGCCGGTGATCTGACCGCCATCGACGCCATTCCCGTCCGGCAGGTCTCCGGGCCGTTCCTCACCCACGCCTGGGAGATCCTGCGCAAGGTTCCCGCGGGCGAGCCGGTCACCTACACCGACTTCGCGGTCATCTCCGGCCGCCCCGCCGCCACCCGCGCCGCCGCCAACGCCTGCGCCCGCAACGCCGCGGCCCTGTTCGTCCCGTGCCACCGCGTCATCCGCACCGACGGCAGCCTCGGCGGCTTCCGCTACGGGCTGCCCGTCAAACGCTGGCTGCTCGACCACGAATCCGCCTGATCCGACCCCCGACCAGCGGTATCGCCCCGACCGGGGTGTCGGTGCCCCGGCGTACGCTCGCAACCATGTGCCGCAACATCCACACCCTGCACAACTTCGAGCCGCCGGCCACCCCGGACGAGGTGCACGCGGCGGCCCTGCAATACGTCCGCAAGATCAGCGGAACCAACAAACCCTCCCAAACCAATCAGGCCGCCTTCGACCTCGCCGTCGAGGAGATCACCGCCGCCACCACCCGCCTCCTCGAGGGCCTGACCACCAACGCCCCGCCCAAGGACCGCGAGGTCGAAGCCGCCAAGGCCCGAGCCCGAGCCGAAGTCCGCTTCGCCCGCAGCTGACCGACACCGCGAGGCCGCGCAGGCGGCCGGTCAGACGCCGACCGAGGTTTCCAGGCGGGAGCCGGTGCGGCCGCGAATGACGTGGAGGCGGCTGGGGATGCGCTGGCGCATTTCGTCGACGTGGCTGACCACGCCGACCACACGGCCGCCGGAGCGGAGTTCGTCGAGGACGCCCATGACCGAGTCGAGGGTGTCGGCGTCGAGGCTGCCGAAACCCTCGTCGATGAAGAGGGTGTCCATGACCAGACCACCCGATTCGGCGGAGACGACGTCGGCCAGGCCCAGGGCCAGGGCCAGGGAGGCCGTGAAGGTCTCGCCGCCGGAGAGGGTTTTGGCGGGGCGGACCGCGCCGGTGTAATCGTCACGGATGTCGAGACCCAGGCCGCCGCGACGGCCGCGGGGACCCGCGGCGTCGGTGTGGACGAATTCGTAGCGGCCGCCGGACATTCGGCGCAGGCGGACCGATCCGGCCAGGGCCACTTCTTCCAGGCGGGCGGCCAGGACGTAGGAGCGCAGGGACATGCGGCGGTTGTTCTCGCCGCGGCCCGCGACCACCTCGGACAGGCGGGCCAGTTCGTCGTGAGCGCGTTGCAGCGGGGCGATGTGTTCGACGTCGGACTGCAATTGCGCGCAGAGCCCAGTGAGTTGCCGGACCCGCCGCTCGGCTTCGGCGTGCGCCGCGACCGCTCGGTTCAGCTCCGATTCCGACTGGGCCACAGCGTTTTCCAGTTCACCCGGATCACCCGGTTCCGTGTCCCCCGCGGCGCGGATCTCCGGTTCGGCGAGGACGGCCTCGGCGTGGGCGCGAGCGCGATCGGCGGCGACGAGTTCGTCTTCGATCTCCGACTGCTGCGCGGTCGTGCGCGAGGCGGCGTCGACCGCGCGGGCGTACTCGCCCAGCACGGTGTAATCCGGGCCCGACTCCCCCATCACCGGGGGCGCGGATTCCACCAAACCCGCTTCGTACGACAGCTTTTCGACCCGCACGGCGGCCGCGGCCACCTGCTCACGGGCGGTGACGGCTTCGACGCGGGCCGCGCGGACCACACCGGCCTCTTCGACCAGGGCCGCCAGCCGTGCGCGCCGCCGCTCGACCGTGCCGTCGGCTCCGGCGGCGGCGCGCAGCCGCTCGGTGAGTTCGGCCAGCCGACGATCGGTGGCCACGATCCGCTCGGTCGTCGCACTCACGCGGCTCTCGCACTCGCGCGCCTCGTTCTGGAGCCGGGTCTGATCCGCCCGCAGCGTGTTCAGTTCGGCGGTGAGCCCGTCCACCAGCCCCGCCGACCGCTGGGCCGCGGTGAACTGCCGCGTCGAATCATCCAGCGCCGCCGCCAATTCCGCCTTGTCGACGTCGCCACCTCGCTCGACCAGCACTTCGACGTCCCGCTCCAGGTCCGCGACCAGCTGACCCGCCCGCTCCCGGGCGGCCTCCGCGGCCCGTTCGGTGGCCAGCGCCGCGTCCTCGTCCGCCTTGGACACCGCGTGGTCCGCGGGCCGCGCCGGATTCGGGTGCGCGTCGGACCCGCACACCGCGCACGGCTCCCCCTCGACCAGCGCCTCCGCCAATTCCGCGGCCATCCCCGCCATGCGCTGCTCCCGCAGCGCCTGCGTCCGCTTCCACGCCTCCGCGTGCGCGGTCTTCGCCCGCTCGAACCCGGTCCCCGCCCGCGCCAGCTCACCTCGCTTCCGCTCCAGCTCGACCGCGGCCTGCGCCGACGTCCGCAACCGCAGACACTCCGCCTCCAGCCCGGCCAGCGCGGCCGCCGCATCCGCGGCCCCACGCAACCGGACCTCCACCCCCGCAACAGCTTCCGGCAACTCCCCCAGCCGCGCGATCAACGTCGCCGCCCGACCCCCCAGATCCTTCTGCTCGGTGCGCAGCCCCGCCAATTCCCGAGTCAGCCGATTCGCCGACTCGGCATCGGCCCGCACCTCGTCCAGCGCCCCCACCTGCGCACTCCACCGCTGCACCGCGGCCTCGAGACCGCCGCCGGAACCGGCCCGGGACAGGTCGTCCTTTCCACCGGCGCCCGCCGAACCCGTATCGATCTGCGTGCCAAGGCGGTTCGCGCGAAGGTGTGGAACCTCGTCACCGGCGACCTGACCTGGAGTGTCTGCGGCCAACGGCCGTGTCGGGTCCACACCGTTGCCGCTGCCCCGGGGGGCTTCGCCGTCACGACCGGGCCCATCGTGTTCGACAGGACGACCGGCGTCCGTTCCCGGCTGGATTCCGGGCGCGGGGAGGTCGGCCAGGTCGGTGGCGAGGTCGGTGCCCGCGAGTTCGGCGGCGGCCAGGTCGGCTGCGGCCCACGTGGTTCCGGGGAGTTCGGCGGTCGCGGGGTCGAGGAGGCGGTCGGCCAGTTGTTCGGCGGCACGGGTGGCGTCGTCGGTGCGGCGGCGCAGGGCGACGGCGGCGGCGCGGGCCTCGGCGAGGGCGGCGGCGACCGGTTCGGCACGGCGGGCTCGGTCGAGCTCGGACTGGCGGGCCGCGCGGTGGGTGGCGGTCGCGGTGAAGTCGGCGAGCTGGGTCCGGGCCGTGGCGCGGCGGCGGAACAGGTCGTGGCGGCGGCGCTCGGCCTCGGCGGCGGCACGGACCTTCGACGAATCCTGTTGGCGCTGTCGGAGGTCCGCGGAGGTGGCGGTCAGCGTGGCGTGGGCGGCGGTCAGCAGCGACTGCGACCAGGCGACCGATTCGAGGATGGTGGCGGAATCGGTGGCGGGTAGACCCGCGGCGGTTCCGACGCGGGCGATCAAGGCATCGATGCCGTGCTTGCGGGTGTCGAGTTCGGCGGTGCTCGCGCGGCGCTTGTCGATGAGCCACTGTTCGGCGGTGCCGAAACGTTCGGTGTCGAAGAGCTTTTCGAGGAGCTTCTCGCGTTCCTCGTTGTCGGCGCGCAGGAAGCGCGCGAAATCGCCCTGGGGCAGCAGAACGACCTGGAAGAACTGGTCGGCGCTCATGCCGAGCAGGCGCAGCACCTCGTCACCGATATCGGGGATGCGGGACAGGTTCTGGCCGCGGCCGTCGAGCCATTCCAGGGTGGCGACCGAATTCTCCTTCACCCACCCGGATTTGGCGCGTTTGCTGGGCCGCAGGAATTCCGGGGATCGGATCAGGCGCAGGGTCCGGCCACCGACCGTGGCCTCGAGCAGCACCCGGGGCGGGGTCTGCTCGTCGGCGTGATCGGAGTGCAGGCGCTTGCCCTCCTCGCGCGCGCCGGGCACCTTCCCGTACAGCGCGAAGGCGATGGCGTCGAGCACCGTGGTCTTCCCGGCCCCGGTCTGCCCGTGCAGCAGGAACAGCCCGTCCGCGCCCAGCTCGTCGAAATCCACCACGGCCGTCTCGGCGAACGGCCCGAACGCCGTCAACTCCAGCCGATGCAGCCGCATGCCGTGACCCCTTCCCGCAACGCTTCGACCCATTCGACAACCGATCGCGCGCCCACGGCGGCGGGACACGCCGAAATGCCCCGCACCCCAACGCTCACGCGGTCATCCCGTCCGCGGTCTCGCCGGATTCACCCGTCCCGAGACCGAACTCCTCCACATCGAACAACCCGAGCACCGCATCGGCCTCCGCCGCGTCCGCCCCGCGCACCGACCCGTCGAACCCGGCCGCGCTGACCACCCGCTCCGCTTCGGCCGCCGCCGGCCGGGCGACATCCGCCGCCGCGGACGCGGCAGCGCCCTGAATGGCACTCACCTCGGTCGGCACCGCGGCCGTCCGCGCGGAAACCGCCTCGGCCGGCACGGATGCGGTCTCCACGGGGGCAGCCGCCGCGGGTGCGGCCGCCACGGCAGGAGATGCCGTGCGCTCATCCGGCGCGGAAAAGCGGCGGGGACCGTCCTTCTCGCGGGTGGCGGCGGAGAGGGCGCGTTCGAGCCAGGTCATCTCGCCCGCGGTCGGGACGCCCCGGACGTCGGCGAGGAAGCTCTGGGCGATCTCGGTGTCGCGGCGGCCGTGGACGCGTTCGCGGTAGCGGAGTTCCGGGTTGCCGTCCGGGCGTTGCCATTCCACGTGGACGGCGTGCGGGAAGCGGTCGCGCAGCCGGCGCAGGGCGTCCACGGGGCGCGCGGTGTCGGTGAGGGTGGCCGATACATAGTGGCCTTCGGCTTCGGCGTGCTCCGGCGATTCCAGGAGGGATTCCAGCGGTCCGGTGAGCTGGGACAGGCCGCGCACCACCGGGAGGTCGTGGCGCCGCACCTCCGCGAGCCCGGAGGCGTCGAGATCCACGATCCACACGGCCTTGCGGTGCGAGCGCTCGCCGAACGAATACGGCAGCGGCGATCCCGAATACCGGACCGACTCCGACAGCGTCTGCGGCGAGTGCAGGTGCCCCAGGGCGGTGTAGTCGATCCCGTCGAACGCCGACAGCGACACCGTCTCCACCCCGCCCACGGAGATGGAACGCTCCGAGCCCGTCGCCTCACCGCCCACCACGAACGCGTGCGCCAGCACCACCGAACGCGCCCCGGTCCGCCCCGCCAGATCCGCGCGCACCCGCCCCATGGCCGCGTCCAGAATCTCGGCGTGCGAACGCGCCTGCGGTACACCCAATTCCACCCGGGTGATCTCCGGCTCCAAGTACGGAATGCCGTAAAAGGCAATTTCACCGAACTCGTCGGAAAGCACGATCGGCCGCGCCACATCCGCGATCCGGCAGCGCAAATGCAATCCGCCCGCCGCCGCGAAACTGCCGAGCGCACCCAGCCGAGTCGGCGAGTCATGATTTCCGGAGGTCGCGATAATCGTCGCCCCCGCTGCCCGAATTGCCTCGAATCCCCGATTGCACACCGCGATCGCGTCCGCGCTGGGAATGGAACGGTCGTACACGTCCCCCGGCAGCACGACCACGTCCACCCCCTCGGCCCCCACCAATTCCGCGATGGCCCGCAGCGAGCACTCCTGATCCGTCAGCAGATCGACGCCGTGAAAGGTGCGCCCGATATGCCAGTCGGAGGTGTGCAGGATCCGCATGCCGGAGAACGCTAGGCGATCGCTCCGACAGGTTGGGCTACACCCTGGCGAGTCGACTGAAACACGCCGATGTATGTCCGGGCGATTCAGCGTCCGCCAAGGAGACAACTGTTTTCGCGATGGTCCGGGTAACTCGCCGGGTACGCCCGGAGTTGGTTCGGCACCCAGCCGTCGGCGTGGATCCGGCAGGGTCGACGGCTCGCTGCCGTCCGCCGAAGACACGGGCAGGCGGGCGAGCTTCACCGAATTGTCGGTGCCGTACGGCACTATCACAGGCCATGACCGCACCGATGCTGTTCGCGCTGCTGTTGGTGTTCATTTCGGGGCTGGCCCTGGGCTGGCTGGGGCATGCCGCGCGGGCGGGGCAGCGGGGTGCGATGGCCGAGGCGAGACTGGCGGCCATGCGGGACAACGAGCAGTTGTTGCGGCAATCACTCGGGGCGGCCAGTGAGGACGCGGCGCGGCGGCAGTCGCATGCGATCGGCGCGCTGGTGGAACCGCTGCGCGACGCGGTCGGCAGCCTGGACCGGCATATCCGGGAGGTCGAGCACAACCGCATCAACGCGTATTCGGGCCTGCGCGAACAGGTCGCGGGCATGCAGCGGATGTCGCACCAGTTGTCCACCCAGACCGGTCAATTGGTAGCCGCCTTGCGCGCGCCCCAGGTGCGCGGCCGCTGGGGCGAGATCCAGCTGGAGCGGGTGGTGGAGCTGGCCGGGATGGCCCGGCACTGCGATTTCGACACCCAGGTGACCCGCCGCGGCGACACGGTGGTGCGGCCGGACCTGGTGGTGCGGCTGTCCGGCGGTCGTCAGATCGTGGTGGACGCCAAGGTGCCGTGCACCGCGTTCCTCGACGCCGCGGGGACCGAGGACCCGCGCGAGCGCGCCGGTCATCTGGCCCTGCATGCGCGGCACCTGCGCAATCACGTGGATCAGCTGGCGGCCAAGGAGTATTGGGCGGCCTTCGACCCCTCCCCCGATTTCGTGGTGTTGTTCGTGCCCGGTGATCCGTTCCTGGACGCGGCGCTCACCGCCGATTCCGGACTGCTCGAGTACGCCTTCGGTCGCAATGTGGTCTTGGCGACGCCCACCACGCTCATGGCCCTGCTGCGCACGGTGGCGCTGGGCTGGCGGCAGGAGGCGATGTCGGCGGACATGGCCCTGATCCAGCAGCTCGGCCGCGAGCTCTACACCCGGCTCGGCACCACCGGCCGCCACCTGGACCGGCTGGGAGCCCAGCTGGGCAAGGCGGTCGACGCCTACAACCACACGGTCGCGTCGATGGAGTCGCGCGTGCTGGTGACGGCCCGCAAGATGCACGATCTCGGTGTCGCGGACGCCGCCCCGCCGGAGGTCCGCGGTATCGACAGCTGGCCCCGCGCGGTCAGCTTCGCCGGAGACGACTATCGGTTCCGCGGCGACGCGGCGGGTGAGGCCTGAGCAACCGCTCGGTCCCAGGGCGCACACGCCGTAGCTAACTCCTGGTTCACACGATTCGGAATACCTGCCCGATGTCGCCTGCCTCGTGAAACACCGATATGCCTTAGTGTGCTTGACGTGGCAGTTACCCAACGCGAGCGAACCGAGGTGCCCCCGTCGCACCGTTCGATCCTGCCGTCGGTTCCCGGCGTCTCGGCCCTCATCGCGGTCCTGATCGCCGTGACGTGCACGTTCGTCGGGTTCCTGATCGATTCGATGGGCGGCGACGAGCTCACCGGCACGTTCGCCAGCCTCTATGTGATCGGCTGTCTGCTGGCCGTGCTCGCGGTCCGCTTCCGGGGACTGTTCACCGCGCTGGTGCTGCCGCCGCTGCTGCTGTTCATCGCGGTGCCGGTGTCGTACCAGCTCCTGCTGGGCTCCGCCCGCAGCTTCAAGCTGCGCGAGATCCTGCTGAATCTGGCCATCCCGCTGGTGAACCGGTTCCCCACGATGGCGCTGGCCACCACGCTGGTGCTGATCGTCGGCGGGGTCCGGATCGCCATGCACCGCAAGGAGGGCAAGGACGGCGGCGACGGCGAGGCCCGCACGCTCCGGGGTCGCGCCACCCGGCCCGGCGGCGCCCGCGCCCAGCGCACCCGGCCCACCGACGCCAAGGACCCCGCCAGACGCCGCTTCCGGCCCGGCGACGACACCACGGGCGCGGGCGTGACCGAGCCCACCGAAACCGAGTCCGCCCGTTCGTCCCGCCGCGCCACCGGCCGGGTCGCCGCCGGACCGCCGCGGGTGGGCGCGAACCGGCAGTCCGGTGAGACCCGCCGCCGCTCCCGCGAGGCCGATCCGGCCGCCGCCGATCGCACCCCGCCCGCCACCGAGAGCCGCCGCCGCCCGGCGCGCCCGGACCAGTCCGCCGCCCCCGCCGAGGGCCGCCGCCGCGGCCAGTACGGCGAGCAGCAGCCGCCGCGCACCGGGGAACGCCGCGCGGTCCCCGCCGAGCCGCCCCGCGGCGGCGAGCGTCGCGCCGCCCCGGCCGACCGCACCCGCACCGGGGAACGCCGGGCCGCGCAGCCCGCGCCGGAGCCCGCCGCGGGAGACGGCCGCCGCCGCCGCGCCCAGAGTCCGGAACAGGCCGCAGGCCGCGGCGCGGCTCCCGGCGCCAATCCGGCCCCCGCGGCCGAGGGCGGCCGCCGTCGTCGCCCGCAGCCGGGCGAGGTGCCCCCGCACCCGCGTCCGAATGTGCGCTATCGCGAACGCGATTCCGGCCGCATCGAACGCTGACCGCGACACGCGAGCGACGATCGCCGTAGATTTCCGGCAATCACGAAATTCGGGACGAAATAAGATCATCCAGATAGCAATTCGCGCCCGCCACAACGAATGTGGCAGGCGCGAATGTGTTTTCGTAGCCGGATAAAACCCGGCCGCGGGATTACCCGCGCGCGGCGCGCAGTTCGCGCGGCAGCGAGAAGACCAGCGTCTCATTGGCGGTGGTGACCGGCACCACCTCACCGAAACCGTGCTCGGCCAGCAGTTCCAGTACGCCCTCGACGAGGATCTCCGGAACCGAGGCGCCCGAGGTGACGCCGACCGTGCCGATGCCCTCCAGCCAGGCGGTATCCACCTCGCGGGCGTAGTCCACCAGATGCGAGGCGCGGGCGCCCGCGCTGAGCGCGACCTCCACCAGCCGCACCGAGTTGGACGAGTTGCGCGAGCCGACCACGATCACCAGATCGCATTCGGGGGCCATCGCCTTCACCGCGGTCTGACGGTTGGAGGTGGCGTAGCAGATGTCGTCGCTGGGCGGATCCTGCAGCTTGGGGAACTTCTGCCGCAGCCGGTTGACCGTCTCCATGGTCTCGTCGACCGACAGCGTGGTCTGGGAGAGCCAGATCACCTTGTTCTCGTCGCGCACGGTGACGGCGTCGACGGCGTCCGGGCCGTCCACCAGCTGCACGTGCTCGGGCGCCTCACCGGCGGTGCCCTCGACCTCCTCGTGGCCCTCGTGGCCGATGAGCAGGATGTCGAAGTCGTCGCGGGCGAAGCGCTTGGCCTCCTGGTGCACCTTGGTGACCAGCGGGCAGGTGGCGTCGATGGTGCGCAGGTTGCGGGCGGCGGCGGATTCGTGCACGGCCGGGGAGACGCCGTGCGCGGAGAACACCACCAGCGCGCCCTCCGGCACCTCCTCGGTGTCGTCGACGAAGATCACACCGCGGTCCCGCAGTGTTTCCACCACATGCCGGTTGTGCACGATTTCTTTGCGGACATAGAGGGGGGCGCCGTGCTTTTCGAGCGCCTTCTCCACAGTTTCGACCGCCCGGTCCACACCGGCGCAATAACCGCGGGGTTCGGCGAGTAGTACGCGCTTGTGCGAAGGACTCAGCGGCGCGCCGGCATCACCCGCCGCGGACCGGACGATTCCGACGTTCAAAGGGATACCCGAGGACATGCCCCACAGAATACGTGTGCGGCCCGGTGCGCATTCGCGCGGAGGTTGGCATCACAATCACTTTTCGTGGTCTGTCACCTTTGCATCACACGGCGTTTCGGGCAGGCTAGGGGCATGTTCCGACCTCCGTTCCTGGCCCGGGTCGCCGCCGGGGCCGCCGTCTACGCTCTCGAGGAAACTCGTCGGCTACCGGCGACCGCGATCAATTTCCCGATCACGGCGATCAGCCAGATGCTGCAGACCACCATGCACCTCCAGCAGTTCGTGACCAGCCTCGCCCTCAAGGGCGACGCCGTCTTCGACCGTTTGCTCACCCAGTCCGAGGAGCAGCCCGCCTGGGCCACCTTCGACGAGGACGATGACGACGAGCTAACTCCTGGCTTCGGCGCCGAATCGGCTTACCGGAGCCGTTTCGACCTCTTCACCGAGCCCGAACCCGCTCCGGTGCCCGCCGAATCGGCCGCGCAGGAGGCTGCCGAACCGGAGGCCACCGAGACCGCCGCGCCCACAATGGCTTCCAAGGCCGCCACCAACGGCCACAACGGCAGCGCCCCGGCGAAGCTGGAACTCGTGGCCGACGTCGAGCCCGCCCCGGCCGAGCCGGAGGTCGCCGCCGAGCCCGAGACCTCCGTCACCGAGCCCGAAGTGGCGACCCGCTTCGCGTACGGGGACATGACCATCGCCCAGCTGCGCGCGCGACTACGTCAACTGTCCATGGACGATCTGACAACCCTCCTCGACTACGAGAAGCAGACGCTCGACCGCGCCCCCTTCGTCACCATGCTGACCAACCGCATCGCGACGGTCTCGGCGCAGTAATCATTCGATCGGCGCCGACCGTACGGGACACGCCCCGGACGGTCGGCGCTGTCGCGTCGGCGGGCCATGCGCTGTCGCGTCGGTGGGCGCTGCGCCGTCGCGTCGGTGGGCGCTGCGCCGTCGCGTCGGTGGGCACTGACAGAATCGTCGGCGTGAGCACCGATACGACGCCGGGCGCCGCGAAGCCGCCGAGCTCATCCGCCGAGAACCCGATGCCGGTGCGGACCATCGCCGTCAAGGTGGCGCAGTGGATCGACCGGCTGGGCGCGGTGTGGGTGGAGGGCCAGATCACCCAGATGAATCTGCGTCCGGGCACCCGCACCGCGTTTCTGGTGCTGCGGGACACGGCCGCGGACATGTCGCTGTCGGTGACCTGTGATCCGGAGCTGCTGCGCGGTTCCGCGGTGCCGTTGCAGGAGGGCAGCCGGGTCGTCGTGTACGGCAAGTTGTCGTTCTTCACCGGTCGCGGCACGGTGTCGTTGCGGGTCACCGAGATTCGCCCGGTGGGCATCGGCGAGCTGCTGGCCCGCATCGAGCGGTTGAAGGCGCTGCTGGCGGCGGAGGGCCTGTTCGATCCGCGACTCAAGCGTCCGATCCCGTTCCTGCCCAATCGGATCGGCCTGATCACCGGCCGCGCCAGCGCCGCCGAGCACGATGTGGTGACGGTGGCGACGCAGCGCTGGCCCGCGGTGCGCTTCGAGATCCGCAATACCGCCGTGCAGGGCCCGACCGCGGTGCCGCAGATCCTGGAGGCCATCACGGCTCTGGACGCGAATCCCGAGGTGGATGTGATCGTGCTGGCCCGCGGCGGCGGCAGCGTGGAGGATCTGCTGCCGTTCTCCGACGAGACCCTGTGCCGCGCCATCGTTTCCGCGAAGACCCCGATCGTCAGCGCCATCGGCCACGAACCGGACAATCCGATCTCGGATTATGTGGCGGACCTGCGCGCCGCCACCCCCACCGACGCGGCCAAGCGGATCGTCCCCGACGCGGCCGCGGAAACCGCGCTGCTGCAGGAGCTTCGGTCGCGCGCCAACGCGGCCCTGCGCGGCTGGGTGGACCGGGAGGCGCGCGCCCTGACCCAATTGCGTTCGCGCCCGGTGCTGGCCGACCCGCTGCGCCTGCTCGACCAGCGTCACGACGAGGTGGAGCGTTTGCGCACCGCCGCCCAGCGCGCGGTGGATCATCGGCTCTCGGGCGAGTCCACCACCACCCGGCACCTGCGCGAGAAACTCGCGGCGGTCGGTCCGGCCGCCACGCTGGCCCGCGGCTATGCCGTGGTGCAGCGGGTGAACGGCAAGGACCGCGAGGTGGTCCGGGCCATCGAGGACTCGCCGCCCGGCACCCAGCTCCGTATCCGGGTGGCCGACGGCGCGATCTCCGCCGCGGCCCTCGGCTCCCAATCCCTGGCTCCCCGCCCGACCCGGAAGGACTCCTGATGACCGACGACGAACGCACCGAGATCGCCGGGCTCGGCTACGAGCGCGCTCGTGACGAGCTCGTGAACGTGGTCAAGATGCTGGAGCAGGGCGGCATGGATCTGGACGAGTCGCTGGCGCTGTGGGAGCGCGGCGAGGCGCTGGCCACCCGCTGCGAACAGCATCTCGCCGGTGCGCGCAAGCGCGTGGAAGACGCCCTCGCGCACCGCACTTCGGCGGAGTAGACGGCACTACGCGGGACGCCTGGCCCGGACAGCGGGCCCGGCGCCGCCGGGATCAGCTGCGCGGCAGCGGCTGGGCCTGGCCGATGGCGGTCGACAGGGTGTTGAAGGCCGCCCCGTTGCCCGCGCCCTTGATCAGGATCCGGACGTCGCCGAAGTCGGAGATCCAGGCGGGCTCGGAGCCGGGTTCGGCGAACACGCTCCACTTGTGGTCTCCGCGCTGCTCGCTGCCGGTGGCGACCTTCACGGGCGCGTACTTCTTGGCGAGCGCGTCCACCGTGGCGTTGGACTGCGTCAGCTGCATGTAGGTGCCCTCGGGGCTGATGAACCCGACCGTGCTGAGTTCGCCGCCGCCGGTGCCGGTGATGGTGTCGTGGCTGCCGGAGTTGGGGGTCCACTTGTCCGGGCCGCTGTCGGGGAGGGCGGGCAGCCGGATCGGGAACGACAGGTGCCGCGCATCGTCGGTGAGGGCGGTCTTCACGTCGAAGTTCGGAATCTGGCCCTGTGTCGGCCCCTTCGTGGTGAAGGAGCATTGGCTCGCGATGCCCGCGATGACCAGGCAGATCAGCACCAGCGGGAGCAAGGACCAGATGAGGTCCTTGTAGTCGTTCTGGCTGCGCGGCTTTTGGTACGACACGCACACAGTATCCACGGCCCCCGGATGCGACCCGGCTCACACTGCCGTCAACGAATCCCCGTGGTGCCGTCGACGAACCCGTTCGTGTCCGGCGTTTCCCGTAAACGTCCACGACCGGCGCGAAAGTGAAACGTCAGTACTTGCATGGAGCCAAAAACCGCAATGCGACAATTTACGCAGCAGTTGACAACAAGGAGGCTCCTCTCATGACCGCATCCAGCCGCCGCGAGGCACCGGACCGCAACCTCGCACTCGAGTTGGTCCGGGTCACCGAGGCCGGCGCCATGGCCGCGGGCCGCTGGGTAGGCCGGGGTGACAAGGAAGGCGGCGACGGCGCTGCCGTGGACGCCATGCGTCAGCTGGTCGCGACCGTCTCCATGCGCGGCATCGTGGTGATCGGTGAGGGCGAGAAGGACGAAGCGCCCATGCTGTACAACGGCGAGCTGGTCGGCGACGGCACCGGCGCCGAACTGGACTTCGCGGTCGACCCGATCGACGGCACCACCCTGATGTCGAAGGGCTCCCCCGGCGCCATCTCCGTGCTGGCGGTCGCCGAGCGCGGCGCCATGTTCGACCCGTCGGCCGTGTTCTACATGGAGAAGATCGCCGTCGGCCCCGACGCCGCCGATGTGATCGACCTGGGCGCGCCGATCGCGGAGAACCTGCGCCGGGTCGCCAAGGCCAAGAACTCCTCGGTCTCCGACCTCACGGTCTGCATCCTGGACCGCCCCCGCCACGCCGAGCACATGAAGGCCGTGCGCGACGCGGGCGCCCGCATCCGCCTCATCTCCGACGGTGACGTGGCCGGCGCGATCGCCACCGCCCGCCCGGAGTCCGGCGTCGACATGCTGATCGGCATCGGCGGCACCCCCGAGGGCATCATCGCCGCGGCCGCCATGCGCTGCATGGGCGGCGCGCTGCAGGCCAAGCTGGCCCCGAAGGACGACGCGGAGCGCCAGAAGGCCATCGACGCCGGCCACGACCTGGACCGCATCCTGAACACCACCGACCTGGTCTCCGGTGACGACGTGTTCTTCAGCGCGACCGGCGTCACCGACGGTGACCTGCTCAAGGGCGTGCGCTACTACGGTGGCGGCGCCTACACCCAGTCCATCGTGATGCGCGCCAAGTCCGGCACCATCCGCATGATCGACGGCTTCCACCGCCTGACCAAGCTGCGCGAGTACGCCTCGGTCGACTTCGTCGGCGACGAGCACGCCACCCCGCCGCTGCCCTGATCGGCATCGCCAAACTGATTGCCGCCCCGGTGGATACATCCACCGGGGCGGCTTCTTTTCCGGCGCACAGGCGGCCCTATTCCCGGCCCGCGTGTGCCGATTCCCTCAGGCGTGGCACTCCCGTGAGGCGCGGGACGGGCCTAGGGTCGAATTCATGACCGAGTACCGGATCGAGCACGACACGATGGGTGAGGTTCGTGTCCCCGTCGACGCCCTGTGGCGCGCGCAGACGCAGCGCGCGGTGGAGAACTTCCCGATCAGCGGACGTGGCCTGGAGCGCGCGCAGATTCGCGCGCTCGGCCTGCTGAAGGCGGCCTGCGCCGCGGTGAACCGCGATCTGGGCCTGCTGGACAAGACCAAGGCCGACGCCATCATCGCGGCCGCCGACGAGATCGCCGACGGCCGCCACGACGACCAGTTCCCGATCGACGTGTTCCAGACCGGGTCGGGCACCAGTTCGAACATGAACGCCAACGAGGTGATCGCGAGCATCGCCGCCCGCGACGGCGTCACCGTGCACCCCAACGACGACGTCAACATGTCGCAGTCCTCCAACGACACCTTCCCCACCGCAACGCATCTGGCGGCCACCGAGGCCGTGGTCAAGGAGCTGATCCCGGCCCTGGATCATCTGCGGCTGGCCTTGCAGGACAAGTCGCGGGAGTGGAAGTCGGTGGTCAAGTCCGGCCGCACGCACCTGATGGACGCGGTCCCGGTCACCCTGGGTCAGGAGTTCGGCGGCTACACCCGCCAGGTGGGCGCGGGCGTCGAACGCCTGCTCGCCACCCTGCCGCGCGTCGGTGAGCTGGCCATCGGCGGCACCGCGGTCGGCACCGGCCTCAACGCGCCCGCCGGTTTCGGCGCGAAAGTCGTTGCGGAGCTGGCGAAGGCGACCGACCTCGACCACCTGTCCGAGGCCCGCGACCACTTCGAGGCCCAGGCCGCCCGCGACGCCCTGGTGGAACTGTCCGGCGCGCTGCGCACGGTCGCGATCAGCCTCACCAAGATCGCCAACGACATCCGCTGGATGGGTTCGGGCCCGCTCACCGGCCTGGCCGAACTCCGGCTCCCGGACCTCCAGCCCGGCTCCTCGATCATGCCCGGCAAGGTGAATCCGGTCCTCCCCGAAGCGGTTACGCAGGTGGCCGCCCAGGTCATCGGTAACGACGCCGCCATCGCCTGGGGCGGCGGCAACGGCGCGTTCGAGCTGAACGTCTACATCCCCGTGATGGCCCGCAATGTCCTCGAGTCGATCCGCCTGCTGGCCAACGTCTCCCGCCTGTTCGCCGACAAGTGCGTCTCCGGCCTGGTCGCCGACGTCGACCGCCTCCGGCACCTCGCGGAATCCTCCCCGTCCATCGTGACCCCCCTGAACTCGGCCATCGGCTACGAGGAAGCCGCCGCCGTCGCCAAGCAGGCCCTGAAGGAACACAAGACAATCCGCCAAACGGTCATCGACCGCGGCCTGATCGGTGACAACCTCTCCCTCGAGGAACTCGACCGCCGCCTGAACGTGCTCTCCATGGCCGAGGTCGACGGCAACTGACCTCGGCACCGCCCGGCACCGGCGTGAGACCGGTGCCGGTGGCGCAGTCCACCTTTCGCCGACCGACACCGTCAGGCAGGATCGAACCATGAGCCTCGAGCAGCAAGCCGCCGACTTTCTCGCTCTTCACCAGCCCGGTGATCCCGTCATCCTGCCGACCGTGTGGGATGCCTGGTCCGCGACTCTGGTACGGGAGGCCGGGTTCTCGGCGATCACCGTCGGGAGCCATCCGCTCGCGAATTCGCTGGGGAAGGCGGATCGGGAGGGGATGACCTTCCCCGAGGTGACCTCGCGGATTCGGGAGATCACAGCCGCGGTGGACATTCCCGTCTCGGTGGATATCGAATCCGGGTATGCGCAGAAGCCCGCGACTCTGATCGAGGGTCTGCTGGAGGCCGGGGCGGTGGGTCTCAATATCGAGGACACCGTGCACAGCGAGGGTGGGCGGTTGCGGGAGCCGCAGGAGCATGCTGATCTGGTCGGTGAGTTGCGGCGGGCCGCTGACGCGACGGGGGTGCATGTCGTGGTGAACGCGCGCACCGATGTGTTCCTGCGTCCCGATACCGGGACTCCGGCGGAGCGGTTGGACAGCGCGCTCGAGCGGTTGCGTCTCGCCGCGGCCGCCGGGGCCGACGTGCTCTATCCGGTCGGCCGGCACGAGCCCGAGGTGTTGCGGCGGCTCACCGGGGAACTGCCGTTGCCGATCAATTCCATCGGCATCCCCACCCAGGGCGGGCGGGAGTACTTCGCCGAATTGGGTGTGGCCCGAGTGAGTTTCGGGCCGTTCCTGCAGAACGCGCTGACCGAATACGCGAACGGGCTGTTCGGGCCCTGGCGTTGAACCAACGGCGGCCCACTCAGTGGGAGACCAGCGCCGGGTAGTCCCGCAACTCGATGTCGTTCTTCGCCGAGTCGGCGTACTTCAACATCATGTCGAAGGCCCAGGATCCCAGGAACCAGTTGCGGAAACGCAGGCCCAGGGCGGTTTTCGGGGCCAGGAACGGGCCGGGGCGGGCGTCGTCGGCCTTGCGCAGGTAGCGCTTCATGATGTCCTCGTAGCGGCCGAAGGCGACGGTGTGGTCGCCGTCGGCGACGGCCAGTTCACCGGCCAGGACGTACGCGCCGACGACGGCGAGCCCGGTGCCGAATCCGGCGAGGGTGTTGCCGTAACCGGCGTCGCCGACCAGGGCCACGCGTCCGGAGACGAAGTTCTTCATCGTCACCTTGCTCAGCGAGTCCAGGTAGAACCCGTCCAGGTGCGGGAGGTCGGCGAGCATGGCGGGCACGTCGCCGCCCATGCCCGCGAACCGCTCGGCGACGATCTGTCGCTGCTCGTCGAAATCGTCTCGGGAGTAGTCGAGTTCGGGTGAGGCGAACATGTACATCTGCGCGGCCTTCGCCCCACCGTTGACCGCGAGCCGCCCGGGCGCGGTCCAGCCGTGGGACACCGCCCGCTCGCGCGATCCGTCGGCGTCCTCCCATTGCGACGCACCCGCGAGCGCGTAGTAGTAGCCGCGGTAGGAGAGGAATTCGGATTCGGGCCCGAAGGCCAGTTTCCGTACCCGCGAGTGGATTCCGTCGCAGCCGAAGACCAGGTCGAAGCGCCGGGCCGGGGCGTGCGCGAATTCGACCTCCACGCCGTCGGCGGTCTCGGTGAGCGCGGTGACGGTGTCGCCGAACAGGTATTCGCAGGTGTCGGCGGTGTGCTCGTACATGATCGCGGCCAGGTCGCCGCGCAGGATCTCGATGTCGCCTCCGGTGAAATCGCCGGAGATGAGGGCCCGCCGCTGCCCGGACTCGTCGAGCATGACCATGTCGGTTTTGCCGGTCTGGCGGCGTTCGATGTCGGCGAGCACGCCCATCCGCTCGAGCACGGTCATGTGGGTCTCGCCGGTGAAGTCGATGGCCTGTCCGCCGGTGCGCAGGGCGGGGGCCTTCTCGACCACGGTCACCTGGAAGCCGTAGCGGTGCAGCCAGTAGGCGAGCGCGGGACCGGCGACGCTGGCGCCGGAGACGAGGACGGTGGTGTTGCGCATGGTGGGTGCCCCTTCAGTAACTGCGTCCGGCGGACGCTGTTGATGATTAATAGAGTATGGTGGACGCAGTTAGGTGTCAACTCGGAAATCCGGAAGGATGGCGACCATGCCGGCACCCACCACCCGCGAACTGCTCTGGGGCACCACCGACCGCCCCCGGCGCGGGCCCAAACCCTCGCTCACCCTCGAGCGCATCGTCGCCGAGGCCGTCGACCTCGCCGACGCCGAAGGCCTGGCCAGCCTGTCCATGGCCCGGCTCGCCGAACGGCTCGGCTGCGCCAAGATGGCGCTGTACCGCTACGTCCCCGGCAAGACCGAGCTCACCGCGCTCATGCTGGACGCCGCCCTGAGCTCGCCGCCGGAGAATCACACCGACCCCGCCGATCCCGAATCGTGGCGGGCCTACCTGCGGGAGTGGTCCGGGACCTTCTTCGGCAATGCCGTCGCCCACCCGTGGCTCAATGAACTGGCCACCGGCGTCCGGGTGATGGGCCCCAACGAGTTGGCCTGGCTGGAGACCGCTCTCGCCGTGCTGGACCGCAGCGGCCTGACCCACGCGGAACGCCTCGACACCGTCGTCCTGCTGCTCAACCACGTACGCGGGATGGGCTTGCAGACCGGGACCGCGGGCGCGGACCTCGAGGGCGAACTGGCGCGGGAGATGACCGCGGTGTTCCTCACCCAGGCCGACCGCTTCCCGCACGCGGCGGTGGCGCTCGCCGAAGCCGTGCCCGGTACCGAGAGCGCGGCCGAGGCGGGCCGCGACAACGCCCTCGACTACGGCATCGAGCGCATCCTGGACGGGGTGGCGGCGCTCATCGCGACACGGCGGTAGTTGCCGGGAATGTCTGTGCCGCGGCCCTGATTCGGCTTACGCTCGGCAGATGGCGGAGCTACCCGAGCTGAAGCAGGATCCGGTCACCACCGTGCGCGAATTCTTCGCCGCGCTGGAGATGAACATCGTGCCCGAGGCCCTCGAACTGGCCGACCCGGGCATCGTCTGGAAGAACACCTCGCTGCCCGACGTGCGCGGTATCGACCAGGTGCGCTGGGTGCTGGGCCTGTTCAACAACCCGCGCTTCGGCTTCCGGGCCGATATGCACCACATCGCCGCGACCGAGGACGGGGTGGTGCTCACCGAGCGCACCGACTACCTGCGGGTGGGCCCGATCGAGATCGCGTTCTGGGTGTGCGGCACCTTCGAGTTCCGCAATGGCCGCATCACGCTCTGGCACGACCATTTCTCGTGGGAGAACGTCCTGCGCGGCACCGCGACCGGCGTGGTCCGCGCGATCCTTCCGCACTGAACCGCGCAGGCAACGGCTGCCCCGTGAAAGCACAACGCCCGCCACGATTCTCGCGGCGGGCGTCGGCATCGAAACCGCGCACGAGGCGCGGCGTCAGGTCGGGTACCCCGGCGATTCCGGGGCGCGGCAGGCGGTTCGGTCGCGGCGGCTGTCCTGGCGCCTCGACCGAGCCGGCCGTGTCGGTGGTTCAGGGGCGCAGGTGGGCCAGTTCGGCGCGCGCCTTCTCCCCGTCCTCGCCGAGGTCGGTGCGGGTGAACACCTTCCACTGCTCGAGCAGCGGTCCGAACACCAGCTCGGGCTCCCGGGCGCGGTCGTAGATCCCGGCCGCGGCCAGCACCTCGTCGCTGGAGCGGCCGTCGGACAGTTCGATCACCGGCACCTGGAAGTCGGCGACGCGGTCGGCGATGGCGCGCAGGGTCTGGTCGGGGGCCAGGTCCAGGGCGGCGGAGATCAGGTTGGCGAAGAAGACGGCCTGCAGTTCGTCGTCGGCGGCCAGGCGGTCGGCGATCGACGCGACCATGACGTCGCCGGCGAGGCGGGCGGTGTTGCGGTGCCGGACGGCGGCGGCGGCCTCTTCGAAGGCGGCCACGGCGAGCACCTCGAGCAGGTGCATGCCGGGACGGTTGAAGCTGGCGGTCATGGCCGCCATGCGCATGCGCTCCAGCGCGATGGGGTCGACGGCGCGGGTGACCATGAGGAAGTTGCGGATGAGGATCTCGTGCCGGTTCTCCTCGGCGGTCCAACGGCCGACCCACCGCCACCACGGGCCGGTGCGCAGGTGCTTGCCCAGCTCACGGTGGTAGGAGGGCAGGTTGTCGGCGATCAGCACGCTCACCGTGAGGGCGGTCTTGGCGACCTCGCTCAGCTCGGATTGCGCGGGGTCCCAATCGGTTCCGCCCATGGCTTGGAAGTTGCGGCCGTCGGACCACGGCACGTAATCATGGGGCTGCCACTCCGGGCTGGCGTCGATATGCCGCGTGAGGTTGGTCTCCACCTCCGCCTCGAGTGAATCCAGCAGGTCCCGATCGGCCAAAACGTTGTGCACGCGAACAACCTAGCGGCAGATCGGCTACCGCGGGGATCTTCGCGAGTATTCGTCTTCGCTATGGCCGTTCCCGGGTCCGGGACGCCCGCACGGGACGCCCCGGAGCGGCCGGGCTACTTCTCGGTGACCCCGCCCGGCCGGAGGGCGCGCCGCTCTCCGGCCGGGCGGGTGAACTACCTGCCGACTGTCAGGAATTCGGTCCGAACTCCTCCAGCATCTCGGTGACCAGCGCCGCGATCGGCGACCGCTCACTGCGGGTGAGGGTGACGTGCGCGAACAGCGGGTGCCCCTTGAGCTTCTCGATCACCGCGGCCACGCCGTCGTGCCGGCCCACCCGCAGGTTGTCGCGCTGGGCCACATCGTGGGTGAGCACCACCCGCGATCCGCTGCCCAACCGGCTCAGCACGGTGAGCAGCACATTGCGTTCCAGCGACTGCGCCTCGTCCACGATCACGAAGGAGTCGTGCAGCGAGCGTCCGCGAATGTGGGTGAGCGGCAACACCTCCAGCATGCCGCGCGCCTGCACCTCCTCCATCACCTCGGGGCTGGCCAGCCCCTCCAGGGTGTCGAAGACGGCCTGCGCCCACGGACCCATCTTGTCGGCCTCCGAGCCCGGTAGGTAACCGAGCTCCTGCCCGCCCACCGCGTAGAGCGGGCGGAACACCACCACCTTCCGATGTGTGCGGCGCTCCAGCACCGCCTCCAGTCCGGCCGTCAGCGCCAGCGCGGATTTACCGGTACCGGCCCGCCCGCCGAGCGAGATGATGCCGACGCTCTCGTCCAGCAGCAGATCCAGTGCGATCCGCTGTTCGGCCGAGCGCCCGTGCAGTCCGAACGCCTCCCGGTCGCCGCGCACCAGCTGCACCCGCTTGTCCGGGGTGACCCGGGCCAGGGCGCTGCCGCGCGGGCTGACCATGCGAATCCCGGTGTGGCAGGGCATGTCCCGAGCCTCGTCGAGATCGATGACCGAATCGGCGTAGAGCTTGTCGACGGTGGCGGTGGCCACCTCGAGCTCCACCATGCCGGTCCACCCGGAGATGACGACATCCTGGGCGTGGTATTCCTCGGCCTGCAGGCCGACCGCGCCGGCCTTGACCCGCAGGGGAATGTCCTTGGATACCAGCGCGACCCGCTGGCCCTCGGCGGCCAGGTTGAGCGCGCACGCCAGGATGCGGGAATCGTTGGTGTCGGTGCGGAATCCGACGGGCAGTACCGCGGGGTCGGTGTGGTTCAACTCCACCTGGAGTGTCCCGCCCTGGGTGCCGACCTGCACCCGTTGATCGAGCCGACCGTGCGCCAAGCGCATATCGTCCAGCATGCGCAGCGCCTCGCGAGCGAACCAGCCGAGTTCGTGGTGGTGGCGTTTGGCCTCGAGCTCACTGATCACCACCAGCGGCAGCACCACGTGGTGCTCGCCGAAGCGGGTCAGGGCCCAGGGGTCGGACAGCAACACCGACGTGTCGACTACGAAGGTTTTCGGTCCGGAATCGGACGACTGCGAGGCGCGAACTCCCCGTGTCGTGGGCCGCGGGCTCTGGTCAGAGCCGGCGTCCCTGGTGGGAGCGTTGACGGAGCGTGCATCAGTCACGGTGGGCTCCTTTGCCACTCGCGCGACACCGCGCGAGCGTTCTCGCTGGGCCGGTCAGCCTTGGGGTCGTACGACCCGAGGGCCGGGTGCCGGCCCCCTCGTACTGAGTTGCTCAGTCACGATCAGGACCTCCCGTACGAGCCACACCTACGCGGCCCGCACCCCCGACGCTACCGCCGAATTCGCGATCCGGCCGCCCGTCTATCGGGCACATTCGTGAAGATCGGGTTAACGGGAGTCCCGTTAGGGTGTTTCGCCCAATTCCGCGAGAAGCACCGGGACATGGCTGTGCTCCGGTTCTTTCGTAGCCGTGACCAGGGTCAACGGACCGGCCGCGGCCTCCGCCCGGAGGTGCGCCAGACCTTCGCGGGCCACGTCCGCACCGAGCTCGATTCGATACTTGCGCTCGAATTCGACACGGCGTGTCTCCGGCGCGGCGTGATACCACTTGCGAAGTTCGTTCGATGGGGTCACGTCTTTGGCCCATTCGTCAATGGCCGCTTGCTGTTTGCTGATCCCGCGCGGCCACAGCCGGTCCACCAGCACGCGGCGGCCGTCGGCGGCATCGGGGGCGTCGTAGACGCGCTTGACCCGGTATCCCGGTTGCTGTGTCATGGCCTCCATTACAGTCGAGACCATGGCCGAAACTCCGGATCTGGCGACCCTGTCCACCAAGGAATTGCACGACCGCGCCGTGAAGCTGGCCGCCCGGCACGGTGACGTGAAATTCCTGTGGCAACTGCTCAAGGCGATCCCCGGCGCGGAGGTCGCCGCGGGCAAACAGGGCGAGGGTGAAGTCGACATCTGGAATACCGCGGCCCTGCTCGACGACTACTTCCACGCCGGTGAGGGCAAACTGGGCGAGGTGCTGCGCCCGATGTACGTGGCCTACCTCACCAAGCACGCCTGAGGCCGGAAATCCCGGGCCTCCGAGTCAGGAATCGCCGAGCGGCGTGCCGTGCAGCCCCGTGAGCACGGCACGCACGAACGGCGCGAATCCCTGCGGCCCCGAGGCGAAGTCCTTCATGTGGACGGTGGTGCGGTCACTGGATTCGAAGACGGCGCGCACGATGCGCAGCCGGTCCTCGAGGTCCAGGCCCGCACCCATGATCACGTGGTCGATCGGGGTGCGCGCCAACGTGTCCCGCAGATCGGCCAGTCCGGTGCCCGCGCGGATATCGACCTCCGGTAGGTCGACGCGCTCGCGCACCCCGTCCACCACGGCCGGCGTCAATCCCAGCAGCAAAACGGTCGTCGTCATCCCCGCCTCCGATCCCCTTGCAGCATAGGCTGTTCCGTCGCCGGGGTCCTACACTCCGAGAATGAGCGCTGATGCCACTGCGGAGCTGATCGTCTACCGGCGTCCCGGCTGCCCCTATTGTTCGCGCATGCGCCGGGTCCTCAACCGGCACGGCATCGTTCACCGCGAGATCGACATCTGGCAGGACCCCGACGCGGCGGCGTTCGTCCGCTCGGTGGCCGACGGCAACGAGACCGTGCCCACGGTCGTGTTCCGCGACGGTTCGACGGAGCGCAACTGGGTCAACCCGCATCCCAAGGAGTTGATCGCCACCGTCTCCGCCGACGCTCCCCAGCTCACCGGCGGCCCGCGCAGGTTCTGGACCTTCTGAAACGACGGGCGCCCGCCGCGATCGTGAGATCGCGGCGGGCGCTTGACCGTTCGGCGGCTGTCAGCCCAGCAGACGCCAGTCCTCGAGGCCGTCGTACAGCGGGAAGTCCTGGGCCAGCTTGGAGACGCGCTGACGCAGGGAGTCCAGGTCGGCGGAGCCGGTCAGCGCGGCGGCGATGATCTCGGCGACCTCGGTGAACTGCTCGTCGCCGAAGCCGCGGGTGGCCAGGGCCGGGGTGCCGATGCGCAGGCCGGAGGTGACCATCGGCGGGCGGGGGTCGAACGGAACCGCGTTGCGGTTCACGGTGATTCCGATCTCGTGCAGGAGATCCTCGCCCTGCTGGCCGTCGAGCTGCGAGTTGCGCAGGTCGACCAGCACCAGGTGCACGTCGGTGCCGCCGGTCAGGACGGTGATGCCCTTGTCCTTGGCGTCGGTGGCGGTCAGGCGCTCGGCGAGGATCTTGGCGCCGGAGATGGTGCGGGCCTGCCGCTCCGCGAACTCCGCGCTGCCGGCGATCTTGAAGGCCACGGCCTTGGCGGCGATGGCGTGCATGAGCGGGCCGCCCTGCTGACCCGGGAAGACCGAGGAGTTCAGCTTCTTGGCGAACTCCTGCTTGGCCAGGATCAGGCCGGAGCGGGGGCCGCCCAGGGTCTTGTGCACGGTGGAGGACACGACGTCGGCGTGCGGGACCGGCGACGGGTGCAGCCCGGCGGCGACCAGACCGGCGAAGTGCGCCATGTCGACCCACAGGTACGCGCCGACCTCGTCCGCGATCTCACGGAAGGCGGCGAAGTCCAGGTGGCGCGGGTAGGCCGACCAGCCGGCGACGATCACCTTCGGGCGGGTGTCGCGGGCGATCTTGCGGACCTCGTCCATGTCGACGCGGTGGTCTTCCTTGGACACGCCGTAGGCGTGCACCTCGTACAGCTTGCCCGAGAAGTTCAGGCGCATGCCGTGGGTGAGGTGGCCGCCGTGGGCCAGGTCCAGGCCGAGCAGCTTCTCGCCCGGGTTCATCAGCGCGGACAGGACGGCGGCGTTGGCCTGCGCGCCCGAGTGCGGCTGGACGTTGGCGAAGTCGGCGCCGAAGAGCTCCTTGACGCGGGCCCGGGCCAGATCCTCGACGATGTCGACGTTCTCGCAGCCGCCGTAGTAGCGGCGGCCCGGGTAGCCCTCGGCGTACTTGTTGGTGAGCACGCTGCCCTGCGCCTGCAGGACCGCGCGCGGCACGAAGTTCTCCGAGGCGATCATCTCGAGGGTGTCGCGCTGGCGAGCGAGTTCGCCGCCCATCGCGGCCGCGACCTCGGGGTCGAGTTCGGCGAGGGACTGGCTGTTCACAGAGGCGCTCGTCTGGGTCGTCACGCCGCCGAGTGTATTGGCCGCCGCCGCGGAGTCGGTCAGTGGGTTCAGGGAATCGTGCATGGCGCACCTCCGTCGTCCGGGTACCCCGAATCGGGATTCGGGGATCGCCAGGCACCCAGGCGCGCGGTGCCGGACTTGGGGTGCTTCCCGGTGGTTACTTCCACCTCGAGTGCGCCAGTCGCGGTCCTCCCATCCTAGCCAACGGCGTTAACAGTCCTTCGAGTGGACAGAATCACAGATACAGGCTATGGCGGAGCAACAAATCTCGGTAAGGTGACGCTCGCTGACCCGAATGGGCCAGTGTCCTTGGCCCTACCCAGAATTCGAGGAACTGATCACATGCTGTTCAACATCGCTACCGGTGGCCCGACCGACATCCTCTTCACCCTGCTGCGGACCCTGTGCACCGCGTCCAGCGGTGGCGCTTCCTGCGCCGCCTGGGGTGCCTGAGCCTCCGGACTCTTCGGGGAGTACCCCTCACATGCGGCGGATCGCGCCGGGTGTGAGGGGTTCGTCCAACAGGCGGCGGAAACGCTCGGACCGCTCGGCGCCATCGCCCGCCCGATCCAGCCAGCCGCCGAGCAATCGATAGCCCTCCACATAGGTGGAGATGTAGGCCCGCCACAGCGGTGAGGACAGGAAGCGCAGCGACTGCGTGGCCCGCTCCGGCGTGACCAGACTCCAGCGCTGCAGATACTCCGCGACCTCGGTCGAATCACGCTTGCGGTCGTGCAGCAACAGCGCCGCATCCTGGCGCACACTCAGCAGGTTCGCCGACGCCGTCGAAATCCGCTCGGCGCGTTCACCATCGAAACGCAGTCCGAGATCCGCGTAGATCTCCTGCGCCCAGCGGCCCCAGCCCGGGCCCACGATCGACTTCAACGCCAGATCGGCCAGCCCCTCCGCCATCAGGCACTGCGGGGTGTTCACCACGAACAGCGTCTGCTCGTCCTGCCCGGCGCCGACCAGTCCGGCCTCCTTGCGGCAGTGCTCGGTGTGGTGGCCCGGGTAGGACTCGTGCGCGATCAGGCCGGGCAGCTGCGACAGGTGCTGCTTGAGGTCGGAGTTGATGGCCACCCGGGATTGGTAGTTGCCCAGGTAGTAGTTGAAGCCCGACCACGGCTTGTCGCCCACCACTTCGTATTCCACGTGCTCGTTGTCGGGCAGCGGGTACCGGTCGCGGACCAGTTCGCGGAGCGCGCCGGAGAAGGCGGCCACGCATTCCTTCAGGCGTTCGGGCGGGATCTCGTCCTGGCGGCGGTGTGCGGAGATGCGGTCCAGCAGTGGTCCGTCGCCCGCCAGCACCTCGTCGAGCTGCCGGTGCGCCTCGCGGTAGTCCTCGGTGTCGCCCGGGGTGATGTCGACGTCGAAGTAGGCGCTCACCTCGTCGACGAAGGAGATGTCCTCCCCCGCGAACTTGCGTCCGGAGCATTCCAGCGCTCGCAGGTGGACGTCGAGGAATTCGACGCGCTCCTCCGACAGGCCCGCGTCGGGCAATTCCTTGCGCAGGCCCGCGGCCTTGTGCGCGAGCTCGCGCGGTTCGGGCTTCGGCGCGTTCTCGACCTCGCGGCGCAGGGCCGGGTCACCGGTGTAGGCGTCGACGAACCCCTCCTCCAACCGGTCGAAGGCCAATCCGAGCCGCAGGTACTCCGTCACCAGGGGATGCGCTGCCATAGCTCGACCCTAGGTGATTCTCAGCGCTCGAGCGGCCCGGATCCCGGTGCCGCGCAGCCTCACCCGATACGCCCGGGGCCTGTGATGTGGCCCATCCCACTCTGGTTACCGGCCAGTAGCAACACCTGGTGTTCACCTCGATGTTGGAGCCGAGCACAATTCGGCTATGCGTGGAGTGTTGGCGACGCGAGGCGAGTGTCAGATTCGAGGACACGAGTGTCGAATGCAAGGACACGAGTAATGGCACGGATGAGCGAGCCCAGCCCCTACGTCGAATTCGACCGCAAGCAGTGGCGCACCCTGCGCAAGGCGACTCCCCTGGTGCTGACCGAAGAGGAACTGGTCGGCCTGCGCGGTCTCGGGGAGCAGATCGACCTCGAAGAGGTCGCCGAGGTCTACCTCCCACTGGCCCGACTCATCCACCTGCAGGTCGCGGCCCGGCAGCGCCTGTTCGCCGCCACCGCCACCTTCCTCGGCGAGACCCACCCCGACCGTCAGGTGCCGTTCGTCATCGGCGTGGCGGGCTCGGTCGCCGTCGGCAAGTCCACCACCGCGCGTGTGCTGCAGGCGCTGCTGGCGCGCTGGGACCACCATCCGCGGGTGGATCTGGTCACCACCGATGGATTCCTGTACCCGACAGCCGAACTCACCCGTCGCGGCATCATGCACCGCAAGGGCTTCCCGGAGTCCTACGACCGGCGCAAGCTGCTGCGTTTCGTCACCGAGGTGAAATCCGGTGCGTCCGAGGTGTGCGCGCCCGTCTACTCGCACATCGCCTACGACATCGTGCCCGGCGAGTACCACTGCGTGCGCCAGCCCGACATCCTCATCGTCGAGGGCCTCAACGTGCTGCAGACCGGTCCGCGCCTGATGGTGTCGGACCTGTTCGACTTCTCGGTCTACGTCGACGCCCGCATCGAGGACATCGAGAAGTGGTACGTGCAGCGCTTCCTGTCGCTGCGCAAGACCGCGTTCCAGGACCCGAACTCACACTTCCACCACTACGCGAACTTCAACGACCAGGAAGCCACCAACCAGGCCAAGGAGATCTGGCACAACACCAACCGGCCGAACCTGGTGGAGAACATCCTGCCGACCCGGCCGCGCGCGACCCTGGTGCTGCGCAAGGACTCCGACCACACCATCAACCGGCTGCGGCTGCGGAAACTCTGAATCCGGTGCGTGGAGGGTTGTAGGTCAGAGCGTCCAGGCAGCGTCGAGCCGCGCGCCGACGTCGATATCGGTGGCGGCCCGGATGTGCGGTTTGTCGATCTCGGTGGCGATGTAGCGCGCCACGAATCGGCGGATCTCGTGATCCACGCTGGCGATGATGCGCAGCAGCTCACCACGGCGGGTGGCGCTGGCCACATTGATCCGCACATTGCTGGGCTGCGGGTCGGCGATCTCGATGAGCACCCGCAGCGGTTCGGCGGTGCGCACCGTCAGATGCAGGTGGATGGTGCCGTCCACCCGGAACGGGTAGCGGTCCACCGCGAGGTCGATGAGCAGGTCGACCTTGAGCGGGATCACCAGGTCGAACGAGATGATGTCGTCCACTTCACGAGTGAGCCGGGGCTGCCCGAGCCGCACGGTCGCCGAGAGTTTGGCCAGTTTGCCCGGTCCCGCGCCGATCGGCCCGAATTCGAACGCCTCCCCGGTGAGTTTCCCGAACGCCCCCGCGATCCGCTCCGGTGAGGCGGCGTACTCGAGGAATCTCCGCCCGAATTCCTCGTAGCTCAGGTACGGCACCGCGACGACCTGGGATTCCGCCAGGCCGCTCGAGTTCTCACGCAGCTCGCTCCCGCCTCCGCTTCGCTCCGGCACGCTCATACCACCAGACGGTACGGCAGCGACCGCCCCGCGAACGCCGAAGCCGTTGCACTGCAATGGAACCGTTGACCGACTGTTGCGGGATCACCCACCACATGCTCGCTTCGTCCTCCGGTGACACAGTCACCGGAGGACGAGATGACAGCGGTGGTCAGACGCCGAAGCGGCGGTGCCGGGCCGCGTAATCCCGCAGGGCCCGCAGGAAATCCACGCGCCGGAATTCCGGCCAGTACGCCTCGGTGAACCAGATCTCCGAATAGGCGCTCTGCCACAACAGGAATCCGGACAAGCGCTGCTCACCGGAGGTACGGATGACCAGATCCGGGTCGGGCTGGCCGGAGGTGTAGAGGTGCTGGCCGATGGCGTCGACGGTGATCGACTGCACCAGATCCTCGCCGGTCTCGCCCGCGTCCATCTCCTGGCGGACCAGGGAGCGGACGGCGTCGGCGATCTCCTGGCGCCCGCCGTAGCCGATGGCCACATTGACATGCACGCCGGTGCGGCCCTCAGTGCTCTTGGCCGCCTCGCTGAGCCGGCGCGCGAACTCGGCGGGCAGCTGGTCGAGCGCGCCCACGATGCGGACGCTCCAATCCTGTTCCGGCGCAGACAGTTCGTCGACGACGTCGGTGATGACCTCGAAGAGGGTCTCCAGCTCGTCGGAATCGCGGCGCAGATTCTCCGTGGAGAGCAGGTAGAGGGTCACCATCTCGATGCCGGCCTCGCCACACCAGCCGACCAGCTCAGCGATCTTCAGCGCACCGACCCGATGGCCATGCGAGATGTCGCTGAACCCGTTCTCCCTGGCCCAGCGCCGGTTGCCGTCACACATCACAGCGACGTGCCGCGGATGTTGTTTGCCCGCCAATTGTCTGGCCAGCCGTGCCTCGTATACGCGATATGGGAGTCCACGCACCTGACCCACAAACTTCACGGCCGCAACCCTACGCCCCCGGAGCGGTTGGCGGAGCGACCGGGACATAGCCGCGAAACATGGGAGGCCTTCGGTGACGACACCCACTCGACGGGCGCGAACGATCTAACCTACGGTACCGTAGGTTACCGAGGAGGAAACTTATGGCCGAGGCAGTGCAGCCCGTCGAACCGGTGGGTCTCATCGAAACCGTCCGCGACGAACTGACCCTGATCAAGCCCCGCCTACGCGGCTGGATCCATGCCTGGGCCGTCGGCGTCGCCGCCATCGCGGTGATCGTGCTGGTGTCGGTGGCGAGCACGGTGTCCGGGAAAGCCGCGTGGTCGACGCTGGTCTACGGCATCACCGTGTGCGGGGTGTTCGGGATCAGCGCCACCTATCACCGGGTGAACTGGAAGACCGCGCGCGCCCGCATGTGGATGAAGCGGGCCGACCATTCGATGATCTTCCTGTTCATCGCGGGCAGCTACACGCCGTTCGCGCTGTTGGGGGTGCGCGGGACCGCCGGAAACGTCCTGCTCGCCATTGTCTGGGCGGGCGCGCTGGCCGGGGTGGCGCTGAAGATGCTGTGGCCCACCGCCCCTCGCTGGGTCGGGGTGCCGCTGTATCTGTTGCTCGGGTGGGCCATAGTCCCGGTGGCCGGGACGCTCATCGGCAATGTCGGCTGGACGCCGGTGATTCTGCTGCTCGCGGGCGGCATCGCCTACAGCGTGGGCGGGATCCTGTACGCCGCGCGCTGGCCCGATCCGTGGCCGGAGGTGTTCGGACATCACGAGTTCTTCCACGCCGCAACGGTGATCGCGGCGCTGTGCCACTATGTCGCGGTCTGGCTGGTACTGCTGAGCTGATCGAGTAATTCCCCACAAAGGTGCAATCTCGGCCGAAAGTTCCCTAGAGTCTGCGACGTGACCAGCAGACTCATCCTGTGGGCGCTGCGGGCGCCGGGGGGTCTGTCTGCTGTCGTCATGGCGTGCAACCTCGGCGGCCTGGCGGTGATCACCACCGAACTGTTCCTGAGCGGCTTCCTGAGCCGGCTCGGTTCGAACTGGATCTCCACCTTCATCGGGGTGTCCATCTATCCGGCCATCGGCGCCCTCGCGGGCATCGTGCTCGCGGTGCGCGACCGGCGGCATTACTTCGGCTGGCTGGACCAGCACCGGCCGCCCAGCGAACACGAGGCCCGGCGACTGCTGCGGCTGCCGCTCGCGATCACCATCCGGGCGCTGGCCATCTGGCTGCCGGGCGTGATCGTGGCGGCCGCCATCTTCGCCCACGCCACCGAGGACCGCAGTTTCCCGGTGGTGCTGTCGATGTTCACCCTCGGCGGGCTGGAGTCGGCGGCGCTCACCTATCTGATCGTGGATCGGCTGATCCGGCCGACCATTCCGGTGGTGGCCGAGGTGCTCGACGAGACCGCGCACTGGAGCAATACCGTGCTGGCGCGCGTCGTGGTCACCTTCGCGGTGGCGGGCGCGGTGCCGCTGCTCATGCTGATCACCGTGCTCGCGGATCCGTCCACGGACGCCGCCGGTCGCATCCGGACCGGCATCTATCTGGCCATCGTCGGGCTGTCCGCGGGTGTGGTGGCGACCACGGCTCTCGCGCGCGCGGTGGCCACGCCCATGCACACCCTGCGCGACGCGCTCGACCGGATCGCGCACGGCGATCTCGAGGCGCGCGTGACCATCAACAGCACCAGCGAGATCGGGCGGCTCGAGCATTCGGTGAACGAACTGGCCGCCAATCTCAGTGAGCGCGAGCGCATGCGGACCGTCTTCGGGCGGCACGTGGGTGACGAGGTGGCGGAGCGGGCGCTCTCCGGCAGCCCCAGCCTCACCGGCGACATGCGGGAGGCGACGGCCCTGTTCGTGGACGTCACCGGTTCGGTGGCACTGGCCACCGAGCTCGCCCCGCACGACTTCGTGGCCAAGCTCAACCGGCTGCTGACCATCGTGGTGGCGGCGACCGAGGACAACCACGGTCTGGTCAACAAGTTCGAAGGCGATGCGGCGCTGTGCATCTTCGGCGCGCCCATCGCCCTCGACGACAACGCCACCCCCGCTTTGAAGGCGGCCCGCCGGATTCGCGACGAGGTGGCCGCGCTCGGCGAACTCGACGTCGGCATCGGCATCGCCCGCGGCTGTGTCTTCGCCGGGGACGTCGGCACCGACACCCGTTTGGAATTCACGGTGATCGGCGACGCGGTCAACGAGGCCGCCCGCCTGACCACCGAGGCGAAGCTGGTCCCCCGCCGGATTCTCGCCTCTCAGGCGGTCATAGAAGCCGCCTCCGACGCCGAGCGCACACAGTGGATCCTGCACGACACTCTCCACCTCCGCGGCCGCAAGGAACCCACTCCGGGCTGGACCGATGTACCGGCCGCCGTGCCCGCGTCCCCCGCGTCGATCCACCACAACGGCACCGTCCCGCAGGACGCCCCTCTACCGGCCGCACCCCAACCCCCGGAACCCGCCGATCGCTGATCATTCAATCCGCGCGAACGTGGTGTGCGAACTCGGCGGGACCTGGAAATACATCGCTGAAACAGATGACCTCAACACGCCCCGGACTGTAAGACCGCCCAGTCCCTCCAGGCAACGGAATATGCGCGTTGGCTATGCCAGGCGACCCTCATCGACGCGACAGCCGAGTCAACGCGTCCGTAGCACCCGGGGCTCGAGGCTCGGCCGCATGCGGCTTCCGGCCCACCCGGATCCCGCGGTGAAACGCGGCTCGGCGACGCGCAGGCAGCCCAGCCGCATCCGTCGAGAACCCGGCGGCACGTGCCGCCGGCTCCGCGGCAGGGCCGGGAGGATCGGCCGAGTGCTCGAATCCAACTGTCGTACTGCGGGATCGGGGGAGCCTCGTACTCCAGGGTGATTCCGGGCGAGGCCGGGGGTCGGACAGTGGGTGCATGGAGGAGATCGGCGCGTTCGAGCGGAAGTCGGCGGCGGGGTGGGAGCGGCCCGCGCGGGCGGTGCTCGCGTATCGGGCGGTGGTGGTGGCCTTGGTCGCCGGAGTGGCGGAGACGCTGTTGCGGGCCGCGCGGGTGCTCGAGGATCCCGGGGTCGGGCTGCCGGGTGTCGCGGCCGGGCTGGGGATTCGGGCGGCGATCTATCTGACGGTGTTCTGGCTCGCGGCCCGCATGCTGTTCGGAAGCCGTTGGGCACGAGCGATTCTCGTGGTGGGGCTGGGCACCGTCGGGTTGGCTTCGCTGGTGGCGGAGCCGCTGAGCGCGCTGCTCGAGGCTGATTCCACGGGCGCGCTGTTCACCGGCTGGACCCCGGCATCAGTGCTGATCGGGCTTTTTCGCGCCGCGCATATCCTCGCGGTCCTGATCGCCGTTCCAGCCGCCGTGCTGGCGGGAAACCGGGTCCAGGCCATGCGATCTCGCGTGGCCTGACACTCCGGACCCGCGCCCGCCTTCCGACTCGGAATGCGCGGGCGCGGGAGGATCGCCGGCGGACCGTCAGGCCGATTGCGGCGGAAGCAGACCGGCGCGGACGTCTTCGACCGTGGTGACCGGGAGGTCGCAGACCGAACCGCGGCAGATGTAGGCGGCGGAGGTGTCACGCACCGGCGGGCGGTCGGCCAGCAAGGGCTGGGAGTCGGCGTCGCCGGAGACGATGACCGAGCCGCCCGGAGCGGCGGCGCGGGCAGCGGCGGCCAGCGTTGCGGCCCCGCCGGATTCGCCGTCCGGGCCCGCGGAGATCGCCACCTGAATGGGCCCGCGCAGGGCGGCCTCGGCCACAGCCAGCCAGTGTCCCGCCGAGCGGGGCGCGCGGGCCAGCAGAACCGCTCCCCGCGCGAGGGTTTCGTCGGCGAGCTGCCGGTATCGGGCGGCCTGATCCGGGTCGGCGAGCGCGGAAGCCGTGAGCAGGGCCTCGGCGAGAACCGAAGTGCCCGACGGGGTTGCGCCGTCCAGGGGGTCGCGGGGCCGGGTCAGCAGGGTTTCGGCGTCGTCGGCGGTGTCGAACCAGCTGCCCGGGGTGTCCACGTCGGCGAAGTGCCTGATGGCCGCGTCGAGTACGCGTCGGGCCTCGGCGAGCCAGTCCCCTGCGGCGGTCTGGTGCAGCGCGAGCAGTCCCAGCGCGAGCCAGGCGTAGTCCTCGAGCACGCCCGCCGCCGTGCCGGGCACGCCGCCCAGCGAGGCGCGGCAGACCCTGCCGTCGGTCACGTGGGTGTCCAGCAGGAACCGCGCACACCGGACAGCCGCCGCGATCCACTCCGGATGCCCGTGTGCGGCACCGGCTTCCGCGAGCGCGACGATGGCCATCCCGTTCCAGGCGGTGACCACCTTGTCGTCCCGCTCGGGTTGCGGCCGCAGTTCCCGCGCCGCGGACATGGCCGCCCGGATGGCCTCGAACCGCTCGTGGTCCACCGGCTTCGGGTCGGTGTAGCGCGTCAGCACCGAGGTGCCGTGCTCGAACGTCCCGGCCGTCGTGACACCGAAGATCTCCGCGGCCCAGGCTCCGTCGAGCGCCCCGAGCACCCCGTTGAGTTCCGCGGGCGTCCAGACATAGGTGGCGCCCTCGACCCCGGGCTGCCCCGGTTCGAGGTGGGTGTCGGCGTCCAGGGCGGACGCGAAGGCCCCCTGCTCGGTCCCCAGGTCGGTCATGAGGAACTGCACGGTCTCGCGAGTCACCCGCAGCGCCAAGGATTCTCCGCCGCGCTCACTCCCGGGCGCGTCGAGCCCGCGCCGGGCCAGGTGCGCGTACACCCGCACCAGCTGGGCGTTGTCGTACAGCATCTTCTCGAAGTGCGGCACCACCCACGCCGCGTCCACCGAGTACCGCGCGAACCCACCCCGCAGCTGGTCATAGATCCCGCCTCGGGCCATCGATTCACAGGTGAACGAAACAGACTGCAGCACACCGAGATCCCCGGTCAGCTCATAATGCCGCAGCAACCCCTCCAGCAACGCCGACGGCGGGAACTTGGGCGCGCCCCCGAACCCACCGTGCTGCGCGTCCACATCCTTCGACACGGCCGAGACCGCGTGCTGCACCAGGTCGGCGCTGATCCCGACCCCGGTGTCCGGCAGCCCCGCCGTCTGCTGCCGCAGCGCCTCTCCCACCTGCGCCGCCGCGGTATTCACCTCGTCCCGCCGATTCCGCCACGTCTCCCCCACCGCGGTCAGCACCTGCGCGAACGACGGCATCCCGTGCCGCGGTGTCTTCGGGTAGTAGGTCCCGCAGTAGAACGGCTCCCCCTCCGGCGTCAGGAAGCACGTCATCGGCCACCCGCCCTGCCCCGTCATGGCTACGGTCGCGTTCATGTACACCGCGTCCAGATCGGGCCGTTCCTCCCGGTCCACCTTGATGCACACGAAGTTCTCGTTCATGAGCTCGGCGGTGGCCTCGTCCTCGAACGACTCGTGCGCCATCACATGACACCAGTGGCAGCTGGCGTATCCGATGGACAGCAGGATCGGCACGTCCCGCGCGGCCGCCTCGGCCAGCGCCTCCGCGTCCCACTCCCGCCAATGCACCGGATTCCCGGCATGCTGTCGCAGGTAGGGCGACGTCGCGGTCCCCAGTCGGTTCATGACCCCAGCCTTCCACACCCCACCGGGAGCACAAGGGTCCCGCTCGGCCGGACCGAACGCGTCGAAACCCGGGCCGATGCGGCCCCGCGCGCCGCCGGAGCGGGCGTCGTCGAGATGAGCGGCGACGATGTCGACCTGTTCGGTCGGATGCCCAACATGCCCGCATCGCGGCGATGTGCTCGACGAATCCGGCGCCTCGGCGGCCGCACGGACGCACCATCCCCCTGTTCATCGGCACGCTATGAACCGGCACTCCATCAAACGGGTAGCCCGCTCCATCTCACCCCTCCCGCCCGGAGCAGCAGGTCGAGCTGCTGGAAGCGCTCGCGAGCGAGCTCGAGCTGTCGAATCCAGAACGTCACGGTCCAGTCAGGCCCGGTATGGGCACCCTGACATCGGTAAAACCTTTGTGCACGAACACATTTGGATTGAATTCAGCAATGACGGTACATCCGAATATAGGGGGAAACCCCGATTGTAGCGTTTCGCGGTTCTGGATAGCTTCAGGAATTATGCTGGAAGACAACCTATTTCGCGCCCGATTGCTGCGAGCAGCGGGAATCTCGGGGTTGATCGCCGCCACCGTGGCGGTAGTTGTGATCGGATCCGTAGCAGGAGTCGGTATTGCCAGAACCGTACCGACAGAACTGCCCGTCTCCACTGCGCTGAACCGCTTCACCCAGCAACAGTTGGAATGGGGTTCGTGCGAAAGCGATCTGTTGGATCGAGCCGGCGCGCAATGCGCGCAGGTGACGGTGCCGCTCAACTATGCCGAGCCGCAAGGACGCACTATTTCCGTCGCGATATCCCGAATACGGGCGACTGATCCGAGCCACAGGCGAGGGATCTTGCTGTCGAATCCGGGAGGGCCCGGCGGCCGCGGCCTGGATTTGCCGGTGCGACTCGCCCGCGCCGCGCCGTCCTACCCTTGGGGGCTTTATGACCTGATCGGCATGGACCCTCGCGGTGTGGGTCGATCAACGCCGGTCCACTGCGGATGGCCGATCGGAGAATCGTTCCAGTCGGCGGGAGCGGGTTTGGGCAGTTTCGGTGAATCCGCTGCTACCCAAGCCGATTTGGCGGCGCGCTGCCTCGCCGCCGACAACGGTCTGTTGCCCCACATCACGACTCGCAATACAGCACGGGACATCGACCTCGTTCGCATGCTGCTCGGCGAAGACCGAATCAACTATTTCGGGATGTCCTACGGTACCTATCTGGGAGCCGTCTACACACAGATGTTTCCCGAGCGCACCGACCGGATGGTGCTCGACAGCGCGGTCGATCCGGCGCGCTACGGCAATGACGTAATGATCCAAGATCAGGGAGCGCCGTTGGAGGCAGCACTCGACGCATTGGCGGACTGGATCGCCGCCCGAGCCGAGCAGTATCGGCTGGGCGCTACTCGTTCCGATGTTCGCGCGGCGGTGTCCGGCCTGATCGAACAGGCGGCCCGGCAACCGATCCGGGTCGGCGCCTACAACGTCGATGATCATTGGCTACCGTCGGTGTTGTTCGGCTACCTGCACGACTCCCGCCGGTTCGACGACGCGGCGAACGCTCTTCGGCAGCTCATGGCCGCCGCCGCAGGACAGCCGGCCGAGCCCAGCGCCGACCTGGAGCAGACCCTGGGGGGATTGTTGACCCCAACAGCCGATGACGCGATCGCATCCGTGGAATCCTCGACCGCGGTGGTGTGCGGTGACGTCGAAGCGCAGCGCGACCCCGGATGGTACTGGCGCAATGTCGAATTCAGTCGCGTCGAACAGCCGGTATTCGGGCCACTGGTGAACAACATCTCCCCCTGTGCTTTCTGGCCCGCGCCCGTAGAACCACGCACCGACGTGCACAACGCCACTCCTGTGCTCATCGTGCAGGCCACAGGCGATCCGGTCGCGGCATACCAAGAAGGCGTCGGCCTGCACCGAGCCATGACCGCGTCACGGTTGGTGACGCTTCAGGACGTCATCGTGCACGGAGCATTCACCGTCCCGAGTAGCTGCGTGAGCCAGGCCGTCGAAACCTATCTCCGCGACGGCGGGCTGCCTGCGACCGATCTCGCCTGTCACGCCGACTGACATTCGATACGACCACCCAAATTTATGGGTTCCACCTGCGGAAATGCAGCTAGCAACCTCAAACCATCACATGGCGCCAGTGGCAGCTTGCGTACCCGATGGACAGCACCAATCGGTACCGATCCCCAGCCTCCCACACGCGGCAAGAAGAGACCGCGATCCACCCTGGAGGTGCTGGCCGCACCCGATACGATCCAAGGGTGAGCGCGACCGCTGACCATCTCTCGGCGCTGCGCATCGAGCGACAGGCCGTGCTCGATTACTGCGCCGACCTCACCGCCGCCGAATGGCACGCCGACAGCCTGGCCGCGGGCTGGAGTGTGAAAGACGTTGTCGCGCATATGGCCGCCGACCTGCGTACGGTCGTCACCCCGGCCGCGCTCGCGTTCATGGCCACCAAGGACGTGGAGAGCCTCAACGAGCGGGCCGTGGCGGCCTCGCGCCGGCGGCCACCGGCGCGAGTCCTCGAAGGCTTCGCGACCTGGACCCGAGTCGGCACGGCCGCCCTGACCGTCATGACCGCACCCGGTCTCGGCGGCGTCCGGCTGCGAGTCGGCGAGCTCGGCCGCTATCCGACGCGCCTCTTCCCGGCGATGTTCCTCTTCGACTGGCACACCCACCTGCGTCACGATATCGCCGCGGCGCTGGACCGTCCGCGCCCGCCGACCGACGAGCGGCGGGTGGCCTCGATCCTGGCCTGGTTGACCAGCCTGCTGGAGCAGTCGCACCGCGACCGCCTGGCCTGGCTCGACGCCCCCGTCGCCATGACCTTCACCGGCCCCGGCGGCGGCACCTGGCGCATCGACACCGACCAGGGCAGCCCCATCCGCGTGCGACGCGGCGGGACGGGGAACACCATTGCCCAAATCACCGGTCGCGCCGACGAATTCCCCCTCTGGGGCACGACCCGCGCCGCCTGGCGTGACTGCGACGTCTCGCTCACCGGCGACACCGAGCTCGGCGCTCGTCTGCTCGACGACATCAACCTCGTCTGAACCGACCAGCCGGTCACCTACCGCAATCCCCACTGGTTCGCGCGGATCCTGCGGGACAATTCTCGGGCAACCTCGCCCGCGGAATCGCGATCGAGACCGTGTGCGACCAGATCGGTGAAAGCCGGGGAACCATGCGCGTATTCGACCATCACGGCACCATCCGACTGTCCCTGATCGTTCTCCTGACCGGCCTGCTGATCGCCACCGCGGCCCCATCGACCGCCGGGCCCGACGACACCGGCCGGATCGACACCGGCACCTACACCTCGGGTGTACTGACTTACGGCTACGAGGCTTTCGTGCCCGGTGACCTGCCCGCGAACCCCGCGCTGGTGGTGATGATCCACGGGTGCAAGACCACCGCCGAACAGCAGCGGCGCGCCAATCTCCTGGATCCGATCGCTCGCCGCGACGGGTTCGTGGTCCTCTATGTCGACGGCAGCCCGCTCCATCTGCTGCAACAGCGATGCTGGTCGGGGCTGCTCGCGCCCGCGTCCGAGAGCCGGGCTTCCGGAGACGCCGCCGCGATCGCGGCGATGACCCGGCTCGCCATCGATCGCTACCACGTCGATTCCGATCGGGTCTACGCGGTGGGGATGTCCTCCGGGGCCTACGAGACCACGCTGCTGGGCGCGTATTTCCCGGACCTGTTCGCCGCCATCGGCGTGCACTCGGGTGCGGCGTTCGATCATGGCGCGCTCGGCTGCGTGGGCCCGTATCTGCCGACCGTTTCCACGGAACAACTGGCCGCACAGGCATTCTCCGCCGAGACCGGGTATCGCCGGGTGCTCCCGGTCATCGGATTCCACGGTGATGCCGACCTCGCGGTGCCGTACGAATGCGGGCGCGAGGTCATCGAGCAGTGGCGACAGACCGACAATCTGGTGCTCGCCGCGCAGGAGGCCCCGCAGCGGATTCCCCCGCGGCCGACCGGCATCGCCGAGGGTGTCGCCGACAGGCCCGAGGGTCTTTCCTACACCGTCGAGTCCTGGCGACAGCACGAATCGGACTGTCCCACACTCCAATTGTGGACGATCCACGGTATGGCGCACTACTGGTCGGGCGGTTCGGCCGATCCCGACGCCGCCGAGTTCACCGACGCCCGTGGCCCGAACGCCGCACAGGCGGCGTGGGAGTTCTTCTCCCGCATCCACCGCACCGACACAGGGTTCCGCTGCGAATGAGCCCCACCCGGATACCGTGATGCGTTGTGACAGTCGTCAGATCGCGCCGCGACTGAACCGGTAGGTGGCGTTGCTCGCGCTGGGAGCGGCGTTGTCGGCGCTCGGAGCGTCCGCGCCCGGGCCGGTGTACGAGTAGGAGCCGGATTCGTTGGTCCGGCACCGCAGCGTGACGGAGTAGGTGACGGGACCCGAGGCGGCGGGCTCGGTGGCGTCGATGACGGCGACGCCGGGCTCCGGTGAGGTGTAGGTATAGGTGCTGTCGTGCCAGACCCCGGTTCCGGCCACCAGGTATTGCAGGGAGCCCTGGCTGGGGAACCGAACGATGGCCATGGATTCGCCGTTGGCGGCGGCGGGGACGGGGCGTGAGCCGCCGTACAGGATCAGGTACTGGTTCGTGGTGTCGGCGGGGACGGTGCACGCAGCGGGATCCGCGTGTAGCGGACCGGTAGCGGGCAGAATCCACGCGAGAGCGGTGACGCCGAACGCGGCGACACGGAAGCCGGCCTGCATAGCTGCTCCTCTCCGTTGAATGACCGCACCGCACGACGGAACGACCGCACGGCGCGGAGGTGTCGAATCTCGTTCGGGGACAGTCCGTTCGGCTACGGGAAGCACCAGTTCAGGGTGGCCGATCCCGGCGTCGGGATGTGGACGCAGATGTTCACCCAGATGTAGGGGGCATCCACATTCTGCAGCGCCACGGGGCGGTCCACGGTCGATGCCGTGGTCTCACTCGCGGACGCGGGCGCGGCCGCCGCCAAGGCGACGAACGGGACGGCTACCGCGGCGACCACCGCTGAACGGGCGATTCCTGCAAGCATCTCATCAGCTCCTACGAATCGAGAACGATGATCACGAGCTCGGACTGAGTGCGACGAGGACCGACGCTAGGCTACCGAGGCGGTGATTTGCCACCTCTTTGCTACCGACTTGTCCGTTTCGTTATCGCCCATCTTTCCCACTCACCGACTCGGCCCGGCCCTGGAGCCACTTGCCGGGCCGGGCTCACCTGTGGTGATGCTCGGCGAACAAAACCCAGGCCGCCAGTGCGGCGAGAGCGAACAGCAGGATCGCGGTCCCGATGGCCACGGCGGGGCCGGAGTAGGTCGGAACCGTCTCCGATGCCATGACGGCCGCCACGCTGCCGAACGACATTCCGATCACCTCGTTCCTCGGCCGACTTCGCTTCCGAAGATCCATGATCCGCGCCGAATCCCCGACCGGCGCACATCTTTACGGGATGCTGACGGCCGCGTCCGTACGGGTGCGTGACATATCGCCGGAGGACGAAACCGCCGCGAACCCGGAGGGGCCGCGGCGGCTTCGTCGCAATACTCAGTTGGCGTCTTCCTTGCCTACGGACTCCTGGTAGAGGTCGGCGTAGGTTCGCGAATCCTTGATCAGGTCATCACAGAATGCCGCGACGTCGGAGCCGATGAGTTCGATGACTCCGGTGCCGGCCGCGGCGCCTTCCTCGAAGAAATCGAGGATTCCCGAGAGCAGACTGCCGCCGACCAGTTCGACCGGCCCGACCTTGAAGAAGTACTTCTGAATCTCCTTGTAGACGATCTGGTAGTCCGGTGGGAGCGCCTTGACCCGCGCCACCTGCGCTCGCCACTCCCGCTTACCTTCGATGATGTCGCGGATGCCCACGTTATCCTCCTAGCCGGCCGAGTTTCTTGGCGACGTTGTGGTTCAGCTGTTCGCGCCACTTGTCGCGAAAGCCCGTGGCTCCTTCCCCGCCGGCGATCGCCGCGCAGAAGCCCTTGATGTCGTCGCCGACCGCCTCATGCACGCTCTGACCATCGGCCGCCGTCTCTTCGAGCAGTCCCAGGGCGCCGTCGATGATCGGCATCAGGCTGCGGCCCGTGAAGTCCGAGTACGGGGAGAGCTGGATCTTGATCTCGTCCCACGCCGCTCGATACTCGGCCGGCAGCGCTTGGGCCCGAGCGTCGAAGGACTTGTATGCCCTGGTGAGATCACCGCCTGTGACCTTCTCCCAGAATTTCATCGTGCACTCCCCTTGAGCTCGTTGATGCGCGCCGAGACGTACTCCCACTTTCGCCAGAAGGTCATGAGTTCTTGACGTCCGGCGTCGTTGAGCGCGTAGAACTTTCGCGGCGGACCGACTTCGGAAGGGCGCTTAGCGACGTCGACCAGGCCGTTCTTCTCCAACCGCACCAGGATGGCGTACACCGTCCCTTCGATGACGTCCACGAAACCGAGTTCATTCAGCCGGCGCGTAATGGCGTAGCCGTAGGTCTCCTCGTTGCCGATGATCTCGAGGACGCACCCTTCGAGCGTCCCTTTCAGCATCTCGGTCAAGTTGTCCGTAGCCGCCTCCTTTCATCGGACCACGCTATTCAGTGGTAATGACTACCACTAGACTGTATCGCATAGTAGCGGTAGTCAGCAACACCTAGTAGCGCCGCGCGGCGGGACCGCACCGAGCCGGATCAGGTCGTGCAGTGCGGCCGGGGCGGAGGTAGCCGATGCTAGGACCCGGAACCGCCGGTACTCAGGAATTCGGTCAGGGCCGCCGCCACGGCGTCGGGATTCTCCAGTTGCGGGTAGTGCCCGGTGGCCGGCGGTTCGTCGAGCACGGTGATCGTCGCGTGCGGCAGCCGCTCGCGCAGCCGGGGCAGGACGTGGCCTCCGCTGACCGGGTCGGCGGGACCCCAGACGAACAGCATCGGTCCGGAGTACTGCTCGAGCGCTGTGCGCCACCGGTCCGCGTGCTCGCGGCGCTCGTCGATGTAGTGCAGCAGTCGATGCTGGACGCGTTTGCCCTCACCCATGGTCGTGGCCAGCCACATGTCGTGCAGCAGTTCATCATTCACCGGACGGCCGAGGATCTCCCGCAGGGACTTCCAGTACATCCGTTCGGTGGCCAGGTGCTGGACGAGGGCGCCGAGCGGACTGTGCAGCAGCTTCTGTACCCGAGTGGGCCGGTGCAGGTCCGGATACAGCCCGCCGTTGAGGAAGGCGGCCGCGGTGATTCGGCTCGCGTCGCGGTGCAGCAGTTCCTGCGCGACCGATACCCCGTAATCGTGCGCCACCAGCGCGGTCGACCCGATCCCGAGCCGCTGCCACAGCGCCTCCACGATCGACGCCTGCTCGGTGATCCGGTAATCGTGTCGCACCGGTTTCGCACTGGCCCCGAACCCGAGCAGGTCGAGTGTGGTTACCCGGCAACCGGATTCGACCAGCGGCGGCACGATCGGGGCCCAATCGTGCGACGAGGTGGGGAAGCCGTGCAGCAGGGTGACCGGACGGCCGTCGACCGGTCCGTCCTGCCGGTGGAAGATGTCGTGCCCGCTGATTCCACCGGCGATCCATTCATCGAGTCCGAGTTGCATCGCGGGTCCTCCCGGTCTGGGGCGCAACGGCAAGCGCAACCGTCCCAGTCTGCCCCAAATACTCGGCAGACAGGCTCGGCCCGCGGAAGGTTCGCGTCAGGAACTCATCCGAACAGGGCGGGTGGCAATCGAACAGTTCTCGCGTCGCCCCTGATAGCGCTCACCGCCCCGACCTGGGGGCCGATCCTGCTCCTCACCGAACTCGGCGGAGCCCTCGCGGTCACCCCTGACACCGCTCGAAGCGCCCGAGACCCGGAATGCGGTGACGTGGATCCCATGTGCCGCGATCGGTCTACCAGGTCATAGAAGCATTGCCTGCCGTGCGCCGCGCTTATTACAGTCAGACTGCAATAAGAAATCAACGGAAGGCTCTGACCATGGATTTCCCGATCATCAACCTCGGCTCCGCGACGCCGGATCTCGCCACCGAGGTCACCCAGCCGGCGGCGAACGCCACCTACCTCCCGCAGTCCTGGGGCTCGATGTAAGCCGAATCGATATCGCGAGCCGTCCACATCCGCGGCTCGATCCATGAAAGCCTCTAGTAGCTGGGAGATAGCCATGGCATTGGGGACGGGAGTGGACATGCGGGACCCCGCACAGAGCCGGTCCACCGCGGCCGAGATGTGGGGAAAGTTCCGGGCGCTGGGCGGACCGCAACATCTGCTCGACGGAGCGGCCCCCGCGATCGGGTTCCTCGCCGGGTACACCGTGGTGAACGCCAAGATCGGGGTGCTGGTCGCGCTCGGGGTCGCCGGACTGATCTCGCTGTATCGCTTGATGAAAGGCGATTCGGTGAAGGTGGTGTCGGCTTCGCTGGCCGCGGTCGTGGTGTTCTCGCTGTTCGTGGGCATCACCGGTGAGGGGCGCGGGTTCTACCTGCCGGACCTCATCATCTGCGCGGTGTGCACGGCGGCTTTCGGGATCACCCTGCTCAGCGGCCGCCCGCTCAGCCATTGGGCCTGCCGCGAACTCGGATTGGAACGCACGTACGCGGCCGACCCGCAGGAGCGGATTCGCTTGCACCACAAGGTGTCACTGGCCTGGTTCGGCTTCTGGGCGGCGCACCTGCTGATCATGGTGCCGCTGTATCTCGCGAACAAGGTCGTGCTGCTGGGCACGGTGGCGCTGGTGCTGGGCAAACCGGCGCTGGTGGTCATGCTCGCCGTCACCTGGCTATGGGTCCGACCGGCCCGGTCTCCCGGCAGAGAAATGTCGATCGCCGGAACCCCGGTGGAACAGGAGGCATGGAGTGAGCACGCAGTCCGACCCCAGTCAGTACATTCTCGATCAGCAACAGCGGGCCGCCGCCGGGCTGCCGTTCGGTGACACCACCGATCAGCAGGACGCGGACCGTGGATTCATCGCCGCGCTCGAGCCCGGCGTGGTCAAGGACGCCGGCGGGAACGTGGTGTGGGACAACGACTCCTACGGGTTCCTGAACGGGGCGTGCCCGGCGTCGGTGCACCCCAGCCTGTGGCGGCAGTCCGGGCTGAACATCCGTCAGGGCCTGTACGAGGTGACCGAGGGGATCTATCAGATCCGCGGACTCGACCTGTCCAACATGACCCTGATCGAAGGCAAGACGGGCGTGATCGTGATCGACCCGCTCATCTCCGCCGAGACCGCGCGGGCCGGGCTCGAGCTGTACCGCGCCCACCGCGGCGACAAGCCGGTGACCGCGTTGATCTACACGCACTCCCACGTCGACCACTTCGGCGGCGCGCTGGGCGTGACCACCCAGGAGGACGTGGACGCGGGCCGCTGCCCGGTCATCGCCCCCGCGGGATTTCTCGAACACGCGGTGGCCGAGAACGTCTACGCCGGAACCGCCATGGGCCGCCGGGCCGCCTACATGTACGGTGCGGCCCTGCCCCGCGGACCCAAGGGCCAGGTGGGCGCGGGCCTCGGGCAGACGACCTCGATCGGCACCGTCACGCTCATCGCGCCGACCCACGACATCACCGAGACCGGTCAGGAGATGACCGTCGACGGGGTGCGCATCGTCTTCCAGATCACGCCCGGCACCGAAGCGCCGTCGGAGATGAACTTCTACTTCCCCGACCACCGCGCACTGTGCATGGCGGAGAACGCCACCCACACGCTGCACAACCTGCTGACCCTGCGCGGCGCGCTGGTGCGCGACCCGCACGTGTGGTCGCAGTACCTGACCGAGTCGATCAATCTGTTCGGCTACGAGTCCGATGTCGTGTTCGCCTCCCACCACTGGCCGACCTGGGACACCGAGCGCCTGGTGGAATACCTTGCGCAGCAACGGGACCTGTACGCCTACCTGCACGACCAGACGCTGCGCCGGTTGAACCAGGGCTATGTCGGCAGTGAGATCGCCGAGACCATCGAACTGCCGCCCGCCATCGCCGGGTCCTGGCACTCGCACGGCTACTACGGTTCGGTCAGCCACAATGTGAAGGCCATCTACCAGCGCTACATGGGCTGGTTCGACGGCAATCCGGCACACCTGTGGGAGTACCCGCCGGTCGAATCCGCCACCCGGCACGTGGAATTCATGGGCGGCGCGGACGAGGCGCTGCGCAAGGCGCGGGTGGCCTTCGACAACGGCGACTACCGCTGGGTCGCCCAGGTGGTCAACTACGTCATCTTCGCCGACCCGTCCAACGAGGCGGCGAAGACATTGCTGGCCACCACCTATGAGCAGCTCGGCTACGGCGCCGAGAACGCCACCTGGCGCAATTTCTTCCTGATGGGCGCCTACGAGCTGCGCAACGGCAATATCGGCACGCCCACCCAGACCAACTCGCCGACCATGATGGCGGCCTTGACCATCGACCAGGTCTTCGACGCCCTGTCCCTGCGCTTGGACGGTCCGAAGGCCTGGCACGAAAAGGCGATCAGCGACTGGGTTTTCACCGATGAGAAGCGCACCCACCGCCTCGAACTGCGCAACGGCGTGCTCATCCACTTCGACCGCCGCGACGGCGACAAGCTGCCGCCCGCCGAGGTGACCTTCACCCTCACCCGCGCCACCCTGATCGGCGTCCTGCTCGCGGGTCAGGATCTGAACGCCGCGCTGCAGTCCGGCGCCATCACCATCGACGGCGACGCCCAGAGCTTCGTCAAGCTGACGGCCCTGTTCGACCAGCCCAACCCCGATTTCGCCATCGTCACCCCCGACTAGCGGGCCGGTCCCATCCCGGGGCGAGCATCGCTCTCCCCGGGATGCGACCATGTTTATATGTAACTGCCAGTAGCGGAAACATTGGACTTGTGACACGCTGTTCTGCAACGCAGCGACGACGAAAGGTGCAGGTCAATGGCGACCGATGGATCCGCGGGGCGATTCACCGCTTTTCGACGTGACGACCTGGTGTTCCCGGTGATCGATTCCGGGCCGATCACCGGCGACCCGGTCCTGCTGCTGCACGGCTGGCCGCAGGACTCGCGCAGCTGGCATGAGGTGGCGGAGCTGCTCAATCAGGCCGGCTTCCGAACCTTCGCGCCGGACCTGCGCGGCGCGAGCCGCACCGCGGCCCCGCGCTGGCGCTGGCAGTATCGGCTCGACGAGCTGGCGGCGGACGTGCTGTCGATGCTCGACCAGATCGGGCGTCCCGTGCACGTCGTCGGGCACGATTGGGGTGCGGCCGCGGCCTGGGCCGCGGCGATCTCGGGGTCCGAGCGGCTGCGGTCGCTGGCCGCATTGTCGGTACCGCATCCGGGCGCGTTCGCTCAGGCCATTCTCACCACCCGCCAAGGGCCGGCTTCCTGGTACATGTACTTCTTCCAGCTGCCGGTGATCCCCGAAATCTTGCTCCGCACCGGGTTTTTCGAGAAGTTGCTGCGCCGAACGGGCCAGACCGCGCAGGTCAGCGAACGCGATGCCGCGCGGGTACGCGATCGTGTGATCGCCCGCGGCGGGCTGCACTGGTATCGCGGCATGCTGTTCTCCTCGCCGCGCTTCCTGCGCGGCCGAGTCGATGTGCCGACGCTCCAGGTGTGGAGCGACGGCGACACCGCGGTCCTCGACAGCGGCATCGAACTGACGCACCGTTTCGCCGACGGCCCGTTCCGAGTCGAAGTGCTTCCGCACGTATCGCATTGGATCCCCGACGAAGCGCCCGACTCGGTGGCCCGGCTGCTCATCGAGCATTTCGGCGCGAGCGGACCGGGCGAGCAGCCGTGAGCCCGTAGGGTGGGGTGAGTAGTTGTCGGCCCGAGTCAGTCGGATTCGGTGACCCGGCGCCAATGGCGGGATGTATTCCGATGGGCCCTGCACGACAGACCACCCTCCAGCACGAGCAGAGCGGCTTCAGCGCCGCGCGGGAGGCGGAGCGGGCCGCCGAAGAGGAGCGGAACGCCCTGGCGGCCCACACCGTCGCGGGCCACGCGCTCGATGCCGACGACTGCGCGTATCTACTCCAGATGCTCGGTTTGACCGTGACCGCCGCGTCCGACACGCTAGGATCTGGCGACCCCATACCGGACATAGCACGCTGACCGTACGAAATGCCGAGGACCATGAGCCGCTTTCTTTCCGCCGTCGCAATGGTCTTCGGAGGGGCGGCGTTAGTGAGCGGCCTCACCGCGCCGGTCGCCGGGGCGGACACCGATCCGGCGCAGGCGCAAGGCAAGTCGCTGGTGGTCATGGGCGATTCGAACACCGCCAATGCCACCTGGTCCACCATGCAGCCGCAGCCGACCGGCGTGGCCTGCCCGCATCTGCCCACATCCTGGCCGACCCAGCTGGCGGACCGGATGGGATTGTCGGCGACCAAGGATGTCGAGGACGTGTCCTGCGTCGGCGCGTACATGTGGCGCCACGGTGAGGACCGTTTCTGGACGGCCTTGACCGAGGCGCGGCAGGCGGCCGCCAACGGCGCGTTCGGACCGCGGACGAAGGCGGTGCTGCTCCAGTTCGGTTTGAACGACGCCTGGGGCGCCGACCATGTGGCCCAGAACGAGCTGGTGCCGTGCCTGCTCGACGTACTGCGCGGATGCAGCACGGCCGACGCGGCCACCAACGCCAATCCGCCCGCGCTGCTCACCGGTCAGGACTACGTCGACCACCTGCGCGACATCATCACCTACATCCGCTACTACGCGCCGAACGCGCGCATCGTCCTGGTCGGCTACCAGGAACTGCACACTCCTGGCAGCGACGCGATCTGCATGGGCGTCCTGGGCGTCCCGGTCGGCCTGCCGCACGCGGGCGCGGTCACCGACGTCTTCGACAGCATCCGCCGGGCCCCGCGCGACGCCGCCGCCGCGCTCGGCGTGGAGTACTTCGACGCCGCCGCGGTCACCGCGGGCCACGGCCTGTGCTCTCCCGATCCCTGGCTGAACGGAATCTTCACCCCGGGCCCGGACTGGTACGGACAGCCCGGTCACCCGACCGTGCAGGGCGACGCCGCCGTCGCGCAGGGCTTGCACCAGTTCTTGTCCGAACCCGCCGCCGCCCCGGCTCGCTGAACGGATCTCCGGCCGTCCGACGGCCCCGATGACGAAGGCTCCCAACCGAATCCGGAATTCGGGTGGGAGCCTGTTCGCGTACCCGGAGGGTCCTAGGGCACGACGATGTCGATATTCGCCGGGATATTGGCGCGGTCGGTGCGGATGGTCAGGTGGACCCGGCCGGGACCGGTGTTGACCGGGAAGATGGCCGGATAGGTGCTGCTCTGCCCCGCCGCGATGAAGCGGGTGACACTGCCCTGCTGGCCGGTGTCGGCGTTGTTCCAGTCGACGATGGCGTTGACGTCGCAGGCCAGCAGTTGCGCGGCCCAGTTGCCGAGCGGCGAGAAGCCCTGACTGATGCGCAGGATCACCGAGTGCGAGGTGCCGGGCGCCTCGGAGTACTGGTAGAGCGGGCCGTCGAAAGCCGTACCGCCGGTGGAGAACATGCCCGCGCACACCCCGTTGCCGAGGGTGAAGACCGGGCTCATGTTGAAGCTGCTCTGCGCGCAGGAGCGCGGTTCGGTGTTCGACCAGCCCAGTTGACAGGGGCTGCCGTTGGGTTCGGCGCCGGCCGGTGCGGCGGTGACCGCGACGCCCGCTCCGAGGATGGCAACGGCGGTCAAGCTATTGATCGTTCGTTTCATCATCGGCCAATCCTCACAGCCGACACCGGGGCGATGTCAACCATGTCCGGGGCGTGTCCCCGTTCGAATCTCGCGAAAGTTCCGGAGCCAAGGATGTTTTCACGCTGGCCAGAACACCTGTCAATACCTATACCCCCAATAGGTATGAGAAGTGTCACAGTGCTCCAGGCTGTTTTCGCATACCCCATGGGGGTACCAATGGACGGGTTGGAACTGCCCGTGGCCACCCCGGCCCCGAAACCTCTGCCAGGGAGTGATTCCTATGTCCACCCACACCTCCGCGCCGCCCCCGTCGCGGCGCTGGATCGCCTTGGGGCTCATCGCCCTCGCCCAGTTCATCGTCATCATGGACACCTCGATCATCGGCGTCGCACTGCCGGAAATGCAGGACGCGCTGGGCTTCTCGCAGGAGAACCTGTCCTGGGTCTTCAATGCCTACGTGGTCGTCTTCGGCGGCCTGCTGCTGCTCGGCGGCAAATTGTCCGACATCGTCGGCGCACGGCGGATCTTCCAGACCGGATGGGGCATCCTCGCGGTCGGCTCGCTGGTCGCCGGCCTCGCTGGAAACACCGCGGTGGAACTGATCGGACGCGGTGTCCAGGGCGCGGGCGCGGCCCTCATCGCACCCTCCGCCCTGACCCTGCTGATGATGCTGTTCGGCGGCAATCCCGGCGAGCTGACCAAGGCCTTCGCCGTCTACGGAGCCGCGGCGCCCGCCGGCGGGACCGCCGGAGTGTTCCTCGGTGGCCTGATCACCCAATATGCCTCGTGGCCTTGGGTTTTCTACATCAATATCCCGATCGCGCTGGTAGCGTTGCTGGCCGCACCGGCCCTGGTGCCCGATGGCGCGATGGCCCCGCACGCGTCGGTGGATCTGCTCGGCGCGGCGACCGCCACCCTCGGCCTCGGCGCCGCCGTCTTCGCCGTGGTGCGCGGGGACTGGTCCGCCACCTCCACCTGGGTGGTGCTGGCCGCGGCCCTCGCCCTGCTCGGCGCGTTCATCGCGATCCAGGCCCGCCGCCGCGAACCGCTCATGCCGCTGAGCATCTTCCGCGCACCCGACCTCGGCGCGGCCAACCTCGCCCAGGTGCTGCTGGGCGCGGCGTGGGTGCCGATGTGGTTCTTCCTGAACCTGTATCTACAGCAGGTCCTGGGCTATTCGGCGTTCCCGTCGGGTGCGGCGCTGCTGCCCATGACCGCGCTCATCATGGTCGGCATGATCGCCATCTCGCCGAAACTGTTCGCGCGCTTCGGCGCTCGCACCATGACGGTCGCCGGCCTGGTCATCCTGGCCGCCGGACTGGCGTGGCTGTCGTTCATCCGCCCCGACGGCACCTTCTGGATCGACGTGCTGCCCGGTTCGCTGGTGGCGGCGCTGGGCATGTCGCTGGCCTTCATTCCCACTCTGCAGACGGCGATTTCGGCCGCGCCGCCGCAGGAGGGCGGCCTCGCCTCGGGCATCGTGAACACCGGCTACCAGATCGGTTCGGCCCTGGGCCTGGCCGCGGTCACCGCCATCGCGGCGAACGCGGGCGCCGACCGGCTCGGTGACACCGGCGCCCTGACCGACGGGTTCTCGGCCGCGTTCGTCGCCGCCGGAATCATCGCCGTCGGCGCGGCGGCGCTCGCGCTGGCGACCTTCCGGTCCCCGGCCCGGCATGACCAGGAGGTCTCGGCTGCCGCCTGACGTCCGAACAGCCGCGACCGAATTGGCAATGGCTCGGTGAGATTCTTCCACCGAGCCATTCGGTCATCGCGTTCTTCGGTGACGCGGACGACGGAGCCATGCACTCCGTCGCGGCCCGCGCCCTGGTCGTGGTGATCGTTCTCGCCGTCTCGGTGGGCATCTACCTCGGCCGCTACCTGCGCGTGAACAGCTGGGACGTACAAGCCCCGCAGCGACTGCGGGCCACGCCGGCCGAGCACTTCGATTCGACAGCGGCAGTGGGTCGTTTCGCGTTCTTCTGCGTGACCCACACGATCTTCCTGTGCCTGATGTACGGCCTGATGGCGGGCCCGCTCGTCGACTCGATCACGAACGGCTGAGGCCGACCTCCCCGTTGGGCGACGCGGCCTCGGGCTCCAGCACCGGCATCAGAGATTCCCGCGCCATGGAGGCGAGAGTCCCGGCCTGCTGGATGATCTCGGCCAGCGCCGAGGTCACGCCCTGCGCCCCGTTGAGCACCGTGAACTGCCCGACATGCTCGAACGGCTTCGCCGCCGCGGCCACGATCTCGGGCAGGTGCTCGGCGATCTGCTGGGCGATCACCGCCTCCTGGTTCTTGCTCATCGCCTCGGCGCGCTGCTGGATGCCCGCCGCCTCGGCGGCCATCCGGGCGCGCACGGCGTCGGCCTCGGCGAGACCGCGCGCCTTGATCGCTTCCGCCTCGGCCTGACCGGTGAGCCGGGTCGCCTCGGCCTGCGCGGCCGCCCGCGCCTTGATCGATTCGGCTTCGGCGAGGGCCTGCAACTTCGTCTGCGCCGCAGCGGCTTCCGCGCGCAGCCGGGTCTCCTCGGCGTCCGCCTCGGCCTGGCTGATCCGGGCGTCGCGCGCCGCGGTGGCCAAGGTGGTCTGCTTGTAGGCCTCGGCGTCGGCCGGCTTGCGGACCTCCACCTGGAGCTGCTGTTCCTTCTGCTGCGCCTCGAGTTGCGCGACCTTGGTCGCCACCTCGACGACAGCCTGCCGGGCGGTCGCCTCGGCCAGCGGGCCCTGCTGCTGGGCGTCCTTGGTGGCCCGATCCACCTCGGCCTGATAACCGGCCTTCTTGATCTGGGTGTCGCGCATCGACAGCGCCACCTGCGCCTGCGCCGCCTGCTCCTGCGCGATGGCCTCGCGTTCGGCATTGGCGCGCGCGATGCGGGCGTGCTGCTCCACCTCCGCCTGATGCGGAATGGCCAGATTGGCGATGTAATTCGATTCGCTGGCGATGGACTGGATCTGGAACGAGTCGATCACCAGGCCGAAGGACTCCATCTCGTGCGAGCAGCGGTCCCGCACCTGCTCGGAGAACTTGTCCTGATCACTGATCATGTCCTCCACGGTCATCGAGCCCGCGATGGCGCGCAGATGACCGATGAACACGTTCTGCACCTTGGTCTCGAGCTCGTCGGTGGGCCGGTCCAGGAACCGCCGCGCCGCGTTGGCGATCGAGGTGTAGTCGTCGCCGACCTTGTACATGACCACGCCGGTGAGATGCAGACCGATCTTCTGCCGGCTCACGCACGGCACCACGATCTGGGATTCGTGCGCCTCCAGCGAGATTCGCCGCACCTTGGTCAATCCCGGCGCGACCAGGCACCCGCGCCCGGTGACGATCCGGAACCCCATGCTCTCCCCCGACCCGCCCGGCCCCGATCCGGCCCGGAAGCCCGAGATGATCAGCGCCTCATCGGGTTCGGCGACGCGCCACGCGAGCCGCAGCAACCCGATTCCGGCCAACAGAACGACGAACACCAACCCGACCAAACCAATGACCAGGATGTCCACGATGCACCTTCATTTCACGGGAACGACTTCGACGGTCCGGCCACCCAGACTGCCGACCACGAGCACCTGAGCGTGCTTGGGAATCGTCGACTCGCTGTCGGCGGCGCGCGCCAGGAACCGTTCGGACCCGGCCCGCACCTCGATCAACACCTCGCCGAGGTGGTCGGGGGTGATCGCGGCCGTCACCCGCGCGAACTTGCCGATCACATCCGCCGCCATCAACCCCACCCCCCGGAACCGCAGCTGTTCGACATCACAAACGCTAATCCCGCGCCGGGCACCCGGAAATTTCCTTTACGAAAAACTAACGGGTGCAACCGGTCAGCGGGCTCCGATACGCACCCTGCATGATGGGTTCATGCTCCCCACCGACCGCCTCGCTCAGGTAGACCGCCGTCCCGCCGTGATCGACACCCCGCTCGGGATCGTGGGGTTCGGCGTCACCGTCGGGTCGGAGCTGCTGCCCGCCGGTCCGAACACGCTGTGGCGCTTGCCGAACGGGTCGCATCTGCACCGATGGCGGCATCGGGACGCCACCGTCGACCTGCTGGTCGGGAGTATCGAGATGCCCGCCTGGGACGGGGGCGCGCCGGTCGCGCTGTGGGCCGGGATCTGGCAGGTGAAGGCGCACAGCGCGGTGCCGGGACTGGTGTTCACGGCCGAATTGACCGATCTGCCCGCGGGGACCACCAGCGGCCCGGACACCGGCGAGTGCCTCGCGGCGGTGAGCATCGAGAACGACCACTTCATGGTGTGCATCGGCGGCCCGGACTCGGAACTGCTGGCCCTGCAGGCCGAGGACGCGCGCCTCATGCCCGGCAGCTGGGCGCACCAGATCCACGCCGACGACCACGACACCGAATACGGTGTCCGCTACCGGGATCCGGCCCGGATCGAATGGCACCTGCCCGGCCTGGCCACCGACGAGGCCGCCCGCCTGTGCGTGGCCACGGCCTGGTGCCCGCGCGACGACGACCGTCCGGCAGCCTGGTTCGCCGTCGACATCCCCCTCGACACCGCCTACCTCCACCTCACCGCCGACCCGGCGGTCTGATTCGGCGGCGCAACCGCCATCATTCCGCCGGTCCGGCGCCATTACACGCCACGGCGGCCGGGAAGTGGCATCCTTGCGGGGTTCCCGCCCGACGACACCGCGCGCACCGAATCAGGAGCCACCCATGGCCGGACTCGTCCGCATCCGCCACGTCAAGCTGCCGGTCAGCGACCTGGCGCGCAGCGTCGCCTGGTACACCGACCTACTCGACCTGCGCCTGGCCGGGGAATTCCGCGAAGAGGGCGAACTGCGCGGCGCGCAGCTCATGCATCCGAGCGGATTCGGCATCGCGCTGCGCGAACGCGAATACTGCGCCGGGCAACCGGATCTCGGCGGCTTCGACGTCTTCGCGCTGGAAGTCGACTCCGTCGACGACCTGCACGCGTTCGCCGCCCGCGCCGACGAACTCGACTACACCCGCGGCGAGGTCTTCGACCGCGGCGAGTACGGCGCGGTCCTCGACCTCTTCGATCCCGACAACACGGTGGTCCAGCTGCTCGCCAACAATCCCTTCCACGCCGGGCGATTCCTCGGCGTGGACACCGACGGCAAGGGCGGATTCACCCGCTACGACCAGCCGACCCTGGAGTAATCGCGCGACTCCGGACCGGGACCGGCTCAGCCCAGGCGCTTGCGCACGAAGGCCGCGATCTCCTCGGTGGCCGCGGCCGCTTCCGGGGTATCCCGCATGATCACGTAGACGTGCGGCAGACCCTCCCCCAGTGTCAACGCCACCTCCACGCCCGCCTCACGCGCGGCGGCCGCGAAGCCCTCGGCATCGCTGAGCAGCAGTTCGGCCGTCCCGGCCTGGATCAGCACCGGAGGCAACCCGGTCAGATCCCCGAAAAGCGGTGAGGCCGAAGGAATCCGCGGATCCGCGCCGTCCAGATAGGTCGCGAAGATCCCGCGCAGCATGCCCGGCGTGAAGATCGCGTCCTGCCCGTCACGCTCGGTCATGGAGACCCCGGATCCGCTCATGTCCAACGCGGGCGAGAGCAGCACCGCCGCCGCGGGCAGCTCCGCCCCGGCATCGCGCAACTCCAGCAGCAGCGCCGCCACCAGATTGCCGCCCGACGAATCACCCGCCAGCACAATGGAACTCGCGGCGATGCCCTGGTCCTCGCGCACCCAGCGCCACAGCGCGCGGATGTCCTCGACCGGCGCCGGATACGGATACTCGGGCGTCAGCCGGTACTCCGGGAACAGCACCCGCGCCCCGGCCGCCCGGCCCAGCCGCGCCGCCAGCTCGCCGTGACTGTCGAGCGAGCCCAGCGTGAAACCGCCACCGTGCACATACACCAACACCCGGTCCGGCGAGGTGTCCGGCGCGTCCAGCCAGTACGCGGGGACGCCCGCCGCCGACACCGCGCTCACCCGAACATCATCGGGAACCTCGTACTTCCGGCCCGCGGGCAGGAAACCGGCCCGGAGTTCCGCCAGGGACAGCGGGGCATCGGGCCGGGCCGCCCGGCTCTGCTCGAACTGTTCGATGAACTCGCGCATCTCCGGGCTCGGCATCGCGATTTCCCTTTCCACTCCGGCTGTTTCGCTCTCCGGAGCGAAAACGGCAGCGTGACCGGAATTGTTCCGGGCGCCGGGAAACGACAGCGCCCCCGGTCCGTCGACCGGGGGCGCTGCACATCGTCGGATCAGGCCGTGCCGTTGGTGGCTTCCGGCTTGGACTCGTTGCGCGGCGACGCGTCGTCGTCCTCCTGCGCCGCGATCCCGTGCTCGGTGCCCTCGTCGGCTTCCTGATCCGCCTCCGGGTGCTCCGGGGAGAACTCGGTGGGCAGGTTCTTGATGTGCTTGTTCATGTTCCGGATGAGCAGGATGGTGCCCGCCAGCAACACCAGCACGATCACCAGGCCCAGCGGGGACGCCTTGCCGAACTCCGGGCCGGTGGGCGAATTGTTGGTCTGGGCGAGCAGGGTGAGCATCATCGGGCGTCGTCCTCGGTGTCGGCGTCGTCGATGCCCGCGAACAGGTCGGTCTCTGGGATCGCGGTCTTGACGCGGGTCTTGGCCAGCTCGAACTCCTCGGTCGGCCACAGCCGCTGCTGCATCTCCGTCGGCACCGCGAAGAAGGCGCCGTTGGGGTCGATCTGGGTGGCGTGGGCGCGCAGCGCGTCGTCCCGCGCCGGGAAGTACTTGGCGCACTCGACCTGGGTGGTCACCCGGGCCATGATGTCGCCGCGCTCGGCGGCGTACTTGCGCATCCGGTCCATCCACTCCTGCATGGGGAACGGTTCGCCGATGCGCTCGTACTCGGCGGCGAAGACCTCGAGCCGGGCCAGGCTGAAGCCGTGGTCGTAGTACAGCTTCAGCGGCGTCCAGGGCTCACCCGCGTCGGGGAACCGCTCCGGATCGCCGGCGGCCTCGAAGGCCGCGACCGACACCTGGTGGCACATGATGTGGTCCGGGTGCGGGTAGCCGCCCATCTCGTCATAGGTGGTGATGACGTGCGGCCGGAACTCGCGCACCACCCGCACCAGCGCCTCGGCGGCCTCCGCCAGCGGCACCAGCGCGAAGCAACCCTCGGGCAGCGGCGGCAGCGGATCACCTTCCGGCAGACCGGAATCCACGAAACCCAGCCAGGTCTGGCGGACGCCCAGCGCCTCGGCGGCGGCGGCCATCTCCTCGCGGCGGACCTCGGTGATGCGGTCCTTGATGCCGGGGGTGTCCATGGCGGGGTTCAGAATGTCGCCGCGCTCCCCGCCGGTGAGGGTGACGACCAGCACCTCGTTGCCTTCGGCAGCGTAGCGCGCGGTGGTGGCCGCGCCCTTGCTGGATTCGTCGTCGGGATGGGCGTGCACCGCCATGAGGCGAAGACCACTCACTTCTCGTTCACCTCACCGATCACGTTTTCACCTCGTAGCGTCGCGCTGCATCAACCGGCACGTGCCGAGTCCGGACACAGGCATCGGATATCCATTCCCTATAGTTCCATCCGATCGTTGTTTGTTCCGACCTACCCCCCGGGAGCGTCCCCGACATGAGCGAAAGACCGGCCGACAGGTACGGGATAAAGCCGCGGAAGAACCGCCGCTGGCTGCCCTGGGCCCTCGGACCGATCGTCCTCGTCGGCGGACTCGTGGTCGCCTACCTGGGCTTCCGCACCTACGGACCGCAGGACATCGAACCGGAACGCCTCGGCTACACCGTCGTCGACGACTCCACCGTCACCATCGAGTTCAAGGTGACCCGCAAGGATCCCGGCACCGCGGTCGCCTGCATCGTGCGCGCCATGGACGGCGACACCGACGAGGTCGGCCGCCGCGAGATCCTGGTTCCCGGCTCCGACGCCGGCACCGTCCGCATGGACACCACGATCAAGACCGCCCGCCGGGCCGGCGCGGCCAATGTGTACGGCTGCACCGAGCATGTGCCGGCCTATCTGCGCGCCGGGTGAAAAGTCGGGTATGCGACCCGCATTGACGCTTCTACCTGCGCATTTTCAAATCGTGCTAAAATGACGCGATACACGGTTCCGGCGTTCGGAGCCGTGTTTGCTGCATTGACGGCCGGCGCTGTCGGGACTCTCCCCAGGGATCGCTCTGGCTGTCCAGGGCTGCTGTGTGCCCATCTCCGGATGGGTTTCAGTAGCGGGCATCAGGGAATCCCGGCTTGCCGGGGACAACTACTAGGGAGTGATCGAGATGACTGAGACCGTGACTTGGCTGACCCCGGAGTCGCACGAGAGGCTCACGAGCGAACTCGGCGCGCTCATCGCCAACCGTCCCGTCATCGCGGCCGAAATCAACGAGCGCCGTGAAGAGGGCGACCTCAAGGAGAACGGCGGTTACCACGCGGCGCGTGAAGAGCAGGGCCAGCAGGAGGCGCGTATCCGCCAGCTGCAGGAACTGCTGAACAACGCCAAGGTCGGCGTCGCGCCCACCAAGTCCGGCGTCGCCCTGCCCGGCTCGGTCGTCAAGGTCTACTACGACGGCGACGAGTCCGACACCGAAACGTTCCTCATCGCCACCCGCGAAGAGGGCCTCGGCAGCGCCGACCTCGAGACCTACTCCCCCAACTCCCCGTTGGGCGGCGCCCTCATCGACGCCAAGGTCGGCGACACCCGCGAATACACCCTGCCCAACGGCAAGACCATGAAGGTGACCCTGGTCTCCGCGGAGCCGTACCACAGCTGACAAATGCTGTTATCGGCCGAAATGCAAGAGAAGCGCCGCACCGGAATCCGGTGCGGCGCTTCTTTGTGCTGGTGGGGTTCGGGGGCTTGGGCCCCCGGCGTCCCTGGAGGTTCGGGGGCGAAGCCCCCGAGAGCCCCTGAGAGTTAGGCCAGCGCCTGCTCGATGTCGGAGAGGAGGTCGCTGATGTCCTCGATGCCGACCGAGAGGCGGACCAGGTCGGCGGGGACCTCGAGGGCGGAGCCCTCGGTCGAGGCGTGGGTCATCGCGCCCGGGTGCTCGATCAGCGATTCCACGCCGCCGAGGGACTCGGCCAGGGTGAAGACCTTGGTCTTGGAGCAGAAGTCCAGCGCCGCTTCCTTGCCGCCGTGCACACGCACCGAGATCATGCCGCCGAAGCGGCGCATCTGCTTCTGCGCCACCGTGTGGCCCGGGTGCTCGGGCAGGCCGGGGTAGATGACCTGGGCGATCTTGGGGTGGTTGGCCAGGAACTCGGCGATGGTCTCGGCGTTGTCGCAGTGCCGGTCCATGCGCAGGGCCAGGGTCTTGATGCCGCGCAGGGTGAGGAAGGCGTCCATCGGGCCGGGGACCGCGCCCGCGCCGTTCTGCAGGAACGCGAACTTGGTGTCCAGCTCCTGGTCGTTGGTGATGAGCGCGCCGCCGACCACATCGGAGTGACCGCCCAGGTACTTGGTGGTCGAGTGCAGCACGATGTCCGCGCCCAGCAGCAGCGGCTGCTGCAGGTACGGGGAGGCGAAGGTGTTGTCCACGACCAGCTTCGCGCCGCCCGCGTGGGCGACCTCGGCCAGCGCCGCGATGTCACCGACGTTCAGCAGCGGGTTGGTGGGCGTCTCCACCCACACCAGCTTGGTATTGGGGCGCATCGCCGCGGCCACCGCGTCCACATCCGAGACCGGCGCGACCGAGTACTCGATGCCCCACTGGGTGAAGACCTTGTCGATGAGCCGGAAGGTGCCGCCGTAGGCGTCGTTCGGGATCACCATGTGGTCGCCGGGGCGCAGGTTGGCCCGGATCGCGCAGTCGGTGGCCGCCATACCGGAGGCGAAAGCCCGCCCGTAGGAGCCGGATTCGAGCGCGGCCAGATTGGCCTCCAGCGCGGTCCGGGTCGGGTTGCCGGTGCGCGCGTACTCGTAGCCGCCGCGCATGCCGCCGACCCCGTCCTGGGCGAAGGTCGAACTCGCGTAGATCGGCACGTTCACCGCACCGGTCTGAGGGTCCGGATCGAACCCGGCGTGCACCGCCCGTGTGGAGAAACCCAGCTGATCGCTCATGCGAACAGCCTAAGGACGCGGCCGGTCCGCCCCGCCCCCGGGTCGGTATCGGCGCGGCGTTGTGGGCGTCGCGCGGGCGGTCCTATCGTGGGCGCATGGTCACCGTAGACGAGCTGTTCGCCATCGACTCCCTGCTCAGTGACGAGGAACGCGCCATCCGCGAGACGGTGCGCGCGTTCGCGGCGGAACGGTTGCGGCCACGGGTGACCGAATGGTTCGAGGCGGGGACCTTCCCGGCGCGGGAACTGGCTCCGGAACTGGGCAAGCTGGGGCTGCTGGGGATGCATCTGGAGGGGTACGGGTGCGCGGGCACCTCGGCGACGGCGTACGGGCTGGCCTGCCTGGAGTTGGAGGCCGTCGACTCCGGGGTGCGCAGCATGGTGTCGGTGCAGGGGTCGCTGGCCATGACCGCCATCCACAAGTACGGGTCCGAGGAGCAGAAGCTGCGGTGGCTGCCGGAGATGGCGGCCGGGCGGGTGATCGGTTGCTTCGGGCTCACCGAACCCGACTTCGGATCCAATCCGGGCGGCATGCGGACGCGGGCGCGACGCGACGGGGACGACTGGATCCTCGACGGCTCGAAGATGTGGATCACCAACGGATCGGTGGCCGATATCGCCATCGTGTGGGCGCAGTCGCGCGAGGACGAGCGGGATGTGATCCGCGGGTTCGTGGTGCCCACGGACACACCGGGATTCAGCGCCCGCGAGATGAAACACAAACTGTCCCTGCGGGCTTCGATCACCGCGGAACTCGCTCTCGACGGCGTCCGGCTGCCCGCCGACGCCCAGCTGCCCGAGGCGCGGGGGCTGGCGGCGCCGCTGGGCTGCCTGTCGGAGGCGCGGTTCGGGATCATCTTCGGCGCGCTCGGCGCGGCCCGCGACTGCCTGTCCGCCGCGATCGAATACTCACGAACCCGGGAGGTTTTCGACAAGCCCCTCGCCGCCTACCAGCTCACCCAGGCCAAGCTCGCCGACATGGCGCTCGAGCTCGGCAAGGGCGAACTGCTGGCCGTGCACCTCGGACGGCTCAAGGACCGGCACGCGATCACAAATGAGCAGATCAGCGCGGGCAAGCTGAACAGCACCCGTGAAGCCATCGGGATCGCGCGCGAATGCCGGACCATCCTGGGCGCGAACGGCATCACCCTCGAGTACCCGGTGCTGCGGCACGCCAACAACCTGGAATCGGTGCTCACCTACGAGGGCACCGCGGAGGTGCACCAGCTGGTGCTGGGCGAGGCGCTGACCGGCTCGAAAGCCTTCCGCTGAGCGGGACTTCCGGATGAATGCGTGATATATCACACTCGATCCGCGCGCCGCGGGTGGGTTGCTAGCATCGCCGGGTGTTTGTGCCCGGCTCCGCTTTGCTCGTCGTCTCGGCGCGTAAGACCCTGAATCGACTGCAGCGCACCCACGGAGCCCCCGCCCTGGAAGCCTCCGCGGTCTTCCCCGGCGTCAGCGCGGTCATCGACCAGCACGCCGCCGCCATCCGCGACATCCTCGACCTGGGTGTGGACAACTCCAGCCTGGTCCCGGTCAGCGTGCTGCTCGCCGGATATGCCCGCGGCATCCTCGAGGACCTCCGTGAGGCCGAACAGGCCGCCCTCCCGCGCTCTCCCCTGGACTGGCAGGACGCCGACTGGCTGCATCTCCGCCTGGCCGCCGTCTGCTCGCTCGCCCGGGCCTCCTGAACCCCGAGACGAGATCAGGGAGCCGTCACGCGGGGAATCGACGAGATTCCACGCTGAGAGCTCCCTGATCCCGAAGACCGTCGGCTACATGTCGCCGCGATCCTGGTCGTCGTTCCGCGGCAGCCGCTCGCTCCGATCGGGGCGCTGCGCCGGGGGCGTCGGCTGATCGCTCTGGGGCGTCCGGCCGGATTGCGATGGCATCTGACCGCTCTGCGGTGACGGCATCTGACCGCTCTGCGGTGACGGCATCCAGCCGGTTCCGGGCGCCAGCATCTGACCGGACTGTTGCTGAGGCATCTGCCCGGTCTGCGGCGGAGGCATCTGCCCGGACTGTTGCTGGGGCATCTGACCAGGCTGTTGTGGAGGCATCTGACCGCCGCCCTGCCCGTACCCGCCCTGCTGATACCCCTGCTGTCCGTAACCCGTTGCACCACTGCCGGGTTCGGCCCATTTGCCCGGAGGCATCTGGCCCATGCCCTGGCCCGCCATGGTCGGCTGCTGCGCCATGGCGGCCCGTTGCGCGGCCATGGCCTCCTGGGCCTGACGCTGGCGCGCGGCGTCCTCGCGGCCGCGCTGATACGCCTGGGCGTGGCCCTTCACCTCGGGCATCTCGCCCTCGATGGCGTCCAGCCAGCCCGACCAGCGCTGCTGCATGGGCCGGATCAGACCGCCGCCGACGCCGACGACGAGGATGCCGCCCACGGTGGCCAGGACGGTGATGAGGATCGGCATGGTGACCGAGGTGCCGACACCGATCTGATTGAGCGCGGCGATGATGCCGATGCCCCAGATGAACACGGCCGCAATGCGTCCCAGCATGCGGCCGTAGTCGAGGCCGCTCAGCATGTTCGACACCATGTCCTGGACGACGCGGGCGATGGCGCCTGCGACGCAGACGATGATGATGCCCACGGCAAGTCGCGGCAGCCAGGCCACGACCGCGTTCAGCATGGTGCTCACCGGATTCGGGCCGAAGACGCCGAAGCCGAGTTGCAGGGTGATCAACAGGACCGCGTAGTACGCCAGCTTGGCGATGATGCCGGTGGCGTCGTAGCGGCCGCGGGCGAGCATCTGCTTGATGCCGCCGCGTTCGACCAGGCGATCGAAGCCGACTCGATGCAGGATTCGGGTCACCAGCCGGGCCACGAGTTTCGCCACGAACCAGCCGATGAGCAGGATGACCAGAAACCCGACGAATTTGGGCACCCAGGTGGCGATGGAACTCCACGCGTCGGAGAGCCCTCGCCCGATCTGGATATCGATAGCCGAACTCGAGGTGTGCATGACCCCGTCCCTTCGCTATCTGTTCCGGCCGGGTGCCGGAACTGCTCCACGGGGCCGTTATACGCCGAGTCGATCCTCGGATCCGGCTGTTTGCGAAAGTGTTGCCCAATCGGATCGGACAGCCGCCCAAATAGGACGAATGGCCCGCCCCTCATCGGGCGGGCCATCGTGGTGTCGTCGAGCGCCGGGGCGGTGGATCAGTACGCGCTGTTGACGTTGTCCATCGAGCCGTAGCGGTGCGCCGCGTAGTTGCAGGCGGCCACGATGTTGGCGACCGGATCCCAGACGTCGAACGGGGTGCCGTCGACGTGGTAGGCGGCGAAGGTCGGGTCGATCACCTGCAGCAGGCCCTTGGACGGGATGCCCATGGCGGCGTTCGAGTCGTACAGATTGATCGCCTGCGGGTTGCCGCTGGACTCCCGGATGATGTTGCGGAAGATGCCGTCGTAGCTGCCCGGAATGCCGCGCTGGGCCATGATGTCCAGCGCCTGGCGGATCCAGCCGTCCAGGTTGTCAGCGTAGACCGGCGGCGCGGGGGCCGGAGCCGGCTCGGGAGCGGGCGCCGGGGCCACCTCGGGCACCGGGGCCGGCATGGGGGCCGGGGCCGGAGCCGCGGCCGCGGCCGGGTGCTCGCCGGCCGACGCGAACTTGACGGCGGCGGCGGGCGCGGTGGCGGCGGCCAGGGTCTGCTTCAGCGCAGCGGGCTCGACGTCGCCGTTCGCGGCACCGGCGGCGGTGAAGATGGAGCCGAACACGCCGAGGGCGAGAGCGGCGGCACCGGCCGTCCGGGCGGTGGCAACTACCTTGCTACGTTTGGCAGGGTCACTGAGAGCAGACATAACATTCTTGGGCATGGCGAATTTGGATTCCTGTTCGGTTTCGGGCTCGCGGGCCTGAAATGGCAGCGCTTGGTCATGCGGGCGTCTACCGACGCTCACCTGCACACTGCGGGCTGTTGTGGATGCTGTTGTGAAACCCGTTACGGGTCAATGAAATTGGCGCCCTACCTAGAGGGCGGCAGCGAGGGTGACGGCCTCCCGGCCGTGAGCCTCAGCGCACCGATGTGGTGATCACGTTCCGCATGTGTGTTCACATCTCCTTGCGCCATCCAGACTTGCGGTCTGTTTCCGACAAGGTCACAGCTTGATTGCGCATAGTGAACGTAGCTTGAATCAAAGATGAACAGGAGATGAATCAGGTTCAGGTGCACGCCTTGGACCTGCATCAATACAAGCGCTGACCTGGTGATTCAATTAAAACCATTAAGTGTTTCGGATCACAGAACAATTTCGCCCTCCGATCGCGATCTACCGACATTTGGCATATTTCGCGGCGTTTCACCGGCTTTTCGGATGCCTTTGGTAACGGTCCAGCAAATCACAATAGTTACCTCAAATCACACACGTCACAACTCTCACGGCCGATAAAGACCCCGCAACGATGCACCGCGCGGATGAGGTCGGAACACATCATTCATCCAGGTCACCGAGGTGACGAGCCCTGTCCAGCCCCACCGATCCGGCCACCGGAATGCCGTTCGAGAAGGGTCTGGCGGCCCTCCTGGTTGGCCGACACGGTCGCCGCCCGGCTACGCCTGGACGAGGCCGACGGGCGGGTGGCCTTCCACGCCGCGCTGCTCGGGGCCGTCGGGGCGGGCACCTGAATCCCGTCCCGGTGGCGGCGTTCGCCGCCGAACCGGACACCGCGTGGGGCGTGCCGGACCAACCGGCCCCGCTGACGCGGTGGTGAGCGACTAGCCCGGGCTGCCCGGCGCGATCCGGTCGCCGAACCGGGATCATCTGTGCCGGTCTATGTCGATCGTGGTGGATCCGAAAGACCGCTATATGCTGAAACATTCGGCTCAGATGTCCGAAATCACCTTCGCCGCAGGAGAACTCGATGGCCTGACCGCTGTCGATCGGGCGGGCCTTGGCGCCGCCGCCCTGCTGCACGACCTCGGCCGCGCTGCCGTCTCGAGTTCGATCTGGGATCATCCCTGCCCGCTCGGCCCGGGCAGCCCGGAAAGAGTTCGGCTGCACAGCTATTGGACCGAACGGGTGCTGCGCCGCCGCCTCTGCCCGACCGACCTGGCCGAGGTCGCCGCCGGGCATCACGAACGGATCGACGGCAGCGGCCTACCACCGCGGCGTGCGCGTCCACGACCTGTCCACCGCGGCGCTGCCGGCGGCCGCCGACGTGTTCGCCGCCATGACCGAACCGCGCCCGCATCGGCCGACCCGAACCCAGCGAGGCCGCCGCACGCGGACCGGGGCCGCGGTCTTCGCCACGGAACCACGGGCTGCTGCCCGGCTGAGCCGGCCGCCGGTGATAGGCCGATCGACCGATATGGGCGGGGAGGGCCCGGACAGCGAACCGCCCGCCGGAACTTTCACGGTTCCGGCGGGCGGTGAGAACTTCGCGGTCGGCTAGACGAGAGCGTCGGTGCTCAGGAAGCCCAGCAGGTCGTGGCGGGTGATGACGCCGACCGGCTTGCCGTCATCGACCACCATCAGGGCGTCGGTGCTCTCGAGCAGCTTGGTCGCGGCCGAGACCAGCTCGCCCGCACCGATCAGCGGGAAGGCCGGGCTCATGTGCATGGAGACCGGGTCGGTGAGCTTGGCGCGGCCCTCGAACACGGCCGAGAGCAGATCGCGCTCGGTGACCGAGCCCGCCACCTCACCCGCCATCACCGGCGGCTCCGCGCCCACGACCGGCATCTGCGAGACGCCGTACTCGCGCAGGATCTCGATGGCGTCGCGCAGCGTCTCCTGCGGGTGGGTGTGCACCAGGTCCGGCAGCTCGCCGGACTTGCCGCGCAGCACATCGCCCACGTGCACCTCGCCGCCGGTGGTGCCGTCCAGGCGCGAGCGCAGGAAGCCGTAGGAGCTCATCCACTGGTCGTTGAAGATCTTCGACAGGTAGCCGCGGCCGCCGTCCGGCAGCAGCACGACCACGACGGCGTCCGGGTCGCGCTCGGCGACCTTGAGCGCCGCGACGACCGCCATGCCGCAGGAGCCGCCGACCAGCAGGCCCTCTTCGCGAGCGAGGCGACGGGTCATCTCGAAGGAGTCGGCGTCGGAGACGGCGATGATCTCGTCCGGGATGGCCGGGTCGTAGGCGGTCGGCCAGAAGTCCTCACCGACACCCTCGACCAGATACGGGCGACCCGTGCCGCCGGAGTAGACCGAGCCCTCCGGGTCCGCGCCGACGATCTTGACCTTGCCGCCGGAGATCTCCTTGAGGTAGCGGCCGGTGCCGGTGATGGTGCCGCCGGTGCCGACGCCCGCGACGAAGTGGGTGATCTTGCCCTCGGTGTCGCGCCAGATCTCGGGACCGGTGGTCTCGTAGTGCGATTCCGGGCCGCCCGGGTTGGAGTACTGGTCCGGCTTCCAGGCGCCCGGAATCTCCCGCACCAGGCGGTCGGAGACGTTGTAGTAGCTGTCCGGGTCCTCCGGCGCGACCGCGGTCGGGCAGACCACGACCTCGGCGCCGTAGGCGCGCAGCACGTTGCGCTTGTCCTCGCTGACCTTGTCCGGGCAGACGAACACGGTCTTGTAGCCGCGCTGCTGCGCGACCAGGGCCAGGCCCACACCGGTATTGCCGGAGGTCGGTTCGACGATCGTGCCGCCGGGCTTCAGCAGCCCGGCCTTCTCGGCGGCGTCGATCATCTTGACGGCGATGCGGTCCTTCGAGCTGCCGCCCGGGTTGAGGTACTCGACCTTCGCCGCCACCAGTCCCGAGTTCGGCCCCACCACGGAGTTCAACCGGACGAGCGGGGTGTTTCCGATCAGATCGACGACATGGTTAGCGATGCGCATACCCATCATCGTTGCAGAAAGGAGATGCGGGCCTTCGCGCACGTCGGCGATATCACGCTTGCCGGAAATTACCATCGCCCCATGAGGATGCCGACGAGCTTGGCCGCCGCCTCCCTGCTGACCGTTCTCGGCAGCACGACCATGATCATCTCCGCCGCTCCCGCCACCGCCGCAACCATCGAGTTTCCGCAGGTCCCGAGCATGTACCACGATGCGATGCTGTGCGGCGGCCCGATTCGATCCTGGGCCGACACCAGCCCGCAGTGGCCCGGCCGGGCGATCTTGAGCGTGCAGGCGCTGCCGGTCGCCGGGTTCGATCCGGGCGAGTTCTCCTTCGCTCCGATGTGTGAGACCACCGCCACCGTCGCCTGGCGCAACATGAACACCGGCGCCGCCGGCGAATATCGAGTTCCCGTCCTCGCGGGCTTCTACGGCAGCGAGCACTACGCGTTGTTCCAGGACACCGGACCCGGCCACATCGTCGTGACCGTCTACACCGACATGGCGAACATCCCGTCCCACAGCGCTTTTGATGTCCCCTCCTGAACGCGAACGTGCCCTACCTCTTCTCGACTCGTGCCGCGCTGCCGCAGGCAGCGCGGCACGAGAACCAAGCGAGTGCGATTTCCCACAGACCAGTGGATGGGATACCGGCATACCGGATGTAGGACACGAAACACACCCGTCGTAAATTCGAAGAGGATCACCCCAGCAAAAAAGGAGTCCTCATGGCTGAGGCCGTCATCGTTTCGTACGCCCGCTCGCCGATCGGCCGCGCCGGCAAGGGTTCTCTGGTGAGCATGCGACCGGACGATCTGGCCGCGCAGATGGTGCAGGCCGCCCTGGACAAGGTGCCGGGCCTCGACGTCAACGATGTCAACGACCTGCTGCTGGGCTGCGGCCAGCCCGCCGGTTACGCCGGTTTCAACATCGCGCGCTCGGTCGCCGTGCAGCTCGGCTACGACTCCCTGCCGGGCGTCACCGTCAACCGCTACTGCTCCTCCTCGCTGATGACCACCCGCATGGCGTTCCACGCCATCAAGGCGGGCGAGGGCGACGTGTTCATCTCGGCCGGTGTCGAGACCGTCTCCAACTTCCCGAAGGGCACCGCGGACGGCTGGCCGGACAGCCACAACCCGCGCTTCGCCGACGCCGAGGCCCGCACTCAGGCGACCAAGGCCTCCAACGCCACCTGGACCGACCCGCGCGCCGAGGGCCTGCTCCCGGACGTCTACATCGCCATGGGTGAGACCGCCGAGAACGTCGCCACCTTCACCGGCATCTCCCGCGAGGACCAGGACCACTGGGGCGTGCGTTCGCAGAACCGCGCCGAGGAGGCCATCAAGGCCGGCTTCTTCGAGCGTGAGATCACCCCGGTCACCCTGCCCGACGGCACCGTCGTCACCACCGACGACGGCCCCCGCGCCGGCACCTCGTACGAGAAGATCTCGCAGCTGAAGCCGGTCTTCCGCGAGAACGGCACCATCACCGCCGGTAACGCCTGTCCGCTGAACGACGGTGCGGCGGCGCTGGTCGTCATGTCCGACACCAAGGCCAAGGCGCTGGGCCTGACCCCGCTGGCCCGCGTCGTGGCCACCGGCGTCTCCGGCCTGTCGCCCGAGGTCATGGGTCTGGGCCCGATCGAGGCCGTGCGCAACACCCTGAAGAACGCGAACATGACCATCAACGACCTCGACCTGTACGAGATCAACGAGGCCTTCGCCGTTCAGGTCCTGGGTTCGGCCCGCGAGCTGAACATGGACGAGGACAAGCTGAACGTGTCCGGTGGCGCCATCGCCCTCGGCCACCCGTTCGGTATGACCGGCGCCCGCATCACCGCGACCCTCATCAACAACCTGCAGACCCACGACAAGCAGTTCGGTCTGGAGACCATGTGCGTCGGTGGCGGCCAGGGTATGGCGATGATCATCGAGCGCCTGAGCTGATAACTCGGCACTGACGCGGGCCGCTCGACCTCCCGGTCGGGCGGCCCGTTTCGTTTCCCGGGGCCGGGCCCGCGGTATTACCTGGCAGGTAATCGACTTCGTTCCGCGTAGGCGGAAACATCAAGGGCAGCACAGCAATCCGATCGAGGAGCTCGAAATGCCCGGTTACGCCATCGCCAATCTGTGGGACGTGGACCTCAACGCCGAGATCGTGGAATACCTGGAGCGCATCGACTCCACGCTGGAACCGTTCGGCGGCAAGTTCATCGTCCACGGCGGCACCCAGCGGGTCATCGAGGGCCCGGCCACCGCGATCGCCATCGTCATCGAATTCCCTGACCACCAGTCCGTTCTCGCCTGGTACGAGTCGGACGCCTATCAGGCGATCCTGCCGCTGCGCGTGCGGAACTGCTCCAGCATCGCGATCCTCGCCGACTACTGCGGCGCGGATCACGTCGCCACCGACGTGCTGAAGGAGGTGGTGACCAACGAGTGAAGCTGTTCTCAGGCTTGGCTACACAGCAGTGGGCGGGCACCGGATTCCCGATGCCCGCCCACTCGCGTATTCAGCTGTCCGTCAGCCCTTCCGGATTACCGGTCTTGGAAGTAGCTCAGCAGGCGCAGGATCTCGAGGTACAGCCAGACCAGGGTGACGGTCAGGCCGAACGCCACGCCCCAGGCCGCCTTCTCCGGAGCCTGGGCCCGGATGAGCTGGTCGGCGGCGTCGAAGTCCAGCAGGAAGCTGAAGGCCGCGACACCGATGACCACGAGGCTGAAGACGATGGCCAGCGGGCCGCCGTCACGCAGGCCGAAGCCGCCCGAGGTGAAGAAACCGGCGACCAGGTTGCCGAGCATGAGCACCAGGATGCCGATCATGGCGCCGACGATCATGCGGGTGAAGCGCGGGGTGACGCGGATCGCGCCGGTCTTGTAGACCACGAGCATGCCGAAGAACACGCCGAAGGTGCCGAGTACCGCCTGCGCGATCAGGCCCGAGCCGCCGACGCCGCCGATCTCGACATTGGTGAACAGGAACGAGAACGAGCCCAGCAGCAGGCCTTCCAGCGCCGCGTAGCTGAGCACCAGCGCCGGGTTGTCCTGCTTGCGGCCGAAGGTCATGATCATGGCGAGCGCGAAGCCGCCGAGACCGCCGACCAGCAGGAACAGCATGGCGAGGCCGTGGTTGGCCGAAGTGAGCGCGTAGGACAGGATCGCCGTCAGGGTGACCACGCCGAGGGTGATGCCGGTCTTCTGGACGACATCGTCGATGGTCATCGGACGGGTGGTGGGCACGGCCGGCTGGTAGGGCTGCTGGTACCCGCCCGGGTACTGCGGCGGCTGCTGGCCGTAGGGGTTGCTGGGGAACTGTCCGGCTCCAGGCGCCGAGCCGAAGCCGGCATAGCCGCCCTGCTGCGGCTGCAAGTTCCGGAAGACCGGGTTGGATGTGGAGCGCATTTCCGTGCGTCCCTTTCTGGAGTCGCGGCTCACGTCGGTCGTGGCCAGTGAAGCTACTCGTCCAACGCGTGATGGGGGCCCGGAGTTCCCGAACCCCACAGATCGGACTGAACGGACTTTACCTCAGCTTTACCGAAGGATCAGGTCAGTTGACCCATCACACGAGTGGCGATCAGCTCCAGGTGGTCCAGATCCGACAGGTCCAGCACCTGCAGGTAGACCCGGCGCGTCCCAGCGATCTCCGCGTAGCGGCCGAGCTTGTCGACCACTTCGTCCGGGCTGCCTGCCAGGCCGTTGGCCCGCAGCTCGTCCACCTCGCGCCCGATGGCGGCCGCGCGCCGCGCCACCTCCGCATCGGTCGCGCCGACACAGGCGACCAGGGCGTTGGAGAAGGTGATGTCCGCGGGATCGCGGCCGATGTCCTTGGCCGCTATGCGGACCCGATCGAACTGCTCGGCGCTGGCCTCGGCGGACTGGAACGGCACATTGAACTCGGTCGCGTACCGCGCGGCCAGGCGCGGGGTCCGCTTGGCGCCCATACCGCCGATGATGACCGGGACACGGTCCTGCGCGGGCTTGGGCAGCGCCGGGGAATCGGTGAGCGTGTAGTGCTCGCCCGCGAAGGAGAAGGTCTCCCCCACCGGCGTCGACCACAGGCCGGTGACGATGGCCAGCTGCTCCTCGAAGCGCGGGAACTTCTCGGCCGGGAACGGGATGCCGTAGGCGGCGTGTTCGGCCTCGAACCAGCCCGCGCCGAAACCGAATTCGACGCGGCCGCCGGACATGGCGTCGACCTGGGCCACCTCGATGGCCAGCACGCCCGGGTGCCGGAAGGTCGCCGAGGTGACCAGGGTGCCCAGCCGGATGCGGCTGGTCTCGCGGGCCAGCCCGGCCAGGGTGATCCAGGCGTCGGTGGGGCCGGGCAGGCCGTCCGCGTCGCCCATCTTCAGATAGTGGTCGGAGCGGAAGAAGGCGTCGTAGCCGAGGTCCTCGGCGGCCTTGGCGACCGTGCGCAGGGTGTCGTAGGACGCGCCCTGCTGGGGTTCGGTGAAGATTCGAAGATCGATTCGTCCCATGAACCCTATTGTTCGGCGTCGCGCAGACCGCACACCGACCGGGTCACAGTGAACTTGCGATTGCGGCCCATCACATCGGTTCTGCCGACCATGCGCTCCATGACGCTGCGGTAGTTCAGGTGCGTGTTGTAGACGGTCCAGAGTTCGCCGCCGGGGCGCAGGACGCGGCCGGTCTGCTGGAACATCTTGATGGCCGAACCGGTGTGCACGGCCGCGCCGATGTGGAACGGCGGATTGCACAGCACCAGGTCGGCGCTGTTGTCGGGGGCGCTGGACATGGCGTCGTCGCGCAGCACGGTGACCCGGTCGGCGACATCGTTGGCGGCGACGGTGGCGCGGGTGGAGGCGATGGCGGCGGCGGACTGGTCGGTCGCTGTCACCCGGATGCCGGGGCGGGCCTTGGCCAGGGCGACCGCGAGAATGCCGGTGCCACAACCCAGGTCGATGGCGTCGCGGGCGTCGGGCTTCATCCGGCGCAGGTGGTCGAGCAGGAAGCGGGTGCCGATGTCCAGGCGCGGGCCGGAGAAGGCCGCGCCGTGCGCGACCACCTCCAGGTCCTGTTCGTCGAGGCGGTTGCGCACCGGAAAACGGGGTTCGCCAACGGGTTTGGGCTCGGCCGCGAGCAGGATGCGGGACTTCTGGCGGCCGCGGCTGGCGCGCACCGCGCCGAAGGATTCGGCGAGCACCTCGTTCATGGCCGGGGTCAGGTACTTGTCGCGGCCGCCGGCGAAGACCTCCACCTCGGGCAGCGCGAAACGCGCGATGGCGTCGGCGGTCTCGGCCAGGCCGGACAGGGCCCGCGGCAACCGCCACAGCACCACGCGTACATCCGTGAGGAGGTCCGGGCCCAATTCCTCGGTGGAATAGCGATCGGATAGTCCGACAATTCGGGCATTGTTGGCGAGCGCCAATTCTCCGGTCAGCAAATCCTGATGCACGCGCACACCACGCAGGTCGTGCGCGGCGATCGCGCCGAGCGTCAACGCGCCGTAGCCGTCGTCGATCACCGCCACCCGCTGGTCGCCCACGGCGGCCAGCGAATCGGCGGCGACATCCAGCATGAGCCGGTCAGCGGCATCGACCGCGTACAGGTTCACCGCTTCGACATCCGGATACCGGCGCAACCGGCGCAATACGTCCTCGACCTCAACCACACCTACAGTGTGCTAGATCATTGCCGGACCATTCCATTCGGCACCGTGGTGGCCTTTTTCCGAAATGGAATGAGCGGCGCGCAATTCCCGTTCACGCCGAATGGATTTCCGCCGCGCTCCCCTCACCCCGCGGCATGAACGCGGCCGCCGCGATCATGACCGCCGCCATCAGGGCCACGCCGACGAAGACCAGATGCACCGCGGGCGCGAGATCGGCCGCGGCCGGATGATCGGCGTTCCCCAGGCGCGCGTTGACCACCGCGCCGAACACGGCCACCCCGACCGCGCTGCCCAGCGAGCGGGCGAACATATTGGTGGCGGTCACCACGCCGCGCTCGGACCATTCGCTCTGCGACTGCGCCGCGATCAGGGTCGGGGTGGCGACCAGGCCCATGCCCATCCCGACGATGAAGCAGCCGATCGCCACCTGGGCCAGGCTCGAGCCTGTGCCCACCAGCAGCAGTGACGCCGCGCCCACGGTGGCGAGGACGGTGCCGATCATGGCGGTCGATCGGAATCCTATGCGCAGGTAGACCTTCCCGGCCTGGGACGCCGCCAGCGGCCAGCCGAGCGTGAGCGCGCCCACGGTGAGTCCGGCGATCATCGCGCCACTTCCCAGCACGCCCTGCGCGAAGGTCGGCACATACGAGGTGAGCCCCAGCAGGATCGCGCCGACCAGCAGCGAGACCAGGCTGCTGGCCACCACCACGCGGCGGGTGAAAATCCACAGCGGCAGAATCGGATTCGCGGCCCGCCGCTCCACCAGCGCGAACGCCACCAGCGTCACCGCGCCGCCGCCGAACAGCGCCAGGCTGGCGGCCGAATCCCAGGCCCAGGCCTGCCCGCCCTCGAGCAGCGCCAGAATCAGCGCGCCCGCACCGACGGTCAGCAGCCCCGCTCCCAGGTAGTCGATCCGATGGCTCTGCCGCGGAGCGCTTTCGGTGAACTTGCGCTGGATCATCCAGCCGGCCAGCGCGGCCAGCGGCAGGTTGACGAGGAAGATCCACCGCCAGCTGACGTATTCGGAGAACACCCCGCCCAGCAGCGGACCCACCACCGAGGAGGTCGCCCACACGCTGGCCAGGTACGCCTGCACCTTGGCGCGTTCCTGCACGGTGTAGACGTCACCGGCGATGGTCATCGCGATCGGGCTGACCGCGCCCGCCCCGATGCCCTGCACCGCACGGAAGACAATGAGCCCGAGCATGCTGGTGGCGAGCCCGCACAGCAGCGACCCGAGCGCGAACACCCCGATTCCGAACAGCATCACCGGTTTCCGCCCCACCATGTCGGCGAGCTTGCCGTAGATCGGCACGGTCACCGCCTGCGCCAGCAGATAGATGCTGAACAGCCAAGGGAACTGCGCGAATCCGCCGAGCTGGTCGGTGATGGTGAGCACCGCGGTCGCGATCACCGTGGAGTCCAGCGCCACCAGCGACGTCGACAACATCAACGCGGCCAGGATCGGCCCCCGCTCCGACCGCAATCCGATCGACGACTTCACATCCGTAGCCGTCACCGGCAACCCCTTCTCCACGACCCGACTCACCAACGAGTCGAACGCAGCGCCCGGGCCGCTATTCCCGCGGGGTCAGAACAGTCTGGCGCTGCCCCACGACCATCCAGCGCTGCCCGAGGTGAGCTGACCTGCCAGTCCGCACGGGGATGTCGCGGGCGGCGTGGCCGGGGTGCTGCCCGCGGGTGCGGATTGGACGTCGACAGCGACCGTCATCTTCTGCCCGGCGTACTCGACGGACAGGACGTGATGTCCGGCCGTCGCCGGGACCCACGTGATGCTGGCCCATGGCCGCATCTCGCTGTCGCCGACGTGCGCCGATTCCGTGCCCGTAACGCACCGGCCGTTGTCGTAGAAGCTCACCCATTTGTCCGCGTCGCTGTAGTTCAGGCTTGCGGTGACGGTGTACGCGGTTCCGGTGTAATAGTTTTCGGCGCTGATGATGCGAAACGCCAGGATCTCGGCCGATGCGGTGGGCGCACCCGCCGTGATCATGGCCATCGCGGCGGTGAATCCCGCCGTACCCCAGCCGATTCGGCGGCCTCGGTGCGCACTGGGAGAACCCACAGTGGGAACCCTTTCTCTTCGACGACGCTCCGTTCCCACCGCGAATCCTGATCTGACGTACAGGTCTTTACACGCCCCAGTTTCTGGGGTCTCCAGCCGGTCACCCGGCTCGGCTAGAGCTCGGCCGCCAGATCTCGCAGGACCGGCAGGCTGACAGAGCCCGCGCCGAGGACCTTGTCGTGGAAGGCCTTGATGTCGAAGGCGGTTCCCAGGCGCTCGGCGACCTGCGCGCGCTGGCGGCGGATCTCGAGCTGACCGACCTTGTAGGCGACCGCCTGGCCGGGCATGGCGATGTAGCGGTCGATCTCGACGCGGATCTCCTCGACGCCGACGGGGGCGTTGGCGACCATGAAGTCGATGGCCTGCTGGCGGGTCCAGCCCTTGGCGTGCAGGCCGGTGTCCACCACCAGGCGGCAGGAGCGCCAGGAGTCGGCGGCCAGCATGCCGATGCGGGCGAGATCGTCGGGGTAGAGGCCCATTTCGTCGGCGAGGCGTTCGGTGTAGAGCGCCCAGCCTTCGACGAAGGCGGTGTTGGAGAACGACATTCGCTGGAAAGCCGGGAGGTGGTCGAGCTCGTTGGCGATGGTGAGCTGGAGGTGGTGGCCCGGAATGGCCTCGTGGTAGGCGACGGCCGCGGTCTCGTAGCGATTGCGGGTGCCGGGCTCGCGCAGGTTGACGTAGTACGCGCCGGGGCGGGAGCCGTCGGCGGCCGGGGGGAAGTAGTAGGCCGCGGGCGCGTCGGCGGCGAGGAAGTCGGGAACGGGCAGGATGTCGCAGGATTGGCGCGGCAGGCGGCCGAACCAGCGGGGCATCTCGGCCTCGGCGGCGGCCAGGCAGGCGCGGGCGTCGGACATGATGTCCGCGGCGTCGGTGTAGCGCAACGCCGTGTCCTCGCGCAGGCGGGCGAAGATGGCGGTCTGGTCGGTGAGACCGAGTTCGCGCCCGCCGATCTCCTCGTATTCGGCCCGCAGCCCGGCCAATTCGTCCAGGCCCAGCTGGTGGATCTCGTCCGCACCGAGGTCGGGCAGCGTGGTGTGCCGTTGCAGCAGGCGGCGGTAGATGTCCGCGCCGTCGTCGCCGAGCCAGCACAGGCCGGGCCGCTCGTCGGGGCGGGCGACCGGCCGAAGTTCGGTGTCGAGCGCCTCCCGGTAGGCGGCGAACGCGGGACGGATGACATCGCGCGCGACCTCGGTCAGCTCGGCGCGCCAAGCACTTTCACCATCCCAGTCCGCCGGACCCGCGAGGGTGACGAACGGATCATCGGCCAGATCGGCGGACAGGTACCCGTCGAGCTGATTGATCGAACGCTCGATGGTGATCTGCGCGGGCGTCCGCCCCGCGGCGAGCCCGGCCCGGAACCGCTCCACGGCCTGCCCCATCAGCGTGCCGAACTGCCGATACCGCAACACCAGATTGCGCGCGTTCTCCGGCGCGGGCGCGTTCACCTGCGGCGCCATGGTCAACAGGGCCGAGTGCACCCCGGTCATCTGATCCGAGGCCATCTCCACCGGCCGCCACTCCAGATACGAGACCGCCGACGCCAATTCGGTCCGCAGCAGACTCCGCGTGGTGTGGTCCTCCGCACTCATCCCCGCCGCGTCCAACGCGTCCACCTCGGCCAGCAGCCCCCGCCAGGTGCCGAGCAACCGCTCCTCCGCCCCTGTCGACAGATCCTCGATCCGATCATCGAATCGCCTGTCCCCCAACAGGGTCGCCTCACTGGGCGCGGACTCCAGCATGGCGTCCCAGTACCGGTCGGCGAGTGCGATGAGCTCCTTGTGCGCGTCCATGCCGACCATCATGCCCGCGCCCGCCCCCGCGGCGGGGGCGCCGCGAAACTTCGCACCCTCAGCGGCGGGGCGGCACCGGGATGCGCATGAGGTCCTCGGCCACCACGATCTCGCCGTCGAAATGGGCTCGGGCGTCGGCGAGATGCTGGTCGAGGGTGCGGTAGCGCTGGGAGTAGTGGGTGAGGACGAGGGTGCGGACGCCGGCACGGGCCGCGACCCGGGCGGCTTGGCCCGCGGTGAGGTGGCCGTATTCGACGGCGAGCTTCTCGTCGGCGTCGATGAAGGTGGCCTCGATGACGAGCATGTCGACGCCCTGGGCCAGGTCGTGCACGCCGTCGCAGAGGCGGGTGTCCATGATGAAGGCGAAGCTCTGGCCCGGGCGGGCCTCGCTCACCTCGTCGAGAGTGACGGTGCGGCCGCCGATCTCGACCGCACCGCGCCGCTGTAGTTCGCCGACCACCGGACCTGACAGGCCTAGTTCGCGCAGTCGTTCGGGGATGAAGCGGAGGCTGTCGGGCTCGTCGAGGCGGTAGCCGAACGCCTCCACCGGGTGCGAGAGCCGGGCGGCTCGCAGGGTGAAATCGGCTCCCGGTGGGGGGAGTGCGCCGTTGTCGGCGATCGGGTGCGGATGCAGTTCGACCTGGCGGTTGTGGGCGGAGGAGTCGACGAGCCGCTCGTAGAAGACCTCGCCCGAGGCGGGGAAGTAAACGTCCACCGGGTGCAGCGCCCCGTCGAGGCTGATGCGGCCGAGTACGCCGGGTAGACCGAAGCAGTGGTCGCCGTGGAAGTGGGTGACGCAGATGCGGGTGATGCCGCTGGCGGCCACGCCCGCGAAGCTCATCTGCCGCTGGGTGCCCTCCCCCGGGTCGAACAGCAGCCCCTCGCGGTCCCAGCGCAGCAGGTAGCCGTTGTGGTTGCGCTGTTTGGTCGGTACTTGGCTGGCCGTTCCGAGAATGACCAGTTCGCGCTGTGACACGGCCGCCAGGCTACCGGCCGGCCCGCCGATCCTCGCGGCGGCGAGACCGGCGCGTCCCGGCGGAGATACCGCGAGGGGGTATGACCCGCGTGCGTAGAATGTCCGGGTGGTCGCGCAACGGTCCCCCGGCACCCGGTTCATCCGGGCCGTCGGGCTGCTCGCACTGCTGGCCGGATTGGTGGCCATGCACGCCCTCGTGTTCGGCATGAGCCACGACGGCATGCGCCACGACTCCGATCCCGCCATGAGCGCACCGGCAGCGATGGCCGATTCGCACGACCAGCCGATTTCCCTGCCCGACGCGCTGCTGGAAGCCGCACCGATCGCCGTGCCGGCGGCCATGGATCAGTCCATGTCCGCACCGGGCTGCGGCGGCGACTGCGGTGATGGTCACGCCGGTATGCACGGCTGCCTGTTCGTCCTGACGGCCTTGCTGCTCGGCCTGGGGCTGGCACTGCTGGCCTGGGCCGGTCCCGGCCGCCGCGACACGCTCGTCTCGACCCCGCGCCACCCGCGCGGATTCCCCGCCCGTCCACCTCCGTGGACGGTTCTCTCCCTGGCCGACCTGGCGATTCTGCGGATCTGATGGGCCCGCCGCGCCGCGTTACCTCGCGCGGACGCGGACTTCGGCATGCCCGGATCCGGATCATTCACCAAACCCCAAGGAGTTCAACCATGTTCAGCACCCGTATCAAGTTCGTCCTGATCGCCGCCACCGCCGCCACCGCGCTCGTCGCGGCGGGCTGCGGCAGCAATGACAGCGACGGCTCGAAGGCCACCACCACGACCGCGGCCATGGATCACGGGACCATGCCCGGCATGGATCACGGCCAGACCAGCACCTCGGCGCAGGCGGCGACCCGCAGTGACTTCAACGACGCCGATGTGACCTTCCTGCAGATGATGTACCCGCATCACGCGCAGGCCGTGGAGATGGCGAAGCTGGTGCCGACCCGCTCGCAGAACCAGGAGCTACTGACCCTGGCCAAGGCGGTGGAGGCGGCGCAGACCCCGGAGATGCAGCAGATCACCACGCTGCTGCGGAGTTTCGGCAAGCCCGCCCCGTCCGCCGATATGGGCGGCCACGCGGGCATGGACGGCATGATGACGAAGGATCAGATGGCGAAGCTGGAGAGCCTGTCCGGCCCCGAGTTCGACAAGCTGTGGATGCAGATGATGATCGAGCACCACAAGGGCGCGATCACCATGGCGAACACCGAACTGGCGCAGGGCTCCAACGCGGACTCCAAGGCCATGGCGCAGGCGATCGTCTCCGCCCAGCAGCAGGAGATCGATCAGATGAACAAGATGCTGGCGCAGGGCTAGTTCTCGAAACACGAACGGGTGCGCCGGGTTTCCGGCGCACCCGTTCGGTGGTTTTTCCGTCAGCTGCCGATCACGGCGTTCATGATCGTGCCGGCACTGGTGGCGGTCGCGCCGCCGATCATGGCCCCGGCCACCATCTTCGGTGACTCGAGCCCACCGCCGCTCCACTTCTCCCAGGCGAACCGGCCGCCGCCGTAGGTGATGGCGGTGACGCCGGACAGCATGGTGAACCAGGTGAAGTAGCGGACCAGCTTCATCAGCTTGTCCGCCACCGGCGGCGTCTCCGGGGTGGGGTTGCCGATCTGCGCGACAACCGAGATGTAAGCGTCATGCACGGCGAGGAGCATGCTCACGATCGGTTCCTCTCGGGATGCTGAAGCGGTGCTGATGGGCGGAACTTGTGGCACAACTCTCACTATTCGAGAGCAATTGAACCGCATTCCGGGAGGTGAATCCGGGACGACACACCACCAGCACCGAACCTGAGCGCCCGATCAGCTACCGGTTTTGGCTTCCCGGCCGTTCAGCAGCGAGTGCCGGCGCCCGTAGGCGAAGTACACGACCATGCCGATCGCCATCCAGATGACGAACCGCAGCCAGGTCTCCACCGACAGGTTGAACATCAGCCACGCACAGGCCAGCACCGACAGGATCGGGATGAGCGGCACCAGCGGCACCCGGAACCCGCGCGGCAGGTCGGGGCGGGAACGGCGCAGCACGACCACGCCGACCGACACCAGCACGAACGCGAACAGTGTGCCGATATTGACCATTTCCTCGAGCGTGCCGAAGTCGACGAAACCGGCCAGCACGGCGCAGACGACGCCGACGATGGCGGTGATCCGGACCGGGGTGCCCTTGGAGCCGGTGTGGGCGAGCTTGCGCGGCATCAGGCCGTCGCGGGCCATGGCGAACAGCACGCGGGTCTGGCCCAGGAACAGCACCATGACGACGGTGGTCAGACCGGCCAGCGCGCCGATGGAGATGAGGTTCTTGGCCCAGGTGACGCCGTGGATGGCGAAAGCCGTTGCGAGCGTGGCGTCGTTGCCCTGCAGGTCCTTGTAGGACACCATGCCGGTGAGCACCAGCGACACGGCCACGTACAACACGGTCACGATGGCCAGCGAGCCCAGGATGCCGCGCGGCACATTGCGGGCGGGATCCTTGGTCTCCTCGGCCGCGGTGGCGACCACGTCGAAGCCGATGAAGGCGAAGAACACGATGGAGGCCGCGGCGAGCAGGCCGTACCAGCCGAAGTGGCTGTTGCCGCCGCCGGTGACCAGCTGGAACAGGGTCTGGTGCACCGCGCTCGCGCCGCTGTCGGCATTGGGGACCGATTCGGGGATGAACGGCTTCAGGTTGGAGGCCTTGAAGTAGGTCGCGCCGACCACGACCACCAGGGCGATGACGGCCAGCTTGATGGCGACCGCGACCGCGGACACGCGCGAGGACAGCTTGGTGCCCATGGCCAGCAGCACGCCGAGGATGGCGATGAGCAGCACCGCGCCCCAGTCGAACTTGACCGATCCGATGTGCCAGATGGGCTGGGTGTTCGGGACCGTGCCGAGGTACTGCGACCAGCCCTTGGCCACGACCGAGGTGCCGAGCGCGAATTCCAGGATCAGGTCCCAGCCGATGATCCAGGCGATGAGCTCACCGAAGGTGGCGTAGGAGAAGGTGTACGCGCTGCCCGCGACCGGCACGGTCGAGGCGAATTCCGCGTAGCAGAGGGCGGCCAGGCCACAGGCCACGGCGGCGAACACGAAGGCCAGCGAGACGGCGGGCCCGGCCATGTTGCCCGCGGTACGCGCGGTCAGGGTGAAGATGCCCGCGCCGACCACGACCGCGACGCCGAAGACCGTGAGGTCCCACGAGGTCAGATCCTTGCGGAGCTTGGCGTCCGGATCGTCGGTGTCGCGGATCGACTGCTCGACCGACTTGGTCCGGAACAATCCGCTTCCGCGCGGGGCAGCGGGACCTGCAGTGTCTCGCGGGGAGTCCGATAGCGCCACTATCTCTCCTAAATCTGGCTTCTCGGCAACAAAGTAGTTCTCACCGATCGGTCACCGGCAGGCTCCCGGCCGGTGTGCCGTCGCTGGTGGCCGGAGTTATCGGCATCACACGAAACCGTAGCATCGGCTGGTACGTACCAGTTCAGCAACTGGCTGGACAACGATAAGGTCCCTGCGTGCCGTCACCGCGCCACGCCGAGGACCGTCGGGCCGGATTACTGTTTCGGTATGGGTGACGGGGGCCAGGCCACGGGTGGTGATCCCGAAGCGCTGGACCGGGTGCTGGCCGGCGCCCGGGGAGTCCGGGTCCGCGAGATGCCGGGCGACGCGCCGACCCTGATCGAGGAGCGCGACCCGGTTGCGGTGCGAGCGCTGCGGGAGGCGTTGCGGGTCGCCGACCTGCCCGGCTTCGTGTGCATGTGCTGGGGCGATGTGGTGCTCGACTTCTTCGACGCCGACGAACGCCCCCTCACCTCCGTGACCCTGCATCACGGCTACTCGGTCCGCTGGCCCGGCTGGCCGCAGGACGCGCGGCTCGCGGACGGGATGCGCTCACTCGAATGGCTGGCGGTGCGCGGCGTCCCGGTGCCGCTGCAGGAGTTCCGCGCGGCCGAGCAGCGCCAGGCCGAGAGCGACCGCATCGCATACGGCTGGGTGGCCGAGATTCCCGAACCGCTCCTACCCTTCGCCGGACTCTTCCTGGATACGTCCACCACCGGCGGCGGTCTGACCGGACCCCAGGTGGAGGAGACCCGCGCCCTGCTCCTCATGGCATACCCGGATCCCGTCGATCGAATCCTGCGACTGTGCGCCTGGTTCGCCGGAGGCACCGGGAGGTACTCGGGATACCCTGCGCACGAACGCATTCCGGCGCGGTTCCTCCTCCTGGAGGACCAGGCCGATTTCGCGCGAGCGGTGGAGCTGGCCGACGACCGCGCCACCGCGGGCGCGGTCCGCTACCTGCTCAGCTGGGATACCCGGAAGCGCTTGGCCCACCTGCTGTCCGCGCTCTCCCCGGGCGCCCGCCGCAAAATTCTGGCGCACGCCCGGGACGCGGAAGCCCGCCGCTGGCTACACCGCCGCATCGCGGGATTGCAGTAGATCAGCCGACCGGGGCCGGGCGCAGCAGCTGCTCACCGCAGAAGCGGCGGACCACTTCCTCATCGCTGAATTCGGACTCGGGAACGCCCTTTTCGTCGTCGACGCGGCAGGTGCTGTGACCTTCCTTGTCGTAGGTCCGGATGATCTCCGCGACGAACACCAGCTTCGATCCGACGAACTTCTGGAATTCGATGTACTTGTCCGCGGGACCGTTCTTGGCCATGCCCGCGATGTAGCCGCTCGCCGTGCGATCGACTCCGATGCCGAAAACGCGTCCGGCCTCGACGAATTCGGACTTGCCGGCCTTGGGCCGGAAGACGACGTAGTTCGAGTTCCCCACGATCGCGGTGGAGATGGGCACGATCAGCTCGTCGCGACCGTCGACGTCCAGGTCGGCCAGGTAGGGCTCGGCGGGCACCTCGGTGTCCCGGACGTACAGATTCTGCAGGGATTTTCCGTCGCTCCCCAGGACATCGACGTTCGTCCGGTCGTAGCCTTCGGCACTCGCCTTGTGCCGCACGATGAACGAGAGCCCCGCGCTGTCGCGAGAGGTCAATCGACAATCCGGCAGCACATCGTGTGCGCCCGCACCCGCGCCGGGGATGTCACCGCACATCGGCAGGGCCGCGGCATCCACCGTCGTCGCCGGAGGCGTTTTGGCCGGAGCCTGCGGATCCGCGATGGTGTCGCCGGACCCGCAGGCGGTGAGCAGCGTGCATGTCGTGATGGCCAGCATCGGCCAGAGCCTCCCCATACTGTGGAGATTAACCTGGATTCCATGGTCGAGTTTCCCGAGAGCAACGTGGGTCCGAAGTTCAAGGGCAAGCGGGTCGGGTACTTCCGCGAGACGGCGGGGTATCGGCGGTACGCGCAGGCGTACCAGGACGGGTTCGAGCAGTTGCCGCCGGTGCGCGAGACGATCGACGTGCCGACGAGTTTCGGCGTCGTGCGGGCCTATCGTTTCGGCGACGGGGACACGACGCCACTGGTGTTGTTGCCGGGCCGCCAGGCCTCGACTCCCCTGTGGGCCGCGAATCTGCCCGGATTGATGGCGGTGCGGCCGGTGATCACGCTGGACCTGCTGGGTGAGCCGGGTCTGAGCGTGCAGTCCAAGCGGTTGACCGATGACGCGGATCAGGCGACCTGGCTCTCGGAAGCGCTGGCCGAGCTGGAGTCTCGGCCCGTGCACGTGCTGGGGGTGTCGATCGGCGGGTGGTCGGCGGTGAATCTGGCGGTGCGCCACCCGGAGCGGGTCGCGTCGCTGATCACCTTGGACGCGCCGTTCGTTTTCGGCGCGATGACCTGGAAGATGATCGTCATCTCGTTGGGCTCGGTGCTGCCCGGCATGCCGGAGAAGTGGCGCAATTCGTTGCTGAGCTGGATCTCCGGTGGCGTGTCCGCGCCGCAGGACATGCCGGAGGGGCGGTTGATCGCGTCGGGCATGAAGGACTTCGCCGCGTACCTGCCGATGACGAATCGGATTTCCCGGGAACAGCTTTCGGCACTCGCCCAGCCGTATCTGGGCATCTTCGCCGGCCGCAGCATCGTGCACAATTCCCGCAAGCTGGCGGACCGGGCGCGAAAGCTGGTGCCCGGCGGCCAGTTCGAGGTGTGGCCGGACGCGTCGCACGCCATCAACGGCGAGTATCCCGACGAGATCGCGGCGCGGGTCGCGAAGTTCCTCGGCGAGATCGGGCCCGCCGAGGATTGATGTCGTCGTCTACGGCACCAGGACGGCGCGTCCCCGGATGTGCCCGGCGTCCAGGCGGCGCAGGGCTTCCGGGCCGTCGTTGAGGTCGAAGCGCTCGACCTCCATGTGGATCTTGCCCGCCTGCGCGAGCGCCACGCAGGCGTGCAGGTCGCCGCGGGTACCGCCGAGCGACTTGCGCACGGTGGCGCCCCAGGGCCAGCCCGGGCCGCCGGCGGGTCCGGCGGTGATCTCCGGTGCGCCGCCGCCGATTCCGACCATGCGGTAGGCGCCGTTGGGGGCAACGGTCTCGCAGGCCAGTTTGGCGGTGGCGTCGACGCCGACGAAGTCGAACACGGCGTCCGCGCCGCGCCCGTCGGTGAGGTCGAGGATCTGCTTGGCGGTGTCTGCGCCGGAGAGGAAGCCGATGTCGGCGCCGCAGTCGCGGGCCAGGTCCAGCTTCTCCTGGGCCTGGTCGACCGCGATCACCCGGACGCCCGAGATGGCCTGCAGGATCTGCACACCCACGTGGCCGAGCCCTCCGATGCCGATGGCGACGACGGTGCCGCCGGGCCGCAGGGCTTCCCGGGCGCCGCGAATCGCGTGGTACGCGGTGAGGGCGGCGTCGGCGACGGGAGCGGCCTGCACGAAATCGAGGTCGCCGATGGGCACGAAGGCGCTGGCCGGGATCCGCATGTATTCGGCCATGCCGCCGTCGAGGACCAGGCCCGGGGTGGGCGGCATGGCGACGCGGCCGGCGGCGAGGCAGACGTTCTCGTTGCCGCTCACGCATTCCCGGCAGACGCCGCAGGTCCAGAACAGGTAGACCAGGCCGCGTTCGCCGATCTCGCGGCCGTTCACGTCGGAGCCGATGGCCTCGATGGTGCCCGCGACCTCGTGGCCGAGGGTGAGCGGGTCCTCGCGCAACTGGATGGGGAAGTTGACCAGCGTCAGGTCCGAATGGCACACGCCCGCGGCACCGACCTTGATCAGCAGGTCGGTGGGTCCGATGTCCGGTACCGGGATGTCGTTGATCTGCACCTTTTCCGGGCCGGTCCACTGGAGTGCGCGCATCGTGCTTCCTTGCCTAGATGTTGTGACCTGGCGCACACGGTAGCAGTCGCTTTACACAGTGTCTAGCGAATGACGGAATGTCTACCGATATCCGTCAAACCCATCCCGGCCCGAAAGACACATGTCTAGGCTCCCGTCCCATGAACTCACCGCGGATCGCCATCGTGGGTGCCGGAATCTCCGGCATCTGCATGGCCGTGGCCCTGCAGCGCGCCGGATTCCCCGAATTCACCATCTTCGAGAAGGCCCACGACTACGGCGGGACCTGGCGCGACAACAGCTATCCGGGCCTGGTGTGCGATGTGCCGTCGCGGTACTACCAGTTCCGGTTCGCTATGAATCCCGAATGGACGCAGCTGTATTCGGCCGGACCGGAGATCAAGGACTACTTGGTCGGGGTGGCGCGCGAGCACGGTCTGGACCGCAATACCCGCTTCGGCGCGGAGGTGACCGGCGCGGTGTTCGACGACGACGGCTGGCAGGTCACCACGTCCGAGGGCACGACGGAACGCTTCGACTTCGTGCTGTGCGCAACGGGTTTCCTGCACCACCCGACCCGGCCCGACATCCCCGGGCTGAACGAGTTCGACGGCCCGGTCATGCATTCGTCGCGCTGGCGGCACGAGGTCGAGCCGCGCGGGAAACGGGTGGGCGTCATCGGCACCGGGTCCACCGGCACCCAGCTGGTGGGCGCGCTCGCGGGTGTGGCCTCGGAGGTCCTGCTCTTCCAGCGCACTCCGCAGTGGATCCTGCCGACCGTGAACCGTCCGTACACGAAGGCGGCCAAGCGGCTGTACCAGCTGGCGCCCGCCCTGGGCGTGGTCCCCTACTGGTTCAATCGCGGGGCGTTCGCGGTGTTCTCGCAGGGCCTGGTGCATCCCGGGTGGGTGCGCAAGCTGATCCAGTGGGTGGTGGAACGCCATCTGCGCTCGGTCGAGGATCCCGAACTGCGCCGCAAGCTGACGCCCGACTACCAGGCCATGTGCAAGCGGCTGGTGGTCTCCGACCGCTTCTACGAAGCAGTGCAGCGTCCCGATGTCACGCTGGTGACGGAGCACATCGACAGCGTCGAAGGGCGTGGTGTGGTCACCGCGGACGGACGCCTGCACGAGCTCGACATCCTGGTATTGGCAACGGGATTCGACTCGCACGCGTTCATGCGCCCGATGGCGATCACGGGCGCCCACGGTCGCACCCTGGACCAGGCGTGGGCAGACGGGCCGCGCGCCTTCGAGGGCGTCATGATGCCGGACTTCCCCAACCTGTTCATGCTGGTGGGCCCGCACAGCCCCTTCGCCAACCACCCGCTGACCGCGGTCGCCGAGGCGCAGTCCGCGCGCATCGTGAGCTGGCTGCGACGCTGGCGCGCAGGCGAATTCACAACGATCGAGCCGACCCACGCCGCCACCGACCGCTACAACGCGCGCATGCGCGCCGCCGCGCCGAGCACGGTGTGGACCACCGGCTGCACCAGCTGGTACCTGGGCAAGGACGGGCTGCCGGAGCTGTGGCCGTGGACGCCGGGCCGTTACGAGAAGCTGATCCGCGGCACGCCCGATCCGGTGGACTACCATCTGAAGCACAGTATTCCGAGCGGGAAGTGATGATCGTGCAGAAAGCAGTGTGGCGCTTCGTTTCCCGCCTGATCGGCCACTGGATGTTCGGCCCGGCCCCGGATTGGAACCGGGTACGCGCACGGGTCGGTGCGAGCACCACCTTCGCCCGCGCGCCGCGCGGTGTCGCCGTCACGGCCGGTCGACTCGGCGGCGTACCGGTCGAAACCCTCACCCCGCGTGCGGCTCCCGCCGACGCGGCGGTGCTGTATCTGCACGGCAGCGGCTATGTGATCGGCAACTCGAGCATGGTCCGACCCCTGACCGGCGCGCTGGCGGCGGCCATGGGCACGATGGTCCACTCCCTCGACTACCGCTTGGCTCCCGAGCACCCGTACCCCGCACCCATCGAGGACACGGTGGCGGCCTATCGAGCGCTGCTGGCGCAGGGCATTCCGGCTGAACGCATTGCCGTGGTGGGCGATTCGGCCGGTGGCGGGCTGGCGCTGGATCTGGCGATTCGGTTGCGCGACGAGGATCAGCCGCAGCCCGCGATCCTGGGACTGATCTGCCCGGTGCTGGATCTGTCCGCGAGTTCTTCGGCGTTCCACTGTGATCCGAGCCGGGAGCCGCTGCTGAATCCGCCGCTGATGGCGCAGTTCATGGACGCGTACCTGCCCGGTGTTCCGGAGCAGGAGCGGCACGCTCGTTCCCCGCTGTATCGGGACATCACCGGTCTCGCGCCGATCGTGATGCACTCGGCGGGTGACGATCTGCTCGCCGGAGACGCGCGGGAGTTCGCCGCGCTCGCCGCGAAAGTCGCCGCGCCCCTACGGCATCGCGAGTTTCCGCATCTCTGGCACGTCTTCCATGTGCTGCCGATGCGGGTAGCGCGCGAGGCGGTGGACGATCTCGCGACCATGCTGTCGGACCGTCTCTTCGGTCATCACCTCGGCCACCGCACCGGCCGCTGACCAGAGCCGAACGCGGGCTCAGACGAAAGCGCGGCTGACCACCGGCGCCACGAATTCCTCGAGCATGGCGCGTTCCTCGGCGTCGTCGCGGCCGGGTGCGGCGAGGAAGGACACGATGATCCGGGTCAGCCAGCGAGCCAGGCGGCTGCGTTCCGGATCGGTGAGCGGGGTGGGCGCGAACAGGCCCGCGGCGATGGATTCGATGACGTCGGAGTCCTGGCTGATCCGCCCGGCCGCGCCGGATTCGCCAGGCCGGAACCAGGCGATGAGCATGGGGTCGGCGCGGACCGCGCGAATCGAGCCGAGCATGGCGGCCACCACCCGTTCGCCCGGATCCTCGACGGCGGCGACCTGCTCGAACACCCCCGCGGCGATGCGGCGGGTGGCGCGGTGCACGAAGGCCAGGCGCACGGCCTGGCGGTTCTCGAAGTAGCGGTAGAGGGTCGCGCGGGAGCATCCGGCCGCCTTGGCGATATCGCCCATGCCGACCGCGGCGACGCCCCGCTCGGCGAACAGGCGCGCGGCCGCGTCGAGAATGCGTTCGGCGGCCAGGTCGGCCCGTCCGTCGGCCAGCCAGTCTCGGCTCATGCGGTGTCCCTTCCCATCCGATCCGGACCCGTTCGCGCGTCCCGTGTTCCGGTCACGGGTCCGGTGGCGACATTGACGCCGGACCCGTTCCCTCACACTCTGCCCGCGCGATACGCGGGCGGTGCAACCGGGCCGTCCGAGGCTGCGGACGGCCCGGAGTCTCAGGCCTGTGCGCGGAACGGCACCGAGATCGGCCAGCGCACGTAGTTGCCGTGCGCCCACTGCACCGCGTCGAGGTCGACGGTGAAGTCGGGGCAGCGCGACAGCAGTTCCTCCAGTGCCACCCGGGCGACCATGCGCGCGGCGGCCGCGCCCAGGCAGTGGTGGTGGCCGTGACTGAAGGTCATGATCCGCTTGGGGTTGCGGCGCACGTCGAGTTCGGCCGCGGTGGGGCCGAATTCGCGTTCGTCGCGGTTGGCCGACCCGTAGCACAGCAGCACCCGCCGGCCCTCGGGGATGGTGACGCCGTGCAGTTCGATGTCGTGGGTGGCGGTGCGGGCCAGGCCCTGCACCGGTGAGGTCATGCGCAGGAATTCCTCGACCGCGTCGGTGATCAGCGCCGGGTTCTCGACCAGTAGGCGACGCTGGTCGGGGAAGGCGGTGAGCAGTTGCACCGCGCCGCCGAGGTTTCCGGTGGTGGTGTCGTTGCCGCCGGTGATCATCGTGAAGGCGAAACCGAGCATGGCCAGCAGGCCCTCGTTGTCGCCGTCCTCACCCAGCCCGGAGGCCAGCAGGTGCGAGATGGTGTCGTCGCCGGGTTCCTTGCGGCGGCGGTCGATGAGCTCGCTGAAATAGCCGACCATCTCCCCGACCGCGGTGAAGGCGTTCTGGTCACCCGCGGCCAGTCCGGCCCCGGCGACCGCGCCGCCGACGATATTCTCGGTCCAGTCGTCGAAGCGGCCCCGATCCTGTTCCGGCACACCGAGGTAGTGCGCCACCACCATGGTGGGCAGCGGCTTGAACAGTTCCTTGACGATGTCGCCGCCACCGGCCGCGCGCAGCCGTTCGATGCGTTCGACGACGAAGGCGCGCACCGCGGGCTCCACCGAATTCACCTGGCGGGGAGTGAATCCCGGTGAGACGCGGCGGCGGAAGTCGGTGTGGTCGGGCGGGTCCATGAACACGAACGGCTTGGCGGCACCGAAGCCGGCGGCCACCAGGTCCACGTAGTCGACGGTCAGTCCGGAGGCCGAGGAGTAGTTCTCGGGTTCGCGGGCGGCCGCGTACACGTCCGCGTGCCGGGTCAGGACGTAGAAGTCGTCGGATTCGCGACCTTCGGGGACGACCCGGTGGACCGGATCATGGTCGCGCAGTTGGGAATACATGGGATACGGATCGCGCCAGGTCTCCCCGGACCGCAATTCGAATCGCACCGCATGAGACGCCGTTGAACTCATGAACCGACGGTAAGACAAAACACACAAGATGTCTAGAACCTGTTGCAAAGTTATCCCGATGTACCAGGTGGTCGGGTCGGTACTAGAGCACCCGGAAACGCACCGGATGCGCGAGCGGACGACTCGCCTCATCGAGGTGATGCAGCAGGTAGGAGCCAGTGGGCAGCGGTCCCAGCCGCGGGCCGGGGTCGATCACGGCCACCTGCCGCACGCCCGCCACGGGGGTGCTCGCGGCATCCGGGGACGCCTGCTCGGTGACGCCGAGGACCACCTGGTCCCGGGTCACCCCGTTCCCCAGGGCGAGGCCGCGAAGCACCGGCGTCGCGGGGACGGCGGTGGTGAATCCGCCGGGATCGGCGTAGACGGCGAGCCGGTGCCCGGCCACCGCCTCGGCGAGGCCGTAACTCACGACGAGATCTCGGCCGGGCTCGTACAGGGACCGGTCCAGCAGCAGCCGGGTGAAGGGCGCGGCGTCGTCGGCGGTCTTCCCCACAGCGCCGGTCTCCACGAATCCGCGTACGCGGCACAGGAATCCGGCGTCGGCAGCGGCGGACACCGATAGGTCGTACCAGCCCGCGCCTTCGGCCTCGCTCTCGCAGAGCATGTCCCGGCGCTCCGTCGCCCCGGCGGCGATGTCGATGGTCCAGGGCCCGTCACCGCGGTAGGCGTTCGAGACCACCCGCACCGAAACAGGCTTCTCACCAGGGTTTTCGAATGTCCACGCCAGTTTGCGCCGACCGGAGCCCGCGGCGGTGGCGGTGACCCGCAGCCCGCCGCACGGTCCGCCGAGATCTCCGGCGAATCGGCGCTGGAACCCGTCCGGGCCGTAGAGGGTGTAGTCGTAGTGGCCGTTCACCGCCGGTAGGTCGTGGGTGACCGAGCCGCCGCCGGTGAGGTCGAAGCGGGTCGGCGTGAAATCCGTGGCGAAAGCGTTCGGGTACACCAGGCAGTGCGCCGCCGCGGTCCCGCCATTGTCGATGGTCAGCGTGATCCCGCCGTCGGCCCCGGGAGCACAGCGCACCTGCAACCGATACGGCAGCGGCACCCGCGGCCGGCTGCCGCTCTGTTGCTTGGGCATCCGCTGTACGAATGGAAGCGGTTGCGCTGCACCGGACATCGACTGCTCGGTGCGGGGTGAGGCGTTCGGCAGGATGAGGGTGCGCCGGGAGCCGAAGTCGAACAGTGCGGACAGGTCGCCACACATCTGCCGCCGCCATGGGCTGATATTCGGCTCGGCCACGCCGGTGACGCGTTCCAGGAACTTCAGAACCGAGGTGTGGTCGAACAATTCGGAGGAGACCGCCTGCTTGCTCCACGGCGACACGACGATCGCGGGGGTCCGCGCGCCGAGGCCGACAGGGTGGCTGCCGAAATACTCCCCCGGGGAGCCCGGCGGCGGGGTCGGGGCCGGGATGTGGTCGAAGTACCCGTCGTTCTCGTCGTAGTTGAGGATGAAGACGGTCTTGTTCCACACGTCCGGGTGTTCGGCGAGCGCCTCCAGCACCCCGCGAACCAGGGCCTGGCCATTGCGCGGGCCCATCACCGGATGTTCGCAGTCGACGTAGGGGGCGACGATCCAGGACACCGTGGGCAGTCGCCCGGTGGCCACGTCGGTGCGGAACGATTCCACCAGAGTTCCTGTGCGCGAACGCAACAGCCCGCGCTCCACCAGCGCTCGCTGCCCGGCCGACAGTTCGTCCATGCCCCGTTTCAGGGCGGCGGCGTAGGCGGGTTCCAGGCTCGGATCCCGTTCCAGGTCCGAGTAGTAGCGGAAGAAGTTCTCGAAGGCGACGCCGCGGCCGCCGTTGGTGTACTTCAGCGCGGTGCGCGCGGCCTCGCGGAACGGCAGGAAGAAGTCGAGCGCGTTGTCGGTGTAGTTGTCCCACTCCTGATAGACGCGCCAGCCGATGCCGCGGTCCTGGAGTCGTTCGGCGTAGGTGGTCCAGGGCAGGCCGAAGATGATGTCGTTGACGTAGCGCCCGGCGTCGGGGCTGAGCAGGGCGTCGTAGAGGAACAGGTTGCCGGTGCGCGGCCCGACCAGTCCGGCCAGCGCGGCGGCCACCGGCGGCGGGAGCGCGCCGGTCAGGCCGTGCACCAGGCCCAGGACCGCGTCCACGATGCCGGTGACCGGCAGGCTGCGCATCCAGCGCAGTTTCAGGTCGTCGGAGAACAGCGAGACCTGCAGGTTCTCCGCGTAATTGTCCAGGGCGAGCGGGTTTTCCACGGTGCCGGTGAACAGGTACATGCGGTTGGGGTCGGTGGGCCCGTTCACCGAGCAGTGGTAGCCGTCGCAGAGGGTGAACGCCTCGGCGAGCTGGTAGTAGAAGCCCAGGCTGTCGCGGTCGTAGCCGACCATGCTGCCCTCGCCCTTGGCCCTGATCCAGCCGTCGTTGCGGCCGGCGGCGAAAGCGTCGTGGCCGGTGCGGGTTCCGTGGTCGGTGCCGTCGATGTTCTGCAGCGTGGTGGTGTACGGCAGGACGACGCGGCCGCCGTCGGGCTGGTGGAAGACCGAGCGGCCGGTAGACAGTTGCAGCGCGTTCAGGTCGGCGTACCCGCGGACGCCGGGCATGGACCCGAAGTAGTGGTCGAAGGAGCGGTTCTCCTGCATCAGGATCACCACGTGCTCGATGCGGTCCCAGCCGCCGGGCGGGGCGGGTTCGGCCCAGGCCTGGGCCAGGCTCGGCGGGAGCATCGACATGGCTCCGGCCGCGCCACCGGCGTGCGCGGCGTGCTTCAGAAAACGCCTCCGATCCATGGCATCCCCTAATGAGCATCGGAACGGCTATCTCGAGGATCGCCGACCGACCTTGGGGATTCGTGGCGGTGAGGGGGCTCACCGGTGAAGGGTCAGTTAATTCAACCGGTGCTGTCATCGGTGCGGACCAGCACGAACACCAGTTCCGTGTCGCCGATGCGCAACACCGCTCCGTCGGACAATAACCCGCTGTCCACGATGCGCGCACCATTGACATACACGCCGTTGGAGGAGTGCAGGTCCTTGATCACCCAGGTGTGACCGTTGTCGATGAGCAGGGCGTGGTGGCGGCTGACCCGGCCGTCGGCGAGCGCGATGTCGTTATCGGACAGGCGGCCGATCCGGGTGGTGGAACCGACCACCGGGTGGACGTGCCCGGACCGGTCGCGCAGCAGCGCCTGCGGTTCGTGCCAGCTGCGGTCCACGATGGTGGTGGCGCGGGTGGCCGAGGCGGCGGCGACCTGGCGCACGCTGAGCGGGTCCTGGCGCAGGATGCGCGATTCCAGGTCCCGGATGCGGTGGCCGGGATCGATGCCGAGCTCCTCGGCGAGGATGCCGCGTAGGCGGCGGGCCGCCTCCAGCGCATCGGATTGGCGGCCGGTCATGTAGAGCGCGGTGATCAGCTGCTCCCACAGCGATTCCCGCAGCGGATGGTCACGGACCAGTAAGTTCAGTTCGGCGACCACGCCCTCGGCGCGGCCCTGCGCGATATCGGCCTCGGCGCGGGCCTCGATGACGCCGATCCGCTCGTCGTCGAGGGCGACGGCGTAGGCGTCGGCGAAGCCGAGCCCGCGCAGATCCGACAGCACCGGGCCGCGCCACTGCGCGAGGGCGTCGGAGAGGGCCTCGGTGGCGGCGACGAAGCGTCCCGCGGCCAGCGCGCGCATGCCGTTCTCGCGGCGGGTGCGGAAGCGGAAGACGTCGCAGGCGGTGTCCTCGACCACGATGCGGTAGCCGGTGCCCATGTGCTGGAGCATGGTCCGGGCGTCGATGCCGCCGTCGCGCAGCGGCTTGCGCAGGTTGGAGACGATGGCGTGCAGGCTGACCCGCACGTCGGGCGGCGGATTGTCCTCCCAGACGGCACTGGCCAGCGCGTCCACCGAGACCGGCCGGTTGGCGTTGATGGCCAGGTAGGCCAGCACCGCCCGCTGCTTGGGCCCGCCCAGCTGCTGCGCCACTCCGTCGATGGTCAGCTGCACCGGACCGAGCACGCCCACCCCCGCCCGCACCCCATCCATCGCCGACCTCCCGCCGGGCCCCATTTCTGGCCCGTCACTGTAACTTCGCACGGTCGCCCCCGCCCTTCGCATCCACCGAATACATCTCACCGAACTGGTCGGTCCCGCTCGCGATTTCGTTCCATCGACCGGGTACTGAGAAGCATGCACCGGTGCGGGCGGCTTTCGGGAGGGTGCCCGCACCAGCGCATGCGAACGGTATGGAGGTGGAGGGCGTTCGGGGGTCAGTGGTTTTCGGGGGTCAGTGGTTTCGGGGGTCAGGGGTTGAGGTTGTAGACCTCCACCGAGCCGACCATCGTCACCGGATAGTTGGCCTTCACCCAGGCGGTGATCTCCGCGCCGGTGGATCCGTTGGATTCGGAGCCCTGCCCGCTGGGTTGCTGACCGCCCGACTGCTGACCGCCCGGCTGCTGGCCGTTCTGATCCTGGCGGGGCTGGTGTCCACCACCGGCATGGGCGTTGCCGCCGGGCTGGGAGTTGTTCGGCTGCCCCTGGTTCGAGGCGCCGCCGGGCTCGTTGCCCTGACGCGGGCGGATCAGCAGGTAACCGATCTGGTGGTCGGCGACGTACTGCTGGAACTGGGCCAGCGTCGGGGACGGGTCGCGGCCGCTGAAGCCGCCGATCGCGAGCAGCGCCTTGCCGGTGGTCAATTCGAGGGTGGCGACGTCCTGCGCGCCGATCGCGGCGGCCGCCCAGCGGGCATCGCTGCCGTCGACGAGCGAGACGATCTGCGGATCGGCGACCCCGCCGCGCTGCCCACCACCGTATTGGCTTGGGCCACCGGCATTCTGGCCGGGACCACCGCGCTGGCTCCGGGCCGGGCCCGCGATCGGGCTGCCGCCCTGGTGCACACCGGCCACCGTCTCGAGGGTGTAGGCGGTGGGGCCGAGCAGCCCGGCCAGCAGCGCGAACACACCGATGGCGAGGGTGTACCGCGGCAGTTTCGGGGCGATCAGCAGCGTGGCCGCGGTGACCACCGCCAAGGCCATGAGCGTCCAGCGCAGCCACGGCAGCCATTCGGGCGTGCGGTGCAGGAGCACGAACGACCAGATGCCCGTGGCGAGAGCCAGGACCGCGAGGGTGACCCGCGCCGCGAGATGGGTTCGGCGCTGCCACAATTGGGTCGCGCCGATGCCGAGGACGGCGGCCAGCGCGGGGACCAGTTCCATCGAGTAATAGGAGTGGAAGCTGCGGCTCATGTAGCTGAGCACGATGCCGGTGACCAGCAGCCAGCCGCCCCACAGCAGCAGGCCCGCCCGGACACGGTCGGTGCGCGGCTGCCTGCGGGTCAGCCACAACCCGGCGATCAAGGCGATGAGCGCGGCGGGCAGCAGCCAGGAGAACTCGGTGGCCAGTTCACCGGAGAACAGCCGGGTGATGCCGGGCTGGGACCCGAATCCGCCGAAGCCGCCGCGCATCTGGGACGGATCGGGGTAGCCGCCCGGGGTGGGCAGGGCGGAGGGATTCGGCGCCGCCGACGGCGTGGGCGCGGCGGACGGCGTGGGCAGAGTCGACGGCATGGTGCGCGGTCCGCCGCCACCCCCGTTGTGGTTGCCCAGGATCCGGCCGAGACCGTTGTAGTCGACGGCCAGCTCCCACAGGCTGTTGCTGGTGGATCCGCCGATGAAGGGCCGCGAGCTCGCGGGCCACAGTTCGACCAGAGCCACGTACCAGCCCGCGGACAGCACCAGCGCCACGCCCGCGGACGCCAATCGCGTGACGCGCGTGAGCCATCCGCCCGCACCGGCCACCAGCACCACCAGCGCCAGCCCGGGCAGGACCAGGAACGCCTGCATCATCTTGGCGAGGAAGCCGAACCCCATGAGCACGCCCGCGCCGACCAGCCAGCCGGTGCCGCTGGACCAGAACCGTTGTCCCGGTGCGTCGATGGACCGCACCGTGCAGTACGCGGCGGCCACCAGCAGCAGCACCATGAGGGCGTCGGGGTTGTTGAAGCGGAACATCATGGCCGCCACCGGCGTGACCGCCAGCGCCGCGCCCGCGATGAGCCCGGCCGTGGGTCCGGCCCAGCGTCGCACCGCGGCGATGAGCAGCGCGACCGACGCGACGCCCATCAGCGCCTGCGGCACGAACATGGACCAGGCGTTGAAGCCGAAGATCCTGCCGGACAAGGCCATCACCCACAGTGCGGCGGGCGGCTTGTCGACAGTGATGGAGTTCTGCGGATCCAGCGAGGCGAACAGCAGCGCCTTCCAGCTCTGGGTGCCCGACTGCACGGCCGCGGCGTAATACCCGTTGCCCCAGCCCGCTCCGCCGAGTCCCCACAGGTAGACGACGGCCGTGGCGATGAGCAGCGCCGTGGTGGCCGCTAGTTCCCAGCGCGGCCGCCCACCGGCCGGGGACACGTCACCGTCCTTGGGTACGGCCGCATCGTCCGCAACACCGGTGATGGTCGACATGCCACCCGCTTTCTGTGCTGTTCCAACCCGATTTCTCTGTCGTCGCGGAGCCTAGGCCGCGGTATTTGACCACAGCTTCGAGACGGCTGGGAGTTCCCTGTGAGGGCCTGAGCTGCGACAGGAGGGCAGAAAAGCCGGAAGGGCACCCGCTGTGGCGGGTGCCCTTTCCAGGTATCCGGTCGTGCTTGTCAGTGACGGAGTAGCTCGAGCATGCTGGGGGACTCGAGGATCAGACCGTCGGGAGGGTGAAGGCGGCCGTACGGACCTTGTCGCCGTGCTTGAAGTCCAGGAACAGGCGGTAGGTGCCGCGGCCGGGGACGGCGGTGTGGAAGGTGACGTCCGGGCCGGGCGCGGTGACGCCGTCGCCGGGCTCGCCGTTCGGGTGCACGTGGACGTAGGCCAGGTCCCCGGCGCGCAGGATCACCAGGTGGCCGTAGGCGGCCAGGTAGGGCTGCAGGTCGGTGACCGGTTCGCCGTCCTTGCGCACGGTGAGGGTGAGCAGGCGGCCCTCCCCCGCGACCAGATCGCCGTCCAGGGTGACCTCGTAGCCGTCGACGGCGAAGGTGCGGTCGGGCTGCGGCGCGGCTCCCGGCCGGTAGTCGCCGGCGATGGCGAAATCCGCTCCGAGCGTGATGGTCCGGCCCAGGGCGCGCGGCGCGATATCGGTGAAGGCGCGGTAGGCGCCCGCCTCGGGGAGGTTCAGGCGGACCGTCCAGGTGCCGTCGGCCTGCCGTTCGGGGTGTACGTGCCAGAAGCCGGTGAGCTCGCGCTGCACGACGATCAGGTGCAGTTCCTTGTCGTGGATGGCGTCGAACTCGGTGACGGGTGCGCCGTCCGGGCCGAGGATGCGGAAGCGGAACTCGGTTTCGCCTGCGACGACGACCTTTTCGGCGAGATCGAGAGTGTAGCCGTCCTGGGTGACCTGGAGGCCGCCCGGCACTCCGGCGTCGTGACCGCCGTGCGCGGCATGGTCGCCGTGCCCCGCGTGGGCGTTGTGATCGGCGTGCCCGGTGTGCGCCGCGTGATCGGCATGGGCGGCGTGACCTTCGTGCCCGGCATGCGCGGCATGCGCGTTGTGGTCGGCGTGAGCCGCGTGCTCGGTGTGTCCGGCGTGCTCGCCGTGGGCCGTGTGGTCGTGGTGTCCGGTGTGGGCCTGGGTGGTCATTTCCTCGTCCTCTCAACTTCTTTCACTGCCTTACGGAAGATCAAGGTAATACCCCCAGGGGGTATCTGCAAGAGGTGTCGATGTGAACCGGATCACCGCGATGGCGGCCCCCACACCCAGGGCCGCGCGGTGCGGCCGTCACCAGTGCGCGGTGCCCGTCAGCCAGTCGACCATGAGTCGGGTCGCCTCAGGCAGTTTGGTGATCGCGCAATGTCCGGTGCCGGGGAGCAGATGCACCTCGGTGTCGCGCCGGCCCTCGAAGACCAGCGTGTCCGCTTGCGGGATGTGCACGTCGTCCGCGCCGTTCAGCACCAGCATGGGCGCGTTCCAGTCCCGGTCCAGCCACTTCCGGAGGCTGAACGCCGACATGCGTTGCGCGAGCTCGGCATCGGTGGGCTCGGCGTCGAAACCCATGGCATTGCCGACGATTCCGCGCATACCGTAGGCCCAGGTGCGGTCCGCGTCGAAGGAGCGCTCGACCGGGCCGCCCAGCACGATGGCGGCGTCCACCTCGGCGGCAAGTCCGGCGCGGGCGGAGTAGTAGCCGCCCATGGAGATGCCCAGATGCGCGACCCGGCCGCCGCCGAGACCGCGCGCCCGGTCGACGAGCGTGCGGACGATGCCATAGCCGGCGTCGTGCGAGAGGGGCACGGTCGTTTCGCCGGTGCCCGGGATGTCGAAGGCGAGCACCCGCAGCCCGGTGCGCAGCGCCAGGTCGGCGAACAGGTCATGCAGGTCCATTTTCCAGGAGTCGACGCCACCGGAGGCGATCAGGACCGGGTCGGTGGACGACCAGCCGGGCGGGGTCAGTACGTGCGCCGGGACCTCGACGCGGTCGCCGCGATGCGGGGACTCGATCGTGATGCGCTCGAAGTCGATACCGAAATCCGTTGCGGCGAGGAGGTATTGATCAACCTGCCGGGTCAGCGCGGTGCGCTTGAGCGGGTCGGCCAGGGTTGGGAATTTCGCCCAGCCGTAGGCGAGCGCGGCGCGCCGGTGCTCACCCTCGCGCCCGTATCGCTCAGCGAGCTCCGACCATTCACGGACCCAGCCGCCGGGTGCGTCGGCCCACATGGCGGTGATGGCGGCGCGGGTGGCGTCGACGTCCGCGGCGGGCAGCCCGGTGCCCACCATCTGCGGGTATCGCTCGACGAAAAGGTCCTGCGGGTCGACCTGCCAGTGGAACGCCATTCGATCCTCCTACCGTTAACGCAATTCAACTTGCGTTTGAGACGGTAGACCCACCTTCGGTCTAACGCAAGAGCTCTTGCGTTAATCTGATTCGGTGACCGACCCGATTCGCCGCCGCACCGGCGGCCGCTCCGCGCGCGTGCGGGAGGCCGTCCTGGCGGCCGCCCTGGACACGCTGGCCGCCGACGGCTTCGACCAACTGAGCATCGGTGCGGTCGCGGCCCGCGCGGGCGTGCACGAGACCTCGATCTATCGGCGCTGGAAGACCCGCGACCGCTTGGTCTTCGACGCGCTGCTCGAACACAGCGAGCAGAATCTGCCGGTCCCCGACACCGGATCGCTGCGCGCGGATCTGATCGAGTTCAACCGGTCGCTGATGGCGATCGTGGATTCGCCGCTGGGCACCGCGCTCGGACGGGTGATGGCCGGCGGGGAGGACGATCCGGAGTTCGCGCGGGCCCGGGCCGAGTTCTGGCGCACCCGGCTGGAGGCGGGCCGGGTGATGTTCGACCGCGCCGTCGACCGCGGCGAGCTGGCGGCCGCCCCCGACGCCTGGCTGGTGCTCGAAACCCTCACCGCGCCGGTGCATTTCCGCAAGCTGCTCACGCGCGAACCGTTCGACGACGATTACGCCGAGCGCATCGTCGACCTGGTGTTGAACGGGCTGCCGGCGACGCCGGGCCCGTCGTCGCCGGAATGACCGCGGTGCCGCTGGCCGGTTCCGGTCCGGGCGCGGCGTAGGGTCGGTAGCGAGCGTTCAGCTATCCCGTAGCCGCACCGCGTGATTCGCCGGTGGGAGAGGACGTAGCAATGTCGACCGGGGATACCGTGATCGTCGCCGTGGACGAATCGGCCGGCTCCGCCGTGGCCTGGGCCGCGCACACCGCCGCCCTGCACCACGCGCCGCTGCACCTGCTGCGGGTCCTGGAGATCACCCCCGATCAGGGTCTGGGCCTGGGCACCACGATCACCACCCAGGACTACGACCAACTGGAGGAGCACGGCACCTGGCTGCTGCAGACCGCGGCCCAGGCGGCCTCCGAAGCCTCCCCCGGCCTCACCGTCACCACCGAACTGACCACCGGCGCGGTCGTTCCGACGCTGCTGGAGCGCACGCACACGGCCCGCATGCTGGTCGGCGGCGCCCGCGGCGGCGGCACCCTGCGCCGCGCCTTGCTCGGCTCGGTCAGCTCGGTCCTGGCCCGCCGCGCCCACTGCCCGTTCGTGGTTGTCCGCGACGGCGTCCCGCTACCGGTGGATCTGCCGACCCGCCCGATCCTGGTCGGCGTGGACGGCACCAAGATCAGCGAGCCCGCCATCCACGCCGCCCTGGAAGAGGCCGCCGCGCGCGGTGTCGCGGTGATCGCCTTGCACGCGGAAGGCGCCTCCGACGACCCCGAGATGGACGCCCTCGACGACTACGTCCTCGCCGAATCCCTGGCCGGTTGGCAGGAGCGCTACCCCTCGGTCCGCATCGACCGCGAAACCACCCACGACACCCCCGAGCGCTCCCTGCTGGCCCTCTCCTCGGGCACCCAGCTCCTCGTCGTCGGCACCCGCGGCCGAGGCGGCTTCACCAGCAAGGTCTTCGGCTCCACCAGCCAGTCCCTGCTCCTCTCGGTGCAAACGCCGATCATGATCGCTCCCACGCCGTGAGCCGCACCGTCCCGCGGCCGTGGGCATCGGTCACCCGCGGGACGGAGGTCACAGCGGCGCCGGCTCGGTCGCCGCGACCCGATCGATCAGCGCCGTCAGCGCTTTCGTCGCGGACGCGGCGGTGGCGGCGATCTCGGTGAGGCCACTGGCGGCCAGGGTCTGTTCCATCACCTTGCGGGTCAGTTGACCGCGCCGGGTCGGGAAGACGAGCACCCGGCGGCGATCGGTGTCGTCCACCTTCCGCAGCACCAGGTTGTCGGCGATCATGGCGTCGATCAGGCGGGTCAGCGTGGCGGCGTTGAGCAGGGTGGCGTCGGCCAGCTGTGACATGGACAGTCCGGTACCGCCGGCCACCGCCTCGAGCACATGCCAACGGCCGACCGACGATTCGCCCAGACAGGTCGCGATCGCCCGGTCCAGTTCCTGTGACGCCCGCCGCACGAGCCGGGCGAGATCGTCCAGGGCGGCCGGGGCGGTGCTATCGTCCACCACAGCACTGTACAGCGCCATTCGATTTATTTTCACCTGCAAGTACCACGGGGTGATTCCCCGTGCCGCGACGAGCCCGCAGCGCGGATTCGCGCCGGGTCGATACGCGGAAAGCGCGGCGGGCGAAGCACCGTCGATACGCCCGCCACTCCCGCGCCGGTCAGCTCGAGACCCGCGCCGGAGTCAGGTCGAGATCCGTGGTTTTCACCGCGTCCGCGTAGGACGGCGACTGGCATTGCTCGGCACACCCCTTGGTGAGGGTGCACGACAGCGAAGACACCGGGCCGCCGTGGAATGGGCAGTCGTGCACCATATCCGGCAGTTCGTATCGCTTCCCGTCCACCACGTCCAGTAGCGTCTGACCGGCCCACAGCGGCTCCTTCTCGATCTCCTCCCGCAGCGGATTCGGCCGGGCCAGATAGTATTTCCCACCGGTGGCCAGGGCGATGAGCGGCGTCAGCACCACCGCCACCGCGAGCGCGAGATACGGCGACCAGGCCTGCAGGAACGAGCCGAAGACACCGAAGTAGGCCACGATCGACAGTCCCGACCCGGCGAGCATGGACACGAATCCGACCGGGTTGACCGGGTACAGGTAGGCCCGCTTGAACTCGATGAAGGGCGGGCTGATCTTCAGAATGCCCTTGTTGATCACCAGATCCGCGACGATCGCCCCGATCCAGGCGATGGCCACGTTCGAGTAGAACCCCAGAATCGTGTTCAGGACCGTGAACATATTGCCCAGCATGAGCGCCAGCGCGATGGCGATGTGCAGCGCCAGCCACACCACTCGCCCCGGATGCACGTGCAGCACTCGGCTGAAGAAGTTCGACCAGGAGAGCGAGCCCGAATAGGCGTTGGTGACATTGATTTTGATCTGCGACAGCAGCACCATGATCGTGGCGATGGTCAGCGCGACCGCATGGTTGTGAATGAGCGCGCCGTAGCCACCGAGGAACTCCTCGATCGGTTCGGTGGCCCGGGCGAAGCCCACCTGGCCGGCGACGTAGAAGGCCAGGAACGCGCCGCACAGCTGCTTGGCCGCGCCGAGCACCACCCAGCCGGGCCCCGCCGCCAGTACCGCCGACCACCAGCGCCAGGCCGGGGTCTCCGACTTCTCGGGCATGAAACGCAGGTAGTCGACCTGTTCGCCGATCTGGGCGATCAACGAAAGCGCTACGCCCGCACCGGCTCCCACGCCGATGGCGGTGACCCGTGCGGTGCCGCCGTCACCGGCCCAGGACAGGAAGCCGTCGAAGCCGGACGGATCGCCGACGGCAATGGTGACCAGCGGCGCCGCGAACAGGATCAGCCACAGCGGCTGGGTCCATACCTGGAATTTCGCCAGCGCCGACATGCCGTACAGCACAAGGGGAATGATCACCAGTGAGCCGATCACGTAGCCGAGCGGCAAAGGGATGTGAAAGGCCAGCTTCATGGCTTGCGCCATGATCGAACCCTCCAGCGCGAAGAAGATGAAGCAGAAGCTCGCGTAGATGAGGCTGGTCAGCGTGGAGCCGAAGTAGCCGAAACCCGCTCCGCGCGTGAGCAGATCCATATCCAGGTTGTACTTCGCGGCGTAATAGGCGATCGGGATGCCGGTCAGGAAGATGGTCACCGCCGCGACCAGGATGGCGATGACGGCGCTCGCCGCGCCGTGCGTGACGGCGATGGACGCCCCGATCGAGTAGTCCGCGAGGTAGGCGATGCCGCCGAGGGCCGCGACCGAACAGGCCATCGGACTCCAGCGGCGGAAAGACTTGGGCGCGTAGCGCAGTGAGTAGTCCTCGATATTGTCGCGCGCGGCCCACGCCTGGAACCGCTGCCACCGGGTGGTGCTCATGGTGTCGTTCTCCTCATTGTCGAGGCCGTTGGGCCTCAGATCCGCAACGAGAACAGACCATAGATGCGATATTTTCAGATGAATATAATCCATATGAAAATTAACGAGCCGGATACCGGGCAGGGATCCTGAAACTGGCAGTTAACCCACTGGTTTCGCCGCAGTGACATGTACCGCTTCGTATCGTGTTCAACTGAAATAGATACAAATGAAAATAATCCCCGGCCTCGGCGCCGGGGAGGACGGAGCGGCCGCGTGCCCTTTTACGAGTTCATCTGCCGCGAGTGCGGCGGCTTCGAACGCATCCACCCCATGGCCGAAGTGCCCGCGAAATCGGCGTGCCCGACCTGCGGGCAACCGGCCCGGCGACGAGTCGGCGGCGGGTCGCTGCTGCACGGCGACTCACTCGCGATGCGGCTGCTCGACGCTACCGCCCGCACCGCGGCCGAACCGCCGGTGGTGACCGCCCCGCCCGCCGGCAGCCGACCCCCGGTGACCCGAAACCCGTTGCACCGCAAGCTACCCCGTCCCTGAATCCCGAGGAGGAATCCATCCATGCCCGAACTGTTGTTCCCGCTCGATTCCGGCAAGAAGTTCACCGACCAGAAGTTCGTCGGCCACAATCGCTGGCATCCCGACATCCCGGCCGCCGTCACCGTCACACCCGGCACGGAATTCCGTGTGCACGTCCGGGAATGGTTCGATGGCGCGATCCGCAACGACGACTCCGCCGACGACGTCCGTGACGCTCCGCTGACCACCGTGCACTGCCTGTCCGGCCCGTTCGCCGTCACCGGCGCGGAACCCGGCGATCTGCTCATCGTCGACATTCTCGATATCGGCCCGATCCCGCAGGAGGATTCGGGCCCGCTGGCCGGTCAAGGCTGGGGCTACACCGGCATCTTCCCCACCGACAACGGCGGCGGCTTCCTCACCGAGCATTTCCCCGACGCCTACAAGGCCATCTGGGATTTCAGCGGCCACACCACCACGTCCCGCCACATCCCCGGCGTGAAGTTCACCGGCATCATGCATCCCGGCCTGATGGGCACCGCGCCCTCAGCCGGCCTGCTGGGCGCCTGGAACACCCGCGAAGCCGCGCTGATCGCCACCGATCCCGAGCGCGTCCCCCCGCTCGCCCTGCCACCCGAGCCCCGCGACGCCATCCTCGGCGCGCTGGCCGGAACCGAATTCGATCGGGTCGCCGCCGAAGCCGCGCGCACCGCCCCGCCCCGCGAGAACGGCGGCAACCAGGACATCAAGAACCTGACCCGCGGCAGCCGTGTCTTCTATCCCGTCTTCGTGCCCGGCGCCAACCTCTCCGTGGGCGATCTGCACTTCTCTCAGGGTGACGGCGAGATAACCTTCTGCGGCGCAATCGAAATGGGCGGATTCATCGACCTGCGCGTGGACCTCATCAAGAACGGTATGCAGCTCTACGGCGTCACCGAGAACGCCGTCTTCCTCCCCGGCAACGAAGGCCCCGTCTACTCCGAGTACCTGGCTTTCTCCGGCACCTCGGTCACCCTCGACGGCGAACAGCGCTATCTGGATTCCCAGCTGGCGTTCGAACGAGCCTGCCTGCACGCCATCGACTACCTCACCAACTTCGGCTACTCCCGGGAACAGGCCTACCTCCTGCTGGGCGCCGCCCCCATCGAGGGCCGTTTCTCGGGCGTGGTCGACATCCCCAATTCCTGTGCCACCGTCTACCTCCCCACCGCCATCTTCGACTTCCCCATCACCCCCACCGCCTCCGGCCCCACCAAGATCGACCCAGGCATCGGAGCGCCCCGATCGACCCGTTGACCCCCCCGCCCGGCACGCCCTCGTGCCGGGCGCCCCAGGGAGAATCACCCCCCTCCGCGCTACCCGTACGAACGTACGGCTCGGTAGTCTGACCCAGACGCCCCCGTAGCCCAATTGGCAGAGGCAGCGGACTTAAAATCCGCCAAGTGACGGTTCGAGCCCGTCCGGGGGCACTACAAAACCGCTGGTAAATCGCTCTCGGACACGCCTTTTAGACTGGCTTCCAAGATCGCGGCCCGCAGGTGGCCCGCAGCGAGCATCGCGCCAGCGTTCATTGCGTCGGCGACCGGGCCGAGGTCATCGTCGAAGAGGTGCCCATACAGGTCGAGCGTCAGGGTCGCGGTCTTATGACCGAGCATTCTCTGTACGACCTTGATGTTCGCGCCGCCACTGATCGCCAGCGAGGCGGCGGTATGCCGGAGTCCGTGCGGCACAATGCCGCTCACGTCGGCCGCCTCGACCGCGTGATCGAAGGCCCAGCGAAATTCGCCGAGCGGCAGTGGGCCGCCCTTCCGACTTTCGAACACCCGCGCATCCGGATCACGATCGGCAATCAAGCTAGTCAGCTCCTTGACCAAGAACGCCGGTATCGGCACCGAGCGAGTCGTGTGGTTCTTCGTGTCGGTCTCCACCAGACCCTCACCGGTGACCGCGGTAGCCGAACGCGCTACGAAGATCCGCCGGCGGTCCAAGTCCACCGACGCGACACGCAGGGCTACCGCTTCGCCGAAGCGGATTCCGGTGTAGGCCAAAGTGAACACCAGCGGACGAAACCGGCCAGCGGCCAACGCCGTTCGCAGCACCTGCACGTGTGTCAGGTATCGCTTTTCGGCGGGCGAGGCTGTCGGCAAGTCCACCTCCTCGGCAGGATTGACCGCAAGACGCCGCCCCTTGATCGCGAACCGCAAGACCTGGTCGAGAACCTGGTACGCCTGGATAACCCGCGACGCGGACAAGCCACGGCCCTTGAAGCGGTAGCTCCCGGACTCCAGCAGTTCCACCACCCAGGTCTGAATGTCCTCGAATTCGATGTCCCGCAGTGGCACCGAACCCCAACGTGGCAACACGATTCGATCCAACAATGAGCGGTATCCGGCCTTGGTCTTCGGCTTGCGCAACTTCTTGGTGGCGAACCACTTCTCTGCAACGACACGAAATAGGACGCCGCTGCGATCCGGATCCACCCACGTCCCAGTGACGACTTTAGTCGTGACATCGCTGTCGAGGAACTTCTGCGCGGCGAGCTTCGTACCGAACGAGCGGGAACGTTCTTTGCCGTTCGGATCCACATATCGCGCCTGCCAGCGCTGCCCACGCCCGAACTTCTTGGACTCGACCCTCTTGCGCTTCTTCTCCCCTGTGGCGGGATCGATCTCGATCACGGTCTTGTACCAGCGATCATCGACACCCGCCCGCGGATTCCGATTACCGGACATGGCTAGGCAGTCCCGCCGCGCTTCGTGGCGGCTTCCTGCTCAGCGATCCACGCATGGATGACGCTCTCGCGCCAGACACGCCGGCGCCCGAGCTTGAAGCTTTCCGGGCCGGTTCCGGCCCATGCCCAGTACCGCCAAGTGGCGGCAGGGATACCGGTCATGGCTTCACAGTCGTTGGCCTGAAGGTAGCGGTCGGTGGTCATGGAATCTCCTCGGGCAGACGGGGTGTGGGGATTGGTGCGCACGCTGTCGCAGCGAGCGCAGGAGCTGTCGCAGGGTGCGCACGAGCTGTCGCGCGGTGCGCAGGAGGTGTCGCAGTGCGCGACATTGGGCTGTCGCATGGTGCGTATACGGTTGGTGGGCTGTCGCATCAGTGCGCACCACCTGTCGGACGCTGTCGCATGCTGTCGCCTCGGCCTGCTGAGGCGCGGGAGTGGATGCGCTCGGTCGCGGCGAGTTTGTCGAGGCTGGTCACGCGAAAGACCAGGTCGGGGATATCGGGCAGGGTCTGTCGCGCGACTGTCGCAATGGTGTCGGGGGTGAGGTAGCCGTCGCAGACGTAGAGGATCTCGTCGCATTCGTCGTGGTGCGCCTGTCGCACAACGGCATTGAGTCGTCGCGCGAGCTGCGCACCGGTCAGGTTCCGACTGGTATCCACTTTCACCGCCACCGCGCCCCGATGCGGCTGCAGCAGCTGCCCGTCGTAGGTGTACAGGCCCGGGCCGGGGTTGTCGTGTCGCAGGATCCGGTCAGAGACCCACTGCTCTGTCGCACACGCACCGAGCGCGACACGGGTTCGAGCGACCGCGCGGCAATGCGCCGCGAAATTCGGTTCAGGCCGCCACTCACCGGGCCGCCAGCCCAAGACCCAACCGGCCGCCGCACGGGTGGGCACCACCCATTTCGAGCCGTACTGGACGGTCCTGATGCGCTGCACCACGTCGGCCGCGGATAGCTGGTTGGCCAGGTTGTAGACCTGGGTGCGGCCGATGCCCATGAAGTCGGCGAGAACGTCCATCTGCATGCCGCGCATCTCAGTCAGCCCGACCAGGGCCTGGACGGAACGGGGTGTGAGTTTCGAGTGATTGATCACGAGAGGTCCTTCAAGGTTTGGGTACGGAGTTGGGAGGCAGTGGGTTTCGTGACACCGCTGGCGAGGTAGCGGCCCCATTCGTCGTCGAAGTCACGCACGACGAGGGTCAGGTCGAGGTTCTTGATTTCCGGCGGAAGCCGCTCGGCAGCAGCGTTCACGCCGTCGCTGACGCGTGCGGTGCGGCACAGATACAGCACGCCCACCATGTCTTCGGACTCGCTGTCGCGGGCCGCGCGGATCGCTCCCAGGAGTGCTCGATCCATCGCGAGCGGGGACTTCGGCGTGAGTTCGACCTCCACCGCCCACCAGCCGGACACGCCCATGAGGCGCCCGAAGAACCACCCGTCATGGATGTGAGCCCGTCCGGCGGCGAATTCCGTTCGTCTGGAGCGTGATTGGTAGGACGCTCGCTGGGCACGGTGCCACAACTCCCGCTCCGACACCCATGCCTGTAGATCCGCACCGACAAGCATCAGACGCGCTTGCGCGACCGCGCGATGATGCTCGACACGCCCAAGGGAGGGCCGCCAATTCTGTACCGGCCAGCCAAGGAACCGCGATGCGGTGGCCGAAGTCGCGACCACCCACTTATCGCCCGCCTGCACCCGTTCCAGCGGTCGAACGAGCTTTTCCTCGCGCAGCTGCCGAACCAGGACATACACATGCGGTCGTTCCATCCCTAAGAACATGCTGAGCAGGTCGAGCTGCATTCCGCCGTGTTGGGTCAGCAGTGTCAGTGCGGTGGCCTTGCGCAGGTTCGAGCGCGGTTCGACCTTGCCTCGCAGCCGATGAACGGTCGAGCGGGGCAGGCCGACGCGGCGGCCGACCTCGGCGTCGGAGTGGCCGGCGGTATGCAGGGCTGCAACCTCACCAAGGACGGTTTCGACCTGGCGGGCCGTAGTGCCGAGGCGTTCGGCGATGTCGCGGTAGCTCTCACCGAGTTCCCGCAGGCTCCGAATCACGGCGTCGCGTTCGTCGTCGGAGAGACCCGTGTAGCGGTCGCTGGATCGACGGCGCCGGGTGTGGTTGTTTCGATTCATACAGATATTCCTCACGACAGCGAGAAGGATGAAAACCGTTGGTGTTCAGCACATCTCAAATCAATTGGAGCCGGCAGTGCACACGAAGGGGCATCCGTGGCGAGGGAGGGCGCGCACGTCGCGGTCGCGAGCGCCCTTAGGTGCGAATTACCGCGACATCCGACGATCTCGAGCCGGACGCGGCGGAGTAGGTGACTCGGCTCGCAGGTCGCGTTCCTTGATCGGGGCAGTGTCACCGATCCAGCTCATCAGCGAACGCACCCGCACATCGATCGCCGCCGTGACTTCCCGCTGGTCACGCGCACGACCAGAACCGACCAATGAGTCAGGTGATTCATTTGAATCACCTGCGCGACCCGCCCGCAGATTTCGGCCCGCGACATCCGCCGACGTACGGAAACCGACTACCGAGTCACGTGAGTCGGTTGGCTCAGGTGGTTCACTGTGAACCACCTGCCGCCGATCGTCCGGCAGGTGCTGTCCAGTTTTCTGGACACTGAGCAACGGGGTGGCGGGTGCGAACAGTTCGTCCACGGTGTAGCCGGGCAGCATCTCCTCCAGGACCCGGCAATGATCAGGGAACGGAAGGCTTTTGATTTCACCGGACAGCCAGCGATAGAACTGGGCCTTGAGTGGACCACGCCCGACCAAATCGGGATCGAGCCGTTTGGCCGCCTTGTCGTACTCACGCAGGAACGTGCTGTGGGTCTGCCAATGCCGTTTCCTCAGAAGCGCTCTCAACTCCGTACCCGAACCCAGTCGACGCGTCCGACCCGACGCGTCCGTATCGGTGCGGTCCTCGTTGTGGTTCATCGCGACTGCCGCCGATCCACCGCCGGACGCGCCGGCGCCTGCACCGAACGGCCGGGAACGCCGTCGTGGTGAATGTCGCGCTCCTTGAGCGGAGCACTCGACTCGGCCATCTCGAGCATCAACCGCAACCGATCCGCCCGAGCCGCGTCCCATTCCCGATCAGCCGTTACCCCTGGACGCGGCGCCGCGGACTCCGACAACGATTCCTTGGTGCGGGGGGTGTCGAAATACGGTTCGTCTGCAGTGAACGGGTCGAGTTGTTTCCAGATGTTCGACCGCAGCTGCGCCGGTGTCGGTGCGGTGTAACCGATCTGCTCGGCAGTGATCTGGCGACCCGCTTTCAGCGACAACGCCGTCAGCATCACATCGAGGGTCCGCGGCTTCGGATCATGCAACCCGTCCCGATACCCGACGATATTGGTGTGCTTCAGATGCACCGGCCGTCCGCCGTCACTCTCGCTCACCGCACGCATGCGATGCGCCAGGCCCGTGGGGGTGATCCCGAGCGACTCCATCACCAGTGACAGATGCTCGTTCGGAACCACCTCCCTCCGTTGTGGTTTCGGCTGAGCATCGACCTCCGCGCCGCGCCGGTCGTCCGGCCCCGAGAGCGGTTGCGCGGGGACCGGAAACCGAATGACATTCGAGAGCGGTCCAACCTGCTTCCCGTTGATCCTCACCGATCCCACCGCCGTTCCCGACGAGCGCGCACAGACGGCGCAGGAATCGGTATCACCGCTGATAGCGCCCGGTTCGGCACCAGGGCACAGCGTTCTACACTGGACATGCTTCAGTGGCCTTTCAGAACCTGAAGTGAAAGCCGAAGCAGCGGACACTGCTTCGGTACCGACTCCCCGGCAGCTGGAACTGCTGGGGAGTCTTCTTTTGATCGGTCAGTGCTGGTCCGTCTTGGTCAGCTCTGACCAAACCAACTGTACATACACAGCTGTGTATGTACAACACCTTGCGCCGCGCTGCCCGAATGAGGACACTGTGCATACACAGCTGTGTAGGATAGAAATCGTTTTCATTAAGTCCGCCGCATGGCCGGAAGGGAAGCACCGATGAATGAGCCCGCGTATGTAGCGATCGCCGCCGACTATGCACGTCAGATCCGAAATGGCACGCTGCCAGCAGGTACTCAGCTCCGGAGCCTGAACGAACTAGTCGGCCGCCACAATGTGTCGAAGATCGTTGTTATTCAGGCCATTCAGCTACTGGAACGTCAGGGTCTGGTCCGGACAGTTCCACGCCGTGGCACCTTCGTCACGGATCATCCCAGCCTCGTGCGGGTGGCTCCGGAACGCCAAATGGAAGATCCAGAGGAGACCTTCGGACATGAGGCGCAAGGTGCGGTCCAGATCGAGCGGCAGAGCGAACGCGTACACCCATCGGCGGAACTCGCTGACGCACTGGGAATTAGCGACGACCAGGAGGTGATGCACATCGTTACCCGCGCTAGCGAGGACGGTCGACCAATCTCCATCTCCGATACGTACCAGCCGGTGGACGGCCCGGACATCTCCACTGCCGCATTCCTGGAGGAGACTGTGGCCGATCGCCTTCCGGCGAAGGTGCACGCTACTTGGTTGGGCACACCCTCCGGTGATCTTGTGAAGGCCGTCCATCAGCGCTATCTCGGATCCGACGAACAAGTGCTCATGCTGTCGGACATCTCGTATCCGCGGGACCGTTATGACGCCTTCGTCTTCCGCATGTCGCTGACCAACCAGCTAAAGCAATCACCCAGCGAGTGACCTACGTTCTGTATCAAAATCAAAATGGTAAGGGCGGGCCGGTTGGCCCGCCCTCACTCGTGTCGCGAAGCTACGCTGGCTAGCGTCGAACCCAGCATTGGGCGACATCGCGAAGGTTCCACCACGAAACATGCTGTAGGTCTTGCGATTCCATCTTCCATTGAGAAGTCAGCAAGTCGAAGAACGCGTCATCACCAGTCTTGCCGCCCTTCAGCTCGCCGATGAAGATCAATCGACTCCCGCCCAGTCGCTCGTAGCCCAGGAGCGCCTGCGATGCCATCGAGTCACCCCAGCCGGGTGGCCAGCAGAGAAACAACGCGTGATCCGCCCCCTCGATTCGGGCATCAAACGACTTCAAGTCACCGACCGGATGCCAGGCATCCGGGTCCTTCCCGGCAGCTGCGGGGAAGGAGATGTTCGCCGTCACGTCGGGCGGCTCTGAGTCATACGCATCGACTTCAAGCCCTTCCTTCGCAAGCAACGCGGCCCAGTAGCCGCGCCCTGCACCCAACTCGACAATCGGCATGCCAGCGCACTGTTCGGCGATCCAGGAAAGGGTCTCGGGGGAGGGAATCGCGTACGCGTAGGCGGCTTGAAGGATCGTTTGTGCATATGCCAAACGAGCGCTACCGTTCGGCCGGCCGCCGTCCACCACCCTCCGACCATCGCGGTCGGAGACCGACGGGCCAACGATGTCCCAGTACGGATTCGCACTGAGCGCCTCGTCGCCGGTCATGTAATGAACGAGTCTGAGGTCGAACGCTGCGTCCGCTCGGTCGTCTCCGGTCCCTGGGAGCCCAGCAGCTACGTCAAGGTAGTCCGCGACTCGCGGGTACTCACTCCGCAGCTTGTGCGCGTCCGCGAGGAGTGCGCTCAGTTCCTCTCGACGTTCCGCCGTCAACGCAAGGTCCGTCATGCCCTCAATTCTGACCTGCTCCAGAACCGATCATGAACGTGTCGGCGAAACTCGCGTCAGCGGGACGGTCTGTCGTATCGAGTGGTCGCCACTGCTCGAAGAGTGCTCGTACCTTGCCCGTACTTTGCCTGTACCAACTTTTCCGGGGCTTTTCCGCTCCCCTTGTCCTCCATCACACCCCCTGAGCTGCACCTTTCGGCGCAGGACTCTGGTCTGGTCTGGCCGAGACTATATCCCCCTTCGGAGGACATAGTCTCGGCCAGACCAGACCAGAGTTACAGAGAGGGGACGACGGTATGGTGGAGGACAAGGGATTTGGGGGTGTCAGGTGGTGGAGGGAGGACCACAAAGGGAGGGACCACAAGGCGAGCGCGTGGGTGCAGATGTTGCGTGGGCATGTGAGTTGCGTTGGGAGGGGACCACAACGGGAGGGGTTGCGAGCGCAGGCGGCGGCACGGTGCAGGGTGCGTACGCAGAAGGACCATAACGAAGGGATCACCTCTTACGCGTCCAAGAGGACTCCCCTCTTACGTGCTGAATCGCCGAACGGCTCAGGTGATCCATCTGGATCACCTCATGATCGCGAGTCCCGGATCGATCCGTAAGGATCAACGGATTGATACCTAAGAGATGTCCCGTAAGTCATTGAGCGGCAACGGGTATCGTTTCTCCGGTGGTGATCTCGGCGACAGATCCGGTGATGGTGGAGTTGTTCTCCGGGCTGCGGCCACGCACGTTCGCTCGCCTGATCACCGGGTTGCGGCGCAAGGGCATCGACCGGCCGTTGCGGGGCCGACCGTGGGGGTTGTGTTTCGAAGACCGGGTGTTACTGGTGGCCACCTACTGGCGGACCAACCTGACGATGCGTCAACTCGCGGCGGTGTTCGGGGTCTCGAAGTCGGCCGCGGCCCCAGTGATCGACGACCTCGGACCGGCGTTGGCGCTACGGCCTCGGGCCCGGTTCCCGCGCGGCGCGGTGTTGATCGTGGACGGAACCCTGGTCCCGACCCAGGATCACAAGGTCGCCGCCCAGAGCAAGAACTACCGGTACTCCACCAACCATCAGGTCGTGATCGACGCCGACACCGAACTCGTCGTCGCGCTCGGAAAACCGTTGCCGGGCAACCGCAACGACTGTCGCGCCTGGACCGAGTCCGGTGCCGCCCACGCCTGTCGCAACGCGGTGGTGATCGCCGATGGCGGCTACCAGGGCACCGGTCTGATCATCCCGCAACGCCGGGTGCCCGGTGCCGAGCTACCGGAATGGAAACAGGCTCACAACAAATCCCACCGCAGGGTCCGTGCCCGTATCGAACACGCTTTTGCCCGGATGAAGACCTGGAAGATCCTGCGCGACTGCCGCTTACGCGGCGACGGGGTGGGTGTCGCGATGGCAGGGGTGGCGACACTGGCCAACCTCGCCCATGGCTACTGATTCCCGGTCGGCGGACCGATCGCCGTCACCGACCCAGACTTACGGGACATCCCTTAGTCGTCCCAATTCCATCCCGACACTCCATGGAAAAACGGCAGCCTACGGCGAACCAGGGTAAGGTAATTCCGATTCAACCATCACACCGGATTGAGGGGGAAATGGCGAAACTTGTCTCCGCGACAGTAACTGAACTCGCTGGCGCTCCAGGTACCAAGGAAGTTCATTTCACGGACGACGTAACTGTTCTATACGGGCTCAATGGTTCCGGGAAAACTTCCCTTCTTAAAATTCTCGACTGCGCAATGACAAACAATGTCGAGAACCTACTTCGTGTGCCATTTAGAACAGCGCAAGTTGTGATTGTCCAAGATAACGAGACGATTGTCTGTACGATATCGAAGGATGAGTTTCTCGAGAAACTTTCCGCGCTAAGTTCAATGGGCCTGCCTGCACGCGAGATGACTTTGCGGCAGCGCGAGATGTATCGCCGCCTGCAAAAGGGAAACGGCGGATGGAAGTACTACCTGGATGACGGAAAACCCATTGGCGAAAGATTCCCAGCAGGCGGCGGCGAATCTAGTCAGTCAATTTTTCCGCATCGTTACCTACCAACATCGCGCCTTACATCGGTGACCGAACGCGAGCGCTCCAACGCAGGCTACCGAGAGGTCACCGAAATCGAGTATGATGCAATTTTTGCGAGTCGAATCGAGCGTATCTGGGAGGTCTACTCTCGGGTAGAGCTTATTCAAGAGCGGCAAATTCAGCAGGAGGGCCTTGCGGGGATATTTTCTTCTGTCCTCAATGGCGCAGAATCGGATGAATTAATCCTTCATGAATCGACTAGGGATGCGGATGCGGCTTACACTTCTCTTTTGAAATTCTTCGCTGGTCAGCGCATTCCTGTGAATGCACCGAAGCACAGGTTCCTGAAACGTTACAAAGAGGATCCGCTTCTCAGAACAGTGGTATCAAGGATTACAGAGGTCGAACGGTTGGTGGCAGATGCGCATGCACCGTCCAGGAAGATAGAGCAGCTTATCGATTCGTTGTACAGTGGTGGAAAGAAGCTCTCACTAGAGAAAGAAATTACAATCATCGGTAGCGATTCGCAAGAAATCGCAATCGATGTACTCTCAAGCGGAGAGAAGCAAGTACTGCTAATACTTCTCGAATGCCTAATGGCAAAAGAAGACGTCATCATGATCGATGAGCCCGAGCTGTCGATGCATGTCGATTGGCAGAATGCGCTTATCGAATCCATGCGTACGGTGAACGAGCGAGCGCAAATAGTCCTAGCCACACACTCGCCAGAGGTAGTGGCCGGCGTTCCCGCAGACTCCATTCGGGAGCTTTAGGCGCCACTGTGACAATTCCATCATATTCTCCCGAGGCGTTCGCCGCGCGGGTATCCATGTCCCGCCGGATTCGGCTATTCCTGGTAGTTGAGGGTATCGAGACGGACAGCTGGTTCTACGACGAGGTATGTCGCCAATCGAGGCTTCTAAAGCCTGGACAGCACGAAATATTCCCGGTTAGGCTGGTCACTCGCGGACTCAAATGCACCGGAGGGAAGAAGAGGGTCGTTGAACTTTTCGAATACATGGAACGGCAGGGAATAATCGGAAATGGCAAGCCCCCTGCGCGTTCGGCCTTGATGCTATGCGTTGATGCCGACCATGACCGAATTGCGGGCGGTATTCGAAGAGCTAAGAATCTCACATACACAAAGCTTCCGGATGTGGAAGCTCATGTCTTCGACGACTTCGATATCGAGGGATTTATTCGTCGTGCATATTCGACCACCGCGATCGAAGCACGCGTGGTCGTAGCCAGCCTACATGAATGGCGGGAGCAAATCGCGCGCACTTGGCGCCCGTGGTTCGAGATTTGCTTAGCAGCTCACTACTGCGGTATCCGACGCCCATCTCTCGGCACACCGCCACGGCTTTTACCCGACGGCAAGGTCGACGAAGCAACAACCAGGGGCGTCAGGGACGCAATAATTGAAAAGGTCGGAATTGTCCAATACGAGGAGGCGGCTAGGAAAGCCAACGGACGAATTGGACAATTCTACAGCAGAAGGCAAGAAGTCGCACTCCTCAAGGGGAAATGGCTTAGTGCCCAGCTACTGTCTGCCGCGAACGAAGAAGCTGATCGACTCGGACTTTCAAAGCTGGGCAATAAAGAAGCATTGTTTGAGGCAGTCAAAGGTTCTGCCCAATTTAGCAGGAGGACAACAAGATACTACCTCGACCGCTTCGAAACTCTGATTGAGTAGCATCCGAGCGACAAATGGGACTGTGCGGGCTCGGGCGACTGAATCCGGTTGCCCAAGCCCGCAGTGGGCCGCAAGAGCCCTTGACACGCCCTCCCTCCACAGAAGATGGCCTGTATGAGGAAGCACGGAGAAGAACAGTCCCCAGTTCTGGAACCGATCCACCGCTGGCCGAGACCGCCTCACCGCCCCTAAACGTGCGGAGTATCCGGTGCAATATCGGCAAGGGAACCAGGAAACGTGCGTTCGATCAAGTCCTCGAACTCATGGTCAGGGTCGAAATCCCATCCGCAGTACCGATAGACCCAAGCCAACGTGACGTGGACAGCCGAAACAGCGAGGCGAGCAAGGTTTTCGAGCTCACTCAACTTGACTACTTGATGGCTACCGAAGTGCTCACCGTGTCTGATGAAACGACGACGGTCGCGAATCGAGGAGATCGTCGGATGGGTCTGGTTGCAGAGGCGGATGTAGATCCCTTCACCGATGTCACTGCCGCCCTCGCCACGCCGGAGCGCGTAGAACCACTTGACCGTCTCGGTCGGACCGATGTTCTTCTGCCCATTGATCGTGACCGGCGCATCGAAATCCGTACCACTGGTCGCCGGAAACGCCTTCTTGATTTCGGCGCGCAGGTCCTTGAACTCGCTCCTGGCCAGTGCGTATCCGAAGGAGGTCTTACCCATGAGCCGGGCAGCATACTTCTGCTTGTCCACAGCGCTGATTTCATGGTCGATGTAGCTGCGTGCCAGCCGATCTTCCGGTGCGGAAACCGGATCTGATCCGATCAGCCAGTAAGCCCGTGCGCAGTCTTCAAGGACCGCGCGGACCAGCTGTGCCGGCGAAGTCACCACCTCCACGGCCTCGTAGAGGGCGGCTAGTCCCGCGCAGTTGCCAACGGCGAGTTCGAGATACGCAGCGACCATCTCAAGGACGACACGCTCGTCACGCACCCCATCCATCTGCCCGATTTCAGTCAAATCAACAGCGGCGGAGGAAGATTCGGAGGGCACCCAATGGTGATCGTCACGGATCCGCAAAAAGGCTTCCCGGCATCCTCGCAGCAACTCGGCGACTTCGGTCAATCGGTCGGACATTCCCGCAGGTATCGACACGCTGTAGCGCATCATGGCAGGCTACTGATTCCACCGCCAGCAACGCACTTGATTTTCCACGGAACTCCCCGCCTAGGCTTCGTAGCCAACCCCGCACTCGGTACGCAGATCGTACGCAGCAGTCCCCCACGCCGCTGATTCTCACCAACGATCCCAACGACAAGCGGCCCGGTCACACCACCTCAGCCAACGATCCCAACACTGCGCATACCCGGCAAAACAGACTAAGTGCGCTCTCCTAAAGCGGATGTCGCAAGCTCCAAGCTGAAGATCAACTGCCCCGAGGCATCTCGGGGCCGTTGCTGTGTCCGCACATGCCGCATGCCGCGCTGAGCGAGTCCGCCGGCGCCGCACGGCGGAGGATCAACCGGCCGTTCGGTTCTAGACGCTGGGGACGTCCGCTCATGCCGATGACCGGTTGTCTGGGCGAGGCTCTTCTGCGATGGCTTCTGTCAGAAGCTGACCGGAATCCCGGAGATCGCGGTCTCTTCGGTCACGATGGCAAGGTCGATGTCGGGATTCAACCGATATACGAGATCGGCCGTGATCGGTGCGCCCTCCATAATCGCGTGCAGTGCAGCATGGTCAGGATCAGCTGGCAGATCGAAATAGCGGCGGTAGTGGTCGGCCTTGGGCTCCGCGGACCAGTCGATGAGTTGGTCGAACAGCCAATCCGAGCCGTCGCCGTTCAAGTCCTCCTCATCGAGGTGAACGGTCTGGCTTGTCTGCCAACCGCTGTCGGTGGACAGTCGCCAGAGGCAGACGGTCATGGTCGGCTCCTCGTCGAACCGGAAGGCCGCATCGATGACGTAGGGGTGAAAGGGGGCAGGGAGCCCGTCGGTCAGCCCCGGCCACAGCTCACCGGTGTCGCTCTGGCCGTATGTGTTCAGCTCCGAATGGTGGTCGAACCCGCGCACGTACGTCCCGGCGCTGCTGAACACGATGGAGTATTCGTCACCAGCGCCGTTGTCCATCGAGGCCAGCGATTCCCCGGGACGCCAGTCCTCGACGTAACGGTACGTTCGAGTCGGGTGAGTCGGTGCCATGCCGCCCAGGACACAGTCGAGCAGCGCCAGTACACGGGACCTGTGCTGCAGTTCGTCAGGTGCCGGAAGGGCGCGCAGTACAGCGATTTCAACCACGGTGCGACTGTAGCTATCGCAGCCGACATACGACGCACTGTAATGCCGCATACCGCGCTGACCGAACCGGCCAGCGCGGGGCGCCGGCGACCGGATCCCGGTGCGGTGCAGAACGTCCGCTACTGCCGAATGTCGTGCCTCAAGCGGGCTCGCAGGACAATGAACTCAGTCGGCGTCCTCGTCGTCGTCCGTCAAGTCGCGGGCGCCATCTTCGTCCAGCCACCACCGATGTGTCTCGTGAACGATCGTTCACGAGACACTGCACGATTTGCGGCTTCTTCTGTGCGCCGCTCGGTCGAACCCGCTTGTTATGCCCGGATCGTGTTATGCCCGGATCGCGTCATGTTCGGTGACGAACCCGAGGAGCCGGGGTACCACCTTCTGCGGAACGGCCCACAACAGTTCGTGACCAACGCCGGGATAGACCTCGACGTCAGCGGTAGGTGCATACTCGCGCAGGCGTCGCACTCCGATCTCGGGGTCGTTGGCGCGTGTGGTCTCTCCGAACAGCACCAGCATCGGTGCGGTAATAGCAGCGAGTTGTTCGTCGGTGAACGGCTTGGGCCACGGCAACGCTAACCGGAACTTGAACCCCGCCATCGCCATCGCCCATTCCTTGTCGCTCAGCACGACACCGGGGGTCAGCCACTGGACGAAATTCTGCATGCGCTCACGGGTGGGCCGCATACCCGCAACGACCATCTTCAGAAGCAAGCTCCATCGCGGCTTGGCGAAGGTTGCCCCACCCGGTTCCAGCATGGACAGACTCGCCAGACGCTGTGAGCAGTGGACTCCGAGCAGGCAAGCCAGCCAAGCGCCGTCGGAGTACCCGGCCAGGTGGACGCGTTGCTGGCCGAGCCCATCGAGGAGCTCTACGAGCCACTCGACGATCTCGTCGTGGTCGCGGATCGGCACCTTCTGCTCGACACGGCCGGCCCAGCCCATGACGTCGGGGGTGTAGACGACCCTGTCGCGGGCGAGATCCTCGATGAATGGCAGCCAGAACAGGCTGTTTCCCGGCATGCCGGGTAGGAGCACCAGAGGCAGTCCTTCCCCAATTCCCGACTTGCGCACTCGCGTGGTCCCGAACTTCGTCTCGACGTCGATCTCGGTCGAAGGCACCGGCCAGTCGGCCGAGATCGCGTCGTAGGTCCGCAGGTACGTCGTCTTGGCCTTGTCGCTGGTGAACCGCCCAATCTTCGGCATGAGCCCTCCCACTTCTTCGGTTTACGGTACGAACGTATCAATCTTGATGGTATGAACGTATCACATAAGTGGTATGTGTGTACCATCAAGGCCCACGGGATCGTTCGACACTCACAGGAAGGCGGCAGGGTCCGTGCCACGATTGGTCGACCATGACGCTCGGCGGCGACAGATCACCAACGCCGTACGCCGGATCATCGTCAGCGGCGGCATGGAAGCCGTCACCTTCCAAACAGTCGCCGCCGAAGCCGGGATGTCGATACGACTGGTGCAGTACTACTTCGGAACCAAGCGAGAATTCCTACTGGCGACCCACCGCTCCGTGATGGAGGACGCGGGCGCCCGCTTCATGCGACGGTGGACCGCGCTAGGCGAAGACGCCAGCCCCCGCACGAAGATCCACGCACTGCTCACCGAATTGCTCCCACTCGACGAGCAACGCCGCGAGGAAACGATCGTGCTCGGCACCTTCGGCTGGGCGGCTGTCACCGGCCAGAGCATCACCGCGGAACAAACCTTCGCCGCACCGAACGCCCTGACCACGATCGTCGCCGGGCAAATCGCACGAGCCCGAGGTACGGACCCGTCACCGGAGCGCGACGCCGCACTCGTCACCGCGACGATCGGCGGACTCGCCCAGGGCATGCTCCAGAGATACGGCACTCCGGACGAAGCACTCGATCTCGTCGACCTTCTACTGGATCGCATACTCGGATCAACAACCGAAAGCCCTACCCATCAGCACGATCCAAACTGACCCCACCCCACCCCACCCCAGCCGCCGACCGGGGACGGCGTATTCACGGTCACGGTGGTTACAAGGCTTTCAGCGAACCCGCGGTAGCCGCTGGCGAAACGCACTATTCTGCCGCATACCGCGCTGACCGAACCGGCCATGAGGGGTTCCGGCAGCGAAAGCGCGAACCAACGACAATAGCTCGGCCAGCGGCGTATCCCGGCTACAGGGCCTGGGGCTCGTGCACCGTGGACCCGATCGCGACGTGTGCAAGAAGGCCTGTGAGGGCCAGTGACGCGAAAAGTCACGCTTAGCGGTCATGACTCCGCAAGCTACCTGCGATAGCGGGCTACCGCTGGATCCGGCGGATTTGGCCCTCACATGTCTAGCTGGACCGAAACCGGCTGGCGGGCACTGAGATACTGAATCCTTCGATACCCCTGACCTTCTCGATGAAAGGACCCTGAGGTGAGTGCTGCCACTGTCGTGCCGCTGCTCGCACACGTCGCTACCGCTGTGTCGGAGGCGATCGTGCGAGCCCGCCCGCAATCGGTGGGAGCGGACCCAGTGGTGCGCCGATCGGACCGGGCCGACTTCCAATCCAATGCCGCACTGCCACTGGCCAAAAGCCTCGGCGAGCCACCTGCGGGATTGGCCGCCGCGCTCGCCGGTGAGCTGACCGCCGGTGGCGACGCGGTGATCACCGACGCGGCGGCATCGGGGCCCGGTTTCCTCAACATCACCGTCGGCGACGCGGCTATCTGGATGCAGCTGGCCGCGCGGCTGGCTGATACCCGGCTCGGGGTCGGTGAACCCGCGGCGGGGCAGCGGATCGTCATCGACTACTCCGCCCCGAACGTGGCCAAGGAAATGCACGTCGGTCACCTGCGCACCACGATCATCGGCGACGCCCTGGCCCGGCTCTTCGGGTTCCTCGGCGCCGACGTCGTGCGCGCCAACCACCTCGGCGACTGGGGCACCCAGTTCGGGATGCTGATCCAGTACATCGACGAACACCCCGACCAGCCCTGGCACGCCGACGATGTCGGCACCGACGCGACCGTCTCCGCGCTCGACGGGCTCTACAAGGCCGCGCGCGCCCAGTTCGATGCCGATCCCGCCTTCGCTGATCGCGCTCGCACCCGCGTGGTCGCCCTGCAGGCCGGGGACGCTGCGACCGTGGCGCGGTGGGCTGAGATCGTGGCCGAATCGGAGAAGGCGTTCGGCGCCATCTACGACCGGCTCGGTGTCCTGCTCACCCCCGACGACTACGCCGGGGAATCGACCTACAACCCGATGCTGGCCGACACCGTCACCGAACTGCTCGACAAGGGCGTTGCCGTCGACAGTGACGGCGCGGTGGTCGTGTTGTCCGAGCACGTGAACGGTCCTGACGACACCCCGGCCGTGCTCATGGTCCGCAAGAGCGACGGCGGCTACGGCTACGACAGCACCGACCTGGCCACCATCCGCTACCGGATCGCCACCCTGCACGCCGACCGGCTGCTCTACGTCACCGACTCCCGCCAAGCCCTGCACTTCCAGCTGGTCTTCGAAGCCGCGCGCCGCGCCGGCTGGCTGACCGATGCCATCGACGTCGCTCACGTCGCCTACGGCACGATCCTGGGCCCCGACGGGCGGCCGTTCAAAACCCGCGCCGGCGGCACGGTGCGGCTGATGGACCTGCTCGACGACGCAGTCACGGCCGCGCGGGCAATCGTCGCGGAGAAGAACCCGGAACTGCCCGCCACCGAGCTCGACGCCATCGCCGAGCAAGCCGGCATCGGAGCGGTCAAATACGCGGACCTGTCGACCAGCCGGGTCAAGGACTACATGTTCGACCCCGCCCGCATGACCGCGTTCAACGGCAACACCGGGGTCTATCTGCAGTACGCGCACGCGCGGATCCGCTCGATCCTGCGCAAGGCCACAGTGCCCGACACCGTCGCCGTCGACACCACCATGGCACTCGAACCCGCCGAACGGGCCCTGCTGCTGACCCTCGACGACTACGCCCTGGTGCTCGGCGAGGTCGCCTCGACGCTCGAGCCGCACCGCCTGGCGAACTACCTCTACGATCTCGCGCGCGCGTTCACCAGCTTCTACGACACCTGCCCGGTCCTGGCCGCACCCGAACCCGCCCGCAGCAACCGGATCGCGGTGTGCCAGTTGACCGCTCGCACGCTCGCCCACGGGCTCGAGTTGCTCGGCATCGCGGCACCAGTGCGGCTGTGACCAGCTCCAGCACGGCCGCCGACCATGCGCGCGGCCGTGCTGTCCGCCGTCGCACTGGTATTGAGTAGGCCCATGAGACTGTGACGAGAAAAGACACGCTTTAAGCGTTACTTTTCGCGCCACTGGACCTCACGGGCCGAACAATGCGATCAGCGGCCGCAAGCTCCGGCAGAGCTGTTCGACGCGCCGGTGTGACGCCATGCCGTCCGGCTGCGTTCGGCGTCGAACCTCTACAGCGGCAACACCGTTTGCAAACGCCCTGTAATGCCGAGTTGAGGACGATTGTCGATGGCATGCACTGGGCCTGAGTGTCGTTGTTGCTGGCTAGGATTCGCGTCGTGTCACAGATCTTGCATGTCTACTTTCTCGACTTGGCCGAGCTCGAGGCCGTCGTTGGATCCAAGGACGAGAAGCTCCTGGACAGGATTCTGAAACGGTCGCGCCTGTCGGTGACCTTCAGGTCCACGGGTCAGGACGATCATGTCGAGCGAAACAAGACCGCCCTGCGGGCGATCTTCGCGGGCGGGCCGTTCGAGGAGGGGCTCGCCTCGAATTACATCGAGGCACTGGAATTGATTTGTGACGCACTGGCCGCCAACGGCGGTGACGTGCAGTTCCGGTTCGGGGACCGGTATCTGCCCGAGGCCCTCGAAGATCTGGCCACAAGCATGATGGGTGAGGACCCTTTTCCGAGCGTTCCGGGTTTGGCGGCGAGCTTTAACGTTGCTGAGCGGAACGGGTGGGGCTACATGAGCAAGGAATCCTGTGCTGAGGAGTTGGAGGAGTGGGAGGGCCACGTTCCCGATGGTCCTGACGACCTTGATGGTTACCTCATCGACTGGCTGCGTGAATCGAAGACAGCAGGCAAGGACATCATCGGCTTCTGGGGCGGATAGCTATTGACGCGTGGTGCGCCTTCTGCGACGCACTACATTGCCGCATACCGCGCTGTTCAGTGTGGCCAGAGCAGCGCAGCATGCCCATCGGTTCATCACCGAGATGGGCCGCCGCCGTCCGCAGTTCGTCCGCAGCACTGCCGTTGGCTGCCCATCCCAGCCAACGGAGTCATCAGGTAAGAGCGCTGGTCAGCTTGCAGAGCAAACGAGATCACCAGCTACCAGAAACAGACAATACGGATCAAGGTCTCGTTCGCATCGAGAAGGTCGTTGTCTTGATTAGGAGAACACCCCTCGATGAGTTCGGATACGTTGTGCGCCATGGCATCTGATGTAACGACTGGGCTGTTCACGCTCGCGGGAGCCCTGATCGGTGGTGGTGGGACGTTCGCCGTGAACTGGGCCACCACCCGGAATCAACGTCTACTTGCGCTTGCGGCTCGTGACCATTCGATTCTCGACCGCCAATATGCCGAGCATCGCGAGTACCTGCTCCGCGCTGACCGTGTCATCGAAGCGACTCGGACAGTGGCAGCTGCCCTGGAAGCTGGACAAAGCGGCGAGACCGCAGACCGTTTTCACACCGAGTACCTGGCCCTGTGGCCCCAGTTCAGCGAGGGACGGGGCGCCCCCGAGCTAGCCGGCCCCGAAGAACTGATCAGGCCCCTGCTGGGATTTCATGCCGCAATCGCCGACTACTCGAACAAGGTCGACGAATGGTGGTCAGAAGGATTCGACAGCCCCAACCACACCGCAAACTCCATCGATTGCGGCAAGCTGCGCGAAGAGGTGAGCAACAAGCGGTACATCTATCGAGAGCAAGCACTCAAGGCGTTCGGCCACACCAACAGCCATACCCATCCACGTTAGACGGGATGGCGCGCCGGGCCCGCCCAGGGCCCGCCGCAACTCTGAGCGCAGTCAACCCCGCCAATACGGCAAACGCGCGAATATGCTCGTAGAGAGCATGATTCGCGCGTCGTCAGCAACAGTCACAAGTCTTCAAACACCAAGAGGTGCCACCTTAAAATCCGCACAGTGTCGGTTCGAACCCGACCGGGGGCACAAACCGACAACAAGGTTTGCGAAGGTCGCGAGTCTTCTGCCGCGTCAACACCGTCGAGACTGATGGCAAACTCCGAGGCCGGATGGTGTCGGTTCGACAATTTGCGCTGGGGCATAACCAGCGATCGTTGACACGCACTGCACTTCGGCTCACCCAAATCGACCGGACAGTTGATACTCTGCCCTATGTCCCCGGAACAGTCTCTGGGACAAGCAGTTACGGCGGCCTTCGACATTACCCCCTCGGCTGCTTGCTATTCGAGTTGCTCATAGGTGATCAACCCTTCTATCCAACTCGGGACACACCACTTCGCCTACTTCACCTCGGCGCAGCCCACGATGAAACCCGCGCCTTTTCGCCACCCGCTCCTCGCGCCCGCGCCGCAGCGCTCAGCCCGCACCCATCATGAGCCCGAACTGGCGGAACAGGAACACGCCTTCCACGACCGGCAGACCCGGGGGCAGCGCTCGCGGTTCGGCAGCCGGTTCAGCCATGATCCGCCTGAGCGGGACGGAGTGATCTTCCCAGGTCCCTGACGGATCGGGGGCATCGAGAACGGCCGGGTGGGCCGGTCGCGTGAGTCGACATGCCGTTCGCAAGGTGGTTTCGCCTGCCGCGGTCCGGTGCACGAAAGATCCCGATGAATGGGATACCCCGTATTTGATTCGGGCAGATAGCTGCTTCTGTGAGACGCGACACTCCAAATGCCGGTTCTTCGGCATACCTGAAGTGGCGTTCGCCACGATGAAAGGCATTCCCACCCATGCGAATCCGTTCTCTTCGATGGTCCATTGCGGTGATGGCGACCGCGGTCGCGGCCACAACCGCTACCACCGGCGTCGCGTCCGCCGGTCTCGACCTCGGAAGCTCCGGCAGCAGCGCCGGCAGCAGCGCCGGTGACATGGTCGTCACCCTGGTGCGCCATGCCGAGTCCCTCGGTAACACCTCCGGCCTGATCGACACCAAGGTGCCCGGACCCGACCTGACCGCGCGCGGCCGGACGCAGGCAGACAATCTGGCCACCCAGCTGGCCGACAAGAATTACGACTGCGCCTTCGCGTCCAACATGGTGCGTACCGAGCAGACTGCGGCGCCGACCGTCGCCAAGCGCAACCTGAACCTCAACATTCAGCCCGGCTTCCGGGAGATCGAGGCAGGCGACTACGAGGGCACCCCGGAGGCCCAGGCGATGTCCGGGTACCTGCAGGCTCCGATCAAGTGGCTCTCCGGCGACCTGAACGCACGGATTCCAGGCTCCATCGACGGCAACGAGTTCGACGGCCGCGTCGATCAGGCACTGGTCGAGGTGCAGCGCCGCAACTGCGCCAACCCGGTGATCTTCTCGCACGGCGGCACCATCATGTTCTGGGCCATGATGAACGCGAGCAACGCCGACAAGAGCAAACTCGGCACCGATCCGATGCGCAACGGCGGCCGCGTCGTCCTCAAGGGCAACCCGCAGAAGGGCTGGACGATCGTCGAGTGGGTCGGCCACCCGGACCTCGGCTGATTCACCCCTTCCGCGCCCCGGATGTCACCGACCCGAATCGATGGCACCGGGGCGCAGTTGTATCTCGGTCCAGGGTCCCCCGGACCTGCTCACCTTCGAAGCCCGCTTCACCCAGCAGTCGGAATGATGAGCTCGTCAGCCGCCCGGCCGGAAGGCCCGGTGGTCAGTCGTGGCAACCCGGCGTGGTCGTGAGATGCCATGCGGCCGGGGAGATTTCGGCTGCGAGCTCGTGAGTCAGGGCGCCGGTCGCGACCAGGCGGTCGACGACGTGTTGCTGGCGGCTCGCCGCCAAGTCCGGGCGGGTCAGCGGGTCGTAGTTGCTGGGAGCCTGCGGCAGCCCGGCCAGCAGTGTTGCCTGGGACCAGCTCAATCGGTCCGGCGGCACCCCGAAGTAGCCGCAGGAAGCGTCCTGCAGGCCGTAGAAGCCGTGGCCGAAATAGGTGACGTCGGCATACATCCGGAGGATCTGGGACTTGGAGTAGGTGGTGTCGAGCTTGACGCCGAGCAGCAGCTGTTCGGGGGCGCCCACCAGGGGATGGTCACCGTGGAAATACAGCATCTTGATCAGCTGCTTGTCCAGCGTCGACCCGCCGCTTTCCCGGGAACCGAGTAGGCCGAGGCCACCGCGCACCATACCGAGGATGTCGATGCCGTGATGCCGATGGAAACGACTGTCCTCGGTGGCCAGCAGCGCTGTCGCGAACCGCGCCGGCACCGAATCGGACAGCAGCGCCGAATCCCGATCCGCTGCCAGATCCCGGACCCGCTGATCGGCGTCGGCAACCGACGGGGTGAGCGCCCACCCGGCAGCCACCACGACCCCGAGCACCAACAACACGACCAAGAGCACTTTCCCCAGCCGACGCAGCCGGTGACGGCGCCGAGGCTTACTGGATTCCATAACCAGTGACCCTAAGCATCGCGGGTGGAGTTGCTTTGCGCCGAATGTGAAGATTCTGCGCGGATGGCATCAGCCTCCTGGCCGCTCAGTAGGTTCTGAGTTGTCCGCCTTTGGGGTTCAGTATGGATTCGTGAGTCAGTCGCGGAACGGAACCGAATTCCACGGGTTTGTGCCCGGTATCCCACGCCACGGACTGCACCACGTGCCGGTCCCTGAGGAAGACGTAGTACCCGGAAGGCACCGGATCGGAAACACCGATCCTGGGTGGTAGACCCGCCCAGCAAGTACCTGGTGGGGTCTCTGCCCACTTGTTCATCAGGTCATCGTCATGAGCCGCAGAAGCATCGATCACCGCGTCCCAGTCATCGGACCAGCCGGCCGAACGCGTGACCTCACCGAGGCTGACGGCTTGCTGCCCGCCCCCGGCCGTTCTGATCGCCTCTGTCAGTGCCTTGCTCGAGCCGAGCGGCTGTGGCTCCTGGCTGAGGCGGATTTCGGATGGACACCTCTCCGCGTAGGACTGGTGCTTGGCGGCACAACCGGCCAGCAGTGGAACCACCAGCAGTCCGGCAACGATCAGGGCTGGTCTCAATTACCTCGCACTCACTTTCCGGGAAGTGGGATATCGATGGCCGGAGGACTTGATATCTCGTTCCAGGGAACCGTATTACTCCAGGCGATCTGGGCGGAAGCATTGTTCCCCGAGGTCCACTGCCTCTCGCTGCGGCCCGTTTCCGCCGACACCCTCGCGGGCACAACAGTTTTCGATGAAGCGTGGCGTCGGTGAGGGCCTCAGTAGGTTGCGAGTCCTCCGCCCTTGGCGTTCAGCATGGTTTCGTGAGTCAGCCGCTCGCTGGGACGGAGCAGCAGGGGCATGTCGCCGGTGTGCCACACCACGGACTGCACCACCTGCCGGTCTTTGAGGAAGACGTAATACCCGAAAGGCGCCGGATTATCGGAATTGATACGGGGCGGTAGCCCCTTCCAGCAGGTGCCCGCCGGGGTTTGCGCGGTCTTGTTCATCCAGTCATCGTTGTAGGCTTCGGCGGCCTCGATCATCGTGTCCCAGTCATCGGACCAACCTGCCGCGTGAGTGACCTCGCCGAGGCTGATGGCTTGATGCCCTCGCCCGGCGGTTTCGAGTTCCGCCGTCAGCGCCTTGCTCGAGCCGAGCGGCTGCGGCTCCCGGTCGAGGCGGATTTCGGATTGACAGGTTTTCGCAGCGGGCTTTGTTGGTTTGGCAGCACATCCAGCCAGCAGCGGAACCATCAGGATGCCGACAACGATCGTGGCTGGTTTCACTTACCTCGCACTCACTTTCCCTTGCCCGGAAGTGGGATATCCACTTGCTCGGGACTCCTCGTATCTGTCCAGGGAACGGTATTGCTGAAGGCAATCTGGGCGGGAGCCTTGTCCCCATTGGGACTGTGGATGACCACGGTGTCGCCCTTGTCGACCGCGGCGATGACCGCCGTCTTCAGGTCGTCCTTCGATGCGTTCATGTTCGCCAGACCGATCTGGCGGCCCACATCATTGTTCTTGAGATCCATCGCCTCTCGCTGCGGACCGTTTCCGCCGACGCCCTCATGGGCGGTGGCGTACTGCTTCGCCCAGTCGGCGCCGAACTCCTGGGTCATACGCGCGTTCCAGTAGGCATGCCGGGCCGCGTCCCCGTGACCGTCATCCTTCGATTTCGGATTCACCTCGGTGTACTTGTTGTTCTTCCCGAACTCTTCCGCTTCGTCCTTGATGTCGTTGAACTTCATGTAGTTCAGCGGATTGCCCCCATACAGCGGGTTGCAGAGCTCATCCATGGCGGCCTTCTCCTCGACCGTCATCTCTACCGGCTGCATGTCGGGCTTGGACATCCTGATCAGGTTCAGCAGGGTCGAGTCGGGCCAGACAACGATCTCGGACTTCGTGGTGTCCACCTGATACTTCAGGAGAATATCCCTGAGCGTGGCATCCCCCGGAATACCGGCCAGCACCAGCTTGACATCATCGGACACGTGCTCGAGTTGCGTGGCCAGGTCGCGCGCGCCGATCTTGTCGGTTGCCTGCACATCCCAGAACGCCTGCTTGAGACTCGCACCCAAGCTGAGGCATTCGGCGGTCTTCCAGGCGACGGAAGCCGGGTTGCCCCAGTGCTTCTTGATGGTCTCCCAGTTCGAGTCGTATGACTTCACGTCGCCGGTCTCGTCGTCGTAGAAGAGGTTGTACTCCGAGTCTTCGACGTCATCGACAGCCGACTGCAAACTCTTGATATCCGATTGCAGTGCGGCAGTCGTGGTGTCGATCTGCTTATGGATGGCGTCGAGGACGTCACCGGTGGTGACCGCCTCGTTCTTCAACTTGGTCGACATGGTGCGGGCGGCACTGCCGGCGGCCTCACCGAAGTAGGGATCGGAACCCTGAATCGCCTTGTCGGCATTGAGAGATTCGGCTTCGAGGGTGATACCGGCGTTCATCGCGTCCGCGCCGGCGAAGCGTGCCGAATCGAGTTTCCACCCGAGCACGGTGGAGATGGTGATCTTGTCACCGCTCACTTGATCCCCTTGAAGCCGGCCACATTCGCCTCTTCCATCCCATCGACTGTGCCGGCCGCGTTATCGGTCAGATTCGCGAACTGGTCAAGCCTGCCTTGATGGAGCGCCACCACTCGATCCATCGCCTCGAGTACCAACCCGACGTTGTTCGCGAAGGCGGAGAACGGCATCGCGCCGGGAGCGGCGTCACGGTTGTGCTCGCCGATCGGGCTCAGCTTGCCGATCGCACCGGCATGGGTGCGGGTATCGGTGGCGAGCGCGCGCAACTTTTCGGGATCGAAGGCAACCATGTCTACCGTCCCACCAACAGCTTTCGCTTCATGAATCCCCCAGCACTGGCAATAGCATCGCTAACAGTAGCGGTCGGTATGTACTGCGAACAATTGGGCGCGCGGTGTCGGTACAGTGTCGACCAGTCGGGGGGAGGCATCCCGGCATGGACGATCCGGATGAAGGGGTGCGGAGCACGTGGACCAGCGTCGCGCGCGGGCCGAGAAGATCGATGAGGCCATCGGGGTGGTCCGAGCCCAGGCTCGCGCCGCGGACCGAAGCATGGCGATCGAAGTGGATGCCTACGGGCAGATCACCCAGATCAGGCTGGCGCCGCACGCCGCCGCCGAGGGGACCCAGCAGCTCGAGCGGACCATCATCGAGCAGTACCGGGCGGCGCGCGCCGATGCGGAAACGCAGGCACACAAGGTGTACGAACAGTTCCTTCGAAACGAGAAGAAGAACGCCGCACCGGCCGTGCCGCCGCAACCCGAGTGGGCCGATCCGGACGATGTGCAGCCGGTCAGGCTCTGGAGCAACACGCGCTGATGAATAACGGCGCTCCGTAGAACCCTTGTGGGTGTTAAGGATTCGGCAAGCCGCGGCGGCGAGAGTTCCTCGCATGGATAGGAAGCGTGGGGCCGCGCTGGAAGCGGCCGGGGGCGTTGCGGGTGGAATCGTCGGGGCGGTAATGGGTTTCCTGTACCCGTGCGCGATCATCGTGTTTCAGCGCAGTGTGGGGATCACCGACCCCCACCGGCCCGCTACCGTCACGCAGGACGGGCCGGTCGAGTATGGGGTGGGTTCGGTCGGCTATTGGGCCAGTTGGATCGCGACGTTCGCCGCGATCATCGCGATCGGGGTGATGGGGTCGCGGTATCGGCACACGCGGGCTGCCGCCGTTCCCGCGACCATGGCGTTCGCGATCGTCACCCTTCCCCTGGCCCTGCTGTTCATCGCGTTCGACTTCGGTGGTGCGCCACACCCCAGCTGATCCGACAGCCCGGCCTCAGGCGGTTTGCTGGGCCTGTTGTTTGATCACGAGGGCGACATGGAGGCGGGACGGGCAGTCGAGTTTGGTCATGACCTGGCGGAGGTGGTTGACCACTGTCCATTCGGCGATGCCGAGGCGGCTGGCGATCATGCGGTTGGTCATGCCCTCGGTGACCAGGCGGGCGATTTCCAGTTGGCGTTTCGTCAGGCGGGAGACGGGGGAATCGGGGAGTTCGGCGGGGAGGGGCGGGGTGGAGAGGGCGTAGGCGACGGCCTCGTCGATATCGAGGACGGAGCCGACGGTGGAGATCGCGGGGTCATGGCTGTCGAGGGTGGAATCGGGGATGTCCACGTGGTCGGTCAGTCGCGGTAGGGCGTAGGCGTCGCGGATCCAGCGGGCCGCGGCGGACAGCCGGGGTACGTGGTCGGAATAGTGTTCGCCCGCTGCGTGATAGGCGCGAGCACAGCCCTCCAGGGCGACGACCATCTCGACGGCGTTGCGGGCCGGGTCGGGGGTGCGCAGGGCGAGGCGGAAGACCTCGTGGGCGTGATGAGGGGCGCCGGCGCGCAGGAGGGTGCGGCCGAGTATGGCGAGGAGGCCGAGGCGGTCGCGGCGGTGAGGCAGGGCGGCGATACGGTCGCGCAGGGTCTGCCAGTCGCCTTCGCCATCGTGGGAAGGATCGAAATGGACCAGCGCTTCGACCAGTGCGCCGACCTCGCGTTCGCGGGGTGTACGGGCGGAGGCCGGTGGGGCGCTGTCGATCAAGGTTCGGGCCCGCCGCGTATCCCCCATTTCGTAGCAGGCCACGGCTAGTCGCCAGACTGCCGAACCGGTCGGCTCCACGGCCGAGGTCAGCAGACCGACGGCGTCCGCGAAGCGGCCGGATCGTAAAGCCCAGTGGCCCAGTAGTTCCCGGCCCAGCGCGGCCGCGGTCGGATCCGCGGTCCTCGACAGCCGGATGAGCGTCGCCTCCGCCCAGGTGAACGCGCGCCGCTCGATCCAGACGTCCTCGAGTTCGCGCAGCATGCGCACCGCGCGGGCCGCCTCGCCCTGGATCGTGAAGTAGTCGATGGTCGCGACCAGATCGTCGTGCCAGCGTTCGGCGAGCTGGACCGCGGCGGGGCGACGGGCCGGGTCGTCGAGCATGCGCGCGATACGGGCGGCGAGCTGACTCATACCCGCCGCGCGCATGGCTCGAATCCGCAGTGCGCGTTCGGGGTCCGCGAAGAGCAACTGCCGCAGACAGGTGCGCGTGAACCCGGACATGGCGTAGGTGTAGTGCCCGTTGTCGGCGACCGCGTGGTCGAGCAGGCTGCGGTTGACCAGGTCCGCGAGCCGATCCACGATGGCGTCACGCTGCTGACCGCACAGCAGCAACAGCACTTCCTCCAGATCGGTGAGCACGTCGGAGGTGGCGATCTGCAGCAGCAGGTCGGTGGACAGCGGGTCGAGATCGCTTGTCCCCCACTCCAGGCAATCGCGGATGGTGCGATGCCGGGCAGGCGTGTCGACGAACGGCGACGGCGGCAGCGGCTGGCCGGATTCGATGCGCCGCAGCGTCCGCTCGGCCCCGAACCGCGCGATGGCGGCCGCGGCCAGTTCCAGGGCGAGCGGCACGCCGCCGAGCGCCGCCGCGATCTCCTCCACGATCGCGAGGTCCGCGGATGTGGCTCCCCGGAAACGGGTTTCGATGCTGTCGAGCAGCAACCGCGCTGCCGGGCTCGGCGTCTCGATGTCCGGGGTGGTCGTCGTGGGCAGCGGATGCACCTGGAACAGGCATTCCTGGTAGAGCCCGAAGGCCCGGCGGCTGGTGGTGACGACGGTCAGGCCGGGGCAGCGGTGCAACAGCGCCGGAAGCTCGTCCGCGAGCGCGCGAACGAGGCGATCACAGTTGTCCAGGAACAGAATCGAAGGCACGGCTTCGGATTCGGCCTCGATCGCGGACCACACCCCGCGCGTATCCGCCGACTCGCCCAGATCCACCGCGACGATCCGCGATGTTCCATCCTGCACGGCTTCGGCGGCCAGTCGGCTCTTACCCACCCCCGCGATCCCGGTCACCGTCAGTACCCGGACCCGAGGGTCCGCGATGAGCCGCCGAACCTCGTCGACCTGGCCTTTCCGCTCGAGTAGCGCGGGGATTCTGTAGCTGTCAGGCATCGCGAAGGCATCCCATCCGATCGAAATCCGGCAGTCGTCCCCCGAAGCCGCAGTCTAGGACCGGTTCCCGAGGCCCGCGCCTCGACAGTGCCCCTGATTTCACCGGCACGGACCTGGCAGAAACTTGCCGGTGTCCCCGTGCACCGCGGGTGGGATAGGTTGTCCGGTTCGGCGCCGGATCAGTTCCCGGGCGCCGATTCCGGGGACGCGTAGCCGGGGTGCACGCCCGGCGTCAGGCCGCGGGCGGCGACCAGACGATTCAGCAGATCGGCGAGCTGCCGGTATTCGTCGTCCGACAGTGCTGCGGTCTGTTCGCGTTCGTGCGCGAAGGCGATCGCGCCGAGCTGGGCGAGGAGTTCTCCCGCTGCCGGCGTGAGGTGCAGTTCGTGGTTGCGGCGGTCGGCGGGGCTGCGGCGGCGTTCGATCAGGCCCTTGGTGTCGAGGGGGTCGATGAGGGCGACCACCCGGCTGGGGACCACGCCGAGTTCGGCGGCGAGTGAACGCTGACTGCGGCCCGGCTCCGCGGCGATCATGCGCAGGATGCCGACTTCCGGTGGGGTGAGCCCGATTTCGGCGATGCGCTCCGAGAACCGTTGCGTGGCCTGGGCGCCCAGTTGAGCGAGCTGGAAGGCGACCGCGCGCATGGGGCGGGTCGGCTGCGCTCGCCCGGTTTCCTCTTGCTTCGCTTCGGCCACGGCGTTATCGTACACGGCAGGCAATCGTTCACAGCAGAGAACGATTCATGCAAGAGAACGGAATCTCCGTCATGTCTGCCGAATCTCACGCACTACACAAGCCCGCGGCACTCGAACCGCCTCTGGGCGGCCTCGGCGTCGCCGTCGCCGGACTGTTCGTCGCCGGACTCGCCATCAGCACCATCCGCGCAGGTGGAAGCCCATTCCCATCACCCTTCGGGGATGCCGGGGACGCGCTCGCCTACTTTCGCGACCACCCCTCTGCCGTACGCACCGGCGCGGTACTGCAGTACGCGAGCGCCATCCCGCTGACCCTCTACACGGCGGCGGTCGCGGCTCGGCTGCGGCGGGTCGCCAACGGTTTCGGGCCCGCGCTCGCCGCGATCGGCGGCGCCCTCGCGGTCGTCTTCCTGATCTGCTCCGGACTCGTCAGCTGGGCGCTCACCGTGCCCGAGGTGGTGAGCGATCCGGCCCTGGTCCGGGGGTTGCACACGCTCGCGTTCCTGTGCGGCGGCCCGGCCAATGTGATGGCCACCGGCCTGCTCATCGCGGGAATCGCGCTGAGCGCCCTGCCGCGACAGCTGCTCACCCCCTGGCTGATCAGCGCGGGCCTGGTGATCGCGGTGATCGCCCTGTGCACCACCGCCGCGCTCGCCGTCACCGCGGCGGCCTTCCTGCTGCCGATCGCGCGCTTCACCGGCATGGCCTGGTTGATCGCCGCCGGATTCCTGCTTCCCCGTTCGTAATTCACACCTTCAGGAGAAACCCGAATGACCACCCCGATGATCACCAAACTGGTGCGGTTCCAGCGGCCCGAACTGTCGCTCCCCTATCTGAACGGCATCGACGACACCCACGTCGCCGCGCTGTTCGGCCTCGATTCCGACGAATATCGGTCGCTGCGCGAGGAATTCACGACGCAAGCGCGAGCCGCGGCGGCGGATCTGCTGACCGAGGACGCGGTCGCCGACCAGGTCGACCGGCTCCCGTTCGCACCGGGCGCGCGTGTGGTCGCGCTCGGTGAGAGCAGCACCGCCGATCGACTGTCCTGGTTCGAGATCCTGCGCCACCTGCTCGAACTACGACGGCCGGGAGACGCGATCACCCTGCTCAATCTGGCGGTCACCGGGGCCACCACCACGAACACCCTGAAAAGCATTGCGGCGCTCGGGTTCCAACGCCCCGACTGGGTCCTGTGCCAGCTCGGCGCGAACGACGCACAGCGCCTCGGCGCCGACGGGCCACGCGTGGTCAGCGCCGAGGAGACCGCGCGCAATCTGGGCGTCCTGCACGACGAAGGGGTACGGCTCAGCGGCGCACGCTGGGTCTGGCTCACCCCGACCGACGCCGACGAGTCGCTGATCGCGACCTTCCCGCCGTTCCAGCAGGCCGGAATCAGCTGGCGCGCGGCCGATCACGAGGACACCGCGCGTTCGCTGCGCGAGCGGCCGGAACCGGTGATCGACACGCTCACCGTCACCCGCCCCGACTCGGGTCATCGGCTCTACGAGCCGGACGGCGTGCATCTCACCCCCGGGGGTCAGGTCGCCGTCGCCCGGGCCGTGGTGTCGGCGCTCGCGGCGATGGCGTGAGGGCATCCCATGCGAATGACCATGATCGCCCTCGCTCCCCTGCTGGCCGCGGGCGTGTGCGCAACCCAGCCGACCGCTTCCGCCGCATCCGATGACGCCGTGGCGGTCACCGCCGCCCAGGTCGGCGATGCCGCGGTCATCACTGTGGCCGACGGCGTCCTCGCCCTGCGGGACGGGGTGCTCACCATCGCGGCGCCCGGCGGCACCGTGCTCGCCGGAGCCGAAATGTCCTTCCGGGTGGACGATTTCGTCTTTCCGATCGCGGCCTCCGTCACCGACCGGACCGCGACGCTGGTCCCCGACCTCGATCCCGCCCACGCCGTCTACGCTCCGGTCGCGCTGCCGTTCGAGGACTCCGCCGGATTCCAGACGCCCTATCAACGCGAGCAGGCCGCCTGGAATCGCATGAACAGCACCATCGGCATGGGCGCGGTCCTGGGCACCCTGGTCGGCGGTGTGGGCGGGGCGGCGGTCGGTTGCGTGCTGGGCGCGGCGGTCGGGGCCACGGTCGCCGCGGCCACCATCGTCGGACTCTTCGGCCCGTTCCTGCCCGGCGCGGTGGTCGGGTGTTTGGGCGGTGTGGTCGCGATCGGGACGCTGGGCACCATCGCCGGCCAATTGCTGGTGACCGCGCCCGTGGCGGTCCTGGCGGCGGTCCAGTACTTCACCACCATCACCGCTCCGCTCTGACGACGGGCGGGGTGTGCGGTGTACCTCACAATGTCCGCCCAGCTGAGAGTGGGTGCGGGCGGTCCAGGAAGATGGTGCCCGAGTAACTCGAGTACAAGGAGATTTCGTGGAACGCATTGGCGTGATCGGTGGCGGCACCATGGGTGCCGGTATCGCCGAGGTGGCGGCCCGCGCGGGCGGGTCGGTCCTGATCCTGGAGCGCGACACCCAGGCGGCGGACGCCGCGGTGGAGCGGATCGAGAAGTCGCTGGCGCGCGCGGTGAAGTCCGGGCGGCTCGAGCAGGCCGCGGCCGACGAGGCCCGCGCCCGCATCGCCCTGACCACCTCGATCGACGATTTCGCCGATCGGGAGCTGGTGATCGAGGCCGCGCCGGAGATCGAGTCGCTCAAGGCCGACTTCTTCACCAAGCTCGACGGCATCGTCTCCCCCGAGACCATCCTGGCCACCAACACCTCCTCCATCCCGGTGATCCGGCTGGCCAACGCCACCGCCCACCCGGAGCGCGTGGTCGGCGTCCACTTCTTCAACCCGGTGCCGGTGCTGCCGCTGGTCGAGATCGTGGTCACCCTCAAGACCGACCGCGCCGTGGTCGACAAGGTCACCGGCTACGCCCGCGACGTCCTGGGCAAGCGCACCATCGAGTCCAAGGACCAGGCGGGCTTCATCGTCAACGCCCTGCTGATCCCGTACCTGTGCAGCGCTATCCGCATGTTCGAGACCGGCTTCGCCAGCGCCGAGGACATCGACGAGGGCATGGTCAGCGGCTGCGCCCACCCGATGGGCCCGCTGCGCCTGTGCGACACCGTCGGCTTGGACGTCACTCTCGCGGTCGCCGAGTCGCTGTTCGCCGAGTTCGGTGAGCCGCAGTACGCGCCGCCGGTGCTGCTGCGCCGCATGGTCGACGCGGGCTACCTGGGCCGCAAGACCGGTCGCGGTTTCTACACCTACTGATTCGCCCGAATTCGGCCGCCCGCACCCGAAGTGCGGGCGGCCGATTCGTGTCCGGCTGCGGGCGAACGATTTACGGTCACGAACTTGTCAATTGTCCAGCATGGTTGGTTTGTTATGCACTACCCTGACCCGCGATGCGCCGCTGACCTCCTGAAATCTGGTGCAGGAAACAGTGAATCGGTTCCGGAACAGCAAGGACACAACCGTGCACGCACGCAGCCTCGTCACCGCCCTCGGCGCCTTCGCCGCCGCCGTCACCCTGGCCGCCGGTAACGCGCAGGCCATTCCCGCGCTGGCCGTCGACAGCGCGCGAGAGACCAATGGCAATGCCGTGATCACGATTTCGTACTTGTGCACCGGACCGGCCGCCGCGCTGTCGGTGACCGTGCGGGCGACACCCTATCTGGGGTCCGGGGTCAATGGCAGCACGCTCGCACCGGTCGTGTGCGCCGGGCAGCCGCAGCAGGCCACCGTCACGGTCAATCCGGTGCAGCTGTTCGGGGAATCGGCCAAATTCCAGTCCGGGGCACTCACCGACGTGACGGTCACCGTGCTGGACCTGACGCTGAATTCGCCGGTCAACACCACCAAGAAGCGGATCGAACACCTCGGCTGAGCGAGACCGGTCGTCAGTACTTAATGACGACAGATTCCCGGTCGCCGCGATCTTCATAACGTTGTCCTCATCAAGTTCACACGAACCGAGGAGAACGACAATGAGTGACATCACCGAACTCGTGCAGCGCTACCTGGCCACCTGGAACACCACCGACGCCGGCCGGCGGGCGGCGTCGGTCGCCGAACTGTTCACCGAGGACGCCGAATACACCGACCCGCTGGTGTCGGTGCGCGGGCACGCCGGACTCGACGCCACCATCGCCGCCGTGCAGGCGCAGTTCGCCGGGCTCGAGTTCACCCTCGGCGGGGCCGTCGACGCCAACCACCACATCGCCCGATTCACCTGGCACCTGGGCGCTCCCGGCGCGGAACCGCTGGTGATCGGCTTCGACGTGGCCGCCCTCGCCGCCGACGGGCGCATCGAGCGCGTCTACGGCTTCCTCGACCAGGTCCCGGCCGGACTCTGACCCACGACCGGCCGGGCGGCGCGCGACCCCGCCCGGCCCGCCACCGAAACTTCGGTACGACAAGGGGATTCCCATGTTCTTCACCACTCCCACCGACGGCACCACTCTCGCCTACGAGGACTACGGCACCGGCGCGCCGCTGGTCTTCATCTCCGGCTGGGCCCTGCCCACCGACATGTGGGAGTGCCAGGTGCCGTTCTTCCTCGAGCAGGGCTACCGCTGTGTCCTGCTCGACCGCCGCGGCCACGGGCGTTCCGACCGCCCGTCGTCCGGCTACGACACCGACACCCGCGCCGACGATCTCGCCGCGCTGCTCGAGCACCTGGACCTGCGGGACGCGATCCTGATCGCGCACTCCACCGGCGCCGCGGAAGCCGTCCGCTACCTCGCCCGCCACGGCGCGGACCGGGTAGCGCGAATCGCGTTGCTGGGACCAGCGATTCCGTACCTGCTCCAGACCGAGGACAACCCGGTCGGCGTCACCGCCGCGATGATCGACGCCTCCACGGCTGACCTGCGCGCCGACCGCGCCCAATGGCTGGCCGACCGGGCGCAGGGCTACTTCGCCACCCACCTGGGCACCCGGGTGTCCGCGGCGGCGATCGAGGCCGAGGTGCAGCGCAGCATGAGCTGCTCCCCGATCGCGGCGCTCGAGGTCCAGAAGGCGGTGGCCCGCACCGACCACCGCGCCGATGTCGCCGCGCTGGCGGTACCCACCCTGCTGCTGCACGGCCTGCACGACCAGTCCATTCCGATCGAGGTCAGCAGCCACCAGGCCGTGCGGCTCTACCCAGAGGCGGTGTTGAAGGAGTACCCGACCGCCGGGCACGGGCTGTACCGCAGCCATGCCGACCAGGTGAACGCCGACCTGCTCGAGTTCGTCAAGGCGTGACGCCACCGCGATCAATGCAGCTGCGCGGCAATTCCTTTCAATTCGCCGCGCGACGTCACCCCGAGCTTCGGGTACGCCTTGTACAGGTGGTAGCCGACGGTGCGGTGGCTCAGGAACAGCTGGGCGGCGATATCGCGATTGGACAGGCCCTCGGCGGCCAGGCGGACGATCTGCAACTCCTGCGGGGTCAGGCCGGTGGCGGTCGACCCCGCCCCGGCCGCATCGGCGGCGGGAGCTCCCGCCGCCGACAGCTCGTGGCGGGCTCGCTCGGCCCACGGGCGCAGGTCCAGGCGGTCGAAGACCTCGAGGGCCTCGGTCAGGGGGGTGCGGGCCTCGGACTTGCGGCGGGCTCGGCGCAGCCATTCGCCGTACAGCAGTGCGGTGCGGGCGAATTCGATGGGACGGGCCTCGCGATCGTGGATCGCCAGGGCCTGGGTGTAGAGGTCCTCGGCGTGGTCGTCGTCGAGCAAGGCGCGGCAGCGCAGTACCAGGGCTTCGGCCCAGGGTTGGCCCACCGATTCCGCCCAGCCCGCCAGCTTCGCGAAGGGCGCGGCGGCGCGGTCCGGGGCGCCGAGCCGGACAGCGGCCTCGACCAGGTCGGGAATCGAACGGGTGGCGCAGATGTGGTGGCTGAAAGGGACTTTCGTCAAACGCTCGAGGCGGGAAAGGGCGGACTCCGCGCGGCCGGCACCGAGGTCGAGCAAGCCCAACGACCAGTGCGCCCACGGGGCGCCGGGGGCGATCGACCCGGGGGTGTCCCCTTCCAGGCCCAGTTCGGCATGCGCGCGGCACTCGGCCTCATCGCCCCGTAGCGCGTCCAGATGTGCCAGCACACTGCTGAGTTGGCGCACCCACTGCTGCTGACCGGTATCGCGCGCGAGGTCGCGGGCTTCGACGGTGGCGGTGCGCGCGTCGGTCAGTCGGCCGGTGAAGATATCAGCCTCGGCGGCGAAGAACAGCACGGTCGGCAGGCGGCCCGCCGCACCTGCGGCACGATGCCGGACGGCCAGCGAGACGGCCAGGTCGAAGGCGGGGCCGTCCTGCCCACGAGCCAGGGCCACGCCACACAGAATCAGCAGAACCTGGTCGGAAATGGCACCACGGGAACGGATTTCGGCAAGCGTGTCGGTAAGGGACAACGGCTTGCCAGGGCCGATATCGAACAGTCTGCCGAGGAATCGCACGACCGGTGTCACGGCGGGTTCGTCCGCCAGGCGTAGGTCGCCCAGGCGCTTCAGCACCTCCGCCAGTTCCGGTTCACCCAGGTACCAGCCGGTGTGGATGGCCTGCACCAGCATTCCCGCGGCCTGCTCCGGATCGGCGGCGGCGATGCTCGCGGCCGCGTCGATCAACAGGCGATGCGCGTCGGGGAACGCGCCCTGCCAGAACTGGGCGAGCGCCTGCACCTGGGAGAGGCTGGCGCGCAACGACTCCGAACTCACCTCGCGGGCCGTGCGCCGGGCCAGGTCTCCGGCCCGCACCAGATCGCCGGATTCCAGCGCCGCCTGAGCGGCCAGCGTCTGCCGGCGAGTGCGATCCTCCGGCCGATCGCTGAGCCGGGCCGCCCGATCGTAGGCGGCGGCCGCGGCCGTATGACCGCCGCGCTCACGGGCTCGAATGGCGGTGCGCTCCAGAGCATCCGCCACCTCGGCGTCGGGACCGAGGGCGGCTGCCGCCAGATGCCAGGCGCGCCGATCCGACTGCTCGGGCGCGTCCAGGGCATCGGCGAGAGCCCGGTGCGCGGCCAAACGCTGCCCCAACGGCGCACGTTGGTAGACGGCCGCGCGAATCAAGGGATGACGGAACGTGATCGAGACACCGGTGTGGCGCCGCAGCAGATCCGCGGCCTCGGCGGGCGCGAGATCGTCGACACCCGCGCCCAGACTCGCCGCCGCGCGCAGGACGATCCCAGGTTCCCCGGATTCGTCGGTGGCGAGCACCGTGAGCAGCGTCCGGGTGGCTTCCGGCAGCCGGCTGATCCGGCCGTGGAAGGCCACGCGCAGGCGATCGGTCAGCGGCAGTGCGCCCGCGGCGAGATCGGAGGCGGCTTCGTCGGCCATGGCCAACGGCAGTTCGCGCAGGGCCAGCGGATTGCCGCGCGCTTCCGCGAGCAGCCGGTACCGCACTGCCGGACTGAGCCGTAGCCCATCCGCGCCGAGGGAACGCCCGTCCACGCCGGACGAACGCCCGTCGGCACCGGAGGAATTCTCGGCGGCGCGGAACGCGCGCTCGTCGAGGAGGGTGGCCGCGGCCTCGGGTGACAGACCGGTCAGTCGCAGCTCGGGCAGACCGGCCGCCTCGAAGGAACCCTCGCCGTCACGGACGCCGAACAGCAGGACCACGCCCTCGGCTCGGAGCCGCCGCGCCGCGAACAACAGCGCGTCCCGCGAGGCGCGGTCGAGCCATTGGGCGTCGTCGACGACGACCAGCACCGCGGAGCCGTCCGCGTACTCGGTGAGCAGGGACAGTACGGCCAGGCCCGTGAGCATGGGCTCACGGCCGCCGGGACCGAGTCCGAGGGCGGCGGACAGTGCGTCGCGCTGGGGTTCGGGGAGAGCGGGTAGCCGGTCCAGGGCGGGGGTGAGGAGTAATTGCAGACCGGCGAACGGCAGTTCCGCCTCCGCCTCCAGGCCGGTGCCGCGCAGCACCCGCAATCCCTGGGCACGCGCGGCGGCATCCTCCAGCAGCGCGGTCTTGCCGATCCCGGCCTCGCCGCGCACCACCAGGACCGCGCTGCGGCCCTCGCGCGCGCCGTCGATCAGCACGCCGAGCGCCTGCTGCTCGTGCTCGCGTCCACGCAGCGGCGGAAGTTGTTCGGCCACGGTCGTTCTCACACCGTCCATCATGGCGGGTAACAGAACACGCGCCGCCGGGCCGGTGGATGCGGAAAAACGTGACCTGCCTCACTTTTTGATCTTTTCAGCAGTCATAAGTGCTGGTGAGAGCACATATTCAGCATCCCGCTCAGTGGCGAGACACCCAATAACCGGATGAATTCTGTCGGACCCCGCCGGAATACTTGTCGCCGACCGATGAGTTGAGCGATCAGTACCCGTCTGCATCGATGTGGCACCCGGACGGCGATCACCGATTCCGCGGACCACCCACCCCTCGAACCCGAACACCCCCGGAGGTTTACCGATGCCCGCCGACCTATCCGCGAGCTCGACCAAGCAGCGGACACCAACGGTCATCCGGTTGCTGGTGCTCGCGACCTTCACGGTGATCCTCAACGAGACCATCATGATCAACGCGATTCCGCGGCTCATGAACGATCTCCACGTGACCGAGCGGTCCGCGCAGTGGGTGTCCACCGTCTTCATGCTCACCATGGCCGCCGTCATTCCGGTGACCGGCTGGTTCCTGCAGCGGGTCTCCACCCGCCGCGCGTACGCCATCGCCATGGGCGTCTTCCTGGTCGGCACCGCGCTCGCCGCGGTCGCGCCGTCGTTCGCCGTGCTGCTGATCGCGCGCGTCATCCAGGCCGGCGGCACCGCCGTCATGATGCCGCTGCTGATGACCACGCTGATGACCGTGGTTCCCGAGCAGGATCGCGGCCGCGTGATGGGCAATGTCACCCTCGCCATCTCGGTGGCCCCCGCCATGGGACCCGTCATCTCCGGCGCGGTGCTCAACTACGGTTCCTGGCGCTGGCTGTTCGTGCTGGTGCTGCCGATCGCCGGTGCGGTGACCGTGTTCGGTCTGCGCAACCTGGAGAATGTCGGTGAGCCGCAGGCCGGTTCGATCGACTGGTTCAGTGTGGTGTTCGCGGGCTTCGGTTTCGGCGGTCTGGTGTACGGCCTGAGCAAGTTCGGTTCCGGCAGCATCGCCACCCCCGCCCTGTTCGTGGCCGGTGGTCTGGCCCTGGTCGCCATTTTCGTGGTCCGTCAGATCTCGCTGCAGCGCAACGGCACCCCGCTGCTGGACCTGCGTGTCCTGCTGTCGGGCACCTACGCCAAGGCGCTGGTCCTGATGGCCGTGGCCTTCCTGGCCATGATGGGCTCGATGATCCTGCTGCCGCTGTACCTGCAGACCCTGCGGGAGCTCACCCCGCTGCAGACCGGTCTGCTGGTCATGCCCGGCGGCCTGGCCATGGGTCTGCTCGGTCCCACCGTGGGCAAGATCTTCGACCGCTTCGGCGGACGGGTCCTGGTGATCCCCGGCTCGATCGGCATCACCGCCGCCCTGGTCGGCTTCACCCAGATCTCGCTCACCACCCCCTACGCCGCCCTGGTCGCGCTGCACATCCTGCTGATGGTGTCCCTGGCCGCCGCCTTCACCCCGGTTTTCACCCTGGGCCTGGGCGCTCTTCCCATGCACCTGTACTCCCACGGCAGCTCGATGCTCGGCACCCTCCAGCAGGTGGCCGCCGCCTTCGGCACCGCCCTGGTCATCACTGTCATGACCTCCCGCGCCACCCACCTGGTCGACGGCGGCGAGAACCCGCTCAACGCCCACCTCGACGGCATGCGCCTGGCCTTCCTGGTCTCAGCGGGCCTGGCACTGATCGTGATCGTCATGGCGGTCCTGCTCCCCAACCGCTCCGACGCCCCGGCGCACGGCGAGCAGATCCCGGACACCCTGGACGAGCTCGACGACGCCCCGCAGCTGGTCAAGGACTGACCCTCCCGGCAACCGAAAGCGCCCGCGGCCGACCGCCGCGGGCGCTTTCGCGTTCCCGCCCACCCATCGGAGGGTCGGCATACGATGAGCAAATAATCGGGAATTGACCCGGTCAACCGGAGTCGGCCGGGCGACACTCAGGAGCCACCGATGACCAAATTCCTCGTGCTCTACAAGTCGGACCAGTCCGCCCGGGAGCAGATGGCACAGGGCACCCCCGAGGACATGGCGGCCGGAATGCAGGCGTGGATGGACTGGGCCGCCCGCGCCGGGGACGCACTCGTCGACCTCGGTTCCCCCCTGGGACCGGGTTCGGTGAACGCCGACGGCGGTATCGGCGGCTTCTCCATCCTCCAGGCGGAATCCGGCGAAGCCGTCCAGGCGGTCTTGAAGGACCACCCGCACACCGAATCCGGCGGCACCATCGAGGTTTACGAATTCCTGGCGATGCCCGGCATGTGACCGGTCAGTGCACGCCCTCCATGTGACGGCTGATCCACGGGGAGAGGGTCCACACGACGATGCCGACGGCGATGGCGATCAGGCCGGTGATGCCGAAGTAGGCGAGTTCGTGGGAGGGGTCGTAGTACTTGGCGAGGACGCCGGACATGGAGGTTCCGATGCCGACCGAGAAGAAGTAGAGGGCCATCATCTGGGCGCGGAAAGCGTTGGGGGCCAGCTTGGTCGTGACCGAGAGGCCGATCGGGGAGAGCATGAGCTCCGAGATCGCGAACGCGCCCAGGATGAAGAAGACGATCACGAACGACACCGACTTGCCGTGGGTGCCGGAGAAGAGGGTGAAGAGCAGGAAGGCCGCGCCCATACCGATGACGCCGAGGGCGAACTTGCGCGGGGTGCTGGGGGCGCGGTTGCCCAGGCGGGTCCACATGATCGCGAACAGCGGGGACAGGGCGATGATCCACACCGGCTCCATCGAGCCGATCCAGTTCGAGGGCGCCGTCCAGCCGAAGATGGACCAGGTCATGCGCTTGTCGGAGTAGGCCGACAGCACGGTGAAGATCTGCTGGAACAGCGACCAGAACACCGCGTTGGCGACGAACAGCGGCATGTACGCCCGCACCCGGGTGCGTTCGACCGCGTCGACCTTGTCGCTGGTCAGCATGATGGCGAAGTAGACGATCGAGGCCACGGTGATCACGCCGGTGGTGACATTGGGCAGGTTCGACAGCGTGATCAGCTTGGTCGCCGCGGCGATCGCGACCACCACGGCGAAGGCCGCTAGAGCCGCGACGACCTTCGGAATCTCGGTGCGCGGCAACGGGTTCGGGACGTCGCGGCCGTGCTCGCCGAGGTTCTTGCGGAAGACGACGTACTGGGTGAGGCCGATCGCCATGCCGATCGCCGCCGCACCGAAGCCGTAGTGGAAGCCGATGTGGTCCTGCAGCAGGCCGGTGATCAGCGGGCCGGCGAAGGCGCCCAGGTTGATGCCCAGATAGAAGAGGGTGAAGCCGCCGTCCGCGCGCGGGTCGTCCTTGTCGTAGAGGGTGCCCAGCAGCGAGGAGGCATTCGCCTTCAGACCACCCGAACCCAGCGCGACCAGCACCAGACCGACGCCGACACCGGCCAGTCCGGGCAGGATCGCCAGTGCGATGTGACCGGCCATGACGACGACGCCGCCGTAGAAGACGGTCCGCTCGGAACCGAGCAGCCGGTCGGCCACCCATGCGCCGAGCACCGTCGACAGGTAGACCAGACCGCCGTACGCGCCGACGATGCCGAGCCCGGTCGACTCGGCCATGCCCAGGCCGCCGTCGGTGGTCGAGTAGTACAGGTAGTAGCCGAGAATGGTCAGCATCCCGTAGAACGAGAACCGTTCCCACAACTCGACGCCGAACAAATTCGCGATACCGATGGGATGGCCGAACAGGGTCCGTTCAGTGGCCGGTTTCGCGTCGTGTGCTACTCCTGACATACCGAGACCCTCCCATATGGGGCAATCTGACAGCAACCTCGTGAGTTCACTGACGTCACATTTTCCCAGGGGAAAGTCGGCCCGACCTCGGCATCGGGCAAATGCCCTCGAATGCGCTCGAAGAATGGCCTTATCAGGCAATCGAAAGCGCGATGCCGTCCAGGATGTCGTGTTCGCTGACAATCAGTTCGGAGATCCCGGCCCGCCGCGCCAGCTCATCGGCCAGCACCTCAGCAACCACCGCGCCACCGCCGATCACATCCACCCGGCCCGGGTGCATGGGCCCGAGCGCGGCCCGCTCGTCGTGGTTCATGCCGATCAGCCGATCGCACACCTGGCGCAGCTCCGACAGCGGCATCCGGGTGAGATGCACTCGCTCCGAATCGTATTCGGGCAGATCGAGCGCGACCGCCGCGATCGTGGTCATGGTCCCGGCCACGCCCACCCAGGTGCGCGCGCGTTCCACCGGCACCACGCCGAAGGCCTGCGCCAGCCGCTCGGAGGCGAAGAACCGCGCGGACGCGACCTCCTCGCGGGTGGGCGGATTGCCGTGCAGGCAGCGCTCGGTGATCCGCACGCAACCGATGTCGGCCGAATACGCCGACCGCACACCGGCGGCGTCGCCGAGCACCACCTCGGTGGACCCGCCGCCGAGGTCGACCACCACGAAAGGCCCGGCGGCGCTGGACAGTTCCCCGACCGCGCCCGCGAACGACAGCCGCGCCTCCTCGTCACCGGTGATGACCTCGGCCTGCGCTCCGGTCACCACCCGGCCCAGCTCCTCGCCGGTCATGCCGAAGAAGTCCTCGCGGTTGGAGGCGTCGCGGGTGGCGGAGGTGGCGACCATCCGCACCCGGGTCACCCCGTGCTTCAGCATCAGGTCCACGTAGTCGCGCAGCGCGACCCGGGTCCGTTCGATCGCTTCGGGATTCAGCGCGCCGGTCGCGTCGACGCCCTGCCCCAAGCGCACGATCCGCATCTCGCGGTGCACGTCGGTGAGGTGCGGCGCGCCCGCCTCGTCCCGGGTGGCGTCGGCGATCAGCAGACGAATCGAATTGGTGCCGCAGTCGATCGCCGCGATCCGCTCGTGTCCTTCGGCCGCCGTGTCTCCGGCAGCCGCCGAGCTCTGGGCGAATTCCGCATTGCTCATCAGTGACCTCTGAATTCGAATGGTGCCGAACGACTCCGGCGGACGCGCCGGGTCAGGCGTCGCCGGTGGCCGAATCGGTGCGGTACTGGTCGTATTTCGGCCAGTCGGCGGGGATGGCGGTGCCGCGCAAGCCGTGTTCGGCCGCCAGGGCGACGGCCTCGTCACCGAGCGTATTGAGCCCCGGCCCCTTGGCCAAGGAGTGCGCGATCAGGACGTGCAGGCACTTCACCCGGTCGGGCATGCCGCCCCCGGCGAAGTCGGTGCCCAGGTCCTCGATGGCATTGCGTTCGGCCAGGTAGCTGTCGTACGCGGCGCGATAGGCGGCGGCCAGTTCCGGATCGCGGGTGAGACGTTCGGACATGTCGCGCATCAAGCCCGTGGTCTCGAGCCGGCTCGCTTCCGCGGTCAGGCGCGGGTCGGTCAGGTAGTAGAGGGTCGGGAAGGGCGTGCCGTCGGGCAGCTTGGGCGCGGTCTTCACGACCGCGGGCAGACCGTCCGGGGTGTGGTACGCGATGGCGAGCACGCCGCGCGGAGCCCGGCCCAGTTGCTCGGCGACGATCGCGAGATCGCGCTCGCTGGGTTCGTTCTCGGCTGCGGTCACCTGGGTTGTCCTTCCTCGGAGGGTATGGGCGGCGGGGGCGGCGCCGGAGTGGTGGTGGGTGCGGGGGCGGCGACCGGTTGCGGCGACGAGATGCTGCGCCACACCTGCGTGTACCAGGGGTCGGGCTCCCGCGGTTTGGCGGGCTGGGTCGGGATGGCCGGCTGCTCGATCTCGGGGATCTGCACGATGTAGGGGGTGTCCCCCGGCATCACCAGGCGCAGGCGGTCCCGGGCCTCGGCCTTGATGTAGTTCGGATCCTGTTGCTGCGCACGACGATCGCGCAGCACCGAGACTTCCTCTTCCAGCTGATTGTGCTGGGTGGCCAGCTCGGCGGCATCGGTGCGCTGGGTCAAATAGGTGCGCAGCGGGACCGCCAGGGTGAGTGCCAGGGCCGCCAGCACCGCGGCCAGCAGGACCGCGCGACCCGTGGACAGGCCCAGGATCTTGCGTTCGTGCCGTTCGGAACTCGCGGCGGGCGCGGTGCGGCGCTTGGCCGTGGCCTTCACCGCCGCCGCCCGGGTCTTGCTCGCGGCCTTGGGGACCGCGCCCGACTTGGACGCCGCGGTGGCGGTTTCGGTCCGCTTCCCGCCCGAGGCGGTCTTGGACCGGGTGGAGCGCGACGGGCGCCGGTCACTTCGTCCCGCAGGACTGGTACCGCGCGCCCGTCGCTCCGTCATCTCACACCTCGAAAGTCAGCTGATCGATTGCCTTCTCAGCCTTCGACTATGTCAGCCTTCGAACGCGAAACGCGGGAAGGCCGCGTCACCGGCGTAGCGCGCCGAGTCGCCCAGGGCGTCCTCGATACGCAGCAGCTGGTTGTACTTGGCGACCCGCTCGGAGCGAGCCGGGGCGCCGGTCTTGATCTGGCCGGAACCGACGGCCACGGCCAGGTCGGCGATGGTGGTGTCCTCGGTCTCGCCGGACCGGTGGCTCATCATCGACTTGTAGCCGTTGCGGTGGGCCAGCTCGACCGCGTCCAGGGTCTCGGTCAGGGTGCCGATCTGGTTGACCTTCACCAGCAGCGCGTTGGCGGCGCCCTTGGCGATGCCCTCTTCCAGGCGGTCCGGGTTGGTGACGAACAGGTCGTCGCCGACCAGCTGCACCTTGTCGCCGATCTGGTCGGTCAGCGCGACCCAGCCGTCCCAGTCGTCCTCGGACAGCGGGTCCTCGATCGACACGATCGGGTACGCGCCGAGCAGGCCGGCGTAGAAGTCCGACATCTCGGCCGCGGTGTGCAGCTTGCCCTCGAACTTGTAACCCTCACCGGTGGTGTAGAACTCGGTGGCGGCCACGTCGAGCGCCAGCGCGATCTCGCTGCCCAGCTTGAAACCGGCCTTCTCGATCGCGGAGGCGATCAGGTCCAGGGCGGCGCGGGTGTTGGCGACCGACGGCGCGAAACCGCCCTCGTCGCCCAGGCCGGTGGACAGACCCTGAGCCTTCAGCACCGACTTCAGCGTGTGGTAGACCTCCGCGCCCCAGCGCAGCGACTCCTTGAAGGTGGCCGCGCCGATGGGGGCGATCATGAATTCCTGGACGTCGACGCCGGAGTCGGCGTGCGCGCCACCGTTGAGGATGTTCATCATCGGGACGGGCAGCACGTGGGCGTTCGGGCCGCCGACGTAGCGGAACAGCTCCAGGCCCGAGGACTCGGCGGCGGCGCGGGCCACGGCCAGCGACACGCCCAGCAGGGCGTTCGCACCCAGGCGGGACTTGTCCGGGGTGCCATCCAGATCCAGCAGGGTCTGGTCGACGGTGCGCTGCTCGACGGCGTCGAGACCGATCACGGCCGGGGCGATCTCGTCGAGAACGCCCTCGACGGCCTTCTGCACACCCTTGCCCTGGTAGCGGTCGCCACCGTCACGCAGCTCGACAGCCTCGTGCTCACCGGTGGACGCGCCGGAGGGCACGGCCGCGCGGGTGAGGGTGCCGTCGTCGAGAGCGATCTCGACCTCGACAGTGGGGTTGCCACGAGAATCCAGGATCTCGCGAGCTCCGACCTGTTCGATGATGGCCACGAAACGACACTCCTTCGGCTGCTGACTCGGCAGGTCGCACGGCTGTCGCCGTGCTGCGGAAAAGCCTAGCAGTGTTGAATTCGCCGCTCCGCTACGCTCCGGGGCCGGTTCGCGGCCCCTGGTCCAGAACTTCGGGTGCTGGTCAGACGGTACGGCCCACACTGTAAGCCGCGGCTCGATAGCGGACGGTATTCATGTAGCTGGTGGATTGGTTGTAGGTGAGCAGGGCCTGCTGCCAGCCGGGAGCGGCGGTCAGGTCACCGCCCATGGCGCAGAGATAGCGGGCGGCGGTGAGCGCGGCGTCGTCGATGTTGTCGGGATCGATCTTGCCGTCGCCGTTGGCGTCCACGCCCCAGCGCTTCCAGGTCTCGGGGATGAATTGGAACGGGCCCATGGCGCGGGCGTAGACCGGGTTCGCGTCGGTGGCGCCGACATCGAGGATGCGGGCGCGGCCCGGCGAACCGTCCAGGGCCAGGCCGCGGATCGGGGGCGACACCGTGCCGTCGTCGGCGATGCGGGAACCGGCGTGCGTGCCGTGCTGACTCTCGACGCTGGCGATGCCCGCCAGGGTGGTCCAGCCGATCCCGCACTCGGGCTTGGAGCGGGCCAGCACCGCGGCCGCGTACCCGTACGCCTCGAGCGCGAGCACCGGGATGCCGGTCGATTCGCGCTGTTCCTTCGCCCAGTCGCGGAGCTGAATCGCGGTGCGGCCCGGCGCATCCAGATCGATCGCGGGCACCGGCGCGCCCGCTCGCGGCGGCATGTCGTCGGGCACCGGGGTGAGATGGGTTGTCCCGCAACCGGTCAGCACGAGGAGAGCGGCGGCCGCGCCCACCAGGCCGGCGCGGGTCAGCGGGGCTCGGAGGCCGGCCATACGGATACGCACACCGTTCATCATCCAGATGGATCGGCGTGCGGGCGAGAAACGTCAACGCGGTTCGCCCGAACGAGGCCGATTCGATTACCCTCCGCGCGGGCATCCTATACCTATTCGCTATTTCTACGACACACCGTTAGGTAAGCCTTGCCAAAATTCTGCGGGGGCAATACCGTCTTCGGTCGAGCCAAGATCACCATCCCCCGCCCACGCCAGGAAGGCCCTTCCGTTGGTGAAAAGCGTTCTCTCCGAACGTCAACCGCTCCACCCCGAAAAGCTCGAACCGCTCGAACGGCGCGACCTACCGGAATCCGCGACCCGCGCGATCCGCTACCTCGCCGCTGAGATCGCCGTCACAGTTGGTGCCACGCCCGCGATCGCGGCCACCCTCTCGCATCCGGTCCTGTTGCGCCACATCGACGCCAAATACGGCAGGTTGCCCGAGGTCGTGCACGAGGCCATGCGCCCGCCCGCCACGTCCGCGGGCGTCGCGGTCATCGTCCGGCTACCGATCGACGAGGACGCGCTCGGGCCGACCCCGTTCAATTGGGAGGAGGCCGCGGCCTGGGCCGGGGACCGGTCGCGGCGGTCCACCTCGTTCGAACTCGACATCGCCCTGCTGCTGCTGGCCCGGTGCGCCGGTGAGCCGTTCGGCTGGCAGGGGCAACAGGCCGGGCGGCTGGTCAACAACATCCTGCCCACTCCCGGGCACGAGCACGAGCAGTCCGGGGCCAGCAGCACGGCGCTGCTCAGCCCGCACACCGAGGACGCCTTCCACCCGCAGCGCGCCAACCTGCTGATGCTGAGCTGCCTGCGCAACCCCGACCGGGTCGCCACCACCGTGTCCTCGATCCGGCAGGTGGAACTCGATGCGGCGCAATGGGACATCCTGCGCACCGCCCGGCTGCCGATCCTGCCCGACGTCTCCTACGGCGACGACTTCGGCGATGAGACCGCGCCGCCGATCCCCACCGTCGGGGCCGACGCCGACGGGCCGACACTGCGTTTCGACCCCGCGTACACCCCGCTCGCCCGGGCCGACGACGAATTTCGTTGCGCCTACCAGCATTTGACCAGCGAATTGCACCGGGTAAGTCGCGCGGTCGCTTTGGCTCCCGGCGAGCTATTGCTGGTGGACAATGATTCCGTGGTCCACGGCAGGGTGCCTTTCGCGCCGCGTTACGACGGCACCGACCGCTGGCTCAAGCGGGTGAATATCCGTCTGCCTCAACGCCGCCGCGCCGCCGCCGAAGCCGAGGAGAACGGCTACGGTCAGCGCGTGGTCGCCCCCTTCAGCACGACCAGAGGACAGCACCCGTGAACTACCGCCCCACCCCGCTCCGGGTGCTCAGCCGCAGCGACCTCGCGGACGTCCCGATCAGCCCCGCCGAGGTGGTACGCGCGGTCGAGGACGCGTATCTCGCACTGGCGGGCGGCGATTCGGACAACCCGCGGAAGCTGAGCGTGGCGCACCCGGACGGCTGGTCGGTCGCGTACGCCATGCTGGGCCGCGACGGCCGCCGCCGGGTGGTGGCGATGAAAACCAGCTACAAGTTCGACCCACACCACGACCGCTCCAACAAGCGGTATTTCACCACCATCTCGCTCTACGACGACTCCACGGGAACGCCCATCGCGCTGATGGATTGCGCCCGCGTCGGCGCGCTCCGCACACCCGCGGTCTCGGCCCTGCTGGTGCGCGAATGCGTCCGGCCGGGTGCGCGCAGCGCGCTGCTGATCGGCACCGGCACCCAGGGGCGCAACGCGCTGCCCCACCTGCTGGCGGCGAACCCGCAACTGAACCGGCTCATGCTCTATGGCACCCACTCCGAAGGCCTGGAAGCCGTGCATCAGCAACTGCTGCACCACCATCCGCACGCGGAACTGGAGACCGTCGACGACCCCAACGCGGCGGCGCGGGAGGCGGACGTCGTCCTCGCCACCGCGGGTCCGGGCACCCAGGTCGCCATCGACTCCGAGGATCTCGCGCCCGGCTCGACCGTGGTGCTGGTCGGCTACGGCCTGGCCCCCTCCACGCTGGTGCACGCCGACCGCGTGATCGCCACCAGCGCCGAGCAGATGGCGCTCACCGGAACCGATATGGCGGGCCCGGACGGCCGACTACGCCGGGTCGACGCCGAGCTACCCCAGATCCTGGGACATCGCGCCGTCGGCCGGATCTCCGATGACGAACGAATCTTCGTGTACAACAGCGGGCTGGTGCTCACCGATATCGCCGTCGCCCACGCGCTGGCCAACCGCGCCATTGCCGAGGGACGGGGCACCGAGGTTTCGCTCTGGGACTGATCGCCGGAATTGACCGGCTGGATTCGCCTCAGAAATTCACCCGAAACGGTTATTCGCGACATTGATCCAATCGATAACCGCTCGGGTCTAACGTTTCGAACGATACTCATGCATGTTGGCTATCGCCGCGCCCGAGGGGCAGCCCCGCGCGCCCGAAAGGAAAAATGTCCGCCTCCACCGAGACCGTGGTCGCCCCTCCCGGTATCTCCACCATTACCGCCAGCCCGATGCCCGCGCACCGACACGCCTGGGAACAGGGGCTACTCGACCACCCGGAGGTGCTGCGGCAAATCGCCGGGCAGATCGACGGACCGTTCCACGTCATGTATCCCGACCAGGTCGTGGAGAACATTCGAGGATTCCAGCGGGTATTCACCCGGGCCGGGGTGCAGGGCTCCGTCTACTACGGGAAGAAGGCGAACAAGGCCGACTGTGTCGTCCGCGCCTGCGCCGAGGCCGGATGCGGTGTCGATGTCGCCAGCGTCGACGAACTGAACGACGCCACCCGCGGCGGTATCCCCGGGACCGACCTGATGGTCACCGGACCGGCGAAGTCGGATCGGCTGCTCGAACTCGCGACCCGGGCGCGGGCGCTGATCGCGGTCGACGATCTGGACGAGCTCACCCGGCTGAGCAAGTTCCCGGAACCGAGCCGGGTCCTGCTGCGCGTGCTGCCGCCGGGCTCCACCAGCCGGTTCGGGCTGACCGAGCAGGAACTGGATCTCGCCCTCACCGAGATCGATCGGAACATTGTTCACCTGCACGGCTTCAGTTTTCACCTCTCCGGCTACGAGGCGGCCCCGCGCGCGGCGCTCGCCCACGCGCTGATCGAACGCTGCCGCAAGGCCCGCGTCCTCGACCATCCCATCAGCACCATCTCGATCGGCGGCGGCTTCGGTGTGGACTATGTCTGCGGGGACGACTGGGAGACCTTCCGCAAGGGCGTCAATCCGCGCTGGTTCCACGGTGACCGGGCCCCCGGCGCGGGTTCCTACTACCCGTATCACTGCCCCGTTCCCGGGCCCGCCATGCTCGCCGCCATCCTCGGATCCGACGACCTCGCGGACACGCTGCGCGAAACCGGCATTCGGCTGGCGATCGAACCCGGGCGGGCGCTGCTGGACCACGCGGGCAGCACGGTATTCGGGATCCAGGGCGTGAAAACGCGGTACGCGCACGGCGTCCCGTACGACATTCTCACCGCCAACGGGACCAGCCTCAGCCTTTCCGAACAATGGTTCAACAGTGAATACCTGCCCGACCCGGTGTTGTGGCCGCAACGCCCGGGAAATCTCACCCCGACCTGCGTCGGCGGGTCGTCCTGCCTCGAAGATGACATGCTGAGCTGGCGCCGGATCCCGCTCCCCCGGCCCGCCACCACCGATGATCTCCTTATTTACCCGAATACCGCCGGTTATCAGATGGACAGCAACGAGTCCTCATTTCACGGGCTCCCCATTCCGCCGAAGGTAGTCTTGCGAAGCTCGCCGGATCGACGACAATTCAATTGGCGCCTCGATACCGCTCTCGACGCGTTCTGAACCGTTTTCAGTCACCGCCCCGCGCCCCGCTCCAGCGACCTTCCCGAGGAGAAACACTCGATGCCGGTTATCGCCAGGCGAGTGTCCGAGCTGATCGGCCGGACCCCGCTGTTCGAGCTGGCCGTCAGCCCGGCTACCGGGACACGGCTGTTCCTGAAGCTCGAGACCATGAACCCGACCGGGACCGCCAAGATCCGGATGGCCCGGGCCATGGTGCTGGACGCGGAGCGGCGCGGGCGTTTGGGGCCGGGCGGGCACATCATCGAATCGACCTCCGGCAATACGGGTTTGGGTCTGGCGGTGGTCGCGCGCGAACGTGGATATCGCTTCACCGCGGTGGTCGACAATCACGCGTGCAAGGCCAAGCTGAACGCCATGCGGGCCATGGGCGCGACGCTCGAATTCGTCTCCGACGACGGTGACGACGGACTGTCCACCTCCGCGCGGGAGGAGCGGGCGGCGGAGCTGGCCGAACAGACCGGTGCGTACTTCCCGGCGCAGCACGCCAATCCGGCCAATGGCGTCGGATATGTCGCGCTCGCCGGGGAATTGGTGGCCGACCTCGGGCACGTCGACGTGCTGGTGGCGGCGGTCGGGACCGGCGGATCCCTGTTCGGGACGGCGCGGGGACTGCGGGAGAAGGGCTGCGATCCGCGGCTGATCGGCGTCGAGCCGGAAGGGTCCATCGCCTTCGGCGGGCCTGGGCACGACTACTGGCAGTCCGGCACGGGGACGCCGATCGGCGCCGAACCCGGGGTGCACGTGGACCAGGACCTGCACCTCATCGACGAGCGGGACCGCGTGAAGGTGTCCGACGTGAACGCCTTCGCCACCACCCGCGCGCTGGCGTCCCACCTGGGGCTGCTGATCGGCGGGTCCTCGGGCAGCTCGGTGTACGCGGCGCTCACCCGGATCGACGAATTCCCCTGCCACTCCACCGTTGTCGTGATCATCAACGACGACGGCGAGAAGTATCTGGACACGGTGTTCGACGACGAGTGGATGGCCGACCGCGACCTGCTCGACACCGAACGCGAGGCCGCGGTCACCGCCCGGCTCGACACCCATCGGCCCGCGGCCCGCCCCGACCCGCGCGAGCGCGCGGCGCTGCGGCACCTGCACTACGCGTTGCCCGACGACTACGCCGTCGAACACGGCCTCACCGGACGTCCGCTGCGCGACTACGCCGACCAGAAGGTGCCCGAGGCCACCCTGATCCACCAGCTCGAACTGGCCGACATGCCCGCGCACGAGATCGGCGAGCTGCTCGCCACCGGCGACTCCGGACTGATCTGCCTGGCCCTCGACAAGTACCGGCAGCGGCTCGAGGATCAGGCCGCCCTGGTCGCGCAACTGCTCGCGAAACTTCGTGGCACCGCACCCGAACCGCCCGGCACCCACACCATCCTGATGCCGGACACCTCACCCGCCGCCGCCGATTCGGCATCCGGGTCCGCCACCGGTCCCGCGCCCACCGCCGGTTCGACCGCCGTGCCCACCACCGCGACTGCGCCCGTACCCACGGACGGGGCTGCCACGAAATGACCGGGGCGCTCGGATATTCCGATCGACGACACCGGCAATCCGATGGGCGGCAACTGGCTTCGCTGGCCACCCCCATCGCCTTGACCCAGCTCGCCCAAGTCGCGGTGTCCACCACCAATATCGCGCTGATGGGAACGCTCGGGGTGCGCGAGGTGGCCGCGGGCGGGCTGGCGCTGGTGCTGTTCAACCAGATTCGGACCATGTGCGTCGGGCTGATCACCGGGACCGGGAATCAGGTGGCCACGGTGGTGAGTCGTGCCGAGAAGCAGGGGCGGCGGGCCGAGGCCCTGGTCCGGGAGGTGGTGCGGTCGAGTTTCCTGATCGCCACCGTGGCCGGATTGCTCGGCGGCGCACTGCTGATCGGGCTGGGGTGGGTGTTGCGATGGCTGGGGCAGGACGCCGACGTGCTGGCACAGGCCCGGCCGATGATGGTGGCGCTCGCGCCGGGACTGGTGCCGTGCCTGTGGTTCCAGGTGTTGCGGCAGTACACGGTCGGGATGCAGCGGCCGCAGGCGCTGCTGCTGGTGACGCTCGGGTCGGTGGCGCTGAATCTGGTGCTGGCGCTGGCGTTCATGCACGGGTGGGCCGGGCTGCCCGCGCTCGGGTTGACCGGGGTCGGCGTGGCGACCTCGCTGGTCTTCCTCATCACCTTCGGGGTGTTCTGGGCGATGGTGCGGCGGGATCCGAAACTGCGTGCGACGCTGCCGGTTCGGATGTGGCCGGTGCATTCGGCGACGGTGCGGGAGGAACTGCGGCTGGGGACGCCGATCGCGCTCACCTACGGGTCCGAGGCGGGCATGTTCTCGGTGCTGGCGCTGGTGATGGGGAGTCTCGGGGCGGCGGCCCTGGCGGCACACAATGTCGTCTACCAGATCGTGTACATCGTGTTCCAGGTGGCGATCGGACTCTCGCACGGGGCGTCGATCCTGGTGAGCCGGGCGGTGGCGCGCGACGAGTACGTGCACGCGCGCTCGGTGGCGTGGCTGGCGCTGCGGTACGCGGGACTGGTCGCGGCGCTCACCGGGCTGGGGTACGCGCTCGCGCCGGACTGGGTGTCGAGACCGTTCCTGGCCGACAGTGATTCCGCCACCGTCCGGTTGGCGCACACCCTGCTGCTGATCGCGATCGTGCTGCAGTTCTTCGACGCCGCCCAGAACATCGGGGTGGGATTGCTGCGCGGGCTCAAGGACACCAAGGCCGGGTTCCGGCTCTCGCTGGTGGGGTACTGGGGTGTGGGATTGCCCACTGCGCTGCTACTTGCCTTCCCGGCCGGGCTGGAGGCGGCGGGTGTGTGGTGGGGGCTCACGGCCGGGCTGGCCACCACCGCTGCCTTGATGCTGCGGCGCTACTTCACCTTGCTGCACGCACGTGAGCAGGAACATCCACGAGTGCTGGCCGGTAGCCTCCGGCATTAGCCCGACATCCAAATCTCACCTTCCCGCAAGCATGTCGTCACTGGGCACGGGCAACCTGAAAGAAACGGCTTTCGCTATTCTGGCGACGAATTCGGTCAGGGGCGCAAACCACCAATGCCGGGGAGGATGTCCGTGCACATCTCGCGAGTCGCCGAACACGCCAGGGCCGATCATGTCCTGTTCCACTTCAGTGACACCCATCTGATCGCCGCCGACACCGAGCTCTACGGTGCGGTCGACGCCGAAGCGCGGCTGTCCACCCTGCTCGGCCAGGCCGAGGCCAGCGGCATCGCACCGACCGCCATCGTCTTCACCGGCGACCTCACCGACCAGGGCGAGCCCGGCGCCTACCGCAAGCTGCGGGACCTGGTCGAGCCCTGGGCCGAGCGCATCGGCGCGCCTGTCGTGTGGGTCGCGGGCAATCACGACGAGCGCGGCACCCTGCGCGAGCACCTGCTCGACGAAACCCCGTCCGCCGCACCGTTCGACGTCGTCCACATGTTCGACGGCCTGCGCATCATCGCCCTCGACACCACGGTCCCGGGCCACCACTGGGGTGAGATCAGCGACGCCCAATTGACCTGGTTGCGAGACGTTCTCGCCGAACCCGCCCCCTTCGGCACCATCCTCGCCATGCACCACCCGCCGATCCCCTGCGTCCAGGACCTGGCCGTCCTGGTGGAGCTACGCGACCAGCGCCGCCTCGCCGACGTCCTCGACGGCACCGACGTGCGCGCCATTCTGGCCGGCCACCTGCACCTTTCGAGCCACGCCACCTTCGCGGGCATCCCCGTCTCGGTGGCGTCGGCCACCTGCTACAGCCAGGACATGGCGGCCGCCGAGGGCGGCCAGCGCGGCCGCGACGGCGCGCAGGCCTTCAACTACGTGCACATCTACCCCGACACCATCGTCCACTCGGTGGTCCCGATCGGCCACGGCCCCACCGTCGGCAAGCCCGCCGATCCGGAGCAGGCTGCCGCCCGTCTCGCCGACGCCGGCATCGTCATCCCGCCCGCGGCCCGCATCCCCCACGTCCTGCGCCGCCGGACCGAGGCCTCCGAGTCCGACGGCGAAACGGTTCTCTGACGGCGCCGGTCTGAACCCGAGCGCTGTTGGCGCTTTTCACACCGTTCGTCCGGTGCGATTGTAGGAACCGCGAATCCAGCTGCAACCAGGGCGAACATCCACGGTCATCGCAATACCTTCGGCATCCAGGTTCGGGCAGCGAAGCCCGGCACCTGCAGGAAGGACTACAGATGACCACGAGCAAGCGGATGCGGGCGCGCGTCGCCGCGGCGATCATGAGCGCGGCGGCGCTGGCCTGGCTGACCGGCATCAATACCGTTCGGGCCCAGGCCGATACCGCCGCCCCCACCATCCAGAACCTCGTCGACGCCATCAATTCCGGCGTGAAGACCGCCGGCAAGGCCCTCGCGGACACCGGCATATCCAGCGCCCCGCACTCGACCATCCCCTCCGGCAACGGTCCCCGGATGACCGACACCATCGCCGCGTTCACCTTCTCCCTCGCCAATGCGAACACGGCCCCCTCCGGCGCCAACGACTGGAACTGCAAACCCACTGCCGCGCACCCCGAACCGGTGGTGCTGCTGCACGGGTCGTGGATGAACGCCTACGACGGCTTCGCCTACCTGTCGCCCCAGATCAAACAGGCCGGATTCTGCGTGTACGCACTGAATTACGGCCAGGAGGGCCTGCTCCAGCAGGGCGGCCTGAGCGCGCTGGTGCCGGGCGTCAACGGCATTGCCCCCATGGAGGATTCGGCGAAGCAGGTCGCGACCTTCGTCGACAAGGTGCTCGCGTCGACCGGCGCGCACAAGGTCGACATCATCGGCCACTCGCAGGGCGGCCCGGTCGCCGACCAGTATCTGAAGTTCGGCGGCGGTGCGAGCAAGGTCGACCAGCTCATCACCTTCGGCGCGACGCACCACGGCACCAGCCTCGACGGCATCGCCACCCTGGGCCGGCGTCTCACCGACATGGGTTTCAACGCACTGGGATTCAGCCGGCTCCTGGTCGGTGAGGGCCTGATCGAACAGGTCGCCGGATCCACGTTCTACGCGACCCTCAACGCCTCCGGCGACACCGTCGCGGGCGTCCACTACACCAGCGTCGCCACCAACCACGACGAGATCTCCACCCCGTACGCCGCCACCTTCCTGACCGCGGGCCCCGGCGCGACCGTGAACAACGTGACGCTCCAGGACGGCTGCGGCATAGACCTCTCCGACCACCTGTCGATGATGTACTCCCAGCGCGCGGTCTCCATCGCGCTGCGCGCCCTCGACCCGTCCGGCCACCCGAACCTGGTCTGCGCCTTCAACCCTTACGCCCTCTGAGCCCCGAGCCCGTATCCGAGGCACAAGGTAAGCGTCGGATACGGGCCTCCACCGCCGACGGAGTCCGACCGACTGCCGGCACGATTCGAGTAGTCGAGTACTCGCGCTGCCTCGCTGCCCGACGACGATGATCAGAGCTTCCCTCGTGCACGACCACCGAGTGAGGATCGAGGATCAGCCATGACCAAGAACGTGCGCCTCGGCATCATCCGGGCTCGGCACAACTCCGCCGTCCCGGTCATCCCCGATGCCGCATGCATCGCCATGCTCATGACCGGTGAGCACGCGGTCCTGAAGTACTGGATCAACACCACCCGTGGACATCTGGATTTCATCGACTCACCGATGTTTCCGTGGGTGGACGTGACGCTGGGCGCCGACACCAGCCGGGCGGCACAGGCCAAGGCCGCCGTGGACGCGCTGCTCGCCAAGTTCCCCGATCCCAACCCGCTGGCCGGGCTGGACGGCCTGATCGTGCTGATCCATCCCGGAGCCGCCGGTTTCGGCGCCGGCGCCACCGGCGTTGCCGGTTTACCCACCGCGGTCCTCTCGGCCGGATTCAGCAATCACACGTTCATGTGCCACGAGACCGGTCACGTGCTCGGCTTCCAGCACACCTTCGGGCTGGACAACAACGGCACGGACTGGGACCCCAACGACGCCACGATCATCGTCGGCACCGAATACGGCTCCCCCTACGACCTGATGTCCTCGGCGTCGTTCGGCAGCCGCTGGCTGGGCGCGGGGCCGACCTACTCGGCCTCGCCGACCTTCGCCGGACCGGCCATCGCCGGCTGGCCCAATGCCGGCGCCTTCTCCATGGGACCGCATCTGTCGCGGGCGAACCTGCACCTGCACCTGCCCGATGCGCTGGCCGGCCGGGTCGTCGAGCAGGCCTTTCCGCAAGCCGGCGCGGGCCGGGTGTACGTGGAGTACCGCATCCCGGAAGGCTGGGACGCGGGATTGGATCCGGTCGGCCCCAGCCTGTCTCGCTCCGGCGTAGTCGTGCACTCGCTCGTCGATCAGCCGAATGTCGGCCTACGCGCGTGGTATCGCGGCAGCATCCCCACGGTGTCGATGGACCGCGATGTCACCGTCGCCATGACCCCGCTGGTCGTCCGCACCGACCACGTCGACGACCACTGGGTCGACGTGGCCGTCACCGTCGGCACCGAACGCCGGGTCGACATCGCGCGGGGAAACCACTCCGACGACATGGTCGGTGTCATCGGAGAACTCCAGCAGTCGAACAGCCCCTGCGGCGATCCGATCCGGAAGGGCTCGTTCGCGACGGCGACGACCGACCAGTTCGGCCTGCGCACAACAGGTTTCGGTGGGGTCGGAGAGCCCGTCGCGCCGGCGGCCACGGTCTCCTGGACGGTGGGCGGTGTGCCGGTGCCAGGACCCAGCGGGAAGGTCGACGTACCCGTCGGCGACGTGACCTTCCCGATCGACTACACCATCGACCCCGTGGTGTTCGAGTTGCAACTCACCTCGCGGGGCGGGGAACGCTACGAAACACCGGTCGCGGTCACCGTCACCGGCGACAGCGCCACCGCCACGGCGAGCGCCACATTCAGCGCCCTGGGCTGGTTCGACGGCATCCACCCCGATGACGTCGAGGCTCTGGGCAACTGCCTGCGGCGGATCGCCGACCGCTACCGTGTCGCGCCGCCCCCGTTCCGCAAACCCAGTCCCGACCCGCCCTGGACGCCGCCGGTGCTCCGGCGCCTGGCCGACGTGCGATGGTTCGACAAGGCGGTGCGACTGCTCGACGAGCTGCCGGGCCTGGAGGCCGAGGGCCGCAGCGCACTTCTACAGATCACGTCGTCACAGGTTCAACCGGTCCCCACGCTGCTGGATCGACTCGGGGCGGACGGCATCGATTTCAGCGTGCCGGAAGCCGAGCTGACCGATTGGCTCGACGACCCCGAATTCACGCCGTACCCGGCGATGGCCGAGGCGCTGCTGAAGCTGTTGGACGGCAACCGACTTCGACGCCCGGTGTTCCTGGATGTGATCGTCTTCAACTACGAGAATTCGCCGGGAAACCCATCGCCTCGCAGGGTGGAAGACGTCGACATGCGCGTGCTGAAGGCGGCGGTCGTCGACGGGTCGAACACTCGATACGGTGAGGCGGGTTCGGATTTCGGCGAGCTGCTCAGCGTCCGGTAGCCGAACCCCGAAGCCGATCAGGGAGTCGGACGCGGCCATTCGATCTGGGTGGGGTGGGTCGGGCCGTTGTCGTCGGTGGAGAAGTCGGGGCTGGGGTTGAAGAAGCTCCAGATGATGCCGAGGACCAGGATGATCCAGAGCAGGACCTTGCCGGCCTGCGAGACCAGGAGGGGGCGGGTCGGGGAGGCGGGGGTGAAGCCGGGCGGGAGGGCCGCCTCCGGTTCGGGGAGGGGGCCGTCACCGAAGACCTGCTTGAGGTAGGTGGGGGTGAGCATGAGCCAGTAGGCCTCGGTGCGGATCTGGACGCGCAGGACGGCCGCGGTGGCTTGGAAGAGGGCGGCGGGCATGCGCCCGGTGATCAGCACGATCAGCCAGACGATCGGGGAGATGACCATCCAGCCGGTGGACAGCCAGGTGGCCAGCAGCTGGATGGGGAAGCCCAGGATGAAGCGGAACAATACGGCCCAGCGGTTCAGGCGGGTGGGGGCCGGGAACAACACGCGCACCGGGTAATTCACATCGGTGTCGACGGTGAACGGCGGATACTCGTCGACCAGCAGGTACAGGTAGCCCTCGACCCGGGCCGTGTAGGCGAGCGTCCAGCGCAGGTAGTCGCCGCACCACTGCGGCAGAGCGCCGGTGAACAAGGCGCCGAACCAGCCGCAGATCGCCACCACGATCTGGCCCAGCGTCAGGATGAACAGCACGAACAGGTGCGGGATGGCCAGGATCAGGCGGAGCAACACGGTCCAGCGGCGCTGTTGCGCGGGCGGGAAGATATCGAGATCGACACTGGGTTCCGGCATCGGCTGCACCGGCATCGAAGCCGGCGGCATCGGCGGATATTCGACCATGGCGCACACTCGCTTCCTGGTCCGCTACGGCGGGAAATGACGTTTCCTGGTCAGCGTCCCACAGGAATTAAGGAGCGCGCCGAGGGCGCGCTCCACGAATTCAGGACTATGGGTTGGAATCGGGTGGCATTCAGTCGATCTTGACACCCAGGCCGTAGTCGAGGGTGTTGTGACCGACCGAGGTCACCACCAGCTCGTAGGAGCCGTTCACCGGCAAGGTGACCTTGGCCCACTGCTGCTGGTTGGCCAGCGTCCCGGTCGGGCCCTTGATGGTGACCACGGTGTCCGACCAGTACGGCGCGGCACTGATGATCATCGTCTGCCCACCCCGGGCATCGAGCCGATAGGTGTCATTGCTCCACCCCTGCAGGTGGCCGCTGACGAAGGCATTGTCGGTGCCCTTGGCGAAATGGATCTGACGCGCGCTGTCCGCGGCGGCCGGACCCGTGCCGAGAACGGTGGCGGTGGTCGTGGCGGCGGCGAGAACAGCGGCGGCGAGGAATTTCTTGTTCATGCCATCGATGGTCGGAGCCGCCACCAATCGGATTCCAACCAAACACTATCGGCCGGAATCCGGGCGGAGCGCGCGGCGGGTCAGGCCGCGCCGGATTCGAAGGCCGTCATGGTCCCCGCGATGGTGTCGGGCTTTTCCCAGGGGGCAGGTTCGGGGAAGTAGGTTTCCAGGAATTGCGAGACGGCGCGGACGCGTTCGGCTTCCGGGACCTCCGGGAAGCTGCCGTCGTTGAGGCAGAAGAAGTCGACGTTGCGGCGTTTGGCGAGGCCGTCGAGGAGGGCCAGGCCGGTGTAGCTGGTGGTGTCGACGTAGCGCATCTTCGCGGCTTCCTGGGGGACGGCGCGGCCGGTGAGCAGGGCGTAGTAGTGGTAGAGGGAATTGGTGACCGAGATGTCGGTGGCGGCGCGGAAGCGGCTGGCCCGGGTGCGGGCGAAGTCCTCGGCGAAGGCCTGCTCCATTTCCAGCAGGACGCTGCGGCGCAAGGGAACCGGGGTGTGCTCGAGGTGGCGGGTGATCACGTGGCCGAAGCGCTGGGACAGCAGGGCTCGGTTGACGCGGGCCGCGTTCTCGAAACCGCTGCGCCGCTCATTGTTCGCGCCCGGGCCGATCCGGGTGCCCGCCTCGATGTAGCGGCTGATGCCCGCGGGCGTGAAGAACATGGAGGGGCGCACCGGGCGCGCGAAGAACATGTCGTCGTTGGAGTAGAGGAAATGCTCCGACAAACCCTCGATGTGCTGCAATTGGCATTCCACCGCATGGGAATTGAAGATCGGCAGACCGCTGATATCCGAGAAATGATCCACGGCACGGACGATGGTGACCTTCGGGTCGTCGCCGAGCCAGTCGGGGACACGGGAATCGGTGGCGATGAAGATGCGGCGGATCCACGGAGCGTTCTTGTGCACCGAGCGCAGGGCGTAGCGCAGTTCGTCGATCTGGCGGATGCGGGCGTCGGCCTCGTCACCCTCGCCGACCACCACCTGCGCCAGCATTCCCGCACGGCGGGCCCGGAATTCGGGGTCGGAACCGTCCACCCAGGAGAACACGATGTCGATGTCGAAGCCGACGTCGGCGGTGTTGGGGGTGAACATGCCGGCCAGGGTGGGCCAGCTGGCGTCATAGAGGAGCACGGTCGAGGGCGCCACGTCGGCGACGTCGAAGACCATGCGGGTCAGCGCGTTCGGCCGCGGGCATTCCACGGTGTCGCCGTGATACTCCCACAGTTCCAGTTCCACGTGATGCGCCGGATCCAGGTCACGGCCGAGCCGGAAGACATTGTGCGGCTTCTCATTGCACGAGAAGCCGGCGACCATGGCCGCCCCCAGCACCCGTCTGAGCGCGGCTCGGTGGCCGCTGTCCACGGCCAGCACCAGCCGATGGTCGGCATCGCGAACCAGCAGGTAGGGGACGTCCGCGGCGGCCAGTTCGGCGCGCAGGTAACGCAGGTCGTCGATCACCGGTTGGGATACCACCAGATTCGCGACCGTCGCGCTGCCCACCATCTCCACCATCTCCGGCTGCTGCCCCGCACCCATATCCGCCATCGCCGTCTCCGCTCTCTTCGTGCTGTTCACCTCACGTCTTCGCGGCGTCACGCCGGCACGGCCGCCTACCGGCCCGGGATACGCCCGAGCCGGTACACGCCGTGAAATCTGTTGTGCAGTCAGAAGAACGGAGCGGACGGTGCTTCGGGTGTGTTTCCACGGGCGATCTTCACCGGGCGGTCATCGGCCGGTTACTCGCGTGACCTCGCTGGGTCGAGGGACTGTAACGAATGATGCAACCGTTATCGCTTCTCGTCAATCCGTTTCCCCGCAGGTCCAGAGGTGTTTTCACAGTCGTAACGGATGAAACACCCATATCCGGCAAGCCCCGGAGGCCACCGCGGAGACCAGCGGGCCACTGCGGCAACGGCATACACTTGCGGACAGCACAGTCCAGCCCGCTGTGCGGACCCAGATGGTGAGGGGACACAGATGGTAGCCGACGCCCGGGAACGTCAGGAGCCCTCGACGGACACGCAACCCGACCACCCCGAACTGGACGTTCTACCCGAGTGGCCGCAGGACACCATCGCGGTGCTGGTGACCACCGATCCCGGCCCGCACGCCATTCCCGTCTCCTGGCCGGTACGCGCCGGCGACCGGCGAATCCTGCTCAGCCTCAAGTCCGATCGCGGCTCGCTGGCCCGGCTGCGGGAGCGGCCGGAGCTGGCGCTGCTCATCCTGGGCGGCGGCAATGTGGCGTTGTGCGCCCGCGGCACCGGCAAGGTGATCGCGGATCCGCTGCCCGGCGCGGACGATTACGTGGCGGTGGAATTGACCGTCGACGTGATCGACGACCACCGTCAGTCGGCCTTCGCGGTCGTCTCGGGAATTCAGCGCACCGTCATCGACGACACCGAACTACGCTATCTGGAGAATCGGGTCGCCACCCTCGAAGCAATGGCGGCCGACCGCAACTGAGATCGAAGGAGATCGTGTGTCTGTCAGCTTGGCCAAGGGCGGAAATGTCTCGCTGTCCAAACAGGCCCCGAATCTGACCAAGGTCGCGGTGGCACTGGGCTGGGATGTGCGCACCACCACCGGCGCCGACTATGACCTCGACGCCAGCGCTCTGGCCTGCGGATCCAACCAGCGCGTGCTGTCGGACGCGCACTTCATCTTCTACAACAACCTGCGCTCCCCCGAAGGCACCATCGAGCACACCGGCGACAACCTCACCGGCGCGGGCGACGGCGACGACGAGGTGATCAATGTCGACCTGGCCGCCATGCCGCCGACCATCACCAATATCTTCTTCCCCGTCTCCATCCACGAGGCCGACGTCCGCCGCCAGTCCTTCGGCCAGGTCCGCAATGCCTACATCCGCGTCATCGACGCGGTCACCAACTCCGAACTGGCCCGCTTCGACCTCAGCGAGGACGCCTCCACCGAAACCGCCATGGTCTTCGGTGAGCTCTACCGCCACGGCCCCGAGTGGAAGTTCCGCGCCATCGGCCAGGGCTACGCCTCCGGCCTGGCCGGCATCGCCCGCGACTACGGCGTGAACGTATGATCGTCGCCTTCTCGGTGACACCCCTGGGCGTCGGCGCGGACGTGGGCCGCGCCGTCGCCGAGGCCGTCCGCATCGTGCGCGCCAGCGGCCTCCCCAACGAGACCAACTCCATGTTCACCACCCTCGAGGGTGACTGGGACGAGGTCATGGCCGTGGTCAAACAGGCCACCGACGCCATCACCGCGGTCGCCCCGCGCTGCAGCCTGGTCCTCAAGGCCGACATCCGCCCGGGCGTCACCGACGCGATGACAGCCAAGGTCGACACCGTCGAGCGCTATCTCGCCGACAACTGATCCAAACTTGGCGACAGGATGTCGCCAAGAGTGCTATCTTGGAGACACGCCGTCGCCAAGATAGGAGTTCACGGTGCCCAGAATCGACGCACCGACCGTGGCCGAGCATCGCGCCAATCAGGAGCAGGTGCTGCTCCGAGCCGCACGGGAACTGCTGCTGGACAAGGGCGTCGGAGCGGTCACCCCGGCAGCGGTAGGCGCGGCGGCAGGGCTGGCGCGCAGCAGTGTGTACAAGTACTTCCGGTCCGGTGAGGAAATCCTCGCGCGCATCGTCGCCGATTCCTTCGACGAGTGGGCGGAAGCCGTTCGCGCCGCGATGGATCGGGTGGACGGAGCCGACGCGCGGATCGCGACCTATGTGCGGGCCAGTCTGGAGGCGGCGCGCGCGGGGACCCATCGCATCGCCGTGCTCGGGGGCAACGGACTCACCGATAACGCGGCGCGGGAACAGATTTCGCGGGCACACCGGGAACTGTCGGAGCCGTTGCGGCAGGCGCTGGCCGCGCGGGGGGACGCCGAGCCGGAGCTGATGGCCGAACTCGTGGACGGCGCGCTCGGGCGCGCCATCGACCGGATCGACGCCGGGGACGGCTTCGACCGGGTTCTCGACGGCACCGCGCGATTCATCGGTCGCGCTTTGGATATCGCGAATCTCGAGGACTAGCAATGTTCGTCGTCATCAACGAACTGTTCGTGGCCGATGCCGATACACCGGTGTTCGAGCGGAATTTCGGGGCAAGCATGCACGGCACGCTCGCCGGGGTGCCGGGGCTGCTCCGCGCGCGGCTGCTCGGTCCTCGCGACGACGACCGGGCTTACCTGTCCATACTCGAATTCGCCGACGAGGACGCGTACGCGCGATTCCTGACCTCGGACGCCTTCGCCGCCGCCCATCGATGGCCCGGCCACGCGCCGATCCGGAGTAACCGGCTGACCACCTATACGACGGTGACCGAGGTCGGCGGGAAATGATAGGTCAGGAGATGCGCTGGCGGAGCCAGGCGGGGATCTCGTCGCCGGCTCGCGGGTAGGTGGCGAGTTCGCGGCGGCATTCGTCGGGCTCGGGAATGGGGAGCCAGTCGGGGATTTCCTTGAAGGACAAGGTGAATTGGGCCTTGGTGGAGTCGGCGCGGAGCAGGACCTGGCCGCTGAGCCAGGTGCCGGTCATCTGGTCGTAGCAGACTTCCTTGAGACGGTTGAGCAGCATGAGGACTTCCTCGGAGGGTGGTTGCTCCTCGGAGGGGACGCCGGACTCGGGGACGGGGGCGCCGGACAGCTCCAGCTGGAGTCCCGCGTGGCCGTCGTCGCCGACCAGGGAGAACCACAGCACCGCGAGAGTCCAGCCGGTGGGCAGCTCGTCGGTGAGGGCGCTGACCAGGGCGCTCTCCACCATGTCGCGATCGGCCGAGCGGGGCGCGGCGGGCGGTTCGGGGGCGGCGCCGGGGGTGTCCTCGACGGTTCTGACCACCAGGCCGGGACAGTGATCGCGCATGACCTCCACGACCGTGGGCACCGGCACGGGTAGTCGTTCGGCGACGATGTACAGCGGGCGGTCGACCTGGCGGCGGGCGATCACATCGCCGAGCGCCCGGACCCGGTGCCGGAACTCCTCCGGATCACGCAGCACCACTTCGGCGAAGAGTTCCGTGCGCCCGCCCTTGCGTAATCGGCCGACGCCCAGCCGGATCCGCTCCACCTCGCTCCACGCCACGTGCGGGAAACCGCGATACGTGAAGCCGTGCTCATTGAGCAGCAACGTCGGCTGCGGGCGGAACAGATCGTCGGCCATGGTGTAGACGCCGAAACCGAACACCGCCATGAGCACCCCGGCCACCACCCGCATGACCGGATGTTCCGCGTCGTTGAACACCACGAAACCCGGTAGCACGGTCATCACCAGGAAGAAGACCAGCGCGACGATCGCACCCGCTCTCCGCGGGTAGTACTCGGTGATCGATTCGCGCCCCGAAGCATGCACCCCTGTGACGCTAGCCGAAACCGGCCTCGCGCAACACCGCCGTTATCGCCCGGCATCGCCACCGCTATGCCGAATTTGCCAGGAATCACCATGATTCCGGGTCCGTCCGCTCGGCGGGTCAGCCGTGCGGCCAGTACCGATGCCAATCCTCGGCGGTCAGCGCGTCGCGCGTGCCTCGATCGATTTCCGCGGCGTCCTCGGCGGCGCGCACCGTGCCGGCGAAATCGAGAGTTGCCTTCCGCAGGCGTTCTTCGGCGCTGTCCGGCCCGCCGAGCTCCACCACCCGCAGGGCAGCGGGAATCAGCTCCTCCGGTAGACCCGCCTTGATGCCGCGCGAGCGCACCTTCTCCGCCAGCGCCAGCGCGGGCTGCGCCATGGCGATCCCGTCGAGGCAGGAGCGCCGCGCCTTCTCGGCGGATTTCCGCTCCTCCCAAGCCTTTTCCTGCGCAGCGATCTTCTCCGCCACCGACGCGCCGGGAGCGGTGAAGGCGTCGAGCGCGTCGCTCAGGTGCGGGCTGCGGTGCACCAGCTTGGCGACCAGCGCCGCCGCCACCTCCGCGACCGTGAATTCGCCTGCGGCCTCGGCGATCCGGGAGTGGAACAGCACCTGCAGCAGCAGATCGCCGAGCTCCTCCTTGATGGTCTCGGCGTCCTCGTCCTGAATGGCGTCGAGCAGCTCGTAGGTCTCCTCCAGCAGGTAGGGGCGCAGCGAATCATGGGTCTGCGTCACCTCCCAGCCGCCGAAGTTCCACAGCCGATCCATCACCTCGACGGCCTCGCCCAGCGCCTCGGTCATGCGCGCGGTATCGGCCGCGGTCTCGGCGGCGACCCCCTCCCCCGATGTCATCGGTCGGCCATCACCTCGGCCGGAACCCGGACATCCACGGCGCCGGGCGCCTTTCCGTCCAGGGCGAGCAGCAGATCGGCCACGAACTGCAGCACCTGGACGTCGCGGACGCGGGCCGCGCCGACGCTGTCCTCCACCCGCGGCAGCGGCAGCTGGACGATGCCGGTGGCCGCGCGGTAGGTGGCGTTCGGGTAGAGCCGCTTGAGCCGCAGCTGCTTGGAGTCCGGCAGTTGCAGCGGCGACACCTTCACCGTGGTCCCGGTGACTCCGATCTCGGCGATCGAGTAGGCGCGGGCCAGCAACCGCAGCTTGGCCACCGACACCAGGCGGCCCACCTCCACCGGCAGCGGCCCGTACCGGTCCACCAGCTCCTCGACCACGGCCGACAGCCCCGAATCGTCCTGGGCGGCGGCGAGTTTGCGGTACGCCTCCAGCCGCAGGCGGTCGGAGGTGATGTAGTCCGGCGGAATGTGCGCGTCCACGGGCAGGTCGATGCGCACCTCCTTGACCTCCTCGTCCACCGAGATCGGGCGGCCGTCGGCGGCGGCGCGATACGCCTCCACCGCCTCCCCGACCAGGCGCACGTAGAGGTCGAAGCCGACGCCCGCGACATGGCCGGACTGTTCGGCGCCCAGCACGTTGCCCGCGCCGCGAATCTCCAGGTCCTTCATGGCCACCGCCATGCCCGCGCCCAGATCCGAGTTCTGCGAGATGGTGGCGAGCCGGTCGTAGGCGGTCTCGGTGAGCGGCTTCTCCGGCGGGTACAGGAAGTAGGCGTACCCGCGTTCCCGCGACCGGCCGACGCGGCCGCGCAACTGGTGCAGCTGCGAAAGGCCCAGGGCGTCGGCGCGTTCCACCAGCAAGGTGTTGGCGTTGGAGATGTCCAGACCGGTCTCGATGATGGTGGTGCACACCAGCACATCGAATTCCCGCTCCCAGAAGCCCTGCACGGTCTTCTCGAGCATGTCCTCGTTCATCTGCCCGTGCGCGACCACCACCCGGGCCTCCGGCACCAGATCGCGAATCTTCTTGGCCGCCTTGTCGATCGACGACACCCGGTTGTGCACGTAGAACACCTGGCCGTCGCGCAGCAGCTCACGGCGGATGGCCGCGGCCACCTGCTTGTCGTTGTAGGCGCCGACATAGGTGAGGACGGGATGCCGTTCCTCGGGCGGGGTGAGGATGGTCGACATCTCGCGGATGCCCGCCAGCGACATTTCCAGGGTGCGCGGAATCGGCGTCGCGGACATGGTCAGCACGTCCACGTGCGTACGCAGCGCCTTGATGTGCTCCTTGTGCTCGACGCCGAAACGCTGCTCCTCGTCGACGATGACCAGACCGAGATCCTTCCAGCGCACGCCCGTCTGCAACAGCCGGTGCGTGCCCACCACGATGTCGACATCCTTGGTGGTCATGCCCTCCAGGATCTCTCGCGATTCGGCGGCGTCGGTGAACCGGGACAGGCCCTTCACCACCACCGGGAATCCGGCCATCCGCTCGGTGAAGGTCTGCAGATGCTGCTGCGCCAGCAGCGTGGTCGGCACCAGCACCGCCACCTGCTTGCCGTCCTGCACCGCCTTGAAGGCCGCGCGCACCGCGATCTCGGTCTTGCCGTAGCCGACATCACCACAGATGACGCGGTCCATCGGGACCGCCTTCTCCATATCGGACTTCACCTCGGCGATGGCCGAGAGCTGGTCGACGGTCTCGGTGAACGCGAACGCGTCCTCCATCTCCTGCTGCCACGGGGTATCCGGGGCGAAGGCGTGACCGGGCGCGGCCTGGCGGGCGGCGTAGAGCTGCACCAGCTCGGTGGCGATCTCGCGAACCGCCTTGCGCGCCTTGCGTTTGGTATTGGCCCAGTCCGAACCGCCCAGCTTGGACAGCGACGGCATCTCGCCGCCGACATAGCGGGACAGCTGGTCGAGGGAGTCCATCGGCACGAACAGCCGGTCGCCGGGCTGGCCGCGCTTGCCGGGCGCGTATTCGATGACCAGGTACTCGCGGCGCGCGCCGCCGATGGTGCGCTCGATCATCTCCACGAAGCGGCCGATGCCGTGCTGATCGTGCACCACCATGTCGCCCGCGGTCAGGGCCAGCGGATCGACCTGGTTGCGGCGGCGGGCGGGCAGCTTCTTGCCTTCGCCGGGTGCGGTGACCCGGTTGCCGGTGAGGTCGGATTCGGCGATCACCACCAGTTTGGCGTCGTCGAACACCATGCCGTCGTGCAGCGAACCGCACAGCACGCCGACCAGTCCGCGGACCGGCTCGGCGCCGGCGTCCAGCGCCGCGGCGGGCACCTCGGCGTCGGCGAGGCGTTCCAGAATGCGTTGCGCCGTACCGTGTCCCGCCACCACGATGACCGCGCGGCCGCCGGTGGCGACGTGCGCGCGCAGCGAGGCGAAGATGGTGGCGACCAGTTCCTCCGAACCGCGCGCGGAAGCGGCCGCCAGCACCGGCAGCACGATCTCGTCCGGGGCGTCGGCGGCCAGCGGGCTCAGCGTCCACCACGGCAGGCCGCGGCGGTCGGCGTCGGCGCGCACCACGTCCAGGCCGCGATAGCCGGAGGCGGCCAGGTCCAGGCCGTGCGCGCCCAGCGGCGCGGCCCCGCCGAAGGAAGCCGCCGTCCACGACGCCTCCAGGAATTCCTGCCCGGTGCGCACCAGGTCGGCGGCGCGGGTGCGAACCTTCTCCGGATCGCACAGCAGCACATGGGTTTCCGCGGGCAGCGCGTCCACGAGCAGCTGGAGTTCGCCGGGCTGCAGCACCGGCAGCAGCGCCTCCATACCCTCCACCGGGATGCCCTCGGCGATCTTCTCCAGCATCTCCACCAGCGCGGCGTCGGCCGGATTGTCGGCGGCCACCTGGGCGGCCCGCTCGCGCAGGGCGTCGGTCAGCAGCAGTTCGCGGCAGGGCGGCGCGACCACCAGATCGATCGGCACCTCATGGATGGAACGCTGGTCCTGCACCGAGAAGGCGCGCAGTTCGGAGACCTCGTCACCCCAGAACTCCACGCGCACAGGATGATCCGCGGTGGGCGGGAAAAGGTCCAGAATTCCGCCGCGGACCGCGAATTCGCCGCGTTTGCCGACCATGTCGACCCGCTCATAGGCGAATTCCACCAGCCGCGTGAGCAATTCGTCGAAGTCGAACTCGGCGCCGGGCCGCAGCACGATCGGCTCGACCTCCCCCAGCCCCGCCGCCATCGGCTGCATGAGCGAGCGCACCGTGGTCACCACCACCCGCAGCGGCCCGGTCACCCCCGGATCCTCGGGATGCGCCAGCCGCCGCAATACCTGCATCCGTCGGCCCACCGTGTCCGCCCCCGGCGAGAGCCGCTCGTGCGGCAGCGTCTCCCACGACGGGAACAGCGCGACCGTATCGCCCAGGATCTCGGTCAGCTCGGCGGTCAGATCATCGGCCTCGCGCCCGGTGGCCGTCACCACCAGCAGCGGCCGCTTCCCGGCGATGGTCGAGGCCACGAACGGCCGCACCGCCGACGGCGCGACCAACCTGGCCTCCGCGCGCCCGATCAGGCTCGCGACCTGCGTCAACGCGGCGTCGGCACCCGCCACCGCAGCAAGTCCCGACAGAGGCGGACGATCGGTGGTCATGCGGAGACTCCTCGGCGCGGATCAGCGTTTCAGAACGACCAACCGAGTCTAGTGATGCCCGACGACAGCCCGCATCAGCCCCATGCCACGACCCCTCACTCCGAACCCCCGGAACGATACCTCGCAGTTCGCGGCCGTCCCGATTCTGGACTGCGCTCCGCCTCCCCGCGCTTGGAGCGGGGAGCGAAGCGGAGGAGCGGAGGAGGGAAGAATCGGGACCAGGGGCCGCGAACCCGCCCGTAGCGAAGCGGAGGGCCAATAGTTACTGCACGTAGCGGCGTAGGCGGCGGGCGGCGAACTCGCGGAAGTAAGCGACCTTCTCCTGAGGGACGATCGAGGGCAGGAGGAAGTACCAGGCGCGTTCCATGCGGGTCGCCATCTGGTCGATGGACTCGGTGCTGACCGCGACGATGTGGACGCCGGTGGTCATCTCCTGTAGGAGCATGCCGATGGTGTCGGGGTCGAGGTCGGGCTCGAGGTCGCCCTGGGTGATGGCGCGTTCGGCGAGCAAACGGTGCGTCTCGCCCCAGGTCTTGGCGATGTTGTCACCCGTCGCGCCGCGGTAATCGCCGATCTGATGGGTGAGTTTGAGCATCGCGCCGACCATGGGGTCGTTCATGGTGAGATCGGCGACCACGTAGGTGATCCCGATGCACGCCTCCAGCGCGGGCACCCGCGGATCGAAGAAACCCTGGCATGCGCTGATCAGTCGCTCATTGCCCTGATCGACGACCGCGCGCGCCAGTTCTTCCTTGGAGCCGAAGTGAAAGTACAAGGCGCCCTTGGTCACATTCGACTGCGCGATGATCTCGGACAGGGACGCGTTCGCGTAGCCCAGCCGGAGAAAGACATCGGCAGCGCCCGCGAGCACGGAATCGCGAGTGATCTCCGCACGCGCTTGCCTAGCCATCAGATCCGCCCGTCATCAAACCAGCCATCCTGAAGTAGACCGCCATCCCGAAGTTGACCGACATCACAGTTCGAACAGCACTCGAAGGATGGGTGAACCGTACCACCCGGCTGCGTGCTGCCAGCCGATTCGAGCATTCGACCCGTCCTCCTTCGCAATTCGCTGGTTAACTGTCCAGTTCTGCCCCGCTATGACAGACATATCAGACCAAAATTCAGACCGCAGGGTTCTATAACCCCTTGCCGCTCGGCCATTCCGACGCCAGCTTCGGTTCCGCCTCCAAATGCGTGAGTCCGTTCCAGCACAGATTCACCAGGTGCGCGGCCACCACTTCCTTCGACGGCTGGCGCTCGTCCAGCCACCAGGTCGCCGCCGTCGCAACCATTCCCACCAGCGCCTGCCCGTACAGCGTCGCCAGAGTCGGATCCAGACCGCGCCGTTCGAAATCCCCGGCGAGAATATGGGCCACCTGATTCACGGCCTCGTTGAGCAGACTCGAATACGTGCCCTCGGCCGCCGACACCGGCTGATCCCGCATCAGGATCCGGAAGCCGTCGGTGCGCTCCTCCATATAAGTGAGCAACGCCAGCGCCACCTGCTCGAGCCGCACCCGCGAACGGTTCTGGGTGAGCGAGGACGTGATCATCTCGAGCAGCGTCGACATCTCCCGATCAACGACGACGGCGTAGAGCCCCTCCTTGCCGCCGAAGTGCTCGTACACCACCGGTTTCGAGACCTGCGCCCGCGCCGCGATCTCCTCGATCGAGGTGGCGTCGTAGCCACGCTCGGCGAACAGCGCCCGCCCGATCTCGATGAGCTGCTGACGGCGCTGGGTGCCGGTCATGCGCGCCCGCGCCGGCCGTTGGCCTTCGCCAGCCGTCATCGCCCACCTGCCCCTTTCGCCCTCGCCGCGAGCACCTTTGCGGGGTCGCGCGCCCCGCGCCCACCGCGGTTCGGTAGGTAGCCTATCGACAGACACGATCGACACTGTGTAAGCGGTTCGACGTGGAGGCGTACTTCATGCGAGGATCAGACCCGCATGACGCTGCAATCCGCCGTGGTGTAATGGCAGCACAACTGATTTTGGTTCAGTTTGTCCAGGTTCGAGTCCTGGCGGCGGAGCTCGCGCGCAGGGTCGCTATGGTTGGCCCCGCACAACCTGACTCAGCACACGATGACTGGCAGCCGAGGGAGATCCATGCCACAGGAGACCGCCGTCGTCGTTCTCGCCGCCGGAGCCGGAACCCGAATGCGGTCCAAAACACCCAAGGTGTTGCACCCGCTGGCCGGCCGGAGCATGCTCGCGCACGCGCTGCATGCCGCGCACGAGATCGACCCAACGTCGCTCATCACCGTGATCGGCCACGATCGCGAACAGGTCGGCGACGCGGTCGGCAAGGTGGGAGCGGAACTCGGCCGCCCGATCACCCTCGCGGTACAGAACGAGCAGCGCGGCACCGGCCACGCCGTGCAGTGCGCGCTCACCTCGCTGCCCGAAGATTTCGCGGGCGATGTCCTCGTCACCTACGCCGACGTACCGCTGCTGGACGGCCACACCCTGCACGCGCTGCTCGACGAGCACCGCAGCTACTCCGACGGATCCGCCGCCACCGTACTGACTTTCGTGCCCGAGGACCCGAACGGCTACGGCCGCATCGTGCGCGATGACGAGGGCCGCGTCATGGAGATCGTCGAGCACGCCGACGCCACCCCGGAGCAGGCCGCGATCACCGAGGTCAACTCCGGCGTCTACGTCTTCGACGCGGCCGTGCTGCGAATCATGATCTCGCGCATCGACACCGCCAACGCCCGCCACGAGCTGTACCTGACCGACGTACTGAAACTGGCCCGCGAGGCCGGACACCCGGTGCACGGCGCGCGGCTGGTCGATTCCGCCAAGGTCACCGGCGTGAACGACCGGGTGCAGCTGGCCGGTGCGGCCAAGACCCTGAACCGCTACATCCTGGAGCGGCACATGCGCGCCGGGGTCACCATCATCGATCCGGGCACCACATGGATCGACGGCAATGTGGTGATCGGCCGCGACACCGTCATCCGGCCGGGCGTTCAGCTGTTGGGCGACACCGTGATCGGCGAGGACGCCGAGATCGGCCCCGACTGCACGCTCACCGATGTCACCGTCGGCGACCGCGCCAAGGTGGTCCGCACCCACGGCGAGAAGTCCAGCATCGGCGCGGGCGCCAACGTCGGCCCGTTCGCCTATCTGCGGCCCGGCACCTCGCTCGGCGAGGAGGGCAAGATCGGCGGCTTCGTCGAGACCAAGAACGCCACCATCGGCGCGCACTCCAAGGTCCCGCATCTGACCTATGTGGGCGACGCCACCATCGGCGAGTACAGCAATATCGGCGCATCCAGCGTGTTCGTGAACTACGACGGCGTCAAGAAGCACCACACCACGGTCGGCTCGCATGTGCGGACCGGTAGCGACACCATGTTCGTCGCCCCGGTCACCGTGGGTGACGGCGCCTACTCGGCGGCGGGTACTGTACTGCGCAGAAACGTTCCTCCGGGGGCGCTCGCGGTATCGGGTGGAGCACAGCGCAATCTCGAGGGTTGGGTGCAGCGCAATCGCCCCGGTACCGATGCCGCCCGCGCGGCCGAAGCGGCTCTCGCTTCGAACCCGGAGGATGCGGGAACCACCGAGAAAACCAACGAGCAAAAGGATGGCGAACGTCAGTGACCGCGTTCTCTACCGATAACCAGAAGAATCTGATGCTGTTCTCGGGACGCGCTCATCCCGAGCTCGCCGAGGCGGTGGCGAAGGAACTCAACGTCCACGTCACCCCCCAGACCGCTCGTGATTTCGCGAACGGCGAGACCTTCGTCCGGTTCGAGGAATCGGTCCGCGGCTCCGACGCCTTCGTGCTGCAGAGCTTCCCCGCACCGCTGAACCAGTGGGTCATGGAGCACCTGATCATGATCGACGCGCTCAAGCGCGGTTCGGCCAAGCGCATCACCTCGGTGCTGCCGTTCTACCCCTACGCCCGCCAGGACAAGAAGCACCGCGGCCGCGAGCCCATCTCGGCCCGCCTGATCGCGGACCTGCTCAAGACCGCGGGCGTGGACCGGATCATCACCATCGACCTGCACACCGATCAGATCCAGGGCTTCTTCGACGGCCCGGTCGATCACATGCACGCGCAGGTACAGCTGGCCGAGCACATCCGCAACAACTACGACCTGTCCAACATCACGGTCGTCTCCCCCGACGCCGGCCGGGTGAAGGTCGCCGAGAAGTGGGCCAACTCGCTGGCGGACGCGCCGATGGCGTTCATCCACAAGACCCGCGACCCGCTGGTCCCCAACCAGACCGTCTCCAACCGCGTGGTCGGTGAGGTCGAGGGTCGCACCTGCATCCTGATCGACGACATGATCGACACCGGCGGCACCATCGCCGGCGCGGTCAAGGTGCTCAAGGCCGCCGGCGCGGGCGACGTGGTCATCGCCGCCACCCACGGCATCCTGTCCGACCCGGCCGCCGAGCGTCTCGCCAACTGCGGGGCCAAGGAGGTCGTGGTCACCAATACGCTGCCGATCGACGAGGCCAAGAAGTTCCCGACCCTGACCGTGCTGTCGATCGCGCCGCTGCTGGCGCAGACGATCCGCGAGGTCTTCGAGAACGGCTCGGTCACCGGCCTTTTCAACGGGAACGCCTGACAGACGACGGGGCCACATCCCCGACCAGCACCAACCGAGCGCCCCTCCTGTTCGCGGGAGGGGCGCTTCTGTGTGAAATGGGGTCGACAAGCGTGTTCGTTTCGGCTGGCAGGCGGTAGCGTTGGGTCGGACGTACGGTTTGCTACTGGTGCGCTGACAGCGCGGAGAGGTGGTGCCGCATGGCCGACCGGCCCGACGAGGACGACGCCCGGCTGATGGACGAGGTCTTCGACACCGATCAGGTCTACGACAGCGATGTCGACAACCTCGACTACGACCTCGGCGACGACGACCAGGAAGACGAGATCCGCGAGTACCAGCGCTACATCGCCGACCCGCCCTCCGACCTGGTCATCCGCAATCGCGAGAACGACGACGACGGCCGCCTCGGCATCAGCGACGAACTCGACCAGGAGTGGACCCGCCGCCGTCAGCGCGAGGAATTCGGAATCGAGGACAACCGGCCCGCGGAGGTCGCCGCCATGGACATCGTCGAGGAGCTCGAGGACTAGGGCGGTCGCACGCGGCTGCGGCGCATCACGGACACTCGATCCATGACCGCGTTCACGGGATTCCCGCTCGCCGGACTCGACTTCTACGAGGACTTGGAAGCCGATAATTCCAAGGCCTTCTGGACCGCCCACAAGACCGTGTGGGAAGAGTCGGTCCGGGATCCGATGAAGGCCCTGGTCGCCGAGCTGGAACCCGACTTCGGCACCGCCAAGATCTTCCGTCCCTACCGCGACGTGCGCTTCGCCAAGGACAAGTCGCCGTACAAGAACCATCAGGGCGCGGTCGTCTACAGCGCGCAGTACTCCGGCTGGTACGTGCAGATCGGCGCGGGCGGGCTGCGGGTGGCCGGCGGCATGTACGCCGCCGAGGCCGCCCAGCTCACCGCGCTGCGCGCCGCCATCGATGACGAGGTGCGCGGCGCGGAACTGGAGGCGCTGATCGCCCGGCTGATCGCGGACGGCTACGCCATCGGCGGGGACAAGCTGGCCACCAAGCCCAAGGGCTACGACATCGACCATCCGCGCATCGAGTTGCTGCGGCACAAATCCCTCACCGCCGGAAGGGATTTCGGCGCCCCGAAGTGGCTGACCACCCCGCGCGCCGCCCGGGAGGTCCGGGCGGCGTGGGAGCAGTTGCGGCCGCTCATCGAATGGCTGGCGGCCGTGATGGCGCAGAAGTAGCCGCGTCTACCGGCGTTCGGCGAGCACCAGGGCGAACCGCTGGTCCGGGTCGGTCCAGAGATGCTCGGCGCTGAAACCGGCGGTGTCCAGCTCGCTTTCGAGCACCTCGCGGCGGAACTTCGCGGAGATCTCGGTGCGCAGCTGCTCGCCCGCCGCGAAATCGACGGTGAGGTCGAGTTCGGGAATACGGACGGTCATGGCCTCGGCGGCCTCGAGCCGCATCTCGATCCACTCGTTCTCGGCGTCCCAGCAGGCGATGTGCGCGAACTTGTCCGGCACGAAGTCCGCACCCAGGCGGGCGTTGAGGACCTGCAGCACATTGCGATTGAATTCCGCGGTGACACCGGCGGCATCGTCGTAGGCGGGGACCAGCACCGCCGGATCGATGACCAGGCCCGCCCCGAGCAGCAGCTGCTCGCCGGGTTCGAGCACATCCCGGATACCCGCCAGGAATTCGGCGCGCTCGGCCGGAACCAGATTGCCGATGGTGCCGCCCAGAAAGGCGACCATGCGCCGACCGCCGCCGGGCAGATTGTCCAGGGTGTTGGTGAAGTCGCTGACCACGCCGTGCACGGCCAGGCCCGGGAACTCCGCCGCCACCTCGTCCGCGGCCATACGCAGCGCCGTGACCGAGACATCCTGGGGCACATAGCTCTTCAACGGCCCCGCTGCGGAGAGCGCGTTCAGCAGCAGCCGGGTCTTGGCCGCCGAACCCGCGCCGAGTTCGACCAGCACCTCGGCCCCGGCGATCCGCGCGATCTCCCCGACCACCCGTTCCAGCAGCGCCCGCTCGGTGCGGGTCGGGTAGTACTCCGGCAGTTCGGTGATCTTCTCGAACAGCTCGCTGCCGCGCGCGTCGTAGAACCATTTGGGCGGCAGCCACTTCGCCTCCGCCGTCAGGCCGCGCCGCACGTCCTCGCGCAACGCGGTCGTCAAATCCTCGTCCGTCAGATGGATTTCCACCGTAGCCGCAGTCATGAACCAGCCCTTCCGATCTCGATTTCCAGTGGTTCCACCGCCATTTCGCCGACCCGTGCCCGCACCAGCCGCCGATCCTCGATCGCCCGCCAGCGTGGATCGTCGTCGAACGGTTCCGACGACACCACCACGAACCCATCGCCCGGCAGCAGCGACAACGAGTGATGCCACGTCGTCGCCCACACTCCGGACCCGTTCGCCAGCAGCAGGTTCAAACGCGCCCGCGGCGATCGCTTCAGCACCGCGGCCATCACCCGCCGCAACACCGCACCCGGTTCCGCGCCGTCCTCGAGCAGGTGGCGCAGGATCACCCAGAGCACACCGGAATCCGTCAGCGCCTCGGCGTCGAGCAGTGACCCCGAACCGAATTCGGCGGCTACGGCGGTCAGCACGGCACGCCAGTCGGGAATCGCCCCGTTGTGGCTGAAGGCCCAGCGACCGTGGACGAACGGCGCGCAGGCCGCCCGCTCCACGGGCATGCCCACGGTCGCGGAACGGATCGCGGCCAGCACCGCCGTCGAGCGGATCTGCGGCAGCACCTCGTCCACGGCCGGATCGGTCCACATCGGTACGGGATTGCGGTAGCGGCTGACCACCGGATCGATCGGCGGCGGGTTCTCCGCCGGATCGCCGGTCGCGCCACCGTGCCAGACGACGCCGGGGCCGTGGTCGAGCGCCGCCGCGTCGGGGTGGTGCCACCAGGCGACGCCGAAACCGTCGGCATTGATGATCCCGCCACCGCGCATCTCACGCGGCGCCCAGGACTGGGTGCGCAGCGAGTGCGGGCCCTGGGTGAGCAGCGCGCCGACCGGGGTCGGCGGGCCCAGATACGCCAGGTGACGGCACATCAGCGCGCGTCCGATCGCAGGTCTCGGGCCAGCCGGAAACCGGAGAAGATCTGACGGCGGATGGGGTGGTCCCAGTTGCGGAAGGTGCCGCGGCAGGCGACCTGGTCCGCGCCGAAGGAGCCGCCGCGCAACACCTTGTAGTCGCCGCCGAAGAAGACCTCGGAGTATTCGCGGTACGGGAACGCCCGGAAACCCGGGTACGCCTCGAAACCCGAGGACGTCCACTCCCATACGTCGCCGATCAGCTGATGGACCCCGGCCGGCGACGCGCCGTCCGGATAGGCCCCGATATCGGCCGGTTCCAGGTGGTGCTGACCGAGATTCGCGAGCGCCTCGGTGGGATCGCCATCGCCCCAGGGGAATCGGCGGGAACGCCCGGTGCTCGCATCGAAGCGCGCGGCCTTCTCCCATTCCGCCTCGGTGGGCAGGCGCTTACCGGCCCAGCGGGCGTACGCCTCGGCCTCGAACCAGCACACGTGCACCACCGGCTGATGCGCGCGCAGCGGCTGCATGACGCCGAAAACCCGCCGCCACCAGCGCCCGCCGCCGTCCTGCTCCCAGAACTGCGGCGCGGTCAGCCCGGCCTCCACCCGATGCGCCCAGCCGCGCTCGGACCACAGTTCCGGCCGCTCGTATCCGCCGTCGTCGACGAAGGCGAGGTACTGCTCATTGGTGATCGGCGCGGCGTCGATGGCGAAGCCGTCGACGTGGACCGGGTGCGCGGGCCGTTCGTTGTCCAGCGCCCAGGGGTCGGTGTCGGTTCCCATGGTGAATTCGCCTGCGGGAACCACGACTTCACCGGTGACCGCCACCCGTGCGGCGGGGGTCGGCGGCGCGGACAGCACCGCCTCACCGGTCCGCAGCTGGTGGGTGGCCAGCATGGTCTCGTCGTGCTGCTGCTCGTGCTGGGCGATCATGCCGAAGGCGAACCCGTCCCGCACCAGATCCGGGCCTCGTAATGGGCTGCGGTCCAGCACATCCCACACCTTGTCGCGCACGGTGCCGACATAGTCGCGGGCCTGTGCCGGATCCAGCAACGGCAAGGCGGGCCGATCCACGCGGGCGTGTTTGAACGCGTCGTAGAGGTGGTCGATGTCCTGCCGCACCGGTTCGCGCCCGCCCACATCGCGCACCAGCCACAGCTCTTCCTGGTTGCCGATATGCGCGAGATCCCACACCAGCGGGCTCATCAACCGCGAATGCTGCGCCACCAGCTCGGCCTCGTCGAGGCACTCGGTCAACCCGATGGTCCGCCGCCGGGCCCGTTCGAGCGACTCGGCGATCCGCCCGCGCAGGGCCTCGGTCTCGGCGCGGTCCGACCCGGGCAGATGCTGAACAGTCATGAGAAAACTCCCGATTCGAGATTGCGGCGCGCCGGGCGGGCCTTCGCCGCGGGCCGGGCAGAGTGCGCCCGGCGAGTGGCGGCCGGACGCTCGAGGATGCGGACCGACGCCGAATGGCCCGCGTGGCAGCCAGCACCGGCCGCCTCGCACGACGCACTTCCCGCCCGACCCAGGTGGGACAGCGAGTGCCGCCGCACCCGGCGACGGCGCCTCCGGGTCGATGGCCGTCCGCGGAGATCGGTTCGCGGGCCCGGTACGAAACCGCCGGGTTCGGATGTCATGCCCCGGCTCCGAACTCGGCCGCGGTGGGAATGTCACCGCGGCGACATCGAATCGCCGCCGCGGCCAATTCCCCGGCGGCTTCGGGGGTCTCGGCGTGCGCGGTTGCCATCTCCAGCAGCGCGACGGCGGTGGCACGCAACTCGGGATCGGCCAGACCACGGCGCGCGGACTCCGACCAGGCGCTCGCCGTCGGGTCCGCCAGAGCCGTTGCCTCCTTGACGGTCTCGGCCGAGGACAGCAGCGCGCCGATGGCGTGGACCGGAACCGTCCAGCCGTCCCCGGGCTGCGCGTCGATATAGCGGACCTCGAGGTGACCGGCCGCGCGGACCGGCGGGAACAGGGTGGTGAGGTGATAGTCCAGATCCGACCGGTCCGGGCGGCGGCCGATCTCGTCGTCGAGCGCTCCGCACAACCAGTCCGCGAAAGTGGCCCCCGGCGGCGCGCACCAGTCGGCCTCTGTTCCGGCGGAACCAGAGGTGTCGTCGGCGGGGCCAGAAGTGCCGTTGGCAGAACCAGAGGTGCTGTTGGTGGAACCGGGGCGCACGCACAGCAGGGGCACGTCCAGCGCCCAGCGCGCGTAGCCGGTGATGGGATCGGCCCAGTCGTGCACGGGCGGCCGTGTACGGAGCTGATCGAGCCGCTGCCAGGCCCGCATGCGCTGCGAGGCCCACGCCCCCGGCGGGGCGGTGTGCAGGCCCGGTGAGCAGGCGAAGGCCGCCAGCAGGGCCGGGCCCACGGCGTACAGCGCCCGCCAGCGGGCGGCGATCTCGGCGGGGTCCGCGCCCGCGTCCACGCTGACCTGGGTGGCGGCGGTATTGCACATCATGAGCGCCCCGAACGGGCCCAGACCGGCGAAGGACTCCTCCATGGCCCGGTAGCGCGGCAGCCGCAGGACGCGCAGGGGCAGCCGGACCGCGTCGGCGGCGCCGGAAATGGTTCGGATACCGCGGGATTCGAGCAGCTCCCGCAAGCTGGTCGTGTCTGCCCGCAAGCGCTCGCACAGTTCGGCGGCGGTGCCGAACGGGGCGCTGGACAGTTCGATCTGACCGCCGGGTTCGAGGGTGACCCGGCTGCCGCCCGGCAGCGGATCGGCCGGGGAATCGGGAGAAATGGACCGCGGCGCATACGGCCCGAGGGCGTCCGCGAGGACCGTGAGGTCCGGACGCGAGTTCGTCGCCGAAAGTTCACCTTGCGCGGTGAGCCACTCCAGTTCGGCGCCGATGAGCAGCGGTGGGCCCTGTTTGAAACAGACTTTTCCGACATACGCCTCAGCGGCGGCGCGTGAGGTGAATTCGCCGCCGGGTTCCGAGACATCCAGGCCACTGCGCAGCACATCGGCGGGTGACGCTGTGACAGCCATTGCCAACCTCCGTCTGATGCGGTCGCCGCTGGGGATCGGAACGACGACCCAAACCAGAGTAGCGAGCGACTGTGACAAGAAATCTGACGAAATGAAGAACGCGGCAAGCTATATGGTCGATTCCATGCTGGATATGGCTGGATTGCGGGCCGATACGCCCGGATGTGAAAATCAGGTATTTCTCGACAGTGCGGGCTCCTCGCTGCCCCCGCAGGCCGTCGTCGACGCCACCATCGCCCACCTGCGCCGCGAAGCGGAGATCGGTGGCTACCGCGCGGCCAACGAGCGCATCGATGACCTGTACGCCGTCAAAACAGCGATCAGCGAACTGATCAACGCCGACCCCGCCGCCCTGGCCCTCAGCGACAGCGCCAGCCGCTCCTGGAGCGACTTCTTCTATTCGGTCCCGCTGGCCCCCGGCGACCGCATCCTGATCTCCGGCGTGGACTACGGCAGCAATGCCATCGCCGCCCTGCAGCGCTCCCGGCAGACCGGCGCGGTCGTCGAGGCCATCCCCAGCGACAGCAGCGGCCAACTCGACCTGGACGCGCTCACCGCCATGATGGACGAACGCGTGAAACTGGTGTCGCTGGTTCACGTTCCAACCAACGGCGGCCTGGTGAACCCGGTCGCCGAGGCCACCCGCATCGCGCACCGGTCCGGCGCGCTGGTGCTGCTGGACGCCTGCCAGTCGGCCGGTCAGCTGCCCCTCGACGTCGCGGCCCTGGATGTGGACGCACTGTCCGCCACCGGCCGCAAATGGCTGCGCGGCCCGCGTGGCACCGGGTTCCTGTACGTGCGTCCAGAACTGGCGCGGAGCTTGGAACCCGGCCGCCTCGACCTGCACAGCGCCGAATGGACCGCCCCGGACGACTACGTGCTCTTCCCCGACGCCGGGCGCTTCGAGTTCTGGGAGCATTCCGTCGCCGCCCGGCTGGGCCTGGGCGCGGCCGTGCGGTACCTGCTCGACCTCGGCCCGGCCGCCGTCTACGCCGCCATCGCCGAGCGCGCCGAGTACCTGCGCAAAGCGCTGGCCGAGATTCCCGGCGTGGAGGTGCGCGACCGGGGCATCCAGCACGCGGGCATCGTGTCATTCACCCTGGACGGACTGGAACCGGTCCGGGTGCGCGACCGGCTGGCCGCGGAGTCGATCACCGTCACGGTCAGCCACCGCAGCTCCACCTTGCTGGATATGTCGGCGCGAGAACTGAACTCGGTGGTTCGGGCCTCCCCGCACTGCTTCGTGAGCTTCGAGGATCTGGACCGCTTCGCCGGAGCCGTACGGGCTCTCGGGTAGATCCTCAGAACCCTCACATACCAGACCGGATCACCCGAAAACGGTTAACAGCGCGCCTCGAACGCGGGATATTTGAATGCTGGTCCGGCATTCGAGGAGTGTTCTGCGTGAGCCGCTTCACCGACGAAATGTATGCCACCGCCCGCGTTTCCCAGCGCGGACTGGTGACCGGAGAGCCCGACGCACCGCTGCGTCAGACATGGGCCGAGATCCATGACATCGCCCGTCGTATGGCGGGCGGGCTGGCGGCCGCCGGCATCGGCCCCGGCGACGCCGTGGGCGTGCTGGCCGGGATGCCGGTCGACATCGCGCCCGCCTGCCAGGCGGCGTGGATGCGTGGCGCCTCGCTCACCATGCTCCATCAGCCCACGCCGCGCACCGATCTGGAGGTGTGGGCCCACGACACCGAGACGGTGCTGGGCATGATCGAGGCGCGGGCGGTCATCCTGGGCGCACCCTTCGAGATCGCGGAACCGCTACTGCGCGAACGCGGTATCACCGTGGTGACCCTGGACTCCATGCGCACGGGCGACCTCATCGACCCGGTGCCCACCGGCGAGGACGATATCGCGCTGCAGCAGTTGACCTCCGGGTCGACCGGCTCGCCGAAGGCCGTGCGGATCACGCACGGCAATTTCTTCGTCAACGCCTACGCCATGTTCGATCGGGTGAAGTTCCAGCTCGACGACGACGTGATGATCAGCTGGCTGCCGTTGTTCCACGACATGGGGATGGTCGGATTCCTCAGCGTGCCCATGCAGTTCGGCGCCGAAGTGGTGTGTGTGACCCCGCTGGACTTCCTGGCCCGGCCCATCCTGTGGGCCGAGCTGATCTCCAAATATCGCGGAACAGTCACCGCCGCACCGAATTTCGCGTACTCGCTGCTGGCCCGGCGATTACGCAACGCCGACGAGGGCTCGCTGGACCTGAGCAGCGTGCGCTACATGTGGAACGGCGCGGAACCCGTCGACGCCGACACCATGGAGGCGCTCGCCGCGGCCGGACAGCGCTTCGGCCTCAACCCCGCGGCCCTCACCCCGGTCTACGGCATGGCCGAGACCACCCTGGCCGTCTCGATCCCGGATCCGGGGCTCGGCCAGATCCTCGATGTCGTCGACGCCGATCTGCTCGAGGCGCTCGGCAAGGCGGTGCCGGTCCGCGATTCGGAACACCATCACGGGGGCGTGCGCCGCCTGCCCACCCTGGGCTACCTGGTCGACAATCTCGAGGGCCGGGTGGTCGACGCCGAGCGTCAGCCGCTGCCCGCCCGCAGTGTCGGCGTCATCGAATTGCGCGGGCCCGCGGTGACTTCCGGCTATGTCACCGTCGAAGGCTTCCGCCCCGCACAGGACGCCGAGGGCTGGCTCGACACCGGCGATGTCGGCTACTTCACCGAGGAGGGCTACATCGTCGTCTGCGGCCGGATCAAGGACGTCATCATCATGGCCGGCCGCAATATCTATCCCACCGATATCGAGCGAGCGGCCTTGCGCGTCAAGGGAGTTCGGCCCGGCAACGCGGTGGCGGTGCGGCTCGACGCGGGCCAGAAGCGCGAGAGTTTCGCGGTGGTGGTGGAATCCAACGATCACCAGGATCCGGCGGAGGTACACCGCATCGAGCACGACATCGTGCACGCGGTGTTCACGGAGGTGGGGGTGCGCCCCCGCAGTGTGACCGTGCTGGGCCCCGGCGCGCTGCCCAAGACCTCCTCCGGCAAGCTGCGCCGCTCGGCGACGGCCACCAGCGTGCCCTGAGACGCGAAGCGCCCCGGGGCTCGAATTACCCCGGGGCGCAACGTAGTTGATGCTCGGTACAGCAGCGACCGCTCAGTGCAGCTGGTTCTGCGCGGTCTCCAGACCCACGCGCAGCAGCAGCTCGACCGCGTCCGCGGTCTGCTCGACGATCACCGGAACCTCTTTGCGCTCCGGCGCGGAGAACGGCTTCAGCACGTAATCCGCGGGATCCTGCCGGCCCGGCGGACGGCCGATGCCGAAGCGGACGCGCAGATAGTCCTTGGTGGTGAGGGCCTGCGAGATCGATCGCAGCCCGTTGTGCCCGCCCTCGCCGCCGCCGCGCTTGAGGCGGATCTGGCCGAAGGGGAGGTCGAGTTCGTCGTGGACGACGATCACCTCGGTGGCGGGTACGGAGAAGAATTTGGCCAGCGCCGCGACGGGCCGCCCGGACAGGTTCATGTAGGTGCGCGGCTTGGCCAGCAGCACCTTCCGCCCGTCCAGGCGGGCCTCAAGCAGATCCGCGCCGGACTTCTTGTGCACGGTGAAACGACCGCCGACCCGCTCCGCGAGCAGATCGGCGACCATGAAACCGACATTGTGCCGGGTGCGCTCGTACTCGGATCCGGGATTACCCAGACCGACCACGAGCGCGGGCCCGGCTGTTGCCTCGGTCATCGAGAACCGTTGCGGGAGTAGGGAGTTACTCCGCGGCGGCCTCTTCGGTGGCGGCTTCTTCGGTCTCTTCCACGGCGGCGGCCGGGGCGGCGATGATGTTGACGATCAGGGCCTCCGGGTCACCGGCGAGGGTGACGCCCTTCGGCAGCTCGATGCCGCCGGCCAGGATCTGGGTGCCGGCCTCGGCGCCCTCGATCGAGACCTCGATGGACTCGGGGATGTGCAGGGCCTCGGCCTCGATGGAGAGGGTGGTGGCGTCCTGGGTGACCAGGGTGCCGGAGGCGGCGTCGCCGACCAGGGCGACGTTCACGTCGGCGGTGACCTTCTCGCCACGACGCACGATCAGCAGGTCGGCGTGCTCGATGTAGCGACGGATCGGGTGGACGACGACCGACTTGGTCAGCGCCAGCTGCTTCTTGCCGTTGATGTCCAGGTTCAGGACGGCGTTGGTGCCGTGCTCACGCAGGATGGCGGCGAACGCCCGGGCGCTCACGGCCAGGTGCTGCGGCTCCTCGTTGTGGCCGTACAGGACGGCGGGGACATTGCCGTCGCGGCGGGTACGGCGGGCAGCACCCTTGCCGAACTCGGTGCGTACGGTGGCTTCGAGAAGGTTGGCGTCGGACATGACTGTCTACTCCCTACGGCTCGTCCGGCTGTAATGTCAGCGTGTCGCCAGGCGACGTGGGCCGCCCTGGCAAAGTGGTTGGTCTGCTCGTCGGCGAAGACCAACGTGGACGGCCGAATAGGCCGAGCCGCGTCGATCACGGTGGGCAGCTAGGTGCCACACCCTCGCCGAGACAACCTGAAGACTCTAACACGCTGCCGGAAGGCCCTTGCCGCACCCCCTCGGCGGCAGCGATTTCCACCCTTGTATCCGGCAATTTGACACACTAGTATTTCGCATCACTCGGCCCACCCCTCGAACCCATTCCTACCCGGTCCCGGGTCATTCGAGGGCACGCCGAGGAGCTTGTCTGCCAAGTTAGGAAAACGCTTGATGAAGAACATCCGCCGGGTCGGCTTCAGCGCCGCGGGCATCGCCGCAGTCTCCGCCGCCATCGCGCTCACCGCGCCGATCGCCTCGGCCACCAACAACGACTGCGGCCCGGGCACCCCCACCCCGCCGCCGACCACCACCACCCCGCCGAAGACGACCACTCCCTCGACGGGCGGCGGCGGCTTCGATTCGATCATCAAGTCGCTGGGCACCGGCTCCGCCGCCAACTCCAACGGCATCGGCGCTTCGGTCAGCTGACGGTCCGCACCGTCAGCAGGCGATTATCCCGGTTTCGGGGACGGGGATTCCTTTCCAATGCTAGGCAGTTTGATCGGCACGCTGATCAGCGTGCCTCCCGAGTGAGGAACAGAGATCTATGAAGAACATCCGCAAGGCCGGCCTCAGCGTCGCGGGCCTCGCTGCCATCTCCGCAACCGTCGCCGTCGCCGCTCCGTTCGCCGCCGCGGACACCACCGTCAACGGTCTGACCGTGTCGGGTAGCGGCTACACGGTGGGCAAGACGTACACCATCACCATCGTCACCGGCTCGCCCAGCGTCAGCGCGAACGTCTTCGACACCACCGGGTCGAACACGGTCTCCGTCGGCACCGCGACCCCGGCGACCGGCACCGCCACCACGGCCGCCATCAACTGGACCCCGGCGTCGGCGGGCACGCACCACATCACGGTCACCTTCAACGGCGCCGGTCAGTCCACCACCGTCGGCCCGGTCGACATCACCGTCTCCGCCGCGGCCGAGAACTCCGGCCTCGACACGGGCAGCGCCGCCGGCCTGCTCCAGTCCCTCGGCATCACCGGCTCCAGCGCGAACGCGCGCGTGAGCTGAGACGCCCAGCACAACGGCCGGTTATTCGGGTCCCGATCGGATCCCGGATAACCGGCCGTCGTCGTCTCAGGCGGCCTGCCGCTTGAAAGTGGTTGCGTAGCAATCGACATACGGGCGGCCCGAGCGGCTGACGATGTCGGCCATGAGCTCGTCGGTGGCGCGGCGCACGGCCCGCTGGTCGGCGGGCAGGAAATAGCGCGGGTGGCCGAAGGAGATACCGACCTTGGCCGGGCGCAGGAAGCGGCCCTCGCGCGGATTCACCCGATCGGTGCCCGACAGCACCACCGGGATCACCGGGGCGCCGGTCTGCATGGCCACCCGAATCACGCCGGTGCGGCCGCGGTAGACGCGGCCGTCGGGCGAACGCGTGCCCTCCGGGTGAATGCCCCAGATACCGCCCGACTCCAGCACCCGCACCGCAGCGGCGAGCGAATCCGAGCCCGCGCTGCCGCCGGTGCGGTCCACCGGAACCTGACCGGTGGCGTTCATGACGAAGCGATTGAGGCGACCGCGGAACCCGCCCTCGGTGAAGTACTCCTGCTTGGCGATGAAGGTGACCCGGCGGCGCAGCACCAGGCACAGGTAGAGCGAATCCACCACGGCCAGATGGTTGGCGGCGATGATCAGCGGCCCGTCCTTCGGAACATGGTGCAGCCCTTCGATCTTCGGGCGCCCGAGCAGCCGCAGCACCGGCCCCACCAGGATGTGCTTGAGGAGCCAGTACCACATGGAGTCCACCCAACTCTCGCCGTTTCGACCAATTCGTAGACATTGTCTACTCATACTTTTCTACCGGATACGAGTAGACACTGTCTACGAATGCTGGAGAATGTGACATATGACCACCGCCGAGCCCCTGCGCGAACGACTCGTCACCGCCGGAGTCGCCATGCTCGAGGAGGTCGGCGCGGCCGAACTCGGGCTGCGGGCGATCGCCCGCGAGGCGGGGGTGTCACACGGCGCGCCCCGGCGGCACTTCCCCACCCACAACGCGCTGCTGGCGGCCGTCGCCGCCCGCGGCTACGCGGACCTGCGGGCGGAAATCGATGCGGTGGGCGGGGATACGCCCGAGGAACGCGTACGCCGGAGCTGCCTGGCCTATATCCGCTTCGCCACCGCGCGGCCGGAGATGTTCACCCTGATGTTCCGCCACGACCTGCTCGAGGGCGCGGGCGGGAACCTGCGGGTTACCTGGTCATTGCCCCTGTTCGCCCGCTGGCGGCAGCTGGTCGCCGACTGCGCGGACCCCGGCGCGGACGAGCGGGCCGGCGAACAGGCCCTCGGCCTGTGGACCCAGCTGCACGGCATCGCGGTGGTGGTCGCCAACCGCAGTATCGAGGCGATCGCGCCGGGCATCGATATCGAGGCGCTGGTCGGACGGGCCGTGGCCCGGCATCTCGCCCCGGACCCGGACTGACCTCCGGTTCGAGGGCCACATCGGGCCGGACCGGCCGGTCGGGGCGGGGGGCCGGTCGCGTACCCTGGTTCGGTTGCCTCGTCCGCACATAAGGAGTCCCCCCGTGAGTTCCCCGACTGCCAGCGCGACCTCAGCTACCGCCGGTCGGCTGGCCGGTGAGGCGGCGCGGCGGCGCACCTTCGCGGTGATCTCCCACCCGGACGCGGGTAAGTCCACGCTGACCGAGGCGCTGGCCCTGCACGCCAAGGTGATCTCCGAGGCGGGCGCCATCCACGGCAAGGCGGGCCGCAAGTCCACCGTCTCCGACTGGATGGAGATGGAGAAGGCGCGCGGTATCTCCGTCAGCTCCACGGCCCTGCAGTTCGAGTACGGCGAGTGCGTCATCAACCTGGTGGACACCCCCGGCCACTCCGACTTCTCGGAGGACACCTACCGCGTGCTCACCGCGGTCGACGCCGCGGTCATGCTGATCGACGCCGCCAAGGGCCTGGAACCGCAGACGCTCAAGCTCTTCCAGGTGGCGCGCGACCGTGGCATCCCGGTCATCACCGTCATCAACAAGTGGGACCGCCCGGGCCAGGCGCCGCTGGAGCTGCTCGACGAGATCGTCGACCGCATCGGCCTGACCCCCACCCCGTTGTTCCTCCCGGTCGGCATCGCCGGCGACTTCCGCGGCCTGCTGCGCCGCGGCGAGGAGGGCGCGGCCACCGAGTACATCCACTTCACCCGCACCGCCGGTGGCGCGACCATCGCCCCGGAGGAGAGCTACACCCCCGAGCAGGCAGCCGAGCGTGAGGGCGATGCCTGGACCACGGCCGCCGAGGAGAGCGAACTGCTCTCGGCGGCCGGGCAGGACCACGATCAGGAACTGTTCCTGGCCGGGCACACCTCGCCGGTCATCTACGCCTCCGCCATGCTGAATTTCGGTGTGCGCCAACTGCTCGAGACCCTGGTCGAGCTCGCGCCGCCGCCGCGCGGGCGCACCGACATCAAGGGCGAGCCGCGTGATACCACCGCGCCGTTCAGCGCCGTCATCTTCAAGGTGCAGGCGGGCATGGACACCGCGCACCGCGACCGGCTGGCGTTCATGCGCATCGTCTCCGGCGAGTTCGAGCGCGGCATGGTGGTGACCCACGCCCAGACCGGACGGCCCTTCGCCACCAAGTACGCGCTGACCGTCTTCGGCCGCGAACGCACCACCGTCGACACCGCCTACCCGGGCGACGTGGTCGGATTGGTCAACGCGACCGCGCTGGCCCCGGGGCACACGCTCTTCGTGGACAAGAAGGTCGAGTTCCCGCCGATCCCGTCCTTCGCGCCCGAGCATTTCGCCTCGCTGCGCGCCAAGACCGCGGACAAGTACAAGCAGTTCCGCAAGGCCATGGATCAGCTCGACTCCGAGGGCGTGGTGCAGGTGCTGCGCAACGACGCCCGCGGTGAGCAGTCGCCGGTGCTGGCCGCGGTCGGTCCCATGCAGTTCGAAGTCGTCACGGCGCGAATGCAATCCGAGTTCAATGTCGAGACCCAGCTCGACCATCTGCCGTTCCAGCTGGCGCGGCGCACCGATGCCGAATCGGCCGAGGAGCTCAGCCGGCAGCGCGGCGTCGAGGTCTTCACGCGGACCGACGGCGCGATCCTGGCCCTCTTCAGCGACAAGTGGCGGTTGCAGTACATCGCCAAGGAGATGCCGAAGCTGACCCTCGAACTGCTGGTCGCCGGAACGGAATAGGACTCCGGTCGGCGTCGGGCGGAGCGGGCGCTCAGCCCAGCGTGCCGGAGCCGTCCGAGCTGGGCTCGACGCGGGGCGTGTCCGCGGGATCGCGGGCGATCAGGCCCCAACGGCTGGAGGTCAGGCGCAGACTCGGCAGGTCCGAGAGCGAGAGCACGACCTCGTAGGTGCGTTCGTAGCCGGTGTGCGCGATACGCCACTGCCCGTCCTCGCAGCGCACGTATTTGTCGGTGTAGAACGCCGCGCCGCGGAGGAGCATGTTGTGGCCGGGGATGAGCACGGTGTCGGCCAGGTACCAGGTGCCGGTCGCCTCGTCGCCGTCGACGTCGATTTCCGGGTGGTCGCAGCGGTGTTCGGTGATGACGTGCGGGCCCAGCGTATTGCGCATGAAGGCGAGGAAGGCGTCGCGCGACTCGAACTGGAGGTACTCGCTGTAGGTAGCGGTGGCCTCCGGAATCATGGTGTCGGCGAACTCCTCCCACGCCTTCGTGTCGAGCGCGCGCAGGTAACGGAACTTCAGCCGGCTGATCGCCGCGACGGCATCGGAATCCATACCTTCCACAATCCCATCAGGTGCGGGAAACCTGAGGAAATCGGCACGGATTTGTACCGGATCGCTATCAGCCGGATACCGAGTCAGTTGTTGATGGTGAAGCAGGTGTTGCAGAAGTCCTCGCCGAATTCGGTCAGGCGCAGGCTCTTTCGGACGATCTTGGGGACTCGCCCGGCCTTTTTCAGCGCCTGCTCGACCACGGGCTGCACTTCCAGCACCATGTATCGCGACAAAACGACCGGATCGTCCGAGGTCATGGTGAGACCGAGGCGGCTCAGATTGATCAGGTAGTGCCGCGCCCGGTCCGGGTAGCGGACGCCGGACTGCTCGGGAACCGAGGTGAGATCCCCCGCGACCAGCTCCGACCCGATGCCCAGCGGCCGATTGGTGCGCACGTCGACCGACGGCTGCGGGCCCTGCAACGCCATGAAGCGCAGGATCCGGGCCTCGTCGGGGGCGAGTTGATCGAGGATGCGGTCGTAGGCCGGGTGCACGTCCTCGGTGAAGTAGACGTCGGCCGAGCGGGCCAGCAGCGCGTCGCCGCGGCGGCGCAGATCCTCGGTGGTGCCCGAGCGGACCAGACCGCCGCCGTTGGCGATGGCCTGCTGCGGCGCGCCCATGGGAGTCGGTACGTAGCTGACGATCTCGCGCACCGAGCCCTCGGTGACACCGAGCGCGCTGCGCGCGATCGACCGCAGCGCCGCCCCCGTGCGCTCGGCGATGTCGGCCGAGGACTCGCCGTCCAGCGCGGCCTGCGTCAGCTGCTTGGTGATCTCGAAGCTGGTGCCGACGGCCCACTCGGTCCCCCGCACCGCGGTGCCGGCCGCGAGCCCGGCGGCCCGGAAGACCCCGCGGATCAGGCGGGCCTCGTTGCTGATCTGCCGTTGCTCCACATCGGAACTGCGTTCCACGGCACGAGGTCCCGGACGGGTCACGTCCTGCCCCGGGATCCTGTCTTCCGCCACGTCCATCTCCGAATATCACCAGGTGAACACAATCGTCCACAGATTATTGCCCCCGACGGACCTGCGGGCACGTTGAACCCATGAGCCAGACGAAGGTTACCCCAGTCCACGTCCGCCGAGTAACGACGCACATGACCCCCAACACGAACGATCAAAGGACGATATGGCTGTGGTCTCCGCCATTCTCGTGGTCCCATCGAGAGAGAGGAACATCGAGCCCGGGCAGTGTGACCGAGATCTCCGACCCAGACACTCCGCCGCTGGACTCGCTTCCTGAATAGCCAGTAAGGTCCGAACCGCCGATGGGGTAGTCAACGCCTAAGGCGGTGCGTTGCGGGTCGGCAGGAGGGTGTCGCGTGCTAGAGAGTGTCTTCGGGGTGCGTCCGACCCTCCTATTGGAATTGATCACGATTCCGCTGTTCACGGGCGTGATCGGCTATATCACCAACTGGACCGGCGTGCTCATGCTGTTCAAGCCGATCCGGTTCCACGGATTCCGGCTGCCCGGTTTGGCCGCGGTGTTTCCTTTGCTGCCCAAGCGGATTCAGGTGCTGCCGCTGCTGCAGTACGACGGGCGGATCGGCTGGCAGGGGATCGTTCCGTCGCGCGCCGACAAGATGGCCAGCATCGCCGTCGACAAAGGACTGGCGAAACTCGGGAGTGTCGCGGATTTCTATCGCGAACTGGAACCGGACAAGCTCGCTGAACATTTTGTTGAAATTGCCGATCTTCAGATTCGCGGCATTGTCGAGGACATCCTCAAACGCGAACATCCACAGCTCTGGTACAACCTGCCGACAGGTGTGCGGGAGATGGTCCACAACCGCGTGCGGGAACAGTTGCCGGATATTCTCCGGGAACTCACCGATGAACTCGGCAAGAACATCGATCAGCTGCTGGACGTCAAGTCCATGACCATCCGCTACTTCCAGGCGCGGCCGCAGATGCTGAATTCCGTGTTCCAGGTGCTCGGCGCCAAGGAACTCCGATTCATGCAGAACTTCGGCTTCTACTTCGGCGCGCCCATGGGTCTGGTGCTGGTCGGCATCCTGCACTGGACGCACTGGTCGTCGCTGGTCGTGCTGCCGGTCGGCGGGGTGATCATCGGCTGGGTGGTCAACTGGATCGGCATCAACCTGATCTTCGAGCCCGCCTATCCCAAGTGGTGGTGCCCGTGGCGGCAGGGCCTGCTGATCAAACGGCAGGACGAGATCACCGAAGGCTACGCGGCGCTGGTGGCCAGCGAGATCATGACCGTCGCCAATATCGGCGACGAGCTGCTCAACGGCCCGCGCGCCGACCGCACCATGCAGATGCTCACCGACACCCTGCGCCCGGCCGCCGACCGCGCGCTCGGCCCGGCCCGCTCGGTGGTCAAGTTCGCCCTGGGCAGCAGGGAGTACGACACCCTGCAGGACACCCTCACCACCGAGGCGATGACCATCGCGCCGATCGCCTTCGCCGACCCCGCGTTCAACGTGCGACAGGGCGTGCAGGTGCAGGAGTACATCGCCAAACAAATGTCGGCGCTGCCCCCGCCGGAGTTCGTGGACATGCTGCGTTCGGCCATCAAACAGGACGAATGGCTTTTGTTCGTCCATGGTGGCGCGCTGGGGCTCTTCGCCGGTTACGCTCACCTCCTGATCTTCGGAACAGGAGTCGCCACCACATGGATATGACCGAATCCTCCTCTGGCGAGGACGATCCCGCCGATCCTTCCACCGTCATCGCTGTTCGCGAGCCGGCGCAGCTGCCGGTGCCGGTGGATTCGGGCGAGCGGCGGGGTTCGGCCGGACCGGTGCGGGCCGCCACGGGAGTGGTTCGGGTGGCCATGTCGGCGGCGGTCGAGGCCAGTTTCTGGAGTCTGCACACCGCGCTCGGGGTGACCTCGGTGGTGCTGCGCGGCAGCATGGCCGGGCAGCCGCCGCGCGAGATCCTCTCCGACGCCGGCGCGCAGGTGCGGCAATCGGTCCGGCAGGCGCTGGGCGTGCCCGTGCCCGAGGACCTCGACACTGCACCCGATTCCGGGCACACGGCGCTGCTGCGCGCCCGCGGCGCGGAACTGCTGCGCCGGTCCGCGGACTTCCACGCCGAGGACGACACGCACCACCACACCGCCTACTCGCGCATCCTGGGCGAACTCGCGCCCGACGAGGCGCGCATCGTGCGGCACCTGTACCTGGACGGGCCGCAGCCCGCGGTCGAGGTGAAGACCGGACGCAGCTCCTACCGGGGCGTCTTCAACCTGCTGGGCGAGGACGCGGCCCTGCGCTACCCGAACCGGATCGACGAGTACCTGGCCAATCTGGACCGGCTCGGACTGCTCGACGTGACCCGCGAAGCGCTGGGCAACCCCAACCGGTACCAGCTGCTCGAGGCCATGCCGGAGGTGCGGCGGCTGCTCAAGCGGGCGAGCTTCGGCACCAAGGTGCTCTACCGCACCGTCGAATTGACCTCGTTCGGCGCGGGTTTCGTCCGCACCTGCCTGCCGGTTCCCTCACTCGATCCGCAGGTGCTCGAACAGCACGGATAGATTCTCGAACAGCGCGGATGGATGTCCACCGCGTTCGCAAACAATCAATCGCCGTCCACCACCAGGGTGAACGGCGATTGTCGTTGGAGCTCAGGCGTTGCCGTTGGAGCTCAGGCGTCTTCGGCCAGTTCCAGCCAGCGCTCCTCGGTGGTCTCCTTCTCGGCCTGCACCTGCTTCAGTTCGGCTCCCAGCTTCACCAGCTTGTCCGGCTCGGTGGCCGCTTCGGCGAGTGCCGCGTGCAGCTTCTCCTCGCGGTCGGTGAGCTTCTCCAGCGCGCGTTCCAGCTTGGCCAGTTCCTTGCGGGCGGCGCGGTAGGCGGCCGAATCCGTGGCCGGGGCCGTGGAATTCGCGGCGGCGGCCGGGGCGGCGGAGCGGGCCGGGGTAGCCGGGCCGCCGCTCAGCGCGGCGCGTTTGCGCAGGTATTCCTCGATGCCGCCGGGCAGGTTGGTGAGTTTGCCGTCGCCGAACAGCGCCCAGGTGGTGTCGCAGATGCGCTCGATCAGGTAGCGGTCGTGGGAGATGACCACCATGGTTCCGGCCCAGCCGTCGAGCATGTCCTCGAGCTGCTGCAGGGTGTCGATGTCGAGGTCGTTGGTGGGCTCGTCGAGCAACAGCACGTTCGGCTCGGCCATCAGGATGCGGGTGAGCTGCAGGCGGCGGCGCTCGCCACCGGACAGGTCGCGCACCGGGGTGCGCTGTTTGGCCGGGGTGAAGCCGAGTCGCTCGGCCAGCTGACCGGCACTGATCTCCTTGTCGCCCAGCATCATTCGCTGCGCCACGTCCTGCACCGCCTCCAGGACACGCATGTCCAGCGGCAGGTCGTCGAGTTCCTGGCGCAGCCAGCCGATCTTGACGGTCTGACCCTGGATCCGCTTGCCGGACTGCAGGTCCCGCTCCCCCGCGAGCGCGCGCAGCAGGCTGGTCTTGCCGGAGCCGTTCACGCCGACCAGGCCGACACGTTCGCCGGGCGCGAGCCGCCAGGTCAGGTCCTTCACCAGTTCCCGGCCGTCCGGGAGGGCGAGGGTGGCGTCCTCGAGCTCGATCACCACGCGGCCCAGGCGCTTTCGCGCGAAGGAGGCCAGTTCCACGGTGTCGCGCGGGGCGGGGACGTTGGCGATCAGGGCCTCGGCGGCCTCGATCCGGTAGCGCGGCTTGGAGGTGCGGGCGGGCGCGCCACGGCGCAGCCAGGCCAGTTCCTTGCGGGCCAGGTTCTGGCGGCGAGCCTCGCTGGCGTCGGCCTGGCGAACGCGTTCGGCGCGGGCGAAGATCCAGTCGTTGTAGCCGCCGTCGTAGGTCTCCACCTTGCCGCCCTGCACCTCCCAGGTACGGGTGGCGACGGTGTCGAGGAACCAGCGGTCGTGGGTGACGACCACCAGGGCGCTGCGGCGGGCGAGCAGATGCTCGGCCAGCCACTGCACGCCCTCGACGTCGAGGTGGTTGGTGGGCTCGTCGAGCACCAGCAGGTCCAGCTCACGGACCAGGGCGGCGGCCAGCGCGGTGCGGCGGCGCTCACCGCCGGAGAGGTTGGCGACCGGGGTGTCCATGCCGAGATCGGCGATGCCGATGCCCTCGACCACGGAACGGATCCGGGGGTTGGCCGCCCATTCGTGCTCGGCGACGCCGTCGGTGCGCTGATCCTCGGCCAGGCCCGCGAGCACGACATCGCCGACCGTCGCGTCCTCGGGGAGGACGCCGCGCTGGGTGACGACCGCCATGCGCAGGAATCCGGCCCGGCTCACCCGGCCCGAATCCGGCTCTTCGAGACCCGTCAGCACCTCGAGCAGCGTGGTCTTGCCGCCGCCGTTCAGACCGACGACACCGATCCGCTCCCCTTCCTGAACCCCGAGGGACACCTTGTCGAGCAGCGGCTTGACGCCGAAGCTCTTACTGACGGTTTCCAGGTTGATCAGGTTGGCCACGGAACTGTCCCGCCTCTCCGGGTCTTTTGACGAACCGTAAGAGCCTACTCACCCGCCGTGGCGGGCCGGCGGTCGCGTTCGCGGAGACTCGGCCCAGTTGCCCCGAAGCTCACGAAATCAGTTGTCGCCCACGATGCGGCGCGCGCCCGGGACCGGGCCGTGGGCGGTGCGGACACTGCGGGCGACGCCCGCGCCCGCGAGCTCGGCGGCGACGGCGACCGCGGCCTCTTCGCTCTCGCACAGGAAGGCGCAGGTCGGGCCGGAACCCGAGACGATGCCCGCCAGGGCTCCCGAGGTGACGCCGGCCCGCAGGGTGCGGCGCAGGTCGGGCTTCAGCGAGAGCGCGGCGGCCTGGAGGTCATTGCCGAGCAGCGGGGCGAGCTGGGTCGCGTCGCCGGAGGCCAGGGCCTGGAGCAGGTCCTCGGGGCTGCCGAGGCGCGGCGGGTCACCGGCCTCGCGGAGGCGGTCGAGTTCCTTGAAGACGGCCGGGGTGGACAGGCCGTCCTTGGCCAGGGCCAGCACCCAGTGAAAGGTGTTGCGGGACAGCACCGGGAGCAGTTTCTCGCCGCGGCCCCGCCCGAGCGCGGTGCCGCCGTGCAGGGAGAACGGGACATCGCTGCCGAGTTCGGCTGCGATATCGGACAATTCGGCCCGGCTGAGGCCGAGTTCCCACAGGTCGTTCAACCCGACCAGGGCCGCGGCGCAGTCCGCGCTGCCGCCTGCCATCCCACCGGCCACCGGAATCCCCTTGGTGATCCCGATTTCCACCAGCGGCGCCCGGCCCGCCTGATCGGCGAGCCGGACCGCCGCCTGCCAGACCAGGTTGGTGCGGTCGGTGGGGACCTCGTCGGCGCCCTCGCCGGTCACCTTGACCCGCATGGCGGCGGCCGGCGCGATCTTCAGATCGTCACTGAGCGAAAGGGCTTGGAAGACGGTGGTGAGGTCGTGGTACCCGTCTTCACGCAGGTCACCCACCCCGAGGTGCAGATTCACCTTCGAAGGGGCACGCACGATCACAGGGCTCGGCACAACTGACAGCACGGCCCAAGCCTAATGGTGCTCAGAGCAGCGCACCGCCCGTGGCGTCGATCCATTGGCCGGTGACCCAGCGGCTGTCGTCCGAGGCCAGGAACGCGACGATATCCGCGATCTCGGCGGGCTCGGCCACGCGATTCAGTGGTGACTTCGCCGACACCGCCGCCATGGCCGCGTCGTTGCGCAGCCAGTCGGCGTTCATGTCGGTGTCCACCACGCCCGGCGCCACCGCGTTGACGGTGATGTCGCGCGCACCGACCTCCTTGGCCAGCACCGAGGTGAAGGCGTCGATCGCGCCCTTGGTCATGGTGTAGGCGAGCAGTTCCGGCATGCCGGCGCCGCGGGTGAGCCCGGTGGAGACGTTGACGATGCGCCCGCCGTCGCGCAGCCGGTCCAGGCCCAGCTTGGTGACGAAGAACGGGGATTTCGTATTGACGGCGAAGACCCGGTCGAAGGCCTCCTCCGAGGTACCCCCGATGGGTTCCCGGACGCCGTCGGTGCCGGCGTTGTTGACCAGGATGTCGAGGCCGTCGGCGTGGGCGTCGAAGGCGGTCCACAGTGCTTCGGCGTCGCCGGGCACGCCGAGGGTGGCGGCGAACGCGAAGGCCTGGCCGCCCGCGGCCTCGATGCTCGCGACGGTCTCCTTGGCGGCGGCCGCGTTGCCGTTGTAGTGGACGCCGACCCGCGCGCCGTCGCGGCCGAGGCGCTGCGCGATGGCGCGCCCGATTCCCCGTCCGCTGCCGGTGACCAGTGCCGTCTTGCCGGAAAGTGCGCCCATGACCTCGTCCTTCGTTCGACGGCCACATTCTTTAGTGACCGTTACAGAAAGCGACGATAACACATGTGTAGCGGTCGTTATAAAATCGCTGACATGGCCACAACCACCCGGGGTCGCCCCCGCTCGTTCGACCGCGACGCCGCCCTCGACCAGGCGCTGCGGCTGTTCTGGCAACGCGGCTACGAGGCCACCTCGGTGAGCGACCTGACCAAGGCGCTCGGCATCGGAGCACCCAGCCTGTACGCGGCGTTCGGCGACAAGCGGAAACTGTTCGACGAGGTCCTCACCGCCTACGGCATGAGTTACGGCGGCTTCGCGGCGCGCGCGTTCGCCGAGGAGCCGACCGCCCGCACCGCCGCGGAGCGCACCCTGCGGGAGGCCGCGGCCGAATACGCCCGACCCGGACAGCCACCCGGCTGCCTGGTCATCCATGCGGGTACCAACACCACCAATGATGAAGTGCTGCAACTGCTTCAGAAGCTGCGCAATGACAATATCGACGCCTTCGAGCGGCGGATCCGCGAGGACGTGGCCACCGGACGCCTGCCCGCCGACACCGATGCCCGGGCCCTGGCCCGCTACACCGGGGCCGTCATGCAGGGCATGTCCCAGGCCGCGCGGGACGGCGCGAACGAGGGTGAGCTGCGCCGAGTGGCCGCGTTGGCCATACTGGCCTGGCCCGAGTGAATTTCTCGGATCAACCGCTTGCGCCAGGTACCCATGGGGGGTATGTTTCTCGGTGTTGGGGATACCCCCTCACCGTATGAGAAGCGAGCGAAGGAGACCACCATGGCCACCAGCACCTACACCGTCACCGGGATGACCTGCGGCCACTGCGTCGGTTCGGTGCAGAAGGAGATCGGCAAGATCGACGGTGTCACCAGCGTGGACGTGGATCTCGCCAGCGGTCTGGTCACAATCGAGTCGGCCGCCGACCTCGGCGACGCCGATGTGATCGCCGCCGTCGACGAAGCGGGTTACGAGGTGGCCAGGTGAACGATCGACTGAAGTTCGCCGCCTTCGGTGGCGGACTGGTCGTCTTGTTCGGAGCCGCGCTCGGCATCGGCGCCCTGGTGGGCGACCGGTCCGGCGCGGCCCCGGCCGAGGCCGCCGACCACTCTCAGCACGAGACCGCCGCGCCGACCGGCCTGCAGGACAGCCTCTCCGGCTACACCCTCGGTGAGATCAGCGCCCCGGCCACCCCCGATCAGCAAGGCGCGCTGCGCTTCCGGATCACCGGACCGCAGGGCACCGTCACCCGGTACGACAACCTCCACGACAAGGACCTGCACCTGATTGTGGTCCGCTCGGACGCGAGCCAGTTCCGGCACGTGCATCCCACCCGGGCCGCCGACGGCACCTGGTCGCTGGACTGGAAGTGGGCCGCGCCCGGCAGCTACCGGGTGTTCGCCGACTTCTCCCCCGCCGGCGGGCCCGGCGAACTGGTCCTGAGCCGCACGGTCGCGGTCGCGGGCAATGTGACCGACAAGCCGCTGCCGCCGGTCTCCACGACCGCCGACGTGGACGGGTACCGGGTCACCCTCACCGGTGATCTGACCACCGCGGGCAGCGAACTGACCTTCAGCGTCACCCGGGACGGCAAGCCGGTGACCGACCTGCAGCCCTACCTCGGCGCCTACGCGCACCTGGTAGCCCTGCGGGCCACGGACCTGGCCTACCTGCACGTCCACCCCGAGGGCGAGGTCGGCACGACCGCCCCCGGCCCCGACGTCGCCTTCCACGCGCAAGCGCCCAGCGGCGGCGAGTACCGCCTGTACCTGGACTTCCAGCACGGCGGCGCGGTCCATACCGCGGAATTCACCGGCACCGCATCCACCGCCGCACCCGCTACGGGCGCGCCCGCATCACACGGAGGAGGTCACTCATGAGCGCCCCAGCTCCCGAGCGTTCGATCGAACTCGATATCGGTGGAATGACCTGCGCCTCCTGTGCTTCCCGGATCGAGAAGAAGCTCAACCGGATGGACGGCGTCACGGCGTCGGTCAATTACGCGACCGAGAAGGCGAAGGTCAGCTTCCCCGACTCGGTGACCGCCGATGACCTGATCGCCAAGGTCGTCGACACCGGCTACACCGCGGCCGTGCACCACACCGAACCGGTGAAAACCGAGGCGGCCGAGACCGATTCGGCCCCGTCGGCGGCGGATCTGTTGCGGCACAAGCTGCTGGTGACGCTCGCGTTGGCGGTCCCCGTGGTCGCCATGGGCATGTTCCCGGTCTTCCAGTTCACCAACTGGCAATGGCTCTCGCTCACCCTGACCGCGCCCATCGTGGTGTGGAGCGCGTCCCAGTTCCACCGGGCCGCGTGGGTGAACGCCAAGCACGGCGCGGCCACCATGGACACGCTGATCTCGCTGGGCACGCTGGCGGCGTTCAGCTGGTCGGTGTACGCCCTGTTCTGGGGAAATGCCGGAATGCCCGGCATGAAGCACCCGTTCAGTTTCGTCATCGAGCGCGGCGATTCGTCCTCGGCGCTGTACTTCGAGGTGGCGGCCACCCTGGTCACCGCCATTCTCGCGGGCCGCTATTTCGAGGTGCGGTCCAAGGAGAAGGCCGGGTCCGCGCTGCGGGCGCTGCTGGAGCTGGGCGCGAAGGACGTGTCGGTGCTGCGCGGCGGCGTCGAGACCCGGATTCCCATCGGCGATCTGTGGGTCGGCGAGGAGTTCCTGGTCCGTCCCGGCGAGAAGGTCGCCACCGACGGTGTTGTGGTGAGCGGCAATTCGGCGCTCGACATGAGCATGCTGACCGGTGAATCGGTGCCGGTCGAGGCGGGCCCGGGCGATCAGGTGGTGGGCGCGACCGTGAACGCCGGCGGTCTGCTGACCGTCCGCGCCACCCGGGTCGGCGCGGATACCCAACTGGCGCAGATGGCTTCGCTGGTCGAGGACGCGCAGAACGGCAAGGCGCCGGTGCAGCGGCTGGCCGACCGGGTGGCGGGTGTGTTCGTGCCGATCGTCATCGCGATCGCGGTGGCGGCGCTGGGCTTCTGGCTCGGCACCGGCGCGGCGGTGGCGACCGCGTTCGGCGCGGCCGTCGCGGTGCTGATCATCGCCTGCCCGTGCGCCCTCGGCTTGGCCACACCCACCGCGCTGCTGGTCGGCACCGGGCGCGGCGCGCAGCTGGGCATCCTGATCAAGGGCCCGCAGGTGCTGGAGTCGACCCGGCGGATCGACACCGTGGTGCTGGACAAGACCGGCACCGTCACCACCGGCAAGATGGCGCTGGCGGAAGCGATTCCGGGGTCCGGCGTCGATGCCGACGAGCTGCTGTCGGTGGCCGCGGCCGTCGAGCACGGCTCCGAGCACCCGGTCGCCAAGGCCGTGGTCGCCGGTGCCGCCGAGCGCGGACTCGACACCGAGCGGGTGGAGCAGTTCGTCAGCCACGGCGGTAAGGGCGTGCAGGGTCTGGTCGGCGAGCGGGCCGTGGTCATCGGGCGCACCGAGCTGATGGCGGACTGGTCGATCACGGTGCCGGACGTCCTGGCGGACGCCAAGACTCGCGCCGAGCAGGCCGGTCAGACCGCCATCGTGGTGGCCTGGGACGGGCAGGCGCGCGGCGTGCTGGTCATCGCCGACGCGGTGAAACCGACCAGTGCGCAGGCGATCTCGGAGATGAAGGCGCTCGGGCTCACCCCCGTGCTGCTGACCGGCGACAATGCCGCGACCGCCCGCACCGTGGCGGATCAGGTCGGCATCGCGGAGGTCATCGCCGAGGTGCTGCCCAGCGACAAGCTGGACGTGGTGAAGAAGCTGCAGGACGAGGGCAAGGTGGTCGCCATGGTCGGCGACGGCGTCAATGACGCGGCCGCCCTGGCCCAGGCCGATCTGGGCCTGGCCATGGGCACCGGCACCGATGTCGCCATCCAGGCCGCCGACCTCACCCTGGTCCGCGACGACCTGCGGGCGGTACCCACCTCGATCAAGTTGTCCCGCGCCACATTGCGCACCATCAAGGGCAACCTGTTCTGGGCGTTCGGCTACAACGTGGCGGCCATCCCGCTGGCCGCCGCCGGCCTGCTGAACCCGATGCTCGCCGGCGCCGCCATGGCGCTGTCCAGCGTGTTCGTGGTCAGCAACAGCCTGCGGCTGCGCCGCTTCCGCGGGTGACCCGGCACCGCGTCGGCCGGTGAGTCACGGCGGCGGGCCGCTCGGATCGCACGATCCGGGCGGCCCGTCGCGGTCGTCGCCCTGCGCTTCGCTGTCATCGTGTTGAATGTCGGGTGTCCACCGCCGCCCCCTCTCGAGGAGCTTCGTTGACCACCATCGCCGAATACCTGGCCTCCGCCCAGATCCAGGCCGCCCCGGTCGACCCCGCGGCCCCCGGCGCGCCGAAGGTCACCGTCGGCGTTCCCGAAGGCTGGCAGCAGGTCCCGCCGCAGATGTTCCCCGGCTCGTTCGGCGTCTGGACCCAGCCGCCCGTCGACGGCTGGGCCGACAACGCGGTCCTGCTGGTGGCGACCTTCACCCCCGCCGTCGACCCCGCCGAACTCCTCACCCACGCCTTCGACGATGCCCGCCAGCTGCCCGCGTGGAAGGACATCGACACCGACACCGCGGACTACGACGGCCTCCCCTCGGCCGCCATCACCGGCACCTACGAGGTCCAGAACCTCACCTTGTGGGCCTACAACCGCTACATCATCGTCGACTCCGACAAGGGCCAGTACCTGGTCCAGCTCACCATCACCACCCGCAACGACAGTGACGGCAGCGCCCCCACCGCCATCCTCGAGGGCCTGTCCATCTCGGCGTAGCTACCGCTCCCACACCTCACCGGCGAGAAAGCGATCCCACTGCTCGCCGGTGAACACCAATGCGGGCCCACCGGGGTCCTTGGAATCACGGACCCCGACCCCACCCCGGCCCAGGAATGCGACCTCGACGCAATCCTGTCCCCCGGCGCTCCGGCTGCTTTTGAACCATTCGGCTTGGGCCAGCTCATTTTTCACGCTGAATACTCCTTTGCCATCCGCCGCAGCAGGTTTCTGCTGTCGGCCTCGTTCAACGCTACGCGTTCGATGGTGCCGAACGCGGCACGATACTGGTCGACGGTGCCATCCAGCTCGAAGTACATTGCGCCCGTGTAGCTCTCGACATAGACGACAGTCGGCTCCTCGGGCTCGCCGTCATCGTCCACGGCGAAGTCGAGGATCGTGAAGGGGCCGGGCGAAACGCCCAAGGGAAATCCCGCCGCGGCAGGCAGGATCCGCACAGACACATTCGGCGGCATGGCCGCGAGGTGCCGGAGTTGGGCGGCCATGACCTTCGGGCCACCGACCACTCGTTGCAGCGCGACTTCGTCGATAACCAGGCGCGTGGTCGCGGGCTTGCGCTTCCTGGTGATCAGCGACTGTCGCCTGATTCGAAGATGCACCCGCCGTTCGATGGCCGTAGGCGACTCGTACGGAAAGTAGATGTGGTCCAGCGTGCGCGCGTACTCCGGAGTCTGGAACAAGCCGGACACCATGTCGGGCCGGTAGATCGTGATCCGCTCAGCCGCCGACTCCAACCCGACGTACACGTTGAACCCGGCCGGAATCAGGTCTCCATATTCGTGCCACCACGATTTCACATTGGCCTGCTGCGCAAGCCCTTTCAGCGGCTCCACATATTCGGGCGCATCGTAGATCCGGCACAGTTCTTCGATATCGCTCAGGTGGATCCGTTCAGTCACTCCGGTTTCCAGCCTTTGCAGGCTGCCGGTACCTCGCTCGGCCAGCTTGGCCGCCTGCACGATCGACAGACCACACTGCTGCCGCAGTTCTCTCAAGTACCGCCCAAGTTGGCGGCGAGGCAGATTGCTGGAGCGCTTCGACATGACCATCTCCTGGCGTCGGCTCCGAAACCCGAATCAATTGTGCGCCGAAATCGGATGGCGTGCTGGGGAAACGCGCAGAAATCCTGCGCACGCAGAAATCCCGGTCCGTCGTCACAGTTTCTGCTGTCCGATGTACGCATCCCCGGTTCCCCAACCACTCCGAAACCCCAACGGGAACCCGGGAGCGACCGAGATCCGCGTTCGAGAGGAGACCGTAATGCAGTGGGACACCTGGGCACTTCTGACGATCGCAGTCCTCTGCGGCAGTGTGATCCTCTGGTCCTGGTGGGGCTTCCACAACGACGCCCCCGCACCGGACCCCACCGTCCTACGACTCTCCGTCAACGGCGGCGGCCACCTCGACGTCCCCCGCTCCGAGGCAGATCCCGGACGCCACCGCCAAGCACCACGAACAATGCGCACTCACCCAAGGCATCTCCGCCGGACGCCGCAAAGGTTCGCGGCATGACCCCCGCCGAGGTGGCCGTCCTCACCGCACTCAGCCCCGACCGCACTCTCACCGCGACCCAAGTCCAGCTCGCCTCAACGCTCACCGCGTGGCGTACGCGCAACGCCTTGGCCCATCTCGAATCCCGTGGCCTGATCGTTCCCAGTCATCCGCGCGGTCGCTGGCGGATCACCCCGCGCGGCCGCGCGGCGCTCACCTCGAAAGCGAGTAGGTTTCGTTGATCCGGTCGCGTCCGACAGCGGGTGTCAGTGCTGAACTGGCCTCAACCACCTCTACTGCTGCTGAATTGGCGATGATTCGATGATTCGCGGCGGGTTGTGGAGGAAGAAGCCAGCCGGGGTGGCGGACTCGGCGGTCGTGTCCGGTTGGCGGAACAATGGCGATATGGATTTCGAGGATGCGGGCGGGTCTACCACGCGGCTGATGGAGGAGCTGGTCGATCGGCTCCGGGGAGAAAGCGCGCGCGTCAGTGGTTTTCGGGGATCCGATCACCAGTGACGGGGTCACGATCGTGCCGGTGGCCCGGGCCGGGTTCGCGTTCGGTTTCGTGCCCGGTCGCGGTCCCACCGCCGACGAGGTCATCGACGGCGGGGGTTCGGGCGGCGGGATGGAGATGCGGCCGTTGGGATTCATCGAAATCCGGGACGGCTCAGCGCATTACCGCCCGCTCCCGGCCGGGTGGACCGGCGTTGTCCTGCCGCTGGCAGGGATCGCCGCCGGCCTCCTCGCACCGTACGCATTACGCGCCGGACGCCGCCTCTACCGGGCGCGGCGCGACTGAACCGGCCACCTCACCGGCGGTGAGTGCGCGGTGGCGCTGCTGCTCGAGTTCGATGAATCCGTCGATCAGGGTGTTGTAGACCCGCTCGACCAACATCGGCTCGACACCGTGGCGCACGGCCAGCTCACGCAGGCGGACCATCATCCGCGCGCGGCGGTCTGGTGCGCGGACCTCGTGTTCGTTGCGCTTGAATGTGGCGGCGCGCATCACCAATTGCTGCCGGGCGCCGAGCAATTCGATGATCCGCGCATCGATCGCATCGATCTCGCCGCGTACTTCTTCCAGAGACATGAATTCGGACCTCTCGATTCGAGGCCACCGACGCGTCAGCCGAGCGACGCGAGACGCGTCGACCACCGCACCGGCAGCCGACACGAACGCACGTCAGAGCCGCCGAAACCTCGGCCGCCACGACTGCGTCATCACCATCACCCGGCCATCAAACCACAGGGCCGCGCCGGTCGCCGATCAGTCGAGGTCGTCGAAGGTTTCGATATCGGCGCGGAACGACCCCCCGTCGGCGGGCGCGATCAGGACGACGAAGTCGGGGAGGGCGGTGGCGGTGGCGTCGCCCTTGTCGTCCGTCGCGCCGGGTTCCGCCTCCCAGTCCAGGAGGTGGACGGTTACGGCATACGAGCCTGCCGGAAGGTCGATTTCGGTCGGCTTCATGTCGGCCACCGTCGACTCTTCCTCATCGAACGAGCCGACCTCCTCGATGCCGCTGATCTTGGCGACGCCCGTGGACACGAACAGATACGGCTCGGAGGAGTTCTGCGCGTACTGCCGCTCGCGCTCGGTGAGCTCGCCCGCCGCGTCCCGCCGCACCAGCACTCCGAATCTCCCGTCGGACAGGATGTTCAGCGGCACCAGCCGACCGGCGCGGATGTGCTCGATGATCGGTTCGTCATCCAGCAGCTCCACTTCCCAGCTGTCGTAATCGACGACGTGGGTGAACGCGGCCGGATCCCACAGCGCGAGCATCCCCGAACCGGTGACCGCGGTGAACACGCGCTCGCTCGACACATCGACCGACAATCTCGAAGTCATGTCCGTCAGCATGGCAGGGCTCACCGACAGAACGCGATATCGCCCACTACCGCAAGGGAATTGGCCGACGGGCACGCACCGGATGGCGACGCCGCCCATCCGGCCATCGACGCCGACGCCCTCGCTCCCCTCCGCCGGCTGTCCCTCCGATGGCAATTCGGCCCGATCTGGATGTCCCGGGCCGATTGCGGCGATCGGTGGAGAACATCGCGTAGATTCCGACCATGCCCCTGGGACACCTCGGCGTCAATGTCACCGATCTCGCTGCGGCACGACAGTATTACGACCAGCTGATGCCGCTGATCGGCTACGACGCACTGCTGGCCGACGATACGCAGTTCGCCTACTGGCCCGCGGACGGCAAGGTCGGCACCTATCTGTTCTTCTACCCGGCCCCGGAGCCGGGCTACTCCCCCGGGCGCGCCGGACTTCAGCATCTCGCGTTCATGGTCCCCACCCGCGCGGACGTCGACCGCGTCCACGACTGGGCCTCAGGTCGTGGCGACGAGATCATCCACGCGCCACAGTCCTTCCCGCAGTATCCGCCGCCGTACTACGCCACGTTCTGGCGGGGGTACGACGGCGTCATGCTGGAAGCGGTGTGCCACAAGGACCGGTGAGCCGGGCTTTTCACCGGGCCGGATCGGCTACGGACTCGTAGTCGGGGAGCCGGTCGGTGGCCTGCGGGGACATGATGCGCTCCATGCCGGACATCGACTCGAGCAGCGGCAGGCGGGTGACGGTGTTGCGCACGGCCATTCCCAGCCGGGTCTTCGGCACCATCAGCCGAAGGTTGGGCCCGACCTGTTGTTTGCGGGTGATCAGCGGACGGTGCGACCGCTCGTACCGGTCGAAGGCGATGCGGTGGTCACCGGCGGCGGCCGCCAGCTCCCCGGCGAGCCGGTAGGCCCCGATCAGGGCGATCTCCGCGCCCGCCCCCGAGACCGGTGAGGCACAGTGGGCCGCGTCGCCGACGAGGACGACCCGCCCGCTGGACCACGAGTCCATGCGGACCTGACCGAGCGCGTCGATGTAGGCGTCCGGGTCGGCGAGGACGCCCGCCAGCAATTCCGGTACGTGCCAGTCGTTCTCGTCGCCGAACTCGGCCGAGAGCAGGGCGCGGGCCGCTTGCTGATCGCGCAGGTCGATGTCGCGTCGGGGGCTGCGGACCATGAAGTAGGCCTTGGCCTGCGGGTGGTTGCCCGATCGGTAGACGCCGGTCATCCGGCCGGGGGTGTTGAACATGGTGACCCACCGGTCGGGACCCAGCTCCGCGTCGGCATTGCCGAAGGCGAAGTAGTGATCCATGAAACGCACGTAGTCCGACTCCGGCCCGAAGGCCAGTTTGCGGACCGTGGAGTGCAGGCCGTCCGCGCCGACCACCAGGTCGAAGCGGCGGGCGGGTCCGTGCGCGAAGGTGACGGTCACGCCGTCGTCGTCCTGATCCAGCGCCGTGATGGCGTCGTCGAAGAGGTATTCGACTGTGCCGGTGGTGATGTCGTGCAGAATCCGCACCAGGTCGCCGCGCATGATCTCCACCTCGGCGCTGCCGTTCTCGTTCTTGATGCCCTCGATGTCGATGCGGGAGATCTCGCGGCCGTCGGCTCGGACGAACCGCATGCCGACGACATCGGCCGCCGCCGCGCGCACCCGCGGCATGATGCCCATCTTCTCGACGACCTCGATCGCCTGGTCGCGAATGTCCACGCCCTGGCCGCCGGTCCGCAGCCGCGGCGCCCGCTCGACCACGGTCGGCCGGAACCCGTGGCGGGCGAGCCAATACGCCAGGGCCTGCCCCGCGATCCCGGCGCCGGAAATCAGAATTCGCTTGTTCGACATGATGACCACCCCTATCTCAAAAATACTGACCAACGGTCAGTCTCGACTGTAGGTCACTGACCGTTGGTCAGTCAACGGGTAGGGTGCTGGGGCATGACCGACGACTCACGGGCCCGCATCCTGCGCACCGCGCTCGCACTGTTCGTCGAGCGCGGGTATCACGCGGTGTCGGTGCGGGAGATCGCCGAGCAGGTCGGCCTGACGAAAACCGCCGTGCTCTACCACTTCCCGAGCAAGAGCGACATCGTCGCCGCCCTGGTCGAGCCCTTGCTGGCCGAGACCGAGGCCCTGCTCGAATCGGTCCGGAGCCTCCCGGATTCGACCGAGCGGCGGTGGGCCGTGATGGAGGGACTCATCGACACCTGGCTGCGGCACGCGCGGGTGCTGCGGATACAGCTGCACGACGAGGCGCTGTCCGCCGACAACGCGACCTACGCCCGGCTGCGCGACATCGCGCTGGCCGCCCAGGACGTGATCGCCGGACCGGAGGCCGACTTCGCCGAGCGGGTGCGGGCCACGCAGGTGTACGCCGCGCTCAGCGACCCGGTGGTCATCTTCGCCGACCATCCCGAGCCGGAGCTGCGCGCCGCGATTCTCGCGGGCGCGCAACAACTCCTGAACACGCCGCCACCCCGGCGCACCGCCACCTCCACCCGAGCGCCCGAGACGCCGCGCCGCCGTCCGGCCCGGGGCCGTCCGGGCGCGATGACCTCGGCGATGGTGGCCTCCGCCCAGCGCATGCGGGATTCGGGCGACCACACCGTCGACGAGATCGCCGCCGAGCTGGGCGTGTCCCGCGCGACCGTCTATCGGTATCTCGCCACACCCACCAGCGACGGCTCCGAGACGGCAACGTGAGACATTTTTGAGACACACTCGCGATTCCGGGCGGCGAGATCGCGCCGCCCACAGGCGGACCCGAATGGCGCAACTGTGACATGTCCCATTTGAGACAAATCCAACCGGGATGAGCGCGGTCACTTTCGCGCGATCAGCGGGCGCGTACCGGTGGCGGGAACCCGCGAGAGCACCGGTTCGGCAGCGGCGTTTACGGTGTTCAGCGGCCGTTCACAGGGGTAGCTGGAGGGGTGCTGAGAACTGTTCGACAGGGCCTGTCGAGACGCCGCCAGGAGGGGGCGAACCCGGGTGCCGGGAGGCGAGTTGCTGCGGAGGGGGCGGCAAGCCCCTGAAAGTTCGGGGCGACTGCAAGGGGGGTTTGCGGATATTCTGCTGCGTGATCGACGCCCGGCCTTGCCGACTTTCGGTTTCGCCGGGCGTTTTTGTGTTCCCTGGGAGGGCATAGTGTCAACCACCGAAGTGGCGCCGGAGCCGGTCGCCGTCGAACCGGCCGCCGAACGGCGGGTGCATCCGTTCGCGTGGAAGGGCGTCCTGGCGGTCTCGCTGGGGTTCGCCGCCGTGCTCGGCCTCCCCGCGGCTCGGATCAATTACTTCGGCGACGAGCTGTACTTCTTGGCGGCCGGGCGCCGGCTCGCGTGGGCCTACCCGGATCAGGGTCCGCTGGCGCCGTTCGTGGCGCACGTGATGGATCTGATCGCGCCGGGTTCGGTGCTGGCGCTGCGCATTCCGGCCCTGCTGCTGATGGCCGCCGCGGCGGTCGTCGCGGCCGCCACCGCGCGGGAGCTGGGCGCGAGCGCGCGCTATCAGGTGCTGGCCGCGACGGCGTACGCGGTGTCGCCGCTGGCGTTCAACCAGATGCAGCTGATCACGCTGACCTTCGACATTCCCCTGCAGGCGGCCATCATCTGGCTGCTCATCCGCTGGGTGCGCACACGGCAGGACTACCTGCTGATCGTCGCGGGCGTGGCCGCCGCGCTGGCGTTCCAGGCGAAGTGGATGATGCCCGGCGTGTGGGCGCTGCTCGGCCTGGGCGTGCTGATCGCGGGCCCGCGCGAATTGCTGCGCCGCCCGGCGCTGTACGTCGGGACCGCGATCCTGACGCTGTCGATGGTCCCCGGCATCGTGTGGCAGGTGCAGCACGGCTGGGTGGAATCGCAGATGACCGAGATCATCGCCCAGGAGCAGTACGCCGCCAATACCGGTCCACTGATCTGCGCGATCGAGATCGCCGTCCAGTGCGGCCTGCTCGGCGGCCTGCTCAGCATCTTCGGCCTGTGGGGCCTCACTCGGCTGGAGGCGTTGCGCCCCTACCGTTTCGCGCTGATCGCGGGCCTGGGCCTGCTGATCATCGTCCTGGTGGAGAACGGCCGCTCCTACTACGTGGCGGGCTTCTGGCCCGCCCTGGTCGGCGCGGGTGCGTTCGCGTTGAGCACGGTCGAGGCGCGACAGCAGATCAGCAAGTGGGTCAATGCCGTGGCGGTGCTGTCGGCGGTCATGTTCACGGCGTGGATGGCATCGATCCCGGTCCCCTACAGCTGGGAGTGGGCGCGCGACTTCACCGGCATCGACAAGCCGATCACCGACCAGGCCCAGTACTGGCAGCGTGAATCGCTCACCGGCCCGGCCGGCTACGAGACCTTCACCAAGGCGGTCGCCGACGCGGTGGCCGGACTGCCGGAGGCCGAGCGCGACAACACCGCCGTGGTCGCCGCCGCCTACGTGCAGGCCAGTGCGCTGGAGGAATTCGGCCGCGACTACAACCTGCCGCCGGTGTTCAGCCCGAACCGCGGCTTCGGCTACTTCGGCCCGCCGTCGGACTCCTACCGCACCATCGTCTACCTGTCCGTGGACGGCGTGGGTGACAAGGACTTCCTGGCCCAGTTCAACTCCACCACCGAGGTCACCAAGATCAACGACCCGAACGGCCTGCCCGGCCTGGAGCGCCTGATGACCGTCTACGTGTGCCGCGAACCCAAGCACCCGTGGGCCGACGTGTGGCCGGGCCTGCAGACCCTCACCTTCCCCAGCGGAATCTGAGAGTCCACGGACTCGGCCGGCTGCGGGGAGTCAGCCTTGTTGAGCCAGACGAACGAAAGCGGCGGTATCGAGCGTCTCACCGCGCGCGGTGGGCGCGATACCGGCCGCGGTGAGACGGTTCTCGGCCTCCGCGGCCGTGCCCGCCCAGCCCGCGAGGGCCGCGCGCAGGGTCTTGCGGCGCTGCGCGAAGGCCGCGTCGACCACCGCGAACACCCGCTGCCGGAAGGCGTCGTCCTGCGGCCAGGGCGCGTCGTCGAACCGGTCGATGCGGACCAGCCCGGATTCCACCTGCGGCACCGGCCAGAAGATCTGGCGGCCAACGGTTCCAGCGCGCCGCACGGTGCCGTAGAAGCCCGCCTTCACGCTGGGCACGCCGTAGATGCGCCCGCCCGGCGTGGCCGCCAGCCGATCCGCGACCTCGAGCTGCACCATGACCAGCGTGGTCCGGATGCTCGGGAATTCGGCCAGCAGGTGCAGCAGCACCGGCACCGCGACGTTGTAGGGCAGGTTGGCGACCAGCGCGGTCGGCTCGGCGGGCAGGTCGGCGTGGGTGACCTTCATGGCGTCCATGGGCACGACGGTGAGCCGGTCCGCGAGTTCGGGAGCGCGCGCCCCGACGGTCTGCGGCAGATGCGTGGCCAGCGTCGGATCGATCTCGACGGCGATGACGCGATCCACCACGTCGAGCAGGGCGAGGGTCAGCGATCCGAGCCCGGGCCCGACTTCGAGCACGGTGTCTCCGCGTGTCACGCCGGCGGTGGCGACGATGCGGCGCATCGTATTGGCATCGTGGACGAAATTCTGCCCCAACTGCTTGGTCGGGCGGACCCCGAATCGCTCGGCGAGCTCACGCACTTCGGCGGGGCCCAGCAGGGCGGCTTTTCCACGACCGGCGACTTCGGGTTCGGACATTCTGGAAAACCTATCAAGCTGGGCGGATCACTCGCGCCGACACCCCAGTCAGGACACGGTCGGCGCGGCGAAGATGCGGTCGGTGAGCCCGCCGAGGCCGGCGCCGCGGTCATCCGCCACAGCGCCGCTACGGCGTGGCGGACGCGCGCGTCGGACCAAAAACCCCATCACTCAGGGCTTTTCGCCCCACGCCCGGGTAGCGTCGCCACCCGGCAACCACGACCTTGGAGGACAGTGCATGCCCGCTCGGCGGATTCGACGGTTCGTTCTGGGCGCGACGCTGGTGACCGCGGCCGCCACCCTGCCCGCGGGCCCGGTGCACGCGGAAGCGCCCATCGCGCCGGATCGCTTCACGCATCAGACGCTGAACTGGCAGGCCTGCAATGACAAGATCCTGGACAAGGCGGGCGCGCAGTGCGCGGGCGTGGTCGTCCCGCTCGACTACGCCGATCCCGGCGGCCGCACGCTGACCCTGGGCATCTCCCGGGTCCAGGCCACCGATCCGGAGCGCCGTCGCGGCATCCTGCTGACCAATCCGGGTGGTCCGGGCGGCCAGGGCCTGCGCATGCCCGCCAACTACCTGACGAACCTGTCCGATGACGTGCGCGCCCAGTACGACATCATCGGCATGGACCCGCGCGGCATCGGCCGTTCCGACAAGGTCAACTGCACGATTCCGATTCCCACCATTCTGTTCTCGGCGGGCTTCGACGTCCTCGGCTTCGCCCGCGACGCCACGGTGGCCGCGGCCATGGCGAGCGCCTGCGTGGCCACCGACCCCGGCAAGATCCGCCACATCACCACCCGCAACACCGCCCGCGACATGGATGTCATCCGGAGCGTGCTGGGCGAGCAGAAGATCAACTTCTTCGGCGCCTCCTACGGCACCTACCTGGGCGCGGTCTACACCCAGCTGTTCGGCGACCGCGTCGACCGCATGGTCCTCGACTCCCCCATCGACCCGGACCGCTACTACATCGGCCTCTACCAGGACATGGGCGCGATCAACGAGTGGGCGCTCGACGACTGGGCGGCCTGGGCGGCCCGCCACGACGACCTCTACCACTTCGGCACCACCCCCGAGGCGGTGCGCGGCTGGGTCGAGGATCTGATCCGCCGGTCCGCGGGCCACGAGATCTACGGCAGCGGCTTCCTCGTCGACGAGCACACCATCCCGATGATTCTGGTTGCGCTGCTGCCCAATCCACAGTTCAACCCGAACCTCGCCGAGATCCTCACCATGGTGGCCAGCGGCGTCGCGGGCGGCCCGATCGACATGGACGCCCTGCAGGCCAAGATCTTCTCGGTGGTGCCGCTGGACGCCGCCGCCATGGCCGCCATCATGTGCGGCGACAAGGCCGCGCCGCGCGATCCCGCCTGGTACTACAAGAACGTCGAAGCCACCCGGGCGTCGCAGCCGGTGTTCGGCGCGTTCGCCAACAACATCACCGCCTGCGCCTTCTGGCCGGACCCGGTGGAGCGGCCCACCGAGATCGGCAACGACACCCCGGTGCTGATGCTGGCCAATGTCCACGACACCCGCACCGCCTATTCCGAGGGCCTGGCGCTGCACGCGAAGCTCCCGAAGTCACGACTGATCACCCTGGCGGACACCAGAATTCACGCGTCGTTCCGCGACGATCTGAGCCCGTGCGTGAACGATGCCGTGAACACCTACCTGGCCACCGGCGTCCGCCCGGACGCGGACATCACCTGCGCGCCCGACTACAACTGGTTCCCGAAGTAGCCGGTCCGGGCCCGACGGCCTCGGCTCAGGGCAGGGTGGGGGTGGACAGGATGCGATCGGTGAAGGCGCCGATCGCATCCCACATGGCCGGGTTCAGCTGGGTGTGGCTGCCGGTGCCGACCACGGTGGAGAAGTCGACCCCGTTGGCGGCGAACTGCGCGGCCAGCGCGGCGTGCAGTGGGGAGGGCACGGTGGTGTCGGTCGCGTTGACCAGCAACAGGATCGGCGCGTCGTAGCCGTTGACCGGCACGGTCATGTACTGGTTCATGGCGGTCTGGAACGCGGGATCGTTGAGCGGCCGCGACAGCATGTCGCCGATGCCCATGCCCTCGACCTTCTTCATGATGTCGGGGAGGCACAGGCTCTGCGACTCGTCGAGCGCCTGGCGGCCGCGCTCGGTGAGGAAGCTGTCGACGTTCGCCTCCGGGTGGGTGGCGCGCAGGCCGGCCAGCATGCTGACCACGAAACCGTTGACCGCGGTTCCGGCCTGGCCCGGGATCTCCGGCACCCACGGGCCGACCAACGGGGTGATCTTCTCCAGATCCGATTCCGGGTCGACGGTGATGGTGCCGCGGAAGTCCAGATCCGGTGCGGTGGCGGCCTGCAGGTGCGCGGTGCCCAGCGCCGCCTGGCCGCCCTGTGAGAAGCCGGCGACCGCCCAGCTGCGCGACAGCGAGGGGTTCAGTGCGCGAGCGGCTTTCAGCAGGTCGATGGTCGAGCCGGCCTCGGTGCCGATCTCGAGGTACGGGTGCGGGCCGGTGTCGAAGCGGCCCAGGCCGAGGTAGTCGGGGGCGACCACGGCGAAGCCCTTGTTCACCAGGTACTGCAGGAACTTGTCCTCGGCGACCCGGGTGATGTGGGTGGTGTCGGTCTGACCGCCGCAGCCCGGTCCCATGCCGGAGGTGCCGTGGTCGTAGGCCATGATCGGCCAGCCGCCCTCGGGCGCGGGGCCGGGCGGAACGAACAGCGTGCCACTGGCTTTCACCGGTTCGCCGTTGGAGCGGGTGGTCCAGTAGTCGATGAAGGTGCCGCCGGACAGGCCACGGAAGCCGTCCCGTGCGGGCGTGGTGGCGAAGGCGGTGCCGGGATCGGCCTGTGCCGGAGCGCCCGGGATCACCAGCAGGGCGCCGGCCGCCGCGAGAGCCGCCGTGCACGCACGAGTACGCCAACCAACCGAACGCATGAATCCTCCATCAGGTCCCGACCCCAATTGCCCAAACACATACGGCGAAGGAGTTTATCGACTGGACTGTCGTTCAAATATGTGAACACTCTGGCAAATAGCCGGAGAGTATCCGGTGCACACCCCATTGACGCGCTTTGAAACTTGTTCTAATTTCTCGCCATGTCGAGCAGATACGAAGGTCGTCGAGTCATTGTCACCGGAGCGGGATCGGGCATCGGTCAGGGCGTGGCCCTGCGCCTGCTCGCCGAGGGGGCCCGGCTGGTCGCCGCGGATGTGAACGAGGCCGGACTGGCCGCCACCGTCGAGGCCGCCCCCGCCGCGCAGCGCGAACGCCTGCGCACCCTCACCATCGACATCGCGGACCAGGAGTCGGTCCGCGCGGTCACCGCCGAGGCCCTCGAATTCCTCGGCGGCCTGGACGTTCTGGTCAATGCCGCGGGCATCCTGCGCGCCGCGCACACCCACGAGATGCCGCTCGAGGACTGGAACAAGGTCATCTCGGTCAATCTGACCGGCACCTTCCTGATGATCCGGTCCGCCCTGCCCGCGCTCATCGAATCCGGCCGCGGCGTGATCGTGAACTTCTCCTCCACCTCGGCGTTCGGGTCCAACCCGTACATGGCGGCGTACTCCGCGTCCAAGGCGGGCGTGAACGCGCTGACCCACTCCATCGCGCTCGAATACGTGAAGAAGGGCCTGCGCGCGGTCAATATCGTGCCCGGTGGCATCAGCTCCGGCATCACCTCCGGGCTGGCGCTGCCCGCCGACGCAGACTGGTCGCTCATGGCGCGGCTGCCCGGCTGGATCGAGGGTGGCGCGCTGGGCAAGCCGGAGGACATCGCGGGCGTGGTCGCCATGGCCGCCTCCGACGACGGCCGCTACATGACCGGCACCGAGCTGCGGGTCGACGGCGGCGCGCTGATGTAGCGGACCCGATTTCAATCAGGACCAATCGGTACGGAGTTAGGCTGGCAAGCACTTCCTAGCCACGAACATCGGACCCGGACGGAGAGTCATGGGAAACCGGCGGAGTTTCGGAGTGCTTGTCGCCACCGTGGGCTTGTCGGTGGCGGTGGGATGCGAGTCCTCGAAGGACTCGGGTGGATCGAAAGAATCCACCAGCGGTTCCCCGGACTCGAATGGATCCAAGGAACCGGCGTACGCCGCGAAGCTGCGCCCGATCATCACGAAATTGATGAAGGACAATGTCATTCCGGGCGCGGTCATCATGATCACCTCGCCCAAGGAAGGGAACTGGAAGGCCGCCTTCGGGACCGGGACCGTCGGCGAGGACGACCCGATCCGGGTGGACGACCATTTCCGGATCGGCAGCAATACCAAGACCATGACCGTCACGGTCGTCATGCAGCTCGCCCAGGAGGGCAAGCTCTCCCTCGACGATCCGATCGACAAGCATTGGCCGGGGGTGCCCAACGGCGACAAGATCACCCTCGCTCAGCTCGCCGAAATGCGCAGCGGCCTCTACAACTACACCTTCGACCGCGACCTGAGCATCGAGCTCGACAAGGACCCGCAGAAGGTGTGGACCCCCGAGGAGCTGCTGGCCATCGCCTTCGCGCACCCGGTCCGATTCCCGCCGGGCGAGAAGTTCGAATACAGCAACACCAACACCATCCTGCTCGGTCTGGTCATCGAGAAGGTCGCGAAGATGCCCTTGGCGGATGCCTTGCGCCAGCGCATCTTCGAGCCGCTCGGGCTGAAGAACACCTCGTTCCCGGCGGTGACCGACTCCTCGATCCCGGATCCGCACCCGCAGGGCTACACCTTCGGCACCATGGTCTCCACCATCGACACCTACGCCCTGCCCCCGGACCAGCGGGCGGCGGCGCTGGCGGGCACCCTGCAACCGAACAACTCGACCACCTCGAGCCCCTCCTGGGCCTGGGCCGCGGGGGCCGCGATCTCGACGGTGGAGGACATGACTACCTTCACCAAGGCGCTCGTCGAGGGCAAGCTGCTCGACGCCAAGTTCCAGAAGATGCGGATGGACAGCATCCAGCCTATCAACCCGGACCTTCCGGCATTGGCGGGATACGGCCTGGGCCTGGTGCGATTCGGTGAACACCAATTCGGGCACGACGGCCAGCTCCCGGGCTTCATGAGTTACATGGCGTCGGACCCGGATTCCGGGCTCACCATCGTGGTCGCCACCAACCTGGCGGCGGTGCCCTCCGGCGATGGATCGGCCCTGGTGCTGGTGAAGGCCATGCTGCCGACCTTCTACGGCGCCAACGTCCTGTCCGGACCCGATCCGGCACAACGTGATAGCGCTACGAGCACCTCCGCACCCGCCTCGCCGACCGAGTCGACGCCGTGGACGACGACACCGCGGTAATCATCGCCGGAGCCGGACCCGTCGGCCTGACCGCGGCCATCGAACTGCGCCGCCGGGGCGTACCGTGCCGGATCCTCGACCCGCTGCTCGAGCCACCGCAGTACGCGAAGGCCGTCGGCATCCAGCCGCGCGCGCTGGAGGTGTTCGAGCAGATGGGCGTGGTGCGGGAAATCCTCGACGCCGCAATACCGTTGCGCGGGCAACTCGCCTACGTCAACGGCGAACCGGACGGGCGGATGGAGCTGACGCTGCCGCCGGACGTGCCGTACGGATTCGTCGGGCTGCCGCAGTACGAGACCGAGCGAATCCTGCGGGACCGGCTGACCGGACTCGGCGGCGTCATCGAACGCGGCACGCGGGTAACGGCTTTCGAGCAGGACGCCGACGGGGTCACGGTCACGTCGGAGAACGGGAGCGGCGCCACGACCACGCGCGCGGAGTATCTCGTCGGCTGCGACGGCGCGCACAGCACGGTCCGCAAGGCGCTGGGATTGTCGTTCGAAGGGGGCGCGTTCGCCGAGCAGTACATGCTCGGCGATGTGGAACTCGGCTGGAACATGCCGCGCGGCTACAACATTCGCGCCGGCCACCGGACCGACGGCGTCGTCGACGACGTGCTGGTCTGCATCCCGCTGCCCGGACTGCACCGGTACCGCATCTCGATGCTGCTGCCCGACGGCCACTCGGGCGAGCAGGCCGGCGACGGCATCGAACACGGCTTCGCCACCGGATGGACGCCCGAGATATCAGACCTGCAAGCGGTCATCGACCGGCTCGCCCCCGAACCGGCGCGGGTCTCGCATCTGCGCTGGTCCTCGGTCTTCCGGATCAGCCACCGGATCGTCGACTCCTACGGTCACGGCAGGGTTTTCGTGGCGGGCGACGCCGCCCACATCCACCCGCCCACCGGGGCGCAGGGGATGAATACCGGCATCCAGGACGCCCACAACCTGGCATGGAAACTGGCGCTGGCGGTCCGCGGCGACGCCTCCCTCGCCCTGCTCGGCTCCTACGACGCCGAACGCCGACCGGTCGGTGAGGAGGTGGTCGGCCGCACGGTCCGCAGCGCCCGCGAAGGCATCGGCGCGGACTCCACCGACCCGGAATTCGTGCTGCGCCGGGAGGCCCAGCTGCTCATCGACTACGCCGGCAGCCCGATCGTGGCGGCCTCACCCGCCGACGAACCCGCCCCGCGCGCCGGGGCCCGCGCCCCCGACGCCCGCGGCCTCACCCGCGCCGCCGTCGCCTTCGAGCTCCGGCTGCTCCCGCTGCTCGACGGGATCCGCCACACCCTGCTGCTGTACGCGGACGACACCACCGCCGAATCCGACCTGCGCGCGCTGGAAGAGGTGGCCACCACCGCGATCGCCGCCGCGCACTGCCACCTGAACGTCTACCTGATCGCCACCCCCGAGGCCGCGGCGGACGCGACCATCCTGCCGCTGATCCGCGACACCGCAGGCGAATTCGCGCACGCCTACCGGGCGGCGCGGCGCTCGGCCTTCGTCATCCGCCCCGACGGCTACCTCGGCTACGCCCGGCGCGCGGCCGCCACCGCGGACCTCGTGACCTACCTCGCATCGACTTTCCGCTGACCGGGCCCGAGGCCGACGCCCCGCGGGGAAGATCTTCGGTAACAGCCCGATTCGTGGAACCGACATTCCCGGCGAGAGTCCACTGTCCGCACTCGCGGGACAGCCGTTCGACCCGATGTGGCTGTCCGGGCCGATGAGGGGTCTGGACTAGCTGATTCCCAGCCGCGACGTACACGCGGGCCACGCACCCCAGCCCTGGCGGGCGCGGGTCACCTCGGCGATGGCGATCTGCTCCTCGCGGGTGGCCATATCGGCGCGAGGCGCGTAACGGGTGCCACCCTGCCGTTCCCAGGTGCTCTGGTCGAACTGGATGCCGCCGAAATAGCCGTTGCCCGTATTGATCGCCCAGTTGCCGCCGGATTCACAGCTGGCCAGGGCGTCCCAGGTACGGCCGTCCTTGACCTCCGGGACCTCGGTGCCGGGCTTGGCGCCGCGGCGCACGGTCTTGGGCTGCGCGGGGACGATCACGGTGGAATTGATCGGATCCTTGCCCGCCTCTTGGCCGTTCACGATGGAGACCGCGAAAGTCACGTCCTGCGTACCCGGTACGCCCGCATTCTCGACGATCGTGCGGCTCATATTGAGCGACTGATCCTCGATGGTGTTCTCCGGCGGATCCAGCGGCACCCGCTCGGTGCGGTTCTGCACGATCTTGCGGGTGACGGTGATCTTCATGCCCTCGGTGAGCGGAGTGTTCGCGGCCGGGACCACGAAATCCTGATTCACCAGCGGGCGGCCCTGCACCTGGAGCAGTTCCCCGACGGTCGGCGCGGCCAGCCGGACCAGGGCGGGGGCGAAACCGTTGTCGCTCAGCTCGACCGTGCGCGGGTTGGTGATCAGCAGCTGCGCGCCCACCAGCGGCAGCGGCGTCGGGCGCGCGGGCGAGGTGTAGACGTCGCCGGGCAGATTCAGCTTCACCACGGCCTCGGCCACGGTGAGCGCGGTGGTCCACGCCTTGGACGGGGTGCCGTCCACGATCAGCGAGACCTCGCGGGCGCGGTTCAGCGTGATGGTGGAACCGTCGCTGATGCGCGCACCCGCCGACGGGGACACGTCGTCGCGGCCGGAGATGCCGTAGCCGGCATCCGCCAGCGCGCCGCGCACATCGCCGCGCATGGTGGACACGACGAAATTCTTGCCGTCGACGACGAAGGTCACCTGTTTCTTGCTCATGATGGCGACGCCCGCGCCGACGATGAGCGTGACGAGCATCGCCGCGATCGCCCCGTACAACATCGGGGAACGCGACGAGTTGATCTTCGCCAAAGCGTGCATCGGAAATCCCGGCATGGTCACAATACGATAACGAGGGGGTCAGTGAATCACAACCACTCGCGGTGGTACTGCGGGAACGACGGTCACGACCCGATATCGAACCGCAGGTGAATCACGATCGCGGCAGATCTTAGTGAGCCAAGCCACACCGGTTCAACTCGTACCGAGGGCAACGCGGGACTGGCGCGAAAACGAAAAAAGGTGCGGCGGCCGCGTTTCCGCGGCCCCCTCGAATCCCGTGGACGCGGTGCGTCAGATCGCGTGGACGCGGCGCGTCAGATCCCGTAGACGCGGCGCGTCAGATCCCGTAGACGCGGCGCGCGTTCGCCGTGGTGATCTTGGCCAGCTGCACCGGATCCTGCTCCCGCAGTTCCGCCAGCGCGCGCAGCGTGTACGGCAGCATGTAGGACTCGTTCGGCGCGCCCCGGAACGGATGCGGCGTCAAGAACGGCGCATCGGTCTCCACCAGAATCAGTTCGTCCGGAACCAGTTTCGCGGCCTCCCGCAATTCGTGCGCATTCTTGAAACTGACCGTGCCCGAGAAACTCAGCACGAAGCCCTCTTCCACGCACGCCATCGCCATGTTCGTGTCCGAGGAGAAGCAGTGGAAGATCACCTCGTCCGGCGCACCCTCGTCGATCAGCACGGCCAGCAGGTCGTGATCGGCCTCGCGGTTGTGGATCATGAGCGGCTTGCCCAGCCGTTTGGCCAGGTCGATGTGCCAGCGGAAGCCCTCGACCTGCTCCTCGATATCGGCGCAGCCCTCCAGCTTGCCCGGCCAGTAGTAGTCCAGGCCGGTCTCTCCGACCGCGACCACGCGCGGATCGGCGGCCAGCTGCTCCAGCTCGGCCTTGGCGGCGTCGTCGAGATGGTTGGCGCGGGTCGGGTGCAGCGCGACCGCGGCGTACACGCGATCGTCCCAGTTGGCGGCGCGTACCGCGAAGCGGGCGGCCTCCAGGTCGTCGGCGACCGTCACCAGTTCCCGGACGCCCACCGCACGGGCCCGGTCCACCAGCGCCGCAACCGATTCCGGATCGGTGGCCCCGCAGGCGTCGATGTGGGTGTGCGCGTCGATCAGCGGCGACAGCGGCTCCGGCGGCTCGGGCGCAGGTCGGCGGCTACTCATGGACGGGGATATTCACGCGAGCGACGTAGGACACGCAGATAGAGTAGACACACCATGAGCGCATCCGATCGCCCCGCCTTTTACGTCACCACGGCCATCGCGTACCCGAACGGCGCACCCCACATCGGGCACGCCTACGAGTACATCTCCTCCGATGCCCTGGCCCGCTTCAAACGGCTGGACGGCTTCGATGTGTTCTACATGACCGGCACCGACGAGCACGGCCAGAAGGTGCAGCAGGCCGCCAAGGCCGCCGGTCTCTCGGAGCAGGAGTACGCCTCGCGCAACTCCGACGTCTTCGAGAACATGGACAAGGCGCTCGACATCTCCTTCGACCGCTTCATCCGCACCACCGACGAGGACCACCTCGCCGCGTCGGTCGCGATCTGGGAGCAGATGGTCGCCGCGGGCGATATCTACCTCGACACCTACGCCGGCTGGTACTCGGTGCGCGACGAGGCGTTCTACACCGAGGAGGAGACCACCGTCCTCGAGGACGGCACCCGCATCTCCACCGACACCAAGACCCCGGTGGAGTGGACCGAGGAGTCGAACTACTTCTTCCGCCTGTCCAAGTACCAGGACAAGCTGCTCGAACTGTACGAGACGCAGCCGGAGTTCATCGCGCCCGCGACGCGGCGCAACGAGATCGTCTCGTACGTGAAGGCCGGCCTGAAGGATCTGTCGATCTCGCGCACCACCTTCGACTGGGGCGTTCCGGTGCCCGGGCATCCCGATCACGTCATGTACGTGTGGGTGGACGCGCTCACCAACTACCTCACCGGCGCGGGCTACCCCGACACCTCCTCGAGTTCGTTCCAGAAGTACTGGCCCGCGGATCTGCACATCATCGGCAAGGACATCTCGCGATTCCACACCGTGTACTGGCCCGCGTTCCTGATGAGCGCCGGAATCGCGCTGCCGAAGCGGGTTTTCGTGCACGGCTTCGTCAACTACAAGGGCGAGAAGATGTCCAAGTCGGTCGGCAATGTGGTCGACCCGATGGAGCTGGTCGACACCTTCGGCCTGGACGCCGTCCGCTTCTTCCTGCTGCGGGAGATCTCCTACGGCCAGGACGGCTCCTACAGCGAAGAGGCGATCATCGGCCGGATCAACTCCGACCTGGCCAACGAGTACGGCAACCTGGCCCAGCGCTGCCTGAAGATGGTCGGCCGCGACTTCGCCGGTGTGGTCCCCACCCCCGGTGACTTCACCGCGGACGACAAGGCCCTGCTGGACCGCGCCAACGGCCTGCTCGAGAAGGTCCGCGCCGAATTCGACCAGCAGCAGATCCATCTCGGCCTGGAACAGCTGTGGCTCACCCTCGGCGAGACCAACCGCTACTTCTCCGCCCAGGCCCCCTGGACCCTGGCCAAGGCCGGCACCCCCGAGGACACCGCCCGCGAAGGCACCATCCTCTACGTGACCATGGAAGTCCTGCGCATCGTCTCGATCCTGGTCCAGCCGGTGATCCCCGCGTCGGCGGGCAAGATCCTCGACCTGCTGGCCGCCCCCGACCGCACCTTCGCCGACGTCTCCACCCCGCTGGTCCCGGGCACGGCTCTCCCCGAGCCCGAAGTCGTCTTCCCGAAGTACGTGACCCCCAAGTAATACGAGATCCGGTGCCGCCCGCCCCCCTTCGGCGGGCGGTCACCGAGTCGTCACACCCGTATCCACCACGGGTGGAGATTCCCCTCCGAACTCCACCAGCACCGGAACGGGAATGCCGCGCGAAAACGCGAAACTGCCCGATCCGAAGCACGGGCTCGGACCGGGCAGCAGCAGTTTTGATCTCGCCGAACAAGCATCCGGCCCCGCCGTGGCAGGGTCAACCCGCAGAGGTCGCACGAATTGGGGCACTCACGCTCGGCGTCGGGTCGGCCCGGGGCGTGAGCACGAACAACTGGTACGGGCAGTTGTCGGGATGCCAGGCGTTGTAGGAGCGCATGGTCAGCGCCATCCGCCCGCCGGTCTCCGGGTCCCGCACCAGAACCAGTGAATCGTTGAACTGCTCTTCACTGAGGTCGGTGGTCCAGAATCGCTCGAACTCCGGATTCACCCGGCAGGTTTCCAGAATCTGCGCGAGCCGCTCCGGAGCGACAGTCCCCGGCGCGTTCACCCGCAGGATGAACAGCAGCCGATGCACGATCAGCTCCCAGTTGATCAGCACCTCCCGCGCGATCGGCTCGGTCATCATCTGCTCGATGACATTCGCGGGCCGCTCGGCATCCGCACGCGTGGGAAGCAGCCACGGAAACGCCTCCCGCGCGGCCTGATTCGCCGCCAAGATCTCGTACTCGGGCGTCCGGTGATAGAACGCCGGAAACGGCAAAGCCTCCAAATGCTCGATATCCTCGGCCCGCAACGCCGGCGGCCACACCCCCGCCTCCACCGCGGACGCCATCGGCAGTGCCAGCGAAGCCATCTTGCGCAACAACCACGCGGGCGCGTCCATGGCCCGGGACCAGTCCGCCAGCCGCTCCGGCGACATGGGGCGTTCACCGTTCTCGAGCTTGCGATACAGGGACAGGCTCACGAACATGCGTCGCGCCACGTCGTCCTGGGTCAATCCCAAGTGCTCGCGCCGGTAGCGCATGAACATGCCGAGCATGGGCTGCTCCGGCGCGGCCGAGCTCCCGCCGAACATCATCGGTCCACCTCCTCGGGACGGATCAGTCTTTCGCGAACGGATCGATGGTCAAGGTGCCGGCTCGGACGCACCGTCGATGTGGCCGATCACGACTGGCTCATGGCGTTCAGGACGAACGGGTCGACCGTGGGGGTGCCGGGAAGGCGGGGGGTGAGCATGAAGAGCTGATAGGAGCAGCCCTGGGGGTGGTAGGCGTTGTAGACGCGCATGGTGAGGGAGATGAGTTCGCCGGTTTCGGGGTTGCGAACCAGGATCGCGGAGTCGTTGTACAGGTCCTCGGCGACCGGGGTGCTCCACATGCGCTCGAACTCGGGGTTCACACTGCAGGTTTCGATGATCTGGGCCATGCGTTCGGGGGCGACGACGCCGGTGCCCAGGATGCGCAGGCTGAAGAGCAGACGGTGAACGATGGTGTCCCAGTTGACCAGGACTTCGGGTGCCACGGGGACGATCATCATCTGCTCGATGACGTTCACCGGGCGATCCGCGCCCGGGGGCGCCGGGGCCAGCCAAGGCAGCGCTCCGAGGGCAGCCGGGTTGGCCGCGAGCACTTCGTACTCGGGGAAGCGGTGGAAGAAGGCGGGGTAGGGCAGGGCGTTGAGGTGGTCGATGTCCTCCTGGCGCAGCTGGGGCGGCCAGGCGCCGCGGGCCAGTGTCGAGATCTTCGGCATCGCGAGGGAGACCATCTTCTCGAGCATCCACACCGGAGCGTCGATGGCCTTGCACCAGTCCTCGAGCCGATCGCCCGTCAGCGCGCGCTCCCCGTTCTCGAGCTTGCGGTAGAGCGAGACACTGACGTACATCCGGCGTGCGGCCTCCTCCTGGGTGATTCCCAGGATCTCCCGGCGGTACCGCATGTACATCCCGAGTACGGGCTGTTCGGGGGTCGGGTTGAGGCCTTCGAGCACGCCGACAGCCTACGGTCCGGTGCAGGTCACAGCGACTCCGGTCCCTTTTGTGAGACAAAGGGGTAGCTACTGATGGCATGCGACGTCAATGCCGGGGCGGGGGGTGGACGGCCACCAGTCGATAATGGGGATCTGAAGTGGATGCAGTTCAGTAAGAGGGGTATGGATGCGGGAGTGGGCTGGACCGGCCGGGGGGTTGCAGCGCACCCATTTCGAGGAGCGGCATCGGGCGGCGCGAGATGCGGTGTTGACCTCGCAGCGGGGGCGGCTGCTGGAGGCGATGGTGGAATGCGTTGAGACCAAGGGGTATAACGCGGTTACGCTGACCGATATCGTGGGGCGGGCCCGGGTTTCGCGGAGTACGTTCTACGAGCACTTCTCCAATAAGGAGCAGTGCTTCATCGAGGCGGTGCGGTCAGCTTCGGACATCATGGCCACCCGGATCGTGGACGAGCTGGGGCAGTTGCCGACCACCGCGGGGGCGCACGAGCGGATCGAGTCCATCGTGGTGACATTCTGCGAAACCGTGGCCTCCGAACCGGATTTCGCGCGGCTGATGCTGGTCGAGGCGTTCAAGGTGGATCAGCAGTCGGTGGCGCTGCGGGATCTGTCGGTGGATCGGTTCGCGGACCTGTATCGCGCGTTCTATGCCGAGGCGCGGGTGACCGATCCGAGCCTGCCGGTGATCGCGGACGAACTGTTCGCGCTGATCCCGGACGCGATCGGGGAGCGCACGCGGCGGGTCATCGTCGCCGAGGGGGCGCATCGGGTGCCCGAATTGGCGCCGCTGTTCGTGGAATTCGTGAACGCGGTACTGGGGCTGCCCGCACGCGCCTGACGCGTGAACTCACTCACAACGGGGGCTTCGTCCCGCCATATCCGGACCATGCCCAAGGCACATGACCGAGGATAGCCGGGTGTTCACTTGCATTGCCGGAGAAGGCCAAACCCCCATTTCAGCGCGACCTCGGCGAGGCTGGCTGCACGAAGGCCTTTTCTGTCACTGCCGGTAACAGTAAGCGACTGTTCACCTTTCGTCTCAGACGGTTACACGGAACGCGACAGTTCCCCAAGCTGATTACCCTCGGGTAGCCTCAGCGCATCCGAGCTTGACGATCACAGTCGATCACCTTTCCCCCCAATGCTTTTCAGCCTCCCCAGTTTCAGGAGTCCCCTGTGCCGCAATCTCGATTCGAATCGATCGGCGCCTATCTGCCCGAGAACCGGGTCACCACAGCAGAACTCGTCGCGCGATTGAAGGAGGCTCCCGAATTCGATCTCGAACGAATTACGGGAGTCAAGGAACGCCGCTTCCGCGACACCCGCCCGGAGAGCCGCGAGGATTCCTTCGCGCTCGCCATGAAGGCGGTCGAGGACTGCCTGTCCAGGTCGTCGTACGCCGCGGGCGATCTCGACATCATCATCTCCACGTCCATCACCCGCAGCAAGCACGGCACCAAGATGTACATGGAGCCGTCCTTCGCCGGCACGATCGCCCGCGCCATCGGCGCCCGCGAGGATGTCATCGCATTCGATCTCTCGAATGCGTGCGCCGGCATGATGAGTGGCGTCTACATTCTCGACCGCATGATTCGCAGCGGCGCCGTGAAACGCGGCATCGTGGTCAGCGGTGAGGCCATCACGCCGATCGCGGAAACCGCGGTCGACGAAATCTCCAGCAAATACGATCTGCAATTCGCCTCGCTCACCGTCGGCGATTCCGGCGCGTGCGTGGCGCTGGACGAAGCCGTCGACGACAACGACGTGATCCACTACATCGAACTCACCACCGCGTCGGAGTTCTCCCACCTCTGTCTGGGAATGCCGAGCGACAAGTCCAACGGCGTCGCGCTGTACACCGACAACCGGAAGATGCACAACGAGGCCCGGTTCCTGCTGTGGACCGACACCCAGCGCAATTTCATGGAGGCGCAGGGCTTCACCTTCGCCGACGAGGGTTTCGACTACATCATCCACCACCAGTTCGGCGCGGCGGCCATCCCGTTCATGAACGCCATCGCCGAACGCGAATTCGGCCACCCGATGCCGCCGGACCTGAATGTCATCGAGAAGTACGGAAACACTTCCAGCACTTCCCATTTCATCGTGCTGCACGATCAACTGAGCCAGCAGAACCTGGCCGCCGGATCGAAGATCCTGATGATTCCCGCGGCGTCGGGGGTCGTCGGCGGATTCCTGTCCACCACCATCTCGTCGCTGAAGGTCTGAGGTACCGCCATGGGTGTGCGCATCAAATCCACCGGAATCGCCCGGGACACCGACACTTTCAGCATCGTGGAGCTCAGCGGCCGGGCCGCGCGCCGGGCGATGGAGAGCGCCGGGGTGGAGCCCGGACAGGTCGGGGTCATGATCAACGCGGGCATCTTCCGCGACAGCAATACCGTCGAGCCCGCCGTCTCGGCGTTGATCCAGAAGGCCGCGGGCATCGGCCTCGACTACGTGAAGGAGGACCCGCGGTCCTTCTCCTTCGACCTGATGAACGCCGGCACCAGCGTGCTCAATGCCGTGCAGGTGGCCCAGGCGGTGCTGGCGACCGGCAGCGCCGAGCACGTGCTGATCGTCTCCGGCGACACCCACCCGTCGATGACCCGCGCGGCCGCCGACGACGAATTCCCCTACGCCACCGCCGGCGCCGCGCTCCTGCTGGAGCAGACCGGCGAGCCCGAGGGCTTCGGCCAGGTGCACACCCGGGCCGCCGCGGGCACCCCCGGCCTGGAGTCGTACGTGGACACCGAGACCATGGGCGACCGCGGCCGCGGCCTGATGACGGTGGACCGTGAGCCGGACTACCTGGACCGGCTGCTGGCGGTCGCCGCCGACGCCGCCCGCGCCGCCCTCTCCGGCAGTGCCGCGGAGGAGACCACCACCGCCCTGATCGCCGCCACCCCGAGCGACGACTTCCCGGCCCGCCTGGCCGAGGAGCTGGGCATCGCCCCGGACGCGGTGTTCCTCCCGGACCTGTCCCAGGGCGACCCGCACACCGCGTCGCTGTCGCTGGCGTATCACGCTGCCGCCCACGCGGAATCGCTGACCGGGTACCGCGATGTGCTGTTCGTGGCGGCGGGCGCGGGCCCGTCGGCGGCCGCCGTCGTCTACCGTCTGCCCGCCGTGGTCGGGGCCGCGGCGTGACCACCGCGACCTATTGGCAGGCCATCGACCGCTTCCGTGCGGTGGTGGCCGCCGATCCGGACCGTGAGGCGGTGATCTACCCCGCGGGGAAGACCGCCTCCGGCCTGCCGGACTACCGCCATCTCACCTACCGTGAGCTCGACGAGTGGTCCGACACCATCGGCCTGCACCTGGCCGCCGCCGGGGTGGGCCGTGGCACCCGCACCATCGTGCTGGTGCTGCCCAGCCCGGAGCTGTACGCGATCATGCTGGGGCTGTTGAAGATCGGCGCCATCCCGGTCGTGATCGATCCGGGCATGGGTGTGCGCAAGATGCTCAACTGCCTGCGCGCGGCGAACGCGGAGGCGTTCATCGGCATCCCGCAGGCGCACGCGGCGCGGGTGCTGTTCGCCAAGTATTTCCGCGATGTGCGGGTGACGCTGACCGTGGGCCCGCGCTGGTTCTGGGGCGGGCCGACCCTGCGCAGCTGGGACGCCCCGGTGACGGCAAGCCGGTTCGGCATCCGTTTCCGCACCGACGCCGCCGGTCCGGTCGGCGCGAAAGTGGCGGCGCGACTGGAGGAACTGCTCGCCTCCGTCGCCGAGTCACGGCGGCCGTCCGGTGAGCACCGCGCCCCGTTCGACGCCTTCACCCTGCGCGAGCGGGTGCCCGCGCCCGCCGACGAGGTGCTGCTCATCGCCTACACGACCGGCTCGACCGGTCCCGCCAAGGCCGTGGAGATGACGCACGGCAATCTCAGCGCCATGGTCGAGCAGGTGCACGCCGCCCGCGGCCGGGTGGAGCCGGGCACCTCGCTGATCACGCTGCCGCTGGTCGGCATTCTCGACATGCTCCTCGGATCCCGGTGTGTCCTGCCGCCATTGGTGCCCAGCAAGGTCGGTTCCACCGATCCCGCGCACGTGGTGGACGCGATCAACCGGTTCGGGGTGAAGACCATGTTCGCCTCCCCCGCCGTGCTGATCCCGCTGCTGCGGCACCTGGAGACGCACCGCACGCCGGTACCGACGCTGCACAGCATCTTCTCCGGCGGCGCGCCCGTCCCGGACACCTGCATCGCCGGGCTGCGCCGGGTGCTGGCCGCGGACGCGGAGGTGTACGCCGGGTACGGCTCCACCGAGGCGCTGCCCATGTCCACCATCGAATCCCGTGAGCTGCTGGCCGGTCCGGCCGATCGCGCCCGCCTCGGCGAGGGCACCTGTGTGGGCCGTCCCGCCGAAGGGGTGCGCGCGCGGCTGGTCGCCATCACCGACGACCCGATCCCGACCTGGGCGCACGCGCAGGCCCGCGAGACCGAGCTGGCCGCCACCCGCGGCATCGGCGAACTGGTGGTGTCCGGGCCGAACGTGAGCACCCGCTACTACTGGCCGGAGTCGGCGAACGCGGCGGGCAAGATCCAGGACGGCGAGACGGTGTGGCATCGCACCGGCGACCTGGCCCGCATCGACGGCGAGGGCCGGATCTGGTTCTGCGGACGCAAGAGTCAGCGACTGCAGACCGCCGCCGGACCCATGTTCTCGGTGCAGGTGGAGCAGGTGTTCAACGCCGTGCCCGGCGTGGCCCGGACCGCGCTGGTCGGTGTCGGCGAGCGGGGCGCGCAGCGGCCGGTGCTGTGTGTCGAGACCGAACCGGGCGCGGATCCCGCGGCCGTGACGGCGGGGCTGCGCGCGCGGGCGGGCGAATTCACGGTCACCGCAGCGGTTTCCACGTTCCTGTTCCACCCGAAGTTCCCGGTCGATATCCGACACAATGCCAAGATCGGCCGCGAGCAGCTCGCGGTCTGGGCGGCGGAGCGGCTCGGAAAGGACGAACGACGATGAAGGTGCTGGTACTACAGGCGATTCCGGTGCTCGGCTGGCTGTATCTCGCCGTGGGCGTGCTGCTCGCGGCGGGGGATCGCGCCCCGGAGAACCGGCTGCTGCGCGCGGTGTTCTGGATCGACGCGTTCCTGAGCGTCGTGGTGCACGCGGCCCAGATCCCGGCCGCCCTGCGCGCCACCGCGGACAGCGGGCACTCGCCGGTCAAGACGGCGGCCATGACCCAGATCTTCGGGATCACCTGGTGGAAGACGCAGGTGGCCGCATGACCGGGTCAGGCGCGGAGGAGGCAGCTCGCACAACCACGCGGCGCTCCCGGGCATGCGGAAAGGACAGGGCGTGAAGGCACTGGTGACGGGCGCTTCCGGATTCCTGGGCGGGGCGCTGGTGCGCCGCCTGGTCCGCGACGGCGACTACGAGGTGGCCATTCTGGCCCGGCCGACCAGCAACCTGCGCGATCTGTCGGAGGTGCTGGATCGGGTGGAGGTCGTCACCGGCGACCTCACCGATCCGGGGTCCCTGGATCGCGCCACCAAGGGCGTGGACGTGGTCTTCCACAGCGCCGCGCGGGTGGACGATCGCGGCACGCGCGACCAGTTCGTCGCCGAGAACGTCACGGCCACCGAGAATCTGCTGCGGGCGGCGAGACGCAATGGCGCTTCGCGGTTCGTGTTCGTGTCCAGCCCGAGCGCGCTCATGGACCGCGGCGGCGGCGATCAGGTCGACATCGACGAATCGGTGCCGTACCCGAGCCGCTACCTGAACCACTACTCCGAGACCAAGGCCGCGGCCGAACGCCTGGTCCTGGCCTCGAATACGGACGGGTTCACCACGTGTGCGCTGCGGCCGCGCGCCATCTGGGGCGCGGGAGACCGGTCCGGGCCGATCGTGCGGCTGCTGGGCCGGGCGGGCGAAGGGTCCTTGCCGGACCTGTCCTACGGCAGGCAGGTGTACGCCTCGCTGTGCCATGTGGACAATATCGCCGAGGCCTGCGTACTGGCCGCGCGCAGCGAGAACGCCGGCGGCAAGGCGTATTTCATCGCCGACGCCGAACGCACCGACGTGTGGGGCTTCCTCGGCGAGGTGGCGACCGGTCTCGGCTACCCGAAGCCGACCCGGCAGCCGAATCCGAAAGTCCTCGCCGCGATCGTGGCCACCATCGAAACCGTCTGGCGCATACCGTTCGTCGCCACCCGGTGGTCGCCGCCGTTGTCCCGGTACGTGGTCGCGCTGATGACCCGCACCGCGACCTACGACACCTCCGCCGCCGCCCGCGATCTCGGCTACCGGCCGATCGTGGACCGTGAGACCGGCCTGGCCGGTTTCCTGACCTGGCTCGAAAGCCAGGGCGGCGCGGTGGCATTGAACGCGCAGATCTAACGCATCGAGACGATCCAGGCAGGTAGGCCCATGTTCCGCCGTCCCATCTCCCCCACCGAACTCATCTACTTCCCGATGCGGGATCTGGCTCCGCCGTTCCTGATGCAGCTGGTCGTGGAGGGCACGGGCAGCATCGATCCGGAGGCGCTGCGGCGCGCGGTCGCCACCGCCGCCGCCGCGAACCCGGGCGCGCGCCTGGTGCGCGAGGGCCGCCACTGGGTGGACAGCGGACGCGCACCCGGCGTGCGCGTGGTCGAGCACACGCTGCGCTACCCCGCGCTGGAAGCGGATCCGGTGCTGACCAGCCCGATCGGGCCGACCCCCGACGCCACGGTGGAGGTGCTGCTGCTCACCGGCACGACCACCGCGCTGGTCTTCCGGGTGTTCCACGGCGTCATGGACGGCATGGGCATGGTCATGTGGACCACCGACGTGCTGCGGGCGCTGCGCGGCGAGGAGCCGGTGGGCGCGGCCGACCCGATCGCCGACGCCGAACTGGTGAAGCGGATCGGCGCGCCCGGGCGGCCCACCCTCATGCTGCCGCGCTTCCGGTCGGCGACCGGGCACGGCCGCCAGGAGCGTGGCGAGCACCGGCATCTGTTGCGCACCAGGACCATTCACGCGACCGGGCCGGGCACGCTGATGCGGGTGGCGGCCATGCTGGCCGACGAGGGCGGGCCCGTCTCGCGCATCATGATCCCCGTCGACATCCGACGCCACGACCCGGAGCTGCGGTCGACCGCGAATCTCGCGCTGCCGCTGTTCCTGGACGTGCGGCCGGGCATGGACTGGCGGCAGCTCAACGAGATCAAGCGCGCGGGGCTCGCGGAGAACCGCGAACTGAACCAGATGGACAACGGCGGGCTGAAGTACCTGCCGCAGGCCGCCGGACGCGGACTGCTGCGCGTCCTCAACGCCCTGGGCTCGCGCACGGGCCTGAACCTGGCCTCCGCCACCGTCTCCCACATGGGCCGCTACGACCTCGACGCCCTCGCCGTCCCCGGTTTCGCGCCCACCGCCATCAAGGTGATGCCACAGCACAGCGTCGCCATGCCGCTGCTCATCGGCATGACCGAATGCGGCGGGCGCACCGAGCTCACCGTCTCCGCGCGCAGCGGCCGGGGCGTGCCCGAACGACTGGACGCGCTGCTGGACCGCATCGTCCGGACGCTGGAAAGCGAACTCGCCCAGCAACCTTCGACCGCTCACAACTAGGGACCGAGCCCACCGGGGTGTAGCGGCGGTGCCGCCGCCGAGCGCGTCCGGCCTGGCCACGGTGCCCGGCCCGACGCGCTCACCCGCTCGCGCACAACAGGATCGGAGTGCCCATGACCACCGTCGGCAATTCCACCGAGGCCACCGGAGCCGGGGTCGAGGGCGACTCGCCCGCCACCATCGGCGATCCCGCCGAGACCACCAACCACTCGGCCGCAGCCGAATCCCGGGCGGTCAGCGGACGATCGCACGGTGGCGCGGCATCCGGTGATCACGCGGCGGTCGGCGCTCTCGTGGCCGCGTGGGCGCGCGTGGTCGTCGCCCGACCGAAGACCGTGCTGGTGGCGGCGGTGTTGTTCGCACTGGCCTGCGGGGTGTTCGCGACCGGACTGCAGCAGCGGGTGAGTTCGGCGGGATTCGTGGTGCCGCGCAGTGAATCCACGGCGGTGGACGCCTGGGTGACCGAGCGGCTGGGGCCACAGAATCCGGATGTCATCGCCGTGTACACCGCGCCCGAAGGGCAGTCGCTGGCGGATATCGGGCCGCGGGTGACGGCGGCCATCGCGTCCATCGACCCGGCCCTGTTGCGGCGGCCCGTCGAAAGCTATTGGAGCAGTGCGCGATCACAGTATCTGCGGTCGGCGGACGGGCGGCAGGCGGTCGCCGTGGTGTTCTCGGCGGGCGACGACAACCAGCGGGTGGCCGAGTATCCGAGAATCGCTGCCGCGCTGCGGGTCGACGGGCTCGACACGAAGCTGACCGGGTACAGCGCGCTCGCCGACACGATCAGCACGCAATCACGGCACGATCTGGTACTGGCCGAATCCGTTTCGATCCCCTTGACGGCTTTGGTGCTGGTTCTGGTGTTCGGCGGTGTGGTGGCCGCCGCGCTGCCGGTGGCGATCGGCACCCTGGCGGTGATCGGGGCGCTGGGCGCGGTCGGGCTGATCGCGCGGCTCACCGAGGTCAGCGTGTTCGCCATGAACGTGGTGTCGCTGCTGGGGCTCGGATTGGCCATCGACTACGGGCTTTTCATCGTCGGACGGTTCCGGGAGGAACTCGCGCGCGGAGCCGGCGTGGAGGCGGCGGTGACCCGCACGCTGGGCACGGCCGGCCGCACGGTGCTGTTCTCGGCGCTGCTGCTCATGTGCGCGTTCGCGGGGACGTTCGTCTTCCCGCTGGCGGTGCTGCGCTCGCTCGGGATCGGGGCCATCGCCGCGGTGGGGCTGGCCGCCGCGCTGTCGGTGACCGCGCTGCCCGCCATGCTGGCGCTGCTCGGTCCGCGGATCGGCAAGTGGAGCTGGCGCGCGGACGCCTTCGATCGTTCCGAGGCTCGGGCGCAACGGTTCTGGGGTGGCGTTGTCACCGCCGTCATGAAGCGGCCGGGCGTGATCGCCCTCGCCGTCGGCGCGATCCTGCTCGTGCTGGCCGCGCCGCTGACCGGTGTCCGGCTCGGCGACATCGACCACACCGCCCTGCCCGCGGGCAATGAAACCCGGGTCGCCGTCGAGGAACTGACGGCGCACTTCCCCGCCGCCAACAGCGGGGCCACCATCCTGGTCCGCGAAACCGGCGGCGGCACACCGACTCAGGCCGGGGTCAGCCGGGCGCTGCGGGAGATCGGCGGCGTGCCCGGAGTCCGGCAGGCGCTGGCCCTCGATACCCGCGACGACACCGTCATCGTGCACGCCGCGCTCGCCGCCCCGGACCGCTCACCGCGCGCCCAGGACATCGTGCGCGACCTGCGGGACCTGCATCCGGACGGACTCGAACTGCGGGTCGGCGGCGAGAGCGCCACCACGGTCGACAGCATCGCGGCCGTGCTCGATCGGCTCCCGCTCATGATCGCGGTCATGGTGGCCGTCACACTGCTCATGCTGGCGCTGGCGTTCCGCTCGATCGTCCTGCCGCTCAAGGCCGTCCTCATGGCCTTCCTCAGCCTGGCCGCCACCTTCGGCGTGCTCACCTGGATCTTCGATCAGGGGCATCTGGCGGGTGCGCTGCACATCAGTGTCGGCCCGCTGTCCGCGGGAATGATGGTCCTCATCATCGCGGTCGTGTTCGGGCTCTCCACCGACTACGAGGTGTTCCTGCTGTCGCGCATGGTGGAAGCGCACGACGCGGGCGCGGACACCGAGACCTCGGTGCGCGTCGGAACCGTGCAGACCGCGCGCGTGATCACCGCCGCCGCGACGCTGCTCGTGCTCATCACCGGCGCGTTCACGTTGTCGCCGCTCACGCCCATGCGGTTCCTCGGCCTCGGCATGGTGATCGCGCTGATCATCGACGCCACCCTGGTCCGCATGCTGCTGGTCCCGGCGCTGGTGAAACTGATGGGGCCCGCCAACTGGTGGACCCCGGGTCAGGGGCGGAGGCGGACCGGCAGCGCGGTAAGTCCCCGCACGATCAGCGATTTGCGCCAGGACAATTCGGCGTCGGTGGCGAGCACCAGGTCCGGGTAGGCCGCGAGCAGGCGGGTCAGCGCGACTCCGCCCTCCATGCGCGCCAGCGGAGCGCCGACGCACCGGTGGATGCCGTAGCCGAAGGCGAGATGGTTCTTGTCGGCGCGGTCCAGGTCCACCCGGTGCGGGTCGTCGAAGCGCGACGGGTCGCGGTCGGCGGCGGCCATCGACACCAGAACCCGCTGACCCGCGGGGATGTCGATGCCGCCGACGGTGACCGGGGCGGTCGTGTAACGGAAGGTGCCCTCGCCGGCCGGGGACTCGAAGCGCAGGACTTCCTCCACGAAATCCGCCATCCGGCCCGGGTCCGCGGCGAGAACGGCCCGGACTCCGTTGTCGGTCAACAGGATCGCGACAGCGTTGGAGATCAGGTTCACGGTGGTCTCGAAGCCCGCGATCAACAGCAGGAACACCATGCTGATCAGCTCGCGGTGGGAGAGCCGGTCGCCGTCCTCACTGGCCGAGATCAGTTCGGACAGCAGGTCATCGGCCGGCGCTTCCTGCTTGGCGCGGATCAATCCGTCGATATAGCCGAGGAACTGGCCGACGGCGGCGCCACGGGCCTCGGGGGTCTCGTCATTGGAGACCAGGGTCGTGGACCAGGCGCGGAAGCTGTCGCGGTCCTCGTTGGGCACGCCCAGCAGCTCGCAGATCACCAGCATGGGCAGCGGGAACGCGTAGCGGTCCAGCAGATCCTGCTCGGTCGCGGCGTCCTCGGCCAGCCCGGCCAGCAGACCGTCGGCCAATTCGGTGATGCGCGGGGCCAATTCGCGCACCGCGCGGCCACTGAACGCGCGATTCACCAGCGCCCGCAGCCGGGTGTGCTCCGGCGGGTCGTAGAACAGCATCATGTCGCCGAACATGGCCGCGCCCGCGGCATCACCACCGAGCGCGGCCTGCGCGCCCGGCGATTTGAGGGCCTTGCTGACGGCGGGATCCAGGAAGACGGCCTTCGCCGCCTCGTAATCGGTGACCAGCCAACCGGTCCCGCCGTCCGGGAAGCGCACGAAATGCGCAGCGCCGCGCGCCCGCAACACGTCGTACGCGTCGTGCGGCCGCTGATAGAAATCGTCGCTCAACGCGAACGGTTCCAGCACCAATTCACTTGCCGGAGCGGCCGTCTCATGCACCATGATCGGGGACTGTAACAGCGGCCCGCGGGGCCGGGCGCGGCATCGGCGCACCCCTTCCAGTGGGCACACTGGCCAGACAACCGCGGGCCGAACACCGACCCGGGGAGCGCTATTCGGCGGAACGGGCCGCCAGCACCGCGTCGTACAGCTCGCGACGCGACGCTCCGGTGGCGGCGGACACCTCCGCGCACGCGTCCTTCAACCGCAGCCCCGACTCGATCAGGGCTTCGACCTGGCCGACCAGATCGGCGGGCTCGGCCGAAACGGGCTGCGCGCCTTCGAGAACCACGGTGATCTCACCGCGCGCCCCCTCGACGGCCCAGGCGGCCAGCTCCGCCAGCGTGCCGCGCACGACCTCCTCGTAGGTCTTGGTGAGCTCCCGGCAGACCGCGGCGCGCCGGGTCGGGCCGAGCACCTCGACCGCGTCGGCCAGGCAGTCGGCGAGCCGGTGCGGGGCCTCGAAGAACACCACCGCACGGGCTTCCGAGGTCAGCGTGCGCAGCCACTCCTTGCGCTGCCCGGACTTGCGGGGCGGGAACCCGTCGAAACAGAAGCGTTCGACGGGCAGGCCGGACAGGGCCAGCGCGGTGGTCACCGCGGACGGGCCGGGCAGGCAGGTGATCGGCAGGCCGTGCTCCACGCACGCCGCCACCATCCGATAACCGGGATCGCTCACCGACGGCATGCCCGCGTCGGTGACCAGCAACACCGTCTTCCCGGACTCGATCTCCTCGAGCAGCATCGGGATGCGCGCGGTCTCCACGTGGTCGTAGAAGCTCACCACCCGGCCGGAGATCTCCAGCTCTAGCGCCTTCGCCAGCGACCGCGTCCGCCGCGTGTCCTCGGCCGCCACGATGTCGGCGGTGGCGAGCGCGTCCCGCAATCGCTGCGAGGCGTCACCGATATCGCCCATCGGCGTCGCCGCCAGGACCAGCCGGCCCGGCGCACCGGACCCGGCGCTCATCTGTTCCGCTGTTCCACTCCGAGACACCCGCCGAACCTACCGGCGCGGGCGCGCGAACCCCGGCCGGGGGCCACCACCGGAGTGGCGGCGGCTCACCGGAAGGCGACTCGAGGGGCGCGACCGCTTACGATCGACGGCGTGACCCAGGTAACCGACGTGCGACCGTCAGCGGTTCAGGCGGAGACGGCGGCGCTGTCGAGTCCCGCTCCGCTGGTGCCCTCACCCGATTTCGGGCCCACGGACTGGGCGCGGGGCTGGGTGGTCACGCTGTTCCTCACCGCGATCGCGGGCATCACCCGGTTCCTGCTGCTGAACTATCCGACCGACCTGCACACGCCGGTCTTCGACGAGAAGCACTACGCGCCGCAGGGATGGCAGGTGCTCACCAACGGCGGCGTCGAGGACAACCCGGGCTACGGGCTGGTGGTGCACCCGCCGGTCGGCAAGCAGATGATCGCGCTCGGCGAGGCCATCTTCGGATACGGGCCGTGGGGCTGGCGGTTCACCGCCGCCGTCTCCGGAACGCTGCTGGTGCTGCTCGTGATCCGCATCGTGCGGCGAATGACGCGATCCACCCTGATCGGCGCGTTCGCGGGCATCCTGCTGATCTGCGACGGACTCACCTTCGTGTCCTCCCGCATCGGCATGCTCGACATCTTCCAGACGCTGTTCGTCACCGCGGCCTTCGGCTGCCTGGTCGTGGACCGCGACGACATCCGCACCCGCATCGCGCGGGTCGCCGCCGAGGGACGCATCGACGACACCGAATACGGGCCGCGGTTCGGCGTGCGCTGGTGGCGGTTCGGCGCGGGCCTCATGCTCGGACTGGCCTGCGGCACCAAATGGTCCGGCGCGTACTGGATCGTCGGGTTCGCGGCGCTGTCACTGGCGTTCGACCTGGCCGCGCGACGCGGGTATCGGGTGAAGAAGCCGTGGGAGGGCGTCGCCCGGCGCGACCTCGGGCCCACCGTCTACGCGATGATGGTCGTGCCGGTGTTCGTCTACCTCCTGTCCTTCTGGGGCTGGTTCGCCAGCGAGACCAGCTACGACCGGTACGCGGTCGGGTCGAAGGTCGGTCGCGGCGGGGACTTCTCATGGGTGCCCGGCGCATTGCGCGGACTCTGGTACTACGGCGGCGAGGTCCTCAACTTCCACAAGGAGCTCACCAACTCCGCGGGCAATCACCATCCGTGGGAATCCAAGCCGTGGACCTGGCCCATGGGACTGCGGCCGATGCTCTACTACTACGCCGACACCAATGTCAGCGGTTGCGGGCAGGCCGCCTGCGTCAAGGCGGTCATGGCGATCGGCACGCCCGCGCTGTGGTGGGTGGTCTTCCCCATGCTCGGGTGGGCACTGTGGCGCAGCATCGTACGGCGCGACTGGCGCTACGCCGCCGTCCTGGTCGGGTACGGGGCAGGAATCCTGCCCTGGTTCCTGGATCTGGACCGGCAGATGTACTTCTTCTACGCGGTGCCGCTGGCCCCGTTCCTGGCCATGGGCGTGGCGCTGGCGCTCGGCGACATCCTCGGGCACGCACCGCCCAGCGGACGGCGGCTCTCGGGCGCGCCGGGCTGGCAGATGTTCACCCCGCCCAGCGAACGACAGGGGCTGGGGCTGCTGCTGGTGTGCCTGTACCTGGCGCTGGTCATCGCCAATTTCATCTGGCTGTGGCCGATCCTGACCGGTATGCCGATCACACCCGGCAACTGGCACGACCACCTGTGGCTGCCCAGCTGGAGGTAGGACCGACGGCGGGGCCGGAAACTATGGCGCCGTGTCGTTCTCGCCGAGCGCGGCGTGCAGATAGCGCTCCGCGGCGTCGTCGTCCAGGCCTAGTCGCCTGATCACGGCGACGTACTCGGTGGCGGCGCGGCCCGCCAGGTCGCGGGTCGGGTCGCCCGAGGACGCGATGAAAGAGCCCAGCCGCCCGCGGGTTTCGAGCATGCCGTCCTGCTCCAGCTCGCGGTAGGCGCGCGCCACCGTATTGGGGGCCAGCTTCAGCGTCGCCGCCAGCGCCCGGACCGTGGGGATCTTGGTGCCGGCGGCGAGCTCACCGGAGCGCACCCGGGCGATGATGCCCTGGCGCAGCTGCTCATACGGCGGGACCGTCGAGTGGTGGTCGACCGGGATGTCCAGCATGGCTTCATCACACCTCGTCACGCGACAACGGGCAGGACAGGCAGCGCGGACCGCCGCGGCCGGAACCCAGCTCGGAGCCGGGGATGCGCAGCACCTCGATTCCGGCGTCTTCGAGCCGCGCATTGGTGTTCTCGTTGCGTTCGTAGGCCACCACCACGCCGGGGGCCAGGGCGAGGGTGTTGTTGCCGTCGTCCCACTGCTCCCGTTCGGCGGTGACGCCGTCCAGGCCGGTGTCGACCACCCGCAGCTTGCCGATGCCCATGGCCTCGGCGGCCACCCGCAGGAAGGGGTCGGGGCCGGAGATGCTCACGCCACCCTCCTCCTTACGAATGGTGAAGGCGCACAACTCATCCTGGATCGCCGGATACATGACCACGGCGTCGACGTCGACCATGGTGCAGACCGTGTCGAGATGCATGGTCGCACGGGTCTGGGCGATCGGCACGACGAGCACGGTGTGGGCCAGATCATCCTCGAAGAGACTGCGCGCCAATGCTTCCGCCCCCGCGGCGGTGGTGCGCTCACCCACCCCGACCGCCACCACGCCCGGGGACAGCAGCAGCACGTCGCCGCCCTCGATGGGCGCGGTGTGCGATTCGTAGGCCCGGCGCACACCCAGGAAACGGGGGTGAAAGGCGTAAATCAGGTCGGTGAGCGAGGTTTCGCGGGCCCGGGCGGGCAGCGCCAGCGAGGTGATCGCCACGCGCGGGCCGACCCAGAACGACGAGTCCCGGGTGAACAGCAGGTTCGGCAGCGGATCGATGACGAAATCGTGGCCGTGATGCATGCGGCGCACCAGCGAGGTGGCGTCCTGAACGAACGGCAGCTCGTCGAATGTCATGCCGGACATCAGGATCTGCGCCAGCTCCGGGGCGGGCACCCGGCGCAGGTGGGCGGCCAGCTCGTCGGCCAGCACGTGACCGAGCCGGCGGGCGTCCACCGCCCCGGAAATACCCTGGATCCGGGCGGCGCCGCTGCCCTGGATGGTCTCGGTGAGCACATCGGCCAGCAGCAGCACCTCGACCCCGCGGCCGCGCAGCACGTCGGCGAAGATATCGTGCTCCTGCTGGGCGCGCTCCACCCACGGAATGGCGTCGAACAGCAGCTGATCGTTGTTGCGCGGGGTGAGCCTGCGCAGCTCGTCGCCCGGGCGGTGCAACAGCACCGTGCGCAGTGCGCCGACCTCCGAGGTCACGGAAAACGGTCGCGCCGTGGGTGCGGCCTTTGTTCCCATGACACGACGGTAGTTGCCCGCGGCACGGATGGCATGCAATTCGCACCCGGGAAAAGCTCGAGTCGTCCCGGTGAATCCTCCGGTCGCCGGGTCGCCGTGACAAGAAACCTGGAGTAATGTTCAGGAATGCAGACCGCGTCGTGGCAGGCGAAGGAGCTGACCCCCGGTCAGCTCGCCCAGCGAGCCGGAGTATCGGTGTCCGCCTTGCACTTCTACGAACGAGAAGGGCTGATCAGCGCCCGCCGGACCAGCGGCAACCAGCGCCGCTACTCCCGCGAGACCCTGCGCCGGGTCGCCTTCATCCGCATCTCCCAGCGGGTCGGCATACCGCTCGCCGAGATCCGCCACGCCCTCGACAATCTGCCCGATGGGCGCAACCCCAGCCGCCGCGACTGGGAGACCCTGTCCACCGCCTGGCGCGCCGATCTCGACGACCGCATCGAACAGCTGGTGCGGCTGCGCGACAACCTCACCGGCTGCATCGGCTGCGGGTGCCTGTCGCTGGGCGTGTGCAAGATCTTCAACGCCCACGACCACCTGGGCGACGAGGGACCGGGCGCGCGGGTGCTCGACACGCACGCGGCCGAGAACTGCACCAAGCCCGGCGTCTGCGAACCGACCGCCGATCAGATCTGACCGGCCGATCCGTCGCACCAGGTCCGGCCACCGTGCGGCCTACCGCCCGGCCCGACGCCGACGGTCAATCCGCCGTGCTCGCACCCGTCACTTCGGCCTGCCGCTCGGACTTCGGCTCCGACCTGGGCAGGAAGGTGGTGAACAGGTCGTTGGCGCGACGCATGGCGAACTCGTACGGCCAGGCGAACTTGCGGGCCCACCAGTAGCCGAAGCGGATATCGAACTGGGTGTGGATCAGGTAGGTGCCCTTCTCCACGCCGCGCAGAATCGTCTGGGCCACCTCGTCCGGGGACTTGGCGTGGCGGCGGAAGCGCCTGATCCAGGCCTGGATTCGCGGGTCGTCACGGTCGACGCCGACGATGTCCACGGTCTGCACCAGCGGGGTGTCGACCGCGCCCGGCACCACCAGGTGGACATCGATGTCGTGGCGGGCCAGATCGAAGCGCAGCACCTCCGAGACGCCGCGCAGACCGAACTTGCTGGCGCTGTACGCGGCGTGCCAGGGCAGCGCGAGCAGACCGGCCGCGGAGGACACATTGACCAGCGCCCCGCCCCGCCCGGCCTGGACCATGGGCGGCACGAAGTTCTCGATCACGTGGATGGGACCCATGAGGTTCACATCCACCATGCGCTTCCAGTGCTTGTGCTCGAGGTTCTCGACGGTGCCCCAGGTGGAGACGCCCGCGATGTTCATCACCACGTCGAGCGAGCCGAGCTGCTCGTGCACCTGCTCCGCGAACGCGGTGACGGCCTCGTAGTCGCTGATGTCGAGGGCGGTGGCCACCTCCACGGTGCCGCCGCCGGAACGGATGGATTCGACGGTGGCGTCCAGCCCCTCGACGTTCACGTCGGTGAGCACCAGCCGGGCGCCCTTGCGGGCCGCCGCCAGTGCCGTGGCCCGGCCGATGCCGCTCGCCGCGCCGGTAATCAAAGTCTTCTTGCCGCTCAGGCCACGATCACGCACGCCGATCCATCCCTTACTTCGACAGCCCTGTCAGAACCGCACGCTACATCACGAACAATAGTGTTCGCGAGTCGGACGAGTACCGGTTTCGCCCCGATTTCCCCGGGGGGTTCGGGTCATCTCCGGGCAGGTCAGGACGGTCCTGGCAGGACCGACCGGCTGGTACCGGGCAGATCCAGATCCAGCGCGATCCGGCCCGCCGCCAGATGCTCCTCGACCTCCTCGGCCGGCATCGGCCGCGCGATCAGGAAGCCCTGCGCCCGATAACAGCCCAGCGCCACCAGCGTGCGCGCCGCCACCGTGGTCTCCACCCCCTCGCCGACCACGCCCAGACCGAACGAACCAGCCAGCCCCACAATCGATTTCACGATCGCCAGATCATCCGCGCTGGCGCCCAGCCGCTGCACGAACCCGCGGTCGATCTTCACCGCGTCCACCGGCAGCGCCTTCAGATGCGACAGCGACGAATACCCCGTCCCGAAGTCGTCGATCGCGATCTGCACGCCCATCCGCTTGAGCCCGCGCAACGTCACCTGCGTGCGCGCGAGATCCTGCACCACAACATGTTCGGTGATCTCCAGACACACCGACGACCCGTCGATCCCGTACCGCCGCAGAATCCCCTCCATGGTCTCCACGAAGTCCAGCGAAACCAGCTGCACCGGAGACACATTGATCCGGATCACCACATTCGACGCCAGCCCCCGCCGCCGCCACAACGCGAACTGCTCACTGGCCGTGCGGATCACCCACCGGCCCAGCTCCCCCGCCAGATTCGTGGCCTCCGCCACCCCCACGAACGCCCCCGGCGGCAACAACCCCCGCGTCGGATGCTGCCACCGCACCAACGCCTCCAGCGCGACGACCCGCCCCGTCCGCAAATCCACCTCGGGCTGATAGTGCAACACCAGCGACCCGTCCGACACCGCACTCCGCAAATTCAGTTCGACGTCGTCCTGCAACTCGAACTGCGCCCGCATGGCATCGGTGAAAACAGCCACCCCATTGCCGCCACTGGACTTCGCCGACAACAGGGCATGATCGGCCCGCCGCAGCACATCCGCGACCGTGGTCTCCCCCGGAATCCCCAGCGCCACACCCACACTCGCCCCGCGACTGACGGTCTCCTCCCCCACCGTCACCCGCCGCCCGATCAACTGCTGAATCCGCGTCGCCTCCGCCCCAGCCGACTCCGCGTCCATCGGCTTCGCGGGCACGATCACGAACTCGTCGCCACCCAGGCGGGCGATCATGTCCGCGGGGTCGAGGTTCTCGCGTAACCGGGTCGAGAGCGAGCGGATGAAATTGTCGCCCGCGGTGTGCCCCAGGAAGTCGTTGAGCGCCTTGAGCCGATCCAGATCGAGGAAGAAGGTCGCCACCGGCCCGGCATTACCGGGCCGCAGCCGGTCCTCCATGTGCTCCAGCAGCGCGCGGCGGTTCACCAGCCCGGTCAGATCGTCGTGCATGGCGATGTATCTGAGCCGTTCCTCGGCCACCACGCGCGCCTGCAACTGAGCGAACAGGGCGGCGATCGCCTTGAGCACATTGAGCTCGCGAGTGCTCCATTCGCGGTCGCCCTCTTTCACGAACCCCAGCACACCGGTCGGCTCGCCACGCGACACCAACGGCACCGCGGCGACCGATACGGCCGCCACCCCGGTCGAATCGCGAATCGTCTCCTGATAATCGTTGTGCTGGGGGCCCGGCCGCACCACCATCGGCTCGATGGCGTGCTCCAGAGCCGAGAAGACCGAATCGGAGCCGTCGAAGTAGGTGACCTGGAGCGGGTCGGGGTTCGGCACCACGGGGCGCGGCGGCCATTCCGCGATCAGGACCGAGGCCCGCCGCTCCGGGTCGGTATGCCGCAGGAAGCTGGTATCGACATCGAAATGCTCGATCAGCCAGGACAGCACGCGCTCGCTGGCCGCCACCATGGTGGTGGCATCGACCCCCATCAACTCCGAGGCGACCTGGGTCACCAGTGAGTCGAGTGTCCGCCGAGGCACCTTGTCTCCGATCGCGTTCAGCTGTGGGCGCGCGCGCCCGGTATCGGCAGCCGCCTGCTACGAACCGAAGCTTTCGGCGCGTGACTCAAGCGAAGCACCAATGCCACCGTTTCTTGTTCAGGCACTCCCAACAGGTCCAGGAAGCTGCCCTGGAGTGAGGTCAGTGTATCGGCGAACCCCGGGGAAACCGCGTACAGTTCTGCGGACTGTCGGGCGAACAGGAACACCGGAGACACCGGCTGCACCGCCAGCCCTCGCCGTTCCGCCTCGATCCACACGCGTTGCAGCACCTCACCGGCCCGGGCGTAGGCGATCAGGTCGGAGGTGCCGGCGGCTGGAGTCGGGAAGGTCACCGCCGCGATCGCCGCGCTCGCGAGCACGCGGTCCGAGGTGTACGCCCCGAGCCCGGCCCCCGCCGACCAATCGCGCAGCAGCCCGACCACATCCGGCCGCCCGCCGACCTCGAACGCGATGTTCTCGTCGGGTCCCAACTCCATGCTCCGCATGTCCAGACCGGTACGCAGGTCGTCCGCCGGTCCGCGCAACTCGGCCAGCATCTCCTCGTGGATCCGCGGGGTCAGGAATCGCGCCCGGTCCGAACTCCCGAGGAGGTCAGCGGCGGACTCGATACCGGCCCGGGTCGCGACGTGACGCAGCCCGCCACCGGCGGCGGCTGCCACCTCGGCCAGCGCGGCGAGGATCGCGGGATCGGCGGACCCCACCGCCCCGAGCTTCCTATTGGTGTGCCGGGTGGCCAGGGCGGTGTAGTCGCGGGCCAGGACCGAATCGGTCGAATCCCCCAGACGCAACGTCGCGGTCAGGACGCCGGGCCCGTCCGCGCGGAGTTCGCTATCACCGAGCACACCATGGTGTGCCGCGGCCACACGCGCGTTGTACAACGCCGCGCCGACGGCCAGCGCGCTGCCGCGGAATCCGATGTCGATGGCCGAACTCCGGCTCGGATCCAGGGCGATCGTCACAGTCCCGGCATCGGCGCCGAGCGTCCAGGGCTGGGCGTTGCCGCCCGAAGGCGCGAGCTGGGCGTAGTGGAGCACCGCCGCGGCCGCGTCGGCCGGAGCGGGCTCGGCCACCGGATCCGGCGGCCACACCGGGTCTCCGGCCGGAACAGGCTCGGCGATCTCGTCCAGCTGCCGGTCCACATCGACCCGGGTGCGGCCCGACGGCAGCTTCACACCGAGTCCGATACGCCGGACGGCCGCCGCGACCGTGGCGCCGCCCAGCTGCACGTCACCCGCCAATTGCGGCCAGCTGGCCAGAGTCTCGCCGATCTCCACCATGCTGGCGGCGGTACGGTCGGACAGCCGCGCGGCGTCGAGGATGCGAATGACGAACGGCGCCTTCTCCTTCGGCGACAGACCGCGGAGTTGCGCCGCACCGAAGTCGCCGAGCACTCCATGGAAGGGGCGGCGGTCCGGTTCCAGATCGAAGCGCTCCACGTCCAGCAGACCGCGGTCGCTGGTCTCCATCAGCAACGGCAGCCGGTGCCGCCGCGCGGCCTCCCGGACGGCGAGTTTGACGTCCAGGGAATCGCACTCCTCGACGACGATCGAGAGACCGTCGAGGAAGGCATCCATATTGTCGTCGTGAACACCGTCCGCGAACACCTCGACCGGGAGGTAGGGGTCGAGCTCCGCGATACGCCGGGCCGCGACCACCGCCTTGTTGACGCCGAGATCGAACAGGCCGCCCGGCAGGCGATTCAGATTGGTGAGCTCGACGGTGTCGAAGTCGGCCAGCCGCAGCCGCCCACAGATGCCCTCCATGGCCAAGGTGTAGGCGATGGTGTGCCCGACGCTCTGTCCGACAATTCCAATCGTCTGCCGCGCCAGAATTTCCTGTTCGGCGCGAGTGATCTTGTTTCGATTGCGATCCAATCGAACCGCGCGCATGATTTCCGCGCCCGGCAGCGCAATCACAGCGCTACGCCACGGATAATAGACCCAGCGATCAGCTTCCGGGCCTTCCGACAATTCCGGCGGGGAAGGCAAATCGGCGAATTCGCCACGCAGCAAGTCGCGCAAATCTGTGAATTCAATGCGACCATCGGCTCGGAGTTCCGAAATCCGCACGGCATCAGCCGGATCGGATTCATCCAACAGTAGCGGCCGGTACGCCCCGGTCGCGGATTCCTCGATACGCATTTGTCAGGCCGACCCCTCGACCGAGCCCTGTTGGGCCGGGAAAATCGGTGGGAACCGGGCCAACTCCTCATGCTCGGCGTCCATCAGCTCACGCTGATTCACGTCGGCGATAGAGCGGTATCCCTTCATGTCCCACCAGAGCGACACCGTCCGGTACCGCTCGTCGGGGTACGGCGCCGAGGGTATCCACCAGGCCGGTTTACCACCGCTGACCGCCCACTGCGGTGCCACATCGCGGTCGGCGGTCAGGAATCCGTAGCGCACGCCCATCAGGTTCGTGGCATGCACGATGCAGCGGGCGACGGCTTCGCGTACCGCTCTCCGATGCTCGGCATCATGGGCCACCCAGCCGGCCTTCAGCTCCACCACCCCGCCCCTGGACCGATCGGCGATCATCCGCCGGAGCGCATGTTCACCGCGATGACCTCGCCATTCGGTAGCCACAGCGTGGGACTCGTCGGCATGGGAGTACGGACCCTGGACCCGCAGGCCTCCGACCACGCGCCCGCCCTCGTCGACTGCGGCGATGAACATCGGGGTCGATCTGCCATTGATCGCCCGGTCGTACTCGAGTGCCATTTCCACGTCGTAACGGCGGTAGGCCGCCAGTGCGCCGTCCATGAATCCCTGCCACAGAGCACCGTGAGTCTGAGGGGTGCCCACGACGAAGACGTGGCCGGACCGCGAGTCCCGAAAGCGCATCTGGCCCGCATCGGAGCCTTCCGCCGGGACGGCCGCGAGTGCTTCGACAGCCATACTGTTCCTACTCCGTTGCTTACTCCCGAGTGCCACCGGACACGGCTGTCTTTCCACCGCACTCGGCGCTGGCACCTAGGGGAGTATCCGCTAGGCCGCAGAAATTGTCCAGGCGTCCGGCAAATCTTCCGAAACCCGAATGGTTGTATAGAAATCCCGCCAGGTCAAACCATTGCTATCGGCCATGAAAACTGGCGACAAGACCGGTCGGTTCTCAATCGGTTAATAATTAGCTATCAGACCAGGATGGAGATGAACAGCTCCAGTTCGGACGGGCCGTGCCAGATCTCGATCTCCTCGCGGTAGGCGCGGGTGATCTCGGCGGAGGCGGTGGCGTCGTCGACCTGGGCCCAGACGTCCTCGACGGGGTCGTGGTAGTCGCCGTTGGGACTGAAGCGGGCATAGACGCCCTTGGGGACCCGGATGAGGATGTCGCCGGTGGGGGCTTCGTCGGGGCCGGGGTATTCGTAGGAGACCAGGACGTTGTAGTTGCCGGCGGGGTCGGGGACGTAGACCGTGGCCAGGGGGCGCTGGGTGGCGCCGCGGTCGCGGAGGCGGTCGCGCAGGAACTCGATGAGCTCACTGTTGGAGACCTTGAAGCTGGGGCGCACCCGGGGAACCACCAGGCCGCCGTAGACGCCGCCGGGGCGGACCACGATCGAGTAGGTCATGACGGCTCGACCGCCAGGTACAGATCGATCTTGTAGGCGTGCGGGTAGGTCTCGAAATCACCGGTGTGAATGCGCTTGATCTGGTTGTGCTCCTCGGCGTAGGCGATCTGCGTCCACAGGTCGGTCATCACCTGCGGGAAATTGCCGATCGAGGAGAAGCGGGCGTAGGTGCCGCGCGGGAGGCGGGCCACCAGATGGCCGCGGGTCACCTCCTCGAGGGAGGAGCACTGGTAGCCGACGATCTGGGTGTTGTAGGTGCCCAGCTCGGCCGCGTAGTCGGTGTAGGCGGAGGCGAGGGGGCCACCCAGGTCCTGGTGCAGGACCGCGGCCCAGGCCACCTCGAGGTCGTGATCGCGCAGTTCACCGAGGGCGCGTTTGGGACTGCGCACCGGTAAACCGGCAACCCAGATCTCGTCCCGCTCGACGATCTCGAACTGCATGGGAAGGAACTCTCTCGAGGTGTGATTCACAGCCGGTCGGCCAAGCCTTCGCCATGCTATCAATCGCCGGGGAGCGTGCCGGGCGACACGGCAGAGGCGCTCGTCTCACCGGGCGGTGGGGTCGTCCTCGCGGCGGCGGTGCGGGCGGGCCATGGGTGCGTGCCAGTGCCGATACAGCGCGAGCAGGCGCAGGGCGACCGCACCCGCACCGGCCAAAGCGCCTGTCCAGTAGGTGTATTGGCCGTAGTGCAGCAGGGTCGCGGTCACCGCGGATCCGAGCAGCGCGGGGACCGCGTAGAGCTCTCCGTCACTCAGGACGCTCGGTGTGACACCGGCCAGTACGTCGCGGATCACACCGCCGCCGACCGCGGTCACCAAACCGAGCGCGGCGGCCGAGGTCGCCGACATGCCGTGCTGGAACGCGGTGACCGTGCCGGTCACACAGAAGATGCCGAGACCGATCGCGTCCGCGACGTTGAGCGGGGTGCGAGTCAGGCGGACCGGCGGGTGCCAGAAGAAGATGAGCACCGCGGCCAGCAGTGCCGTCGCCGCGTAGGAGAGGTCGACGAAGGCGCGTGGCGGGGTGCGGCCGATCACCAGATCGCGGATCACACCGCCACCGGTCGCGGTCGCCACCGACAGGGCCGCGATGCCGACCACGTCGAAGCGGCGGCGCACCGCGAGCAGCGCGCCCGACACTCCGAATGCGAACACTCCCATCAGGTTTCCCGCGCTCTGCGCCGCGTCGGCGGCGGTGCCGAGTTCGACGAGATCACTCATTGCACGCCCGGTTCCCTTCCTGGGGTCGCTAACTCTCGGCTAACGGCGCTCAGTATGCCCGGTCCGCCGTGCCGACGCCCAGCCGCACGGTACGGGCCGAAATGTGATTGAGTCGCCTGGTGTGCCGCACAATTGCCCAGCTCGATGCGGAACTGACCGCCTGTCGCGCCTGCCCGCGACTGGTGGCGTGGCGCGAACAGGTCGCCCACGAGAAACGGGCCGCGTTCAGTGACGAGAATTACTGGGGCAAGCCGGTTCCCGGGCTCGGTCCGGCCGATGCCCGGCTGCTGGTGGTGGGGCTGGCGCCCGCGGCGCACGGCGGCAATCGCACCGGTCGCATGTTCACCGGTGACCGCAGCGGCGACGTGCTCATCGCGGCCATGCACGCGGTCGGCCTGACCAATCAGCCGACCAGTGTTTCCGCGGACGACGGTCTGCGTTTGCTGGGAACTCGCGTGACCGCGCCGGTGCACTGCGCACCGCCCGACAACAAGCCGACGCCGCTGGAACGCGACACCTGCCGCCGCTGGCTCACCACCGAATTGACGCTGCTGGCGCCGACCTTGCGGGCGATCGTGGTGCTCGGCGGCTGGGGTTGGCAGGCGCTGTTGCCCGCACTGTCCGAATCCGGCTGGGCGGTACCCAAACCCAAGCCGCGGTTCGGGCACGGCGCGCATATCGAACTGGACGGCGCCGCCCCCGGCCGGTCCCCGATCCACCTGTTCGGCACCTATCACCCCTCCCAGCAGAACACCTTCACCGGCCGCCTCACCCCCGCGATGCTGGAGCAGGTGCTGCGCGACGCCGCCCGCGCCGCCGGCCTCCCCTGACCGCCGAGTGGCACATCATGGAGGGGTTTTGTCCGAAGCTCCCTCCAGGGTGTGCCGGTCGGCGAACCGGGCGGGGTGGGCGGACCGGCTAGGATACGGTCGTGAGCAGGGCCGATGACGAATCCGGGCAGGGCGGCGCGACCGTCCAGGGTGGCGGGAACGGCGTCCGGCCGCGGCGGGCCGAGACCCGGCAGCGGCTGCTGGACGCGGCGTTCGAGGCGTTCGCCGAGGAGGGTTTCGGCCGGTGCTCGGTCGAGCAGGTGTGTGAGCGGGCCGGGTTCACGCGGGGCGCGTTCTACTCGAACTTCACCTCGCTGGAGGAGCTGTTCCTCGCCATGTGGGAGCAGCGGTCGGCACTGATGCTGGCCGAGGCGGCGGCGGTGCTGGACGCGCCCGGCTCGGTGGCGAACGATCCCCGGCGAGCGGTGGAACAGGTCCTCACCGCGGTTCCGGTGGACGACAAGTGGTTTCGGATCACCTCGGAGTTCACCGCGCACGCCCTCCGCAATCCCACTCTGCGGCAGGTGATGGTGGCGCGTGAGGAGGCGATCGCGGCGGCGCTCACCCCGGTGGTGGTGGCGCTCATGGGACGCAATGCCCGGCGCGTGCCCGATCCGGCCGCGTTGGGACGGGCGCTGGTGGCCGTACACGACGGCACCCTGGCCCAATGCCTGCTGGAGCCGGACAACCCCGCGGTCCGCGAATACCGGATCGACCTGTTCCTGCGAGTCCTCGACTCCTACAGCGAACCGGCCTGACCGTTCGGACCGGACCGGTGTGGCCCGCGACGCACGCGCTCGAGTCCCGGAATTCGGGCCGATCGTGAGCGATGGCGTGCACTATGTCGAACGCCCGATCGGAGTTCTCCCCGAAGCGAAGTTCGACGATGAGCCGCTCGCCGAACGCCTGCCCGCCGCATTCCCGTACGCGTCGAACGAATTCCGCCCCGGCGCCCGCCCCGAGCACATGATCAATGCTCATATCAACATGAATCGACACCGGCTCGTATTCGAAATTCCGTTCGCCGGACAGGAATTCACCCCACAAATCCAGCAACCGTAGCCCGCCCACCCCCGACAGCAACGGAATCACCTGCACCCGAACCACCTCCACCCCCGCCCCGAATTCCACCGCGTACCCCACTCCATCACCCCCAGTCCGCCGGCCCGCCACCGAAAACCCGCACACCCCCCAAGCTCTCCGCCACCACCCGATCCGTCTCCGCCCGCCCAGAGCCCCCGTGTCCAACACCTCCCGCCCCGAACGGCGCCCACCCGGCCGTCCAACATCCCCGCGCAGCCCCCTCCCCCAGCCCGGAACGCCCGCCCACATCCACATCACCACCCCAAGAAACCCCTCCTAACCAGCCGATTCGCCGACTCCCCACCCCACCTGCTAATGTTCTCCGAGCGCGGATCGGAAGATCCGGCGCGGGGCTATAGCGCAGTTGGTAGCGCGTCTCGTTCGCATCGAGAAGGTCAGGGGTTCGATTCCCCTTAGCTCCACTTCATGGCGAAGCCGCCGGTCATCGACCGGCGGCTTCGTTGCATTTGCGACGGTGTGCGAACCGGTCGTGGTGGTCCTGTTCAAACTCACCACCTACCTCTCGTGTCGTAGTCGTGCTGTCGAGACGATGGTGCCGGGACCTGACGTTCCGCGTTTGATGTCGTTTGTCGTGGTCACGCGGCGAGGGATACCGACAGTTCGGCATCGAGGGCGGCGGCAACTCGTTCGAGGGTCGTCAGTGTCGGTACTACGTCACCGGCTTCGAGGCGGCTGATCGCGTGTGGTTTCATGCCGGTTCGCCGGGCTAGCTCGGTCTGTGTCCAGCCTCGTGCTTCCCGGGCTGCGCGTACCTGGCGGCCCAGTTCGTGTGCCAGTGCGTATGCCTTCATGGCTGCCTGGTATTCGGGGGTGGCGCGCTTGGCGGCCAGGGTGGTGTCGAAGTCTTTCTGCGCGTTCATGATTCGATGTCTCCCATCGGGTCGAACGTGAGGTGGGCCGGGTCGGTGTGGTTGGTTTCGCAGACTTTGCGGGCCGTTTTCGCGCGGTCTATCTGGGCTGTTTCGCGCTGGCGGGTTTTGTGGAACACGGTCAGCAGCACTGCTTTTCGGCCGCCAGCGAACCAGTATGTGATGCGTGTGGCCCGGTTACGGCTGAGTGTGAACCGGAGTTCACGCACGCCGTCCCCGAGATATCGGCAATAGGGTTCGGATAGTTCGGGGCCGTAGGTGGCAAGCAGGCCGGCGGCGAAGTCAGCGCGGGCAAGGTCGGTAGGCGACAATCCGGCGAGGAACTCGCGTACCTCTGACTCGATCTCGATCGCATACAACACCGAGCCAGGCTATCACATCAATGTGATAATCCGGTTCGAGGTTCGCCCCGACTCCGGACGGCTCTGATCGAGATCCCCGGCCCGTCGACCGACACGTACCCTACGTTCATGAAGGCCAAGACGAGCGTGTACCTGGATCCCGAGCAGGCTGCCCGTCTCAAGGAGGCGGCCGAAGCGGCGGGACGATCGGAAGCTGATTTGATCCGCGAGGGGATCGAACTGGTGCTGTTGCGGGCGTACCGGGTCCGCCGTACCCGTCCGTGGCCGTCCTTCGATTCCGGCGATCCCGGATTCGCCGCCAACAGTGAGGACTTGCTCGGCGAGGCACACGGCGAGTGAGCTTCTTCATCGCCGACACCTCGGCCATCATCGCCGCTTACGACCGTGCCGCCGAACTGCACGAGCGAGCGCGCGAATTCCTCTCCATCTCTGTTGCGGTTGTCTCGCCGCTGGTGCTGGATGAGGTCGACCATCTGCTGGTCGTACGGTTCGGAAAGGACCGCCGCACAGCCGATCTCGTTTTGGATGACTTGCTCACCTCGGCGGAGGAGGGCGCCGTGCTCGTGCCGCAGGTGGACCGTGATGACCTCCGAGTCGCCCAGAAGATCATCGAGCAGTATCGCGGCCTCTGCCTCGACCTGGCAGACGCGGTCACGGTCGTGCTCGCCGAGCGCTACCTCACCAATGACATATTGACGTTGGATGAGAAGGATTTTCGCGCCGTGCGGCCCCTGACGCCCGCTCATCCGTCGTTCCGGCTCTTGCTCCAGGGCGACTGAACCACTGACGACCGTGGTTGGGTACCCATCGCCCGGATCGCGATGTCCGGCCCATCTACCAGCACCGCCCGGTTCGTATGCTGGTCCGTCAGGTCCACAGAACACAGAGCCGCAGGTCAATGACCTGCGGCTCTGTTGCATGTTCGGTGAGGCGCGGATTCGGAAGGTGCCTTCCGAAACGAAACTGGGCATCTGCCCGATACGCCTTGGAACGTCCGGCAGATGGTGTCGGGTGTTTGGTTCCTCGAGTTGGGTAGTCCGATCGGGAGTCGGCTCCTGGCTCTTCATGCGATACGAACCGAGGGGATTCATGGGCAAGTCATTGGGTATCGCCGCGACGGTTGCGGCCATGAGTGTTTCGGGATTGGGCTTGGCGGCGGTTGCCGGGTCGGGTAGCGCGCAGGCCGCGCCACAGGACTGCGCCGTGACGAGAGGGGTGTTCGACGCGTCCGCGGTCTGCGGGGCGGACGGCGGCACCAACTATGTGCTCCATCTCGACTGTGTCGGCCTCTACTCCAGCGGGCCGTTCCCGCTGTACGCCATCGGGTCCTACAAGGTGCTCAGCTATCCCTTCACACCGTCTGGTCAAACCATCTCGGCAGGGTGCACCGGAATGGGTCCCGGCGTCTTCGCCGTGGCGACAAATGCCTACGTCGAGATCTACAACCCTTAGTCCACAGTCACCGCCCGTGACCTCGACAGAGGTCACGGGCGGTTGTCGTTTCGAGGGTCATGCATCGGCCGGAGCGAGATGAGTCGCCTCTAAAACCCACCGTGCCAGTAGTTTCGGTGTCCCGCCCCACCGGCGGTGGTTCCTCGGCAGCGTCGAGATCGCCGACCTCGACTGACGACGTACCGAGGGCGTACGTCGCCGGCAGCGTCAGCTGACGGATGTGGCGGTGGGAGCCGGAGGGCGACAGTGGGATCACGTTGTTGGATCTCACTGCTTCGGAGGATGAGAACTCATGGTCGGCAATGGATATGGATGGCTGCGGCGGCGGGCGGCGCGGGTTGCCACGGCGGTCGTGGCGGGGGTAGCCGGGGGTGGTCTGGTTGTTGCGTGCAGCGCGGAGGCCGTCACCAAGGCCGGGCCCGTGGATGACGCGCCGCGGCCGACCATCGTGCTGGAGCACGGGGCGTTCGCCGACGGGTCGAGTTGGAACGCGGTGATCGAGAAGCTGCGGAAGGATCGATATCCCGTGGTGGCGGCGGCCAACCCACTGCGGGGTCCGGCGAGCGATGCCGCCTCGCTGCGGGGGTTGATCAGCAAGATCGATGGGCCCGTCGTTCTGGTCGGGCATTCCTATGGCGGGTCCGTCATCAGTGCGGTGGCCGCGGGGAACGACAAGGTGAAGGGTCTGGTCTATGTGGCCGCGTTTCTGCCCGCGGTCGGTGAGAACGCGCTCGAACTGACCAACAAATTCCCGGGGTCGACCCTGCCGGGCACGCTGAATCCGGTGGCGTACACCGGCGTCGACGGGGTCGCGGGGACCGATCTCTACATTCAGCAGGACAAGTTCCGGGCCCAGTTCGCGGCCGATGTCCCCGAGGGCGAGGCGGCTCTCGCGGCGGCGGCGCAGCGGCCGATCGCGCAGGCGGCGTTGGAGGAGCGGGCCACCGTCGCGGGGTGGCAGGAGAAGCCCAGCTGGGACCTCGTCACCACCGAGGATCTGAATATCCCGGTGCAGGCGCAGCGGTTCATGGCCGAGCGGGCGCACGCGACGGTCACCGAGGTGAAGGCGTCGCATTCGGTTGCCGTGTCGCATCCGGATGTGGTCGCGGACGTGATCGAGCAGGCCGCCGCGGCGGCGCACTGAATCTCGAAAATCCTTACACCACAGGAGAACACGATCATGGATATGAAACTCGAAGTCGTCGTGCTGCCCGTGTCGGATGTCGACCGCGCCAAGGCGTTCTATGTGGATCGGCTCGGCTTCCGACTGGACGCGGATTTCGCGGTGAACGACGGATACCGCGTGATACAGGTGACGCCGCCGGGGTCCGAATGCTCCATCATCTTCGGGGCGGGTGTCAGCGAATCCGCGCCGGGAACACTGCGCGGCCTGCACCTGGTGGTCACCGATATCGAGAAGGCGGTCACGGAGTTGGCCGAGCGCGGGGTCGCCGTCGACGGCCCGTTCCGGGACGCGACCGGCGTCTTCCATCACGCCGGAACCACCGATCGCGTCGCCGGCGCGCACCCGGAGCGCCGCAGCTACGGTTCCTTCGCGGCGTTCGACGACCCCGACGGCAACAGCTGGTTCCTGCAGGAAATCACTCAGCGCGCGCCCGGCCGCTGACCCGGACCGAAAGCAGATCATGTCCGACGAGAACATCCAGATGTACGACGTCATCGTCCTCGGGGCGGGGCCGGTCGGCGAGAATGTCGCCGACCGCACCGCCGCCGCGGGACTCCGCACCGTCATCGTCGAATCCGAGCTGGTCGGCGGCGAATGTTCGTACTGGGCTTGCGAACCCAGCAAGGCGCTGCTGCGGCCCGCGTTGCTGTACGGCGAGGCCGCGCGGTTCCCGGGCGTCGCGAACGCGGTCACCGGCCCCCTCGATGCCGACGCGGTCCTGAAGCATCGCGACCGGATGGCGGCCGATTGGGACGATCGGGGTCAGGTCGAATGGCTCGAATCAGCGGGTATCGCCTTGATTCGCGGTCACGGGCGGCTCGACGGGGTGCGGGAGGTGACGGTCGAGACTCCCGGCGGCGGGACCGTGCGATTGCGGGCCCGGCACGCGGTCGCGGTGTGCACGGGTACCCGGGCGGCGCTGCCGCCGCTGCCGGGTCTGGATGCGTTGCGGCCGTGGACCAGTCGTGAGGCCACCAGTGCCCGCGAGGTGCCGCGCCGGCTCGGCATCGTGGGCGCGGGAGTGGTCGCTGTCGAAATGGCCACGGCGTGGCGGGCTCTGGGGGCCGAGGTCGTGCTCATCGCGCGGGAACCGCGGCTGCTCGCCCGCGTCGAGGAGTTCGCCGCGGACCTGGTCGCCGGCCGGCTGCGGGCGGCCGGTGTCGACCTGCGGTTCGGTTCGGGCATCGTGACCGCGGAACGGGCGGGTGGACCCGACGACGGCATCCACCTCGGCCTGTCCGGCGGTGAGCGGATCGTCGTCGACGAGCTGCTGTTCGCGACGGGCCGGGCGCCGCGCACCGACGATATCGGCTTGGAGACAGTCGGTTCGGTCCCCGGCGACTGGCTCGCCACCGATGACGCGTTCACCGTGACCGCGGTCGACGGCGAATGGCTGTACGCCGTAGGCGATGTCAATCACCGGGCGCTGCTCACCCATCAGGGCAAGTATCAGGCGCGGATCGCCGGGCAGGTCATCGCGGATCGGGCGGCCGGTCGGGAGCTGGACCGTTCGCCGTGGGGCGCGCACGCCGGGACCGCCGATCTGGTCGCGGTGCCGCAGGTGGTGTTCACCGATCCGGAGATCGCCGCGGTCGGCCTCACCACCGAGGAGGCGGCGCGGCTGGACCGCACGGTGGATGTCGTCGACTACGAGATCGGCCGGGTCGCGGGCGCGATCCAGCACGATCCGGAGTATCGCGGCCGGGCGCGCATCCTCATCGACCCGGAGCGCCGGGTGATCGTCGGGGCCACCTTCGCCGGGCCGGGCGTGGCGGAGCTGCTGCATTCGGCGACCATCGCCATCACCGGCGAGATCACCGTGGACCGGCTCTGGCATGCGGTGCCGTCGTTCCCCACCATCAGCGAGGTGTGGCTGCGACTGCTGGAGACCTACCGCGATCAGCGCGCGAAGCCCTGACGGCGGAGCGCCGTCGGGTGACGTCAGCGAGTACGTCATCCGACGCTCGCGGCCCGCGCCCGACGGCTCCTAGCGTCACCACCATGACCAGCATCTTTCGCCCCGCCCTCGACGCAGGAGCACACGGATGATCACCTATGACCGGCTCTATGTCGGCGGCGTCTGGACCGAACCCGGCGAACCGGCGCTGCTGGAGATCCTGTCCCCGCACGACGGATCACTCATCGGCGCGGCGGCACAGGCGCAGCCCGCCGACGTGGACCGTGCGGTCGCCGCGGCGCGCACCGCCTTCGACAGCGGGGAATGGCGCGGCACCCCGCCGGGCGAACGAATCACGGTGCTGCGCAGGTTCAACGAACTGCGCGAGGAGCAGGCCGACCGGATCGCCGAGCTCATCACCGCCGAGAACGGCTCCGCGGCGTGGTTCACCCGGGCGGGTCAAGCCGCGCTGACCCGGCAGGCCAATGCCTATCTGACCGCCGCCGAGCGTTTCGACTGGGAGCGCACCCTCACCCCGTCGGACCCGGATTCCCCGGTGCGCAGCGTGGTTCGGCGCGAGCCGGTCGGGGTGGTGGCGGCGGTGATCCCGTGGAACTCCCCCTTCTCGTCCGCCACGTCGAAGATCCTGCCCGCCCTGCTGACCGGAAACTCCGTGGTGCTCAAGGTTTCTCCGGAGAACTCGCTCAGCATGGGCCTACTGGCCGAGCTGGTCGATCGCATCGGCCTGCCCGGCGGCGTGATCAGCGTGCTGCCCGCGGAACGGGAAACGAGCGAGTACCTGATCTCCCATCCCGGGGTGGACAAGATCGCGTTCACCGGCTCGACCGGGGCCGGTCGCCGGATCGCGGCCATCGCGGGCGAGCAGCTCAAACGGGTCAGCCTGGAACTGGGCGGCAAGTCGGCGGCGGTGATCCTGCCCGATGCCGATCTGACCGCGGTCGTGAACGGCTTGAAGTTCGGTTCGCTGCTGAACAATGGCGAATCCTGTATCGCCCAGACCCGCATCATCGCGCCGCGCTCCCGCTACGAGGAGGTGGTCGGGGCGCTGGCGGAGCTGGTGGAATCCCTGCCGGTCGGTGACCCACGCGATCCGGAGACCTTCATCGGCCCGATGGTTCGCGGCGATCAGCAACAGCGGGTCCGCGACTATATCGAGATCGGCATCGCCGAGGGCGCGCGCCTGGTCTGCGGCGGCCCGCAGCTGCCGCCGGGACTGTGCGACGGCTTCTATCTCACGCCAACGGTTTTCGCCGATGTGACCCCGTCCATGCGGATCGCCCGGGAGGAGATCTTCGGCCCGGTGCTGGTCGTCCTCGCCTACGACGACCTCGACGACGCCGTCCGCATCGCCAATGACTCCGACTACGGGCTCTCCGGAGGCGTGTGGTCGGCGGACGTCGACGCGGCGCTGTCCGTGGCGCGGAGAATCCGGACCGGGACCGTCACCGTCAATGGCGCGCCGGTCGGCTTCGACGGCCCGTTCGGCGGCTTCAAGGCCAGCGGGATCGGCCGCGAATACGGCGCGGTCGGCCTGGGCCAGTACACCGAATTCCAGACGATCACCGTCTGACGTCGCTGCTAGGGTGGTCCCGTGCTCATCGAGGAAGTCGACAGAATCTAGCCGCCCGGTCGAAGGCGGCGCTTTCTCACACACCTGTCGCTCGGCCCCATCGGCCGAGCGCCCCTGGCCTTCGCCCGGCTCCGAGACGTTCCCGAATCACGTCCGGCCGCTCGTTCGCGAGCAGGAAAGAGTCGACAACCCATGTCCACATCCATGCCTTCCGCCGTCACCCTGCGGAATCTGTCCTTCGAATGGCCCGACGGCAGCGTCGCGCTGTCCGGGCTCAGCGGCACCCTCGGCACCGGGCGCACCGGTGTGGTCGGCCGCAACGGCGCGGGGAAATCAACGCTGTTGCGGCTGATCGCCGGAATCCTGACCCCGACGGCGGGGCGGGTCGAAACCACCGGCGCGGTCGGGTATCTCCCCCAGAGCCTCACCCTCGGCCGTGAGGCGACGATCGCCCAATTGCTCGGTATCGCGGGCCGGCTCGCGGCTCTGCGCGCGATCGAGTCCGGCGAGACGAGCGACGAGCATTTCGACACGATCGGCGACGACTGGGACATCGAAGCCCGCGCCGACGAGGCCCTCCACGACATCGGCTTCAGCGCAGCCGATCTGAACAGACGGGTCGGCGAGATCTCGGGCGGCGAGGCCGTCCTGGTCGCGATCACCGGCCTGCGGGTCCAGCGCACCCCCATCACCCTGCTCGACGAGCCGACCAACAACCTCGATCGCGAAACCCGGGCCAAGCTGGCCGGATTCGTGGATTCCTGGCCCGGAACCCTGATCGTGGTGAGTCACGATCTCGAACTGCTGGAGCGGATGGACGCCACCGCGGAGTTGCGCGGCGCGGAACTGGCGGTCTTCGGCGGGCCCTACAGCGCCTGGAAGGCGTCCGTCGAACAGGAGCAGGCCGCGGCCGTCCAGGCCGCCCGCACCGCCGAACAGGCCGTGAAGGTCGAGAAGCGGCAGCGGATCGAGGCCGAGACCAAGCTCGCCCGCCGCGAGCGCACCGCCCGCGCGACCCAGCGGGACGGAGGGATTCCACGGATTCTCGCGGGCAACCGGGCCAGCCGGGCCCAGAGCTCGGCGGGAGCTCTGCGCACCACGCTGGACGCGAAACTTCAAGCCGCGCAACAGCTGCTGGACGACGCGTCGTCCCGGGTCCGCCGTGAGGAGCACATCCACCTCGATCTGCCGGATCCGGATGTGCCGCGTAGCCGCCGGATCGCGGAACTGAGTGACGGTGATCGGCGGGTCATCATTCAGGGCCCGGAACGCGTCGCGCTGGTCGGCCCCAATGGCTCCGGTAAATCGACGTTGATAGAGAACCTGCTCACGGGCCGCGATCCGGACCGGGGCGGTCTGCTCACCGATCGGGTGGGGTATCTGCCGCAGCGTCTGGACAACCTCGACGAGGACGCCAGCGCGCTCGACAACGTGCACGCCGCGGCACCTGCGGCAACCCCGGCCGTGATCCGTAATCATCTGGCCCGCTTGCTGTTACGTGGCGGCAGTGTCGAACGTCCCGTCTCGACGCTGTCGGGCGGTGAACGCTTCCGGGTGTCGCTGGCCCGCCTGTTGTTCGCCGATCCGCCGGCGCAGCTGCTGATTCTGGATGAGCCGACCAACAATCTCGATATCACCAGCGTCGAGCAGTTGACCGAAGCGCTGGCCGACTATCGCGGCGCGATCCTGGTGGTCAGCCACGACTATCCGTTCCTGCGCGGGATCGGGGTCGACACCGTGGTGGAACTCGAACCGGGCGGCCGTATCCAGCAACGCGGCTCTCTGTGAATGCCTCCGGCTCCGGGCACCTTCGGGTGCTCGGAGCCGGATCCACACAACCTTCCGCCACCGTCAGAGATGGTCGGCGTCGATGATCGCCCGCGCGAACGGCTGGGGCGCTTCCTGCGGGACGTTGTGGCCGATCCCGTCGAGGACGCGGTGCTCGTACTTGCCGGTGAACTTGCCGCGATACCCCTTGCCGTCCTTGGCCGCACCGTCGAAATCGCTGCTGACGGTGATCGCGGGCACCGAGATGACCGGCCCGGCGGCGAGCTGCTGTTCGTAGCCGTCGTACTGCGGTTCGCCGGGGGCCAGGCTCAGCCGCCACCGGTAGTTGGAGATGACGATGTCGACGTGATCGGGATTGTCGAAGGCGGTGGCGGTGCGGTCGTAGGTGGCGTCGTCGAAAGTCCAGGCGGGAGAGGCGCGTTGCCAGATGAGCTTGTCGAAGTCGTGACGATTGCGGTCGTAGCCGAGGCGGCCGCGTTCGGTGGCGAAGTAGTACTGGTACCACCAGCCGAGCTCCGCTTCGGGCGGCAAAGGCTGCTGCTGGGCGGCCTGCTGGGTGATGAGGTAGCCGCTCACCGCGACCATGGCCTTGACGCGTTGCGGCCACAGCGCGGCGATGACGTCGACCGTGCGTGCGCCCCAGTCGAATCCGCCGAGCACGGCCTTGTCGATGTGCAGGGCGTCCATGAAGTCGACGATGTCGCGCGCGATGGCCGACTGCTGCCCGTTGCGCACGGTCTGGGCGGACCGGAAGGTGGTTTCGCCGTAGCCGCGCAGGAAGGGCACCAGGACCCGGTACCCGGCGTCGGCCAGCAGCGGGCCGACATCGGCGAAGCTGTAGGCGTCGTAGGGCCAGCCGTGCAGCAGGATCACGGGCTGCCCGGTGGCGGGACCGAATTCGGCGTAGGCGACGTTCAGCACGCCCGCGTCGATCTTCTTGATCGGGCCCAGGCTGGTGTGCGCGCCCGATCCGGCCCGCAGGTTCACGGCCGCGGGAGCCGGCGCGGGGGCGGTGGAGTCGGTGGCGCAGGCGGTGAGGGTGGCCGCGGCCAGGCCCGCCGCCAGCGTGACGCCGAGGAGGCGTCGTCGGTCGAAGTTCATGCCTTCGACGCTAGGGAGCGGACCCGGGCCGCCGCGTGCGTCGGATGACGTAATCGGTGTCGATCGGTCGCGTCGGCGACCGGCCGATCATCCGGCCGTTTCGTCCAGGGTGGGCAGCAGGGCCGCGAGATCCCCGCGCGAACTGATCCCCAGCTTCGGGAAGATCCGGTGCAGGTGGGTGCTGACGGTCCGGTGCGACAGGTAGAGCCGCTGCCCGATCTCCCGGTTGGTCAGGCCCTGTGCCGCGAGTTGCGCGATGCTCAGCTCGTGCGGGGTGAGCCGCTCGCGGGCATCGGGGTCGCGGTTCGGGCTCGATTCACCGGCGCTGCGCAGTTCCAGGCGGGCCCGTTCGCTCCACGCGGTGAAGCCGAGCGCATCGAAGATCTCACGGGCCGTGCGCAAGTGGGTGCGGGACTCGACCACGCGGCGCTGCCGCCGCAGCCATTCGCCGTAGGCCAGGTGCAGGCGGCCGCGTTCGGCCGGCCAGCCGGTCAGATCCGCGGCCAGGGCGGCGGCGAACGCCTCGGCCGCCTTGTCGCCGGCGAGAACCGCTCGGGCATAGCGCAGGCCGATGTGCAGGGCCGGTGACGGCGTGGACGCGGCGGCCGCTTCGAGACCACGCAGCAGGTCCGTCAAGGCGTCGGCTCGACCGGCGCGGACGGCGGCCTCGGCGAGTTCGGTGAGGAAGTACGCGGCCAGCGCCGGTGAATGCGAGGGATCGCGCGGATCGTGGATGCGGGCCAGGTCGGTGAAGGCGTCGTCGAATCGGCCTTCCCCGAGCGCGGTGAGCCCCCGGGTGAGCTGCACGGTGGCGAGCACAGGCCGGGCTCCCGCGGCCAGTCCGGTGCGTTCGGCGTCCGCCGCCAGGGTGGTGGCCTGCGCGTAATCGCCCCGCAGCGCGGCGATTTGGGCCTGTACCGACACGATCACCGCATACATGAACGGCTGCTCGGTCTCCAGCGCGAACGCCGCCGCCTCGGCCGCGATGGGCGCGGCGGTGGCGATATCGCCGAGCCGGGCCAGGCTCCACGCCTGGATCGCGAGTGCCCGGGTCAGCAACCCCAGCCGACCGGCGGAACGGAATCCGGGTGCGGACGCCGCCGCGAACTGGGCAGCCAGATCGAACGCGCCGACCTGGTAGGCGGCGCTGCTGAGATAGTGGTCGACCTCGGTGTCGCGGCCGGAGGTCGCCGCCAGCGTACGCAGGTGGCCGAGGACCTCGTCGCCCCGCTCGAACGGGGCCACGATCGAGTCGATCGCCAGCTTGGCCGGATCGCCGTCGGGAATGGCGAAGGTGTCGGCGACCGCGAGCACCGCGCGCCGGGTGTCGGGCCCGGGTTCGGACCAGAAGCAGCGGGCCGCCGCCGCCCACAGGATCCGCAGCGCGGGATCCGGGTAGCCGTCGGCGGCGACGTCGGCCGCCAGCACGGCCAGTTCGCCGATGCGCGTGTGGCTTTCGCGCATGCCGTCCTCGAAACCGCTGAGCAGCCAGGCCGCGGTGGCCTGCTGTCCGGCCGTGAGGGGCAGCATGCGCGCGGCGTCCACCAGCCGTTCGACGGTGTCGCGGCGGCCGGCGTCGACGGCCAGTTCGGCGGCGCGCAGCAGGCGGTCCGCGCGGCGGCCGGCGGTGACGGTGAGGGCCGCGGCGTGTTCCATGGCGGCGACCGCGCCACCGCGGTGCCGGGACCGTTCGGCGGCGGCTTCGAGCGCGGCGGCGACGTCCTCGTCGGCGCCGGCCGTGCCCGCCGCCCGATGCCACACCTGGCGTTCCGGCGACTCGGCGAGCACGTCGGCGAGCGCCAGGTGGGCGCGGCGGCGTTCCGCGCCGGTCGCCGCGGCCACCAGGGCCGACCGCACCAGGGGATGACGGAAAGTGACCGTGCCGGAACCGATCTCGACCAGCCGGGCCGCGACCGCCTGGGCGAGATCCTCGGCGGTGGCGGCGGAATCCAGGAGAATCCCGGCGGCGGTCAGGGTTTCGGCGACCGAGTCGCCGTCGTTCAGGGCGGCGACCAGCAGGACCGAGCGGGTCGGGCCGGGCAGGGCGGCGCTCCGGGCCGAGAAGGCCTGTTCCAGACGCTCGGTCAACGGCAGCGCCGAAGCGCTCTCGGTGAGATCCATCGCGGTCAGGGGTAGCTCGGTCAGGGCGAGCGGGTTGCCGTGCGATTCGGCCAGCACGCGACGCCGGACCTGTGCGGGCAGATCCGGTGCGACGGCGTCGAGCAGCGCGTTCGCGTCATCGCCGGGAAGCGGTCCGAGCCGCATGACGGTCAACCCGGCGGCGCTCAACGGCGAGACCGCGCCGTCGCGCCGGGTCGCCAGCAGCGCAACGGGTTCGGAGTCGATGCGGCGCGCGACGAAGGCCAGCACCTCGGCGCTGGCCAGGTCGAGCCAGTGCACGTCCTCGGCGACGACCAGCACCGCGCGCTCGGCCGCCGAATCGGCGAGCAGGGTCAGGGCGGCGAGCCCGACCAGGTGAATGCTCGGCTCGTCGGTGCTCTCCGACATACCCAGAGCGGTTGTCAGCGCCTCGAATTGCCGGGCGGGCAGGGTGCCGAACTCACGGCGCAGCGGGTACAGGAGCCGTTGCAGCCCGGCGTAGACGAGATTGCGTTCGGCTTCCACGCCCGCGGTTCGCAGCACGCGATGACCGGCGGCGGAGGCGGCGGCGACGGTCTGCTCGACCAGCGCCGACTTACCGATGCCCGGCTCGCCCTCGATCAGGATGCCGCTGCGCTCGCCGGGTCCGTCCACCAGGGCGGACAGGTCTTTCAGTTCGGTGTCGCGGCCGAACAACGGCATGGTGCGGAATCCTCCTCCGGGCCCGCACGGACGATGTGGGTCCCGCCGCGACCCTACCCACCGCCGATTACGTCAAGACAGCGTCATCTGACAGATTCGGCGACCCAGCCGTGACGGCGAAGGTATTTCCATGGCTACCGTTCGATTCCACCTGATGTCCACCCTGTCCCCCGCCGAGGTCATGCACGTGCTGACCGACTTCGGCCCGACCCGCCCCGACGCCTGGCCCAGCATCGACGCCGAACACTTCGTCGTCCACGCTCGCGGCGACAATTGGGCCGAGGTCACCGAGGGCACCGCCGCCGCCTGGGAGCGCGCCCGCTACGACTGGGACCCGTCCGGCGACACCGTCACCATCACCACCCTCGATTCCAAACTCTTCGGCGCGGGTGGCGGCTGGGTCTTCCGCATCACCCCCGACCTGCCCGGCAGCCGGGTGGACGTCGAGCTGACCCGCACCCCGCAGGCGTTCAAGGGCAAGATCCTCGCCGCACTGCTGCCCCTGATCGGTCCGTCCTCGCTCCGCAAGTCCTTCGCGACACCGCTGCGGGCCGCGTGATGTCCGCATCACAGCCCCACCAGCACGTGATCGCCGATCTTTTCGTCTGCGGACCGGTCGCGATGCTGCTCTGGTCCGAGACCGCCGTGCTGCACGGTCGCGGGCCGTCGGTGCGAGATCTCCTCGGCTAGTCCGGATCCGGTTGTCGGTTCGGGAAGATCGGGCGGCATCGCGCGCTTGTACCGTCCATGACGACAACCGGCTCGGAGGACCTCGTGAACCAGCAGAACCCCAACGGCTCGACCGTGCTGTCGGTCGGATTGCATCCCAGCGCAGTGGATTACAGCAACTACCCCCAGTTGACCGAGGAGATTCTGACCGCGCGCATCGCGGCCGGCGAGGCCGCCTTGCGCGAGGCCGGGTTCGATCTGGTGTCGTGTCAGCTGCCCGCCGACCCCGATGCGGCGGAAGCGGCACTGCGCGAACGCATTGCGGGGCAGACGTTCCGGGCGGCCATGATCGGCGCCGGCGTCCGGATGGCGGGCGAGCACACGCTGCTGTTCGAGCGGCTGGTCAACACGCTGACCGATGAGGTGCCCGGAATTCGGTTCTGCTTCAACACTTCACCGGAGACCACCATCGACGCGCTGCGCCGCTGGGTGAAGCCCAGCGCGCGCTGACCCGTCAGTCCGCGTCGTCCCGGATCTGCCACATCGCCTGGCCGATCGCCACCACACCGCGGGCGGGCAGGGTGACGTCGCCGATCCGGGGGTTGGCGTCCAGGTGGGCGGGGCGACCGAGGTCGTGACCGTCGAGGACCGCGGTCGAGTCGGTGACCAGGTACATGCGTTCGGGCATGAGGAGGCCGGTGTGTCCGCTGGGCATGGTTCCCGCCATCTCCAGACGCCCCAGGCCCAGTGCCGTGGCCATCATTTCGCGTGAGCGGATGAGGGTGCGGGAGCGCCAGGTGGCGAGTGGCAGGTGGCCGCCGACGGCGTTGAGGGCGCGCAGGGCCGGGGTTTCCGTCACGGTCAGCGTCCAATCGAGGGCCGGGTTGTCGACGGTGACGTACAGGGACGTCGGGCCCGTCCATTCGGCGCTGACCGACGCGAGACCGGTGTGGTCGCAGGCGGGGCCGTAGTAGCGCGGGCACGCGTGATCCAGGCGTTCGCCGTCCACGAAGATCGACCAGCGGCCTTCGGGGTCCCGATGCCAGACGGTTTTGTAAGGGCCGAAATCGTTTTCGGGGAAGACGCGGAGCGCCAGCACATGGCCGCTGTCGAAGGGGAGGCCGAAAACGCCCCAGCCCTTGACGTATTCGTGGCCGGGCCAGGGCGCCTGGCCGCGGTGTTCGGGGAGGCCGGTGAGCCGGGAGGCCAGATCGAGCATGGGGTCACCTCCGGTGGGGGGGTCAGTAGCTGAAGGTGGTGGCCGGGTCGTCGCCGATCCACTGCCACATCGGAATGGTGCCCTGCAGCTCGGCGTTGCCGACCAGGTTGTCGGCCTCGAGTTGCTTCGCGTTGAAGCAGATCGGGCACACGAAGTAGCGGCCGCCGGCCGCCTCGTAGCGTTTGCACAGCTCCTGGAGGGGCGGGCAGCCGTCGCACGCGACGCCGATCGCGGTGTCGGCCAGCGCGAGCCGGACCGCCTCCTTGGTGAGGAACATCAGGGTCTCGCGCCCGGTCTCGGCGGCGCCCACGGCTACCAGGAACGCGACGGTGACCTTCTCGGGGTCTTCGAGCCCGGTGGTCAGGCTGATCACGGCTTTCGACATGATTCGACGGTAGGCGCGGCGAATCCGGGTGTCGTCGGGCGTTCACCCTACGAATCGGTGGTCAGTGTGTCTCGGTGGTCAGTGTGTCGAGCAGACCGTGCTGGACGGCGTAGAGGGTGACGGTCGAGCGGGTCGACGAACCGGTCTTGGTGTAGATGCGTTCGATGTGGGTGCCCGCCGTTTTCGGGGCGATGCCCAGGGTGCGGGCGACCTGGCGGGTGGACGCGCCGCGGGCGATCAGGGCCAGGACCTCGAGTTCCCGCGGGGTGAGGCCGTCCGGACCGGTGCGGCGGCGCTGACGGGGCTGTCCCGCCGCCTCGAGGACGGCGTTGACCGCGCCCGCGTCGAGCCGCCCGCGGCGCACCTCGGAGCGGAGTTCGGCGAGAATCCGCTTGGGCGGCAAGGCCTCCCGGTACGCGCGCGGTTCGCTCATCGCGCGATAGGTGTCGGCGGCGGCCAGCAGCCGCGCCGAGACCGGAATCGACGGACCGGTCAGGCCACGATGCGCGCCAGAGCCGTCGAGGCGCTCATAGGCCATGGCGGCGATGGCGCCGATACGGGCCAGTCCGGCGGGGCGGGCGAGGACCCGTTCGGTGTAGTACGAGTTCATGCGCAGCCGCTCCAACTCGGTGACGCTCAAGGGCCCGGGCTTGTCGAGAATCGTTGCGGGAACACCGTGCAACCCGATGTCGTGGAGCAGGGCCGCGCGGCGCAGCACCGTGACGTCGGGTTCGGCAAGCCCGGCGGCGGCCCCGGCCCGGGCCGCGAGATCGGCCACGCCACGCGAGTGGCCCGCCCGATAGGGCGAGCGCAGATCGGTGAAGTCGGCGATCACCTCGAGGGCCGTATCCAGTTCGGCGCCGGTGAGATTGCGCCGCAACGCGGGATCGGCGGCGATGAGCTCCCCGTAATCCGGCTCGGAGTCGTTGTCGGCCAGCAGGTCCCGCGCCGAGGCGCAGAATTCGTCCACCACGGCCGGATCGAACTGGGTGCCCCGCCTGGCCCGGGCGACCTCGACGGCGGCCTCGATTCCGGCTGTCCGATGCAGCACCTCGGCGACGTCGGCGAGATGGAACAGCCTCATCCCCAACCCGATTCGATCCCCGCCGACCCCGACCGGCACCCCCTTGCCGTCCCACCGCGCGAAGAACTGCCGCAGCGAATCCCCGACCGCGGGGGCCAGCCCGAGCCGGTCGGCCATGGTCGATGTGGTGAGGCAGTGCGACATGAGCCCACGCTCGATATCGCGCCCGCCCTTCGCCGCGATCGCCACCGTCTTCCGCACCCGCTGCGCGAACGGCCCCGAAGCCCCCGCGTGCGAGAGGAAGAACCGCGCCCCGCCCATCCCCCGCAGGTCGGTCCCGTAGCTGTCGGCCCGGAACGCGATATCGTCCCCGAACCACGCCGAAACCTCGGGCGCGTCGGCCACACATCCGGCCCAGGCCAGGACCGCGGTGTAGTACAGGTCGGACCGCTCCCCGTCGCTCAGCCCGACCCGCTCCCCCAGTCGCGTGGCGAGCCGCCAGGACCGTAGGACGTGCGCCATCGGCTGGCCCAGGCCGAGGTCCATCGCGAACGAGAACGCTGCCAGCAGTGCCGCCAGCGAAACACCCGTGTCCCGAGCGTCACGCGCCATGCTGCGAGCATAGGCGCGCGCCGAGCCGTTCGATCTCGGATCGGCCCGCGACCTGGACCGACGGTCCGGATCGGGGTGTGCCCGTCAGTCGGCGGCGATCGCCTCGAAGGTGCCCGCCTGGTAGGAGCCGCCCTTGGTCTTCGTGATGACCGCCAGCCGGTTGGCCGCGTTGATCAGGGCGATGACGTAGACGAGCGCCGCGGCCTGATCCTCGTCGTAGTGTTTGCGGACCAGCGCCCACGTCTCGTCGGAGACGCCGTGGCCGGTGTCGGCGAGGCGGGTGCCCTCCTCGGTGAGGGCCAGGGCGGCCTGCTCGGGCTCGGTGAAGACGGTCGATTCGCGCCAGACGGCGACCAGGCTGATGCGGGTCGCGGATTCGCCCGCGGCGGCCAGCTCCTTGGTGTGGCCGTCGACGCAGAAGCCGCAGCCGTTGATCTGGCTGGCCCGCAACTCCACCAGCTCCATCAACGATTTCGGCAGGCCCGACTGGGTGATCGCCAGGCCGACACCGGCGAACCGCTTGCCGAGCTTGGCGCCGACCGCGTTGGTGTTCAGGTCGATTCGGGGTTCCATCATGTGATCCTCACGTGCGGTGATGAATTGGACGACCACAAGACGCCGGGGAACGCGTCCGCGTGACAGCGTCGAGCCTGTGAGGCGGGCCACGGCCGAAACAGAAGCGCCCGCGCCATCCGGGGATGACGCGGGCGGTGGGACGCGCGGCTACTTCGGTTCCGGGTGGGTGGTGGGGGTGTGGATGATGTCGAAGTACACCGTCTTGTCGTTGGCGTCCGGGTACACGCGGTAGGTGAATTCCTTGTCGTTCAAGGTGATGATGTCGGTGACGCGGCGGAACTTCTCCTGTCCCGCATCGTCTTTCGCGACGATGGTGCGGGTCTTGCCGTCGGCGGGGACGGACCAGTCGCCGTGCATCTTCGGGGTGTCGTCCAGGTTGTACATGGTGAAGGTGCCGTCGGGCTTGAAGTAGGCGAAGCCGACGTAGTTCTTGACATTGTCGTCGGTCAGCGGCACCTGGTTGCCGTGGGCGTCGGTCGCGGAGGTGGTCTCCCAGGCGGTCGCGGCCAGTACGGCGGCCGGGGAACCGGGCGGTACGGCCACGGTGGCGGAGGCGGCCGCGGAGGTGGTCGGCTGGGCGGAGGTGGTCGGCTGGGCGGAGGTGGTGTCGGAGCTGGAATTGTCGTTGCTGCTGCACGCTCCGAGCGCACCGACCGCCGCGAGGGCCACGGCAAGAGTCGCGATATTCCTCGTCATCTCTTTACCTGTCATCCGGCCCACTCTAGTTACCCACCGGCAAGCCCCGCTCGAGGAATCGCTGGTCGGAACGGATGGCGGCGGGTCCGTTGAGTCACGCCATCGGGCCGATAGGCCGAATCCGCCCGATCCCCGATTCCGCCGCTCGCGCATATTGCGAGCCCGGTCACAGCTGTGGCAAAGTGATCCCCGCAATATTGAGACTAGGCAGTCTCACAACTTGGGGATTCAGGGTGAGGAAGTGGGTCGATGAAGACCAGGCGACTGACCGGGCGGCTCGTACGCTTCGGGACGGTGTCCATCACGACGCTGGTGGCGGCGGCATTCACGGTGGGACCGGCGCACGCCGATCCGGCCGCGCCGACGCTGCCCCCGATCGCGCCGGCACAGGTGCTGCCACTGCCGCCGGAACTCGATCCCGGCTTCTACAACCCGCCCGCCGACGTGATCGCCGCCGCCGCGCCCGGCGAGATCATCGCGGCCCGGCAGGTCAATCTCGGCAACTTCGGGCTGATCCCGCTGAACGTGGACGCCTGGCAGGTCTCCTACCGCTCCAACAACAGTCGCGATGAGGCCATCGGAGCGGTCGCCACCCTGATCAAGCCGCGCGGCACCGCGCCCGCGCCGCGCAAGCTGCTCTCGGTGCAGATCGCCGAGGACTCCACGCAGGGATATTGCAGTCCCTCCTATGCGCTGCAACACCTTTCGGCCGCGCCGTTCCTCGGGCAGATCGTCGCGCCCGCCGAATTCCTCTTCGCGCAGGCCGCGCTGCAGAAGGGGTTCGCGGTGGTGATCCCCGATCACGAGGGCCCGAATTCGGCGTACGCCGCCGGACCGCTGGCCGGACGCATCACCCTCGACGGCATTCGCGCCGCCACCTCGTTCGCGCCACTCGGCGTCGGCGCCGGCGCGCCGACCGCGCTGTACGGCTACTCGGGCGGGTCGATGCCCACCATGCACGCCGCCGAGATGCGCAAAACCTATGCGCCGGAACTGAATATCGTGGGCGCGGCCTCCGGCGGCACCGGCGCGGACCTGGGCGCGGCACTGCTCATGGCCAACAATCAGGCCACCGCGGGCCTGGTGCTGGGCGCTGTCCTCGGGCTCTCGCGGGAGTACCCGGACTTCAGCGCGCTGCTGGACCAGAAGCTCAACCCGCTCGGCCAGCTGCTGCGCACGGTGAAAGCGCCGTTCTGCGTGCAGTACCAGACCGCGCTGCTGCCGTTCCTCAATATCACCGGCATGATCAACTCCCCCGACCCGCTCGGCGAACCCGCTGTTCAGGCCATGCTCGAGGACACCCGCCTGGGCAAGAGCCTGCCGGACATGCCGCTGTTCGTGTGGCACTCGCGCTGGGACGAGATCCTGCCGTTACCCGCGGCCGACAAGCTGGTCGACACCTACTGCGCGCAGCCCGGAGCGCAGGTCACCTACACCCGGGACTGGGCCAGCGAGCATGTCATCGGCGAGGTCTCCGGCGGACCGGCCGCGCTGCTGTGGCTGTTCGATCGCTTGAACGGTATTGGCGCGCAACCGGGCTGCTCCACCACCGACATGCCGTCCATGCTCGGCACCCCCGGTGAGCTGCAGTCCCTGGGCGAGACGCTGGGTGAGACCTTCGCCTCATTCTTCGGCAAGCCGATCGGCGCCTGATCAGCGGGTTCGGGTCATGGTGCGGTAACGACTCCTTCGCATAAGTAACACTCGGATCTCCGGTTACGACGTCTCCGTTTGTAGACGGCCCGCTCAATCGCTGGGCCTGGCAGTTCACTTGTCGGGGTGAAATGGGGATTCGGGCATGGATATTCGCGGGTTCGCGAAACGACATAAGATCGCGTCGGCGGTCGCCGCTCCCGCGGTGCTGGGTGTGGCGGCCGCGATAGCGGCCACCTACGCGCTGACGGGGCCGGATTCGAAGCAGGCCGATCCGGCGCTGACTTCGTCGGTCACCGAATGCCATGACATGGTGACCATCTCGGTGGCCGGGCGCAACGACTCGCCGCAGTCCGGGACCACCAAGATGCTGGTCGACGCCAACGGCAACGAACTGCCCGCCGCCCTGTCCGACGATTACCAGAGCCACTGGGTGGACCCGGTGGTCAACGCCCCCGGCGGCTCGGTCGACTCCAATTCGTATTCGGCCGTCTACATCTCCTACCCCGCGAACCTGAACAGCTACGAGGACGCCGTCAATACCGGTGTCGCCAATACCGAGCAGGTCATGCGGGATATCTCCGCGGCCTGCCCGAACACCAAGTACGCGATCGTCGGCTATTCCGAGGGCGCGGACGTGGTGCGGCGGGTGGCCATGCAGATCGGCCACCAGAGCGCGGGCGCGGACGGCAAGTACGGGATCGTGGATCCCGGCAATGTCGCGGGCGTGGTGATCCTCGCCGACGCGGGCCGCACCGCCGGGGAAGGTCCGTTCCCGGGCGCGAAGGACCCGAGCCGTCCGGACAACTTCAACCAGAGCTACCAGACCGGCAAGCAGGTCGCGGGCGGGCAGGGCGCGCTGCCCGACCAGGCCGGTGACTTCGGCGCGCTGAACGGCCGCATCGCGTCCTTCTGCTCCGACGGCGACCTCACCTGCGCGGCGCCGAAGAACATCTCGCTGCTGCAACTCGCCATCAATGTCGGCCGCCAGATCAATGCCGACCAGATGCAGAACGAGGGCCTCAACCCGACCACCGGCATCGACGTCGCCGTCGTGCTGGGCAAGATCGCCGGCGACGCCTTCGCCGACATCGCGCACAACCCGGGCTGGTGGACCAGCAAGGAGACCTTCCTCGACGTGCTGCTCAAGGTGTCGCAGCCCGGCTACCAGGCGAACCAGCAGAACGCGACCCCGGTGGCCGCGGACAATATCGCCGCCGAGAACATGTCGCCGCTGGCGTACCTGCCGCAGAAGGTGTTCAACGAGGTCATCGGGCTGATCACCACCAACCAGAACACCATCCCGGTGATCATGAACGACCCGTACAACCTGACCCTGGGCCCGAACGGCACCGGCCACCACTTCGACTACTGGCACGACTCCAACCCGGACAACGGCAAGCCCGTCAGCTCCGCCGAGTACGCCGCCGCCTGGCTCACCGAACTGGCGAAGCAGGCCCAGGCCCACCAACTCGACCCGAAGACGCTGACCACCACGCCGACCCCGACCACCACGTCGAAGGCGGCCGTGCTGGCCGCCGCCCCGAAGTCCGGCGAGGCCGCCACCACCACTCCGGCGACCGGAACCACGACGACCACCACCACCCCGGCCCCGGCCGTCACCACCACGACGCCGCCGGCCACCACGACGGTCGCGCCGGACACCACCACCGCACCGGTCACCACCACTCCCCCGGTGACCACCACCGTCCCGACGACGACACCCGTCGTCACCACCACCACCGCGGCGCCCACCACCACGCCCAAGAACTGACAGCGCAGCAACGCGCCCCGGCATCCCTCGGATGCCGGGGCGCGTTCTGGTTTCGTCACCCGGGGAGACGGGTCAGCGAATGGTGAACCAGACCAAGCTGCCCAGCCCCGCGATCAGGCAGTAGACGGCGAAGGGGGTCAGGGTCTTGGTCTCGAAGTACGCGGTCAGGAACTTGACCGAGATATAGGACAGCACGCCCGCCACCACGCTGCCCACGACAGCGGGACCGAGGATGGCGTGATTCTCGGGCTTGAACAGCTCCGGCGTCTTCAGCACGCCGGCCGCCAGGATGACCGGGGTGGCCAGCAGGAACGCGAAGCGGGCGGCGTCCTCGTGGCGCATGCCCTTGAACAGGCCCGCCACGATGGTGCTGCCGGAACGGCTGATGCCCGGGAAGAGCGCGGCGATCTGGGCCGATCCGATCAGGGTGGCGTCGCGCATGGTCAGGCGGGACAGGCGTACGTCCGAGGCCCGGTCCGGGTCGGTCATCGGCAGCACGATGGTGTCCTCCATGGACACGTCCCGGCGGCCGGTCGGGCCGGCGAACACGAAATCGGCCTCGGGCTCACGCTTGCGCATGATCTCCGCGGACAGCAGTACGAAACCGTTGATCGCCAGGAAGATCGAGGTGGGTACGGGAGTGCCGAGATAGTGGCGGACGATCTTCTCCAACAGCAGTCCGGCGAGGCCGACCGGAATCGTCGCCACCACCAGCAGCACGCCCAATCGTGCTTCGGGCGTGCGGATCTCGCGGGTCAGCGCCACCTCCCACAGGCCGCGCAGGATGCGCACCCACTCCCGCCGGAAGAAGATCACCAGGGCCAGCGCGGTGGCGACGTGCATGGCCACCAGCAACGCCAGGTACGGGGAATCCTTGGCGGACATGCTCAGATCGTCGGCCCACTGCCCGCCCACCCAGGCCGGCAGCAGGATGCTATGGCCCAGGCTGGAGACCGGGAACAGCTCGCTCACCCCTTGCAGCGCGCCGACGACGATCGACTCCAGGTAACTGATGGCCATACGAATTCCTGTCGGGCGGTGGTGCGGGGACCCGAACACCCCGATGGCGCCGGGGCAGCTCGCCTGGCGAGGCTACCGGAAGCAATCCAATTGCGCGGCGCGGCGTCCGGCAGCGTGGAATACTTCGGCGATATGCAGTACAGGGGATTCGGTAATCCCGATGTCGGCGAGGATCCCGAGTTAGCTCAGGCCCGCATCTTCCTGGACGAATTGGAAAGGCATGTAGTCAAACTGACGCGGCGATTACAAACCGCGCCCACCACGGAAGCCCGGCAAACGATCTCGGCCGAACTTTCCACGGTGCGCAAATATGTCGATCGCATTCACCGCAGATTTCCCGGCATCGCCGTCGCTCATTGATCGAGCCGCGGCCGCCAGCGTTCGGCGGAACGGACCATGTCCAGGCCCACCCGCTCGAGATAGTCCCCCATGCCCAGCAGCCGCAGCCCTGCGGGCGTGGCCACACCGAGCGCGTCCGCGCCGTGCCGGGCCTGGGCCGCCAGCCGCTCGTTGACCCGCGCCCCGGCGAGAGTGGTTCGGTACCAAGCGGACTCGTCGATCACGTAGCGGTCGCGGCGGGTGCCCGGGTCCCGGTCGCGGCGGATCAGCGCCCGCTCCTCGAGCCGCCCCACCGCCGCGGACACCGTCGCCGGGCTCACCCGCAACTGGGCCGCCAGCTCGGCCGCGGTGAGACTGCCCGAGTCCGCGGCGTACAGCCGGGCCAGCACCGCGGCGGCCATGCGCGGCATCCCGAACTGCGCGAACAGCAGCGCGAAGCGGTCGCTGACCTCGGTCAGCAGCACCGGATCGCGGCCGTATTCATCGACGCCGGAAGGCTTCTCGACGGGTTTGGGCCGCGGCGTGCGGCGGCGCGAACGCACCGCGGTGGCGGCCTGCGCCAGCTCCGCGCGGTAGCGGCCCGGACCGCCGTTGCGGGTCACCTCGCGGCTCACGGTGGAGGTCGGCCGGGACAGGCGACGGGCGATCTCGGCGTAGCCGAGGCCCCGGGCCAGACCGGCGGCGATGAGGCGGCGATCATCGGGGCTGAGTCTTCCTCCGGGCACGGAGCGGCTCCTTCATCAGATGCCGCCGAGGCGGCGCGGCACCACCCTATTGCAACACGAAAACCGCCCGGCGGGCGCCGCAAATGATCATCGTGACAATCGAAAACCCTTGGCACACTTGCATTATCCGGTTAGTGACGGCATTCGGTCTTCACCCCGGTTGGGAACGCAACGTAGCGTTCGCCATCAGTCGAACAGCCCGCGCTTCACAATCCGGTCAGGTCGGCGAGCACCGTGAAATCCATGATGTCCGCGCCCGCCAGGAACACCGGCTGGGTGGTGTGCGCCCCGCGCACCCGCACCTCACCGCGCGGGCCGCCGTAGCTCACCCGCGCCGCGCCACGCTCGATGAGCCGCACGTCCAGGCTGTGCGCCGCCTCCGCCAGCGAGGCGAACAACAGCAGGCCCTCGTAACAGGATTCGCCGATATTGTTCAGCGCCGGCGCCAGCTGACCGAAGCGGGAGGTGTAGCGGCTGCCGAAGGCCATCGCCTCCCGCGACACCAGGCTCTCGAAATAGCCGCTGGCGGTGAACAATCCGCGCGCGCTGTCCGGACCGCCCGCGTAGAGCACGTCCTCGCCGATCATCATGCTCAGCCGCAGGCGGCTCTCGTCCAGCCCGGCCGCCGCGAAAGCCTGATTGAAGGCCGCGCAATCCGCGCCCACCATGAAGAGCAGCACGCCCTCCGCGGGCGAAGTGCGGATGAGATCCAGCGCCGCGGTGAAATCCCGGCTGCCCAACGGCACGAAAACCTCACCGACCACGTCGATATCGCTCGCGTCAGCGAATTCCCAAGTGACCCTTGCCGTTTCACGCGGCCAGACATAGTCGTTACCGACGATGCACCAGCGGCGTACCCCCAGCTCGGCGCGGAACCAGCGCAGCGCGGGGAACAACTGCTGATCCGGGGTCTCCCCCACCATGTAGACGCCGTCGGAGTCCTCGCCACCCTCGTAGAAGGTGGTGTAGATGTAGGGCACCCGGCCCGCGGTGTACGGGGTGATGGCCTTGCGCGCGTTCGACAGATGCCAGCCGACCACGCCGTCGATCATGCCGCGGCTCACCATCCGGTCGATCCGCGCGGCCAGCACCGGCAGCGGCGCGCCCGCGTCCACCGGATGCAGCCGAACCCGGCGGCCCAGGATCCCGCCCATCGCATTGATGTCCTCGACGGCCAGCGCGGCACACGCCTCGCAGGAAGGCCCGAAGATGCCGGCCGAACCGCTCATCGGGACGACCAGGGCCAGGTCCACCGTCGCCCGGCGCGACCGGGCCGCACGTGGCGTCATCGATCATCACCGCCGTCCGAATACCCACGGACCCGCCCGCGCGCCCACCCGGGACCACGCGGTGCGAGACGAAGGGGCACGATAGCACCGTGAACAGTCCTGACGCGCGCGAGCTCATGTTGCTCGCCGGTGAGCGCACCATCGCCGAACGCGGGCCGCACGTGGCCCTGCGCGATATCGCGGTGGCGGCGGGACAACGCAACAACTCGGCGGTCCACTATCACTTCGGTTCCCGGGACGGACTCATCGCCGCCATTATCGAACGCCATCAGCCCGCATTGGAATCCCGCCGGACCGAACTGCTCGCCGAGCACGAGTCCTCGGGCGCCCCGGACAGCGTCGCCGCGCTGGTCGCCATTCTGGTGCGGCCCATGTTCGACGTGCCCTACTCCGAGGGCTCGACGCACTACGCGCGGTTCCTGGAGCAGGCCCGCGCCCATCCGGCGGTCACCGGACCCAATCTTAACGAAAAGCGTTGGCAGACAACACGAGTGCTCGTCGCCAGGCTGTATCACGCACTGGCGGAACTGACTCCGGCGCAACGCCGGTACCGGCTGCAGGCCATGACCACGGTCATGTTCGCCCTGCTCGCCGACTACGAGCGGTACGTGCTGCCCACCGAGATCGAACGCGAGGACGTGCGCGACAGCATCATCGCCATGATCGTCGGACTACTCAGTGAACCGGTGAACCACCCCGGTCAGGGGGCCACCGTCCGGGCGTCCGGATCGAAGCCGCCCGGCACCTCGTAGACCACGCCGTCGCCCGCCGACCAGCCGGCCGCGAACGGAGCCACCGCCCCGGTGTCCGGGTCGACGGTCACGATGCCCGCCTGCCGCAGCGAATCACCCACGACGACACGGGGATCCGCGCCGTAGCCGATCAGTAGCCGGCCATCCGGGATCCAGGCCGACGCACCCGCCCCGCCGGAGGCCACCCGCGCGATCGGCACCGCCGGTGCGCCAGGGGCATCGATCCGGAAGATCCGCCCGCTCACCAGATCGGTGACGCACCCGCGCCCGGCCGGGTCTACGGTGATCCCTTCCAGCGCGGTCCCCGTCAGATTCGCCACGGTGACGGTCGGCCCGCCCGCGCTCGCGCACACCGGTGCGGCATTCGCGGGAGTCGCGGCGACCGTGGACCAGGCCGCGGCCGCGAGCGTGGCGAGAGCCAGTGCCGCCGTTTTCCTCGCACCCATTGCCCTACCTCGCACTATCGGCCAATTGATCAAGAATTCGGGGGAATCACATCCGGCGATCGGTTCACTGGAAGCGACGCGCTCCGGTCACCGGCATATTCGACAGCGGCGAGACCTTCACCCCGGAACCGTAGTCACTGGCGTGAATGATCTTTCCGTCGCCGAGGTACATCGCCGAATGGCCACCACCGTAGTAGGAGACCAGATCACCCGGCTCCAATTCGTCGATCCCGACCGGGGTTCCCGCGGCGAGCTGTGAATAACTCGTGCGCGGCACTTCCACGCCCGCCTCTCGATACGACCACTGCACCAAACCGGAGCAGTCGAAGGAGTCCGGGCCGTTCCCGCCCGTGCTGTAGTTCGCGCCGAGTTTGGTGCGGGCCGCCTCCACCGCACGCTCGCCCGCCGTTTTCGGCATCACCGCGGGCACCGTGGTGCGGGTGACCGCGGAATCGGTCACGCCGGGGATTCCGGTCAGCGGGGGCAGGGCGGCGGGCACCACGAAGGTGCCGAGACCGGCGACCGATACCGTGCGCGATTCCGGCGCGGGGGCCTGGATCACGGCGGTCGGGTCGGCGAGGGCAAGGGTGCCGATCGCCGGAGTCGGGGCGGCGACGGCAGGGGTGCCGATCGCCGGAATCACGATGGCCTGGCGCAGCGACTCCGGGAGCAGCGACCGCACCGGCGCCGGGTCGGGCATCGTGTCGGCCGGGGCGATGACGATGTGCTGCGGCGCCACCGTCATCCGGGGGGCCTCCGGCTCGCCGATCGCCGATTCCGGCGTGGGAGACATGGTTCCGGCCGCGGGGGGCAGAATGCCGATCGCGGGGGTCACCCGGCCGAGCGGGGCGGCGATCTCGTCCGGGATGTCGATCGCCCCGATACCGGGGATCGTCACCGGCGCCGCCTGCGCCTGGCCCGCCGCGAAGAACAGTGCGGCTCCAATGGCTGCAGCTCCGAGGACTCCTGTCACCAGGGTCCACAGGCTCAGCCGCGGAAGTAATCGAACCTTCTGTCTATCACCGTTGGTTTCCATGAGCGGTCGTCCTCCGATCAAGCCGTGAGAGCTATCCGGTTTCCGTCCATCACGCGAAATTTTTCGGTACTGCCAGCAGATCCGAGAATGCATATTTCGCCGGAAGATCAGAGGTGGCAACGAATGACATGCGTATTATTCATTACGAAACGGTAACCATTGACGGCTGTGTCCAATTGGACACAGCCGTTTTTCAACCAATTCGACACCCCCGAGCGAGCCTTCACGGGCGCGCCCCGCGCGCGTGTGAGACTGATCGAGGAAGCTGCCCTCCCCATCAACAGGAGGTTGACCGATGACCAAATCCCCTGCGCTAGGCAACCTTCCCGAGCCGCTGGTGATCACGCTCGGGAATCTCAAAGGAGGCGTGGGCAAGACGACCTCCGCCTTCTTCATCGCCTCGTATTTCACTACCGCGCACAAACTTCGAGTACTGGTGATCGACGCCGACCCGCTGAGCCAGACCGGGTACTCCTGGTATCGGCGACTACAGAAGGCCGAGATCGACATTCCCTTCGAATTGCTCGCCTTCCCCTCGCGGCACGTGAACGACTGCATCACCGACAATTCCGCGAACTACGACGTGATCATCGTCGACGCCGGCGGCGAATCGGCCGACATCTTCAAGGCCGCCGTCCCCGTCAGCGACGAACTCATCCTCGTCACCAGCGTCAGCCCCTCGGAAGTCAAACGCGTCCCCAGTACCTACCGCGCCGCCGAGGAGGCGGCCGCCGAACACGAGAAGGCCATTCGCGTGCGTGTGCTCATGACCAAGGTTCCGGTCACCATGAAGAACGGCGTCAACGTATCCACCGAATACCGCACGCAGCGCGGCAATCTCGAGGACGCGGGCTACGAGGTCTTCGACTCCTACATCAGCGCCTGGAAGTGGTATCGGGAGGCCGCCGACGGCGAAGTCGGCGACGGCGCGGAGAACCCGATCGAGGATCTCGGCGAATACCGGGCCGTCGGCGACGAACTGGTGCGCGACTACATCGAGTCCCGTGTCCCGGCGGAGGTGTCGGCCTGATGCCGCCCCAGCGCAGAAAGACCTCCATCGGCGGCGGCCTGGGCCGAAACCCGCTCTCCGACGAGGCCGAGCACACTCCCCCGGTGTCCCCGCTGCGCGACGCCAAATGGCCGCGCACGCCGAAACTCTCACCGGCCGCCACCACCGTCCTCATGGCCCCGGCCGCGCCCGCGGCGGAAGCGGCGGCGCCCGCCGCCACCGCGACCGCCACCCTGACGCCCGAGACGGTGGCGGCCGAACCCGTGGCCGCGCAACCGGCCACGCCCGCGCCGAAGATCCCGGCCGCACCGAAGATCCCGGCCGCACCGAAGGCTCCGGCACCGGAGCCGGTGGTGCGCGAGGCCAGCCCGGCGGCGGCCGAGAGCGCGCCCAGCGTGCTGGATCTGCCGCTGCCCACCACGGGTGGCGAAGGACCGCTCAGCCGCAGCGAGTCCGATCAGCTCGAGGTGTGCGAGTCCTCCATCGACGCGCTGCGGGTGGCCTTCTGGACCGCCGGGCGCGCCCTGCAGATCGTGCGCGACGGCCGGCTCTACCGTGCCGACCACGCCACCTTCGACGAGTACGTGGAGAAGCGCTGGGACATGCAGCGGTCCTACGCGCACAAGCTGATCCGGGCCTGGCCGCTCGCCGCGCGCCTGCACCCGGTCGCGCCCGCCCTCAACGAGGGCCAGATCCGTGAGCTGCTGCCGGTGGCCGCGGCCTACGGTGAGGACGCGGCGGTCACCGTGTACACCACGCTGGCCGCCGACGTGAAGGTCACCGCGGGCAAGCTCCGCGAGGCCGTCGCCGTACTGCCCGACGACTACGAGGAGGGCGCGGTGGTGCAGCGGCTGCGCGCCTGGCTGCGCGGCGACCTCTCCGAGGAGCAGCCCGCCACCGCCGACGTGTTCAGCGCGGTCGAGTCCCGGCTCACCGCACTGACACAGAAGGTGGTGAAGGGGTCCGGGGAGCATCCGGTGGCCGCGCGCGAATTCGCGGCCAAACTCCGGACGCTGGCCGAACTCATCGAGCGGCAGATTCCGGTAACCGGCCGAATGCCGGACGTCGATTAGCTCGCGACAGCACCCGCCGAAAGGGCCCGGCCGAAAGCCGGGCCCTTTCGCTGTAATAGCAAAAGCCTATTCAACTTCACGAGAGGTAACACTCGAACCTCTCAGCGGCTATGCCCCCGAACCCGCTGAACCCGCAGCCTCACACCCGATCTCCAGACAACTCCGAGCGTCGCTCACAGCAGCCGCGGTCGTCGCTCGCGCGACCGGCAGTGTGGGGTTGTCCGCCGGGGATTCCAGCACCTGGACGAGGTCGCCGATGAAGGCCCTGAATTCGACTGGATTACTCCCGATTCATATCAACTGGCAGTCATGGGCAGGCTCGTGCCCGCCGCGCGCCCAATGAATCGCGACCCGCCCCCGGCCGCGAAGAACTCTTGGCCTCACCCCCGGCCCTTGCGAACTCTCGGGCCTCACTCAGCACGGCCGTCGGCTCAGCGCATTCACCCGCATATCCCTTGCCCCAGCGCCTCACCCGCATAACCGTGACTAAGCGCCTCACACACACCCGCGACTCAACGCCTCACCCACACACCCGCGACTCAGCGCCTCTCCCGCGCTGTCCGTGGCGCACATCCTCGCCTCGCACCGCCTATTACGACCAGATATGCGAGAAGGGCTCCCCGTTGAACGGGGAGCCCTTCTCGGTGCGTTGTGGGCTATTCGCCTACCGCGCGGCGTTCGCGGGCGCCGGCGGCGCGCTGGCGGGTGGCGCGGGCCTCGGCGGCGTCGAAGAGGTCGAGGTGCTCGAAGAACGGGTCCTCGTCGTCGGATTCGACCAGAACGGCACGGCGCAGCTGGGTGCGGGTCTCGTCGCGGTCGGGGCGGGGGCGTTCGCGGGTGCGGCGCTCCTCCTCGGCGTCGGCGTCGGCGTCGGTCTGTGTGCGGGACGCGCGGGCGGCGCGGCGGCGGCGGATGTCCTCCTCGATGCGGACCTGCTTGCGTAGGTAGGCGAGGTAGGCGACCAGCACTATGCCGGACAGCGCCGAGAGCCACCACAGGATCGAGGAGATGGCCAGGCCGGCGGCGGCGAACAGCAGGACGGCGAGCACCAGGCCCAGGACGGCGCGCTGACGGAAGGTGTAGCGGGCCGCGCGGGCGGCGGCGTCGGCCTCGGGGTCGAATCCGCCGCGTCCGCGCCGGGACGGCACGAAATCCTCGTCGTCGGATTCGGATTCCGGCTCCGGCTCGGGGTCACGCAGCGCGGGGGCGCGGGAGACCCGCTTGCGGGGCTCGGCCGCCGGCTCGTCGGACACGGCGGCTTCCGGCTCAGCGTCGTCGGTCTCGGCCGCGGCATCCACGGTCTCGGATTCTGTCTCATCCGTGGCGGTTTCGGGGTCGGTCTCGGATTCCGCTGCGGCGGGCTCGGATTCGGCGGCGCCCTCGTCCGCGTCGTCGGCGTCCTCCGGGTCGGTCGAATCCGTCTCGGGTTCCGGCAGTTCGGCGCTCACCGCGGCGACGACCTCGTCCTTCTCGACGACGGTGGCTGCCGTGTCGGCCGCGGCGGCGGTGAGGGCTTCCGGTTCGGCGGGGCTGTCGTCCGATCTGGTCATCCGATCCTCCGGATCCTCGCTCGGGTGAAGCTTTCTGCGAACCGGCACGTAGTCCGGGTCGGTGTCATGTCCGGTCGCCGGACCTTTCCTGGTGCGTCGCTTGGCACCACCGCGATGCAACACTCGTGTCGAGAGGGCGGCGTCGGTGTGCTGCCGGATGCGGGGATGGCGATTGGCCAGCATCGGGAAAAGCACGAAGACCCAGAGCACCACCAAGCCGATCCACAAGATCGAATTCGGCATTGGCCCTTACACCTCCGTCCCGCCCTGTTGTCTGTCCCTTCTGATCGGAAAACAGACGCACCACCGACGTGCGTAGGTTAATTCCACGCCGTGGGTATTCCCCTCAGGCGCGCCGACCACACACGCAACACTAGTCACACGAATTCGGTCGAGAAAACTCTCACACGCCGCGCTCAGCGAGTTATCAGGCTTTGCTGGCGCGCCCCGCGCGAATCAACCTGTCCACCACGGTCCCCGAAACCTCCTCGACCGTCATGCCGACCAGCAGATGATCCCGCCACGCGCCGTCCACGTCGAGGTAGCGCTGCAGCATGCCCTCCTCGCGGAAACCGACATTGCGCAGAACCGCCTGACTGGCAAGGTTTTCCGGCCGCACCGTGGCCTCCACCCGGTGCAGGCCCACCTCGCCGAAGCAGTGGTCCAGGCCCAGGGCCAGCGCCGCGGTGGCCACGCCCTGCCCGGCCAGCTCGCTCGACACCCAGTAGCCGATCCACGCCGATCGCAGCGCGCCGCGCACGATATTGCCCACCGTGAGCTGACCGCTGAACTGGCCGTCCACCTCGATGACGAGCGGAATCATGGCGCCGCGCCGCGCCTCGGCCTTCAACGCCGACCACAGCGCGGGCCAATTGCTGGAGTGGTTACGCGCCTCCCACGGACCGCGGCCGGTGGGCTCCCACTTCTCCAGATAGTCCTTGTCCCGGACCCGGATCCGGCCCCACGCGGACGCGTCCCGCAGGCGGATCGGCCGCAGCGTGACCGTGCCCGCCGCGACCCGCACCGGACCCAGATGCGCCGGCCAGCCCGGATGCTGGGCCGAACGGAAGACGTTCACGCTGAATCCATTCGCCATGCTCGGGTGCTCTGCGTTGTTACGCGAGCTGCCGCCTTCGGGCCCTGACCGATCATGTCGGACCTCACCCACGCTGAGCCAGGAACGCGACCTGGACCTCGTCACCGGTACGCACCTCGGTGGTCTCGGGGTCGATCACGATGAGGCTGTTGGCCTCGGCCATGGTGGCCAGCAGATGCGAGGACGCCCCGTTCGGGCCGCCCAGCGGCTGCACCAGGTAGTCGCCGGTCTGCTCGTCGCGCATGAGCTGCGCGCGCAGATAGCCGCGGCGGCCCGGGATCGAGGCGATCGGCAGGATGGTGCGCGCCCGTACCATGCGCCGCATGGGGTGCCGGCGGCCCAGCGCGATCCGGATCAACGGCCGCACCATGACCTCGAAAACCACCAGCGCGCCAACCGGATTCGCGGGCAGCAGGAAGGTCGGCACCTCGTCGCGGCCGAGCAGGCCGAAACCCTGCACCGACCCGGGATGCATGCCGACCCGGGTGATCTCCAGCTCGCCGAGCCCCTCGAGGGCCTCGCGCACCTGCTCCGACGCCCAGCCGCCGACCGCACCCGCGATCACGACCACCTCGGAGCGGACCAGCTGGCCCTCCACCACATCCCGCAGCCGCTTCGGATCGGCGCTCACGATGCCGACCCGGTTCACGTCCGCGCCCGCGTCGCGCGCGGCGGCAGCCAGGGCGTAGGAGTTCACGTCGTAGACCTGGCCGGGTCCGGGCGTGCGGTCGATGTCGACCAGCTCGCCGCCCACCGACAGCACCGACAGCCGGGGCCGCGGATGCACCAGCACCTTGTCCTTGCCGACCGCGGCCAGCAGGCCCACCTGGGCCGGGCCGATGATGGTGCCGGCGCGCACGGCCAGATCGCCGGGCTGCACGTCGTCACCGATGCGGCGCACGTAGTCGCCGGAGCGGACCGCCTCGTAGACCTTCACCCGGGCGCGGCCGCCATCGGTGTTCTCCAGCGGCAGCACGGCATCGGCGAGGGTCGGCAGCGGCGCGCCGGTGTCCACCCGCACGGTCTGGCGGGGCTGCAGGCGGATCGGCTGGCGGGAACCGGCCGCCACCTCCCCCACCACCGGCAGGCTCAGGAGCACCGAATTGCCGTCCTCGTCGCGGATATTCGCGCCCGCGCCGGCCACATCCACACTGCGCACGGCGTACCCGTCGATGGCGGCCTGGTCGAAGCCCGGCAGCGGGCGCTCGGTGACCACATCCTCGGCGCACAGCAAACCCTGTGCCTCGCTGATCGCGACCCGGACCGGCCGTGGGGCCACGGCCGCGGCGGTCACCTTGATCTGCTGATCCTCAACCGAGCGCATGCCGCCCTTCCGTAGTCTCTCCCGTCCGTCGCCTCATTCGCATGTGGTCAGCTGCGGATTCCAGTCCGGACCGAGCCGCTGCTCGAGCCACTCGCGCAGGGCGGGACCGTATTCCTCGCGTTCCAGAGCGAAATCGACCGCAGCTCGAAGATAACCGCCAGGGTTGCCCAGATCGTGCCGCGACCCACGATGCACTACGACATGAACCGGGTGGCCTTCCGCGATCAGCAGCGCGATGGCGTCGGTCAGCTGCAGTTCGCCGCCCGCACCGGGGGTGATGCGGCGCAGCGCGTCGAAGATGGCGCGGTCCAACAGGTATCGCCCGGCCGCGGTGAAGGTGGAGGGCGCCTCGTGCACGGCGGGCTTCTCCACCATGCCGTTGACCTTGAGCACGTCGCACGGGCCGTCGGGCAGTTCCTCGACATCGAAGACGCCGTAGGCGCTGACCTCTTCCTTGGGCACGTCGATGGCGCACAGCACCGAACCGCCGTAGGTGTTCCGCACGTTGGCCATCAGCTCCAGCACGCCGCCGGGCAGCACCAGGTCGTCGGGCAGCAGCACCGCGATGGCGGTCTCGTCGGCGTCGAGCACCGATTCCGCCTGCGCCACCGCGTGACCCAGGCCCAGCGGCTCCTCCTGCACCACCGAGGTGACGTCGAGCAGGGCGGGGGCCTTGCGCACCTTCTCCAGCAGATGGAACTTGCCGCGCTCGGCGAGGGTGCTCTCCAGCACCAGGTCCTCGACGAAATGCGCGACCACACCGTCTTTTCCGGGCGAGGTCACGATCACCAGCCGATTGGCGCCGGATTCCGCGGCCTCGGCGGCGACCAATTCGATGCCCGGGGTGTCGACCACCGGCAGCAACTCCTTGGGAACCGTCTTGGTCGCGGGCAGGAACCTGGTGCCGAGCCCGGCCGCGGGGACCACCGCGGTGCGGAAGCACGACTCGGTTCCGCCGCCAGTAGCTGTCATGAATTTCACCCTATCCATCCGTCATATGCCCGAGAGCGGCTCGTGGCCGCCTCGATATCCCCGAGAGCCTAAGGGGCGAGGACGGCAGGAGCGCACCGAACGCCGGACCGAGGGCATTCTCACCGACCGACCCGTTCTTTTCATTTGGCGTTCGTCGCACTGTGACCTCCCTCGTACCCACTGGTTGTTGACTGACACCCATGACCGATCGTGAGGATTCCCACAACCCCGATTCCACGCCGGACAACCCCGACACCCCTACTGTCAGCACCCCTGACACCACCCGCGCGGTCAGCCGCCGCCAATTGTTCGGCGCGTCGGCCGCCGCCGGCCTGGCCGGACTGGCCGTCGGCGCGGGCGGCGCGGTCGCGCTGAAGAGCTCCGGATCCAACGCCGCCGCCTGGCCCCGCTCCGCCGAACTCGTCACCACCCCCGACCGCGCCGCCGCGCCCCGGGTCTCCGGGCTGCACCTCCAGTTCGGGGCCGACGCGGCCCGCGAGGTCGTGGTCACCTGGCACACCCTCGGATCGGTCACCGCGCCCACCGTGCGCTACGGCACCGCCGACTCCGGATTCGGCACGGCGGTCTCCGCGCGGACCCGCACCTACCGGGACGCCAAGTCCGGCATCGAGATCCAGGCCCACCACGCCCGGCTCACCGGCCTGTCCCCCGACACCGACTACGTCTACGCCGCCGGGCACGACGGCGCACCGCCGGAACTGGGCACCATCCGCACCGCGCCCGCCGGGCGCGCCAAGTTCCGGTTCACCAGCTTCGGCGACCAGGGCACCCCCACCGTCGGCAAGATCGTCGACGGCAAGGCCGTCAACGACAATCTCGGCTCCCAGTACGCCGGCGACATCACCTCCGCAGTGGAATCACTGGCCCCGCTGTTCAACCTGGTCAACGGCGACCTCTGCTACGCCAACCTGTCCACCGACCGCATCCGCACCTGGAACGACTGGTGGGCCAACAACTCTCGCTCGGCGCGCTACCGGCCCTGGATGCCCGCCCCCGGCAACCACGAGAACGAACTCGGCAACGGGCCCATCGGCTACCAGGCGTTCCAGACCTACTTCACCGTCCCCGACGCCGGGAGCGAGGAACACGCGCAGGGCCTGTGGTACTCGTTCACCGTCGGCGGCATGCGGGTGATCGCGGTCGCCAACGACGACGTCTGCCTGCAGGACGGCGGCAACAGCTACGTCAAGGGCTACTCCGGCGGAGCCCAGAAGCGCTGGCTGGAAAGCGAACTGGCCAAGGCACGCGCCGACAAGGGCATCGACTGGGTGGTGGTGTTCATGCACCAGGTCGCCATCTCCTCGGCCGACAAGGCCAACGGCGCGGACCTGGGCATCCGCACCGAATGGCTGCCGCTGTTCGACCGATACCAGGTCGACCTGGTGTTGTGCGGGCACGAACACCATTACGAGCGTTCGCATCCCGTGCGCGGGACGACCGGGTCCGAGACCCTCACCCCCAAGCCCGCCGACACCCGCAAGGACGTCGTCGACACCGGCAAGGGCACCGTGCACCTGGTGATCGGCGGGGGCGGCACCTCGGTGCCGTCCAACCACCTGTTCTTCCCGGGCGACAGGTGCCGGGTCATCACCGCCGTGGGGAACGCGGATCCGGCCACCGGCAAGAAGGTTCCGACGTACGTGCTCGAGGACGCGCCCTGGTCCGCGTTCAAGGACGCCGAACATCCCTACGGCTTCTGCGCTTTCGACGTCGACCCCGGCACGCCCGGCGGGAACACCACCATCAAGGGCACGTACTACGCCCTCACCGGGCCGACCAGCGAGCTGAAGGCCGTCGACACGTTCACCCTGACCCGGCCGCGCGCGGATCGCTGAGCACGGCGGGCGCGGATCGCCCAGGGCGGCAGCCCTAGGGTGGAAGCGTGACGGACGAGCGGGACAAGACGGCGTGGCGCGCGGAGATCCTCGCGCGCCGCAAGGCCCTGCCCGCCGAGGTCCGCGAGCGCGAGGCCGCGGCGCTGGCCGCCGCGGCCGGACGGCTCCCGGACGGCGGCTGGGTCTGCGCCTACGTGCCGGTGGGCGGCGAACCCGGCTCGGTGGCCCTGCTCGACGCGCTGCGAGCCGCCGGCGCCCGGGTGCTGCTGCCGGTCACCGGCGAACCCGGGCCGCTCGCCTGGGCCGAATACACCGGGCCCGACGGGCTGCGCCGCGGCCGGTTCGGGCTGCGCGAACCGGACGGAGACCCGGTCACGGACGGAATCTCGACGGCTTCGACGATTCTGATTCCGGCGCTCGCGGTGGATCGGCGCGGGGTCCGATTGGGACGCGGAGCCGGTTATTACGATCGAAGTCTGAACGCCGCGCGCGCCGACGCGCGATTGATCGCCGTGGTGCGCGACGACGAACTCGTGGACCGTTTGCCGGAGGAGTCACACGACCATCGAATGGGGTGGGCACTGACCCCGTTCGGCGGGCTGCGCCGCCTCGGAGATCGAGCCGGGAATTGACACCCGATTGGCAGCGTTGGCACTGCCAGCTGTAGAGTGCTAATTCGACGAAGAGCGTGGAGGTTTCCCGATGCCTACTTACTCGTATGCATGCACCGAGTGCGACAACAAGTTCGACATCGTGCAGTCCTTCTCCGATGACGCACTGACCACGTGTGACCGTTGCAACGGCAAGCTGCGCAAGCTGTTCAACTCGGTCGGCATCGTCTTCAAGGGCAGCGGCTTCTACCGCACCGACAGCCGTAACGGCTCCACCTCCTCCGAGCCGGCCAAGCCGTCGTCCTCTTCGTCGGACAACGGCGGCTCGAGCTCCACCGCGTCGAGCGCGGCCACGTCGAGCACCTCGACCTCGTCGTCCAGCGGTTCCAGCACCTCCGCGGCCTGATCTCAGCTTTCTCCACAGGCTCTTCGTTATCCACAGCCCGGGTTCGGCCCGGGCGTGCCGGTGTCGGGGCGACCGTACGCTGCCCCCGTGACGCGACCGTACCGAGCTTTCCCACACGAGTTCCGTAGCCGCCTGACCTGGGTGGACTCGGTGCTACTGCGGCGGGCCGGGGCGGTCGCGTTGCTCATGGCGGCGGCCTTCCTGGCCGTACGCCCGGATCCATCCGCGGATCGGACATCCGTCCTGGTCGCCGCGCGGGAGCTGCCGCCCGGGCAGGTGCTCGGCGACGGCGATCTGCGCACCGCCGACCGGGAGACCGCGACCCTGCCCGCCGGAGCCGTGCGCGACGCCGCGCGGGTGCGCGGGGCCACCCTCGCCGCCGCGCTGACGGCCGGGGAGATCCTCACCGACGTGCGGGTGCTGGGCCCGCGACTGGCCGCCGTGGCGGCGGGCTCCCCCGATGCGCGCATCGTCCCGATTCGCCTGGCGGACAACGCCGTTGCCGAGATCCTGCGCACCGGCGACCGGGTGGACGTGGTGGCGGGCGAGGACACCGGCGGGACCGGCCGTCCCGCACGGCTATTGGCCGCCGACGCCGCCGTGGTGCTGGTGCCGCAGGCCGACGGAACCCGCGGGCGCACGGACCGGGTGGTGCTGGTCGCCTTGGATTCCCGACGCGCCACCGCGGTGGCCGCCGCCTCGCTGCGGACGGCGCTCACGGTCGTGTTCCACTGAACCGGCGCATCGGTGAACTAGCATCGCCTCAGATCCCCACAACTCTGCGTTCGATCCCTCAGGTAGAGGAGTTTCGGCAATGCTCAAGGGTTTCAAAGAATTTCTGATGCGCGGCAATGTCATCGACCTGGCCGTGGCCGTCGTCATGGGTACGGCCTTCGTCGCGGTCGTCACCGCCTTCACCGACGGCATCGTGACACCGCTGCTCGCGGTCTTCGGCGGCACCAATCAGCTCGGGCTGGGCTTCCAGCTGGTGGCCGACAAGCCCGCCACCTTCATCGCGATCGGGCCGATCATCACCGCGGCTATCGATTTCGTCATCATCGCGGCCCTGCTCTACTTCATCCTGGTCATCCCGGCCGCCAAGGCCAAGAAGCTGTGGGGCGCCAAGGCGGACGACGCGCTCACCGACAACGAACTGCTGCGCGAGATCCGGGACCTGCTCGCGGAACGCAGCGCGGGCGGGCGGCACGAACTCTGACCCGCGGCCCGAACTCCCCAGCGTGGCAAGGCAAAACGGGCCCGGCGCGAAAAGCGCCGGGCCCGTTCGTATCACACCGGAGTGTGGATCAGCCGAGGCTGAAGGGCTGGCCCCACAGGGTGACCCAGCTGATCACGTTGTCGGTCTCGACCTCGACGCTCACGAAGGCGCGCGCCTGAGCGTAACCGCCACAGCCGTTCAGGCCGATGGTCTCGTCCGACCAGGTGACCGAACCGCTGGTGCCGCTGAAAGCGTTGCGCTTCTTGTGGATTTCGTGACCGAAGTCGTCCGGCATCTCCAGATCGAGGATGTAGAACGACTTGGCCTGACCCGGACCCAGGGTCAGGTTGGCGCCGGAGTTCACGCCGCCGGTCGGAGTGGCGTTGCCACTGCTGTCCCAGCTCGCGCCGCCTTCGGCACCACCGCTGACGCCGCCGCCGTCGATGGTGACCTGGCAACCCACGACATAGCCGGGGTAGATCTTGCCGCCGGTCGCGGTGGTGTCGCCGGAGATGTTGACCTGCGCCGACGCCGAGACCCAGGCGTTGCGGTGCACCGGGGTGGCACCCATCGACGGGCTGATGTTGGCGGACTCGCCGACCAGCTTCACCGTGACCACGGTGCCGTCGGACAGGGTCTGGGTGAGCTCGCCGCCCGGCAGCGGCACGAAGGTGTCGGCATTGGCCGCACCGGTGGAGAACAGGCCAAGGGCCGCGGTGGCGACGGCACCGACACCGGCCACCCGCGCCATTGTCTTACGGATGTTCATATCTGGTTGTCCCTCAGATTTTGTTCGCTTGCGCGAGAAAGGATTTGGCGGGCGGAGACCACTTAGCCGATGCTGAACGGCTGGCCGTAGAGGGTGGTCTTGGAGTAGTGATCGCCGATGACCTCGACGACCGTGTACGCACGCGCCTGGGCGTAGCCCGCGCAGCCCTGGATCTGGATCTCGGCGTCGCGGTACTCGACCGAGTAGGTGCCCGCCTTGGTGATGTCCTTGTAGTCGATCTGGACGAACGCCACCTGGCCGGGGCCGAGGTTGACGCCGATCGAACCACCGATGCTCGCGCTGTCGAGGTTGATGCTGCCGGAGACACCGGCAGAGATCGCGTCCTCACCGATGGAGATCTGGCAGCCGACGATGTAGCCGGTGTTGATCTGCGAGGTGCCGTGGGTGGACGAGTTGTTGCTGCCGGGGATACCGACCGGGCCGTTGTTCGGACCGACTGTGCCCTCGGGGGTTTCGGTGACCACCGCGGAGGCGGCGCCGCTCACCCACACCACACGGCCGGCACCGTTGGCAGCGAGCGACGGCGACACGATGGCGTGCTCACCCGTCCGGGTAATGGTGACGGTGCCCGCCGGGTTCACCTTCTGGCCGTCCGGCAACGGCACGAAGGTGTCAGCGTTAGCGGCACCAGTGGAAAAAAGGCCGATGGCCACGGCCGCGGCCGCGCCGATGCCCGCAAAACGGGCCGCGGTACGCACACCGTGGGTGCGGTTCTCGCTCATACTTCCCCTCATCAGGTTCTTGCGATCAACCTCGACCACCGAGGTTGAAAAGGGACCCTTGCGGATTCCCCGGTTGAGTTTGTCGCCACATTGTTGCCACTGTGTTACTCGTTACAAATTCTTTTCTCGTAGCGACGCTGGGCACTTTACATCACAGCTGTGACCTCTGAGACGTGAGCGAACAGGATCGACCACTCGCCGACACAAACCCGCAGGTATGCAGAGAAAGTCGTGGATAGCAAAAGGGGCCCGGTGCTAATCGCACCGGGCCCCTTGGCATTCCGCTGAGCGGAAACTGATCAGCCGAGACTGAAGGGCTGACCCCACAGCGTGTAGGCGGTGATCACATGGTCGGTCTCGACCTGAACCGCGATGAACGAGCGCGCCTGCGCGTAGCCGCCGCAGCCGTTCAGGTTGATGGTCTCGTCCGACCACGTCACCGATCCGGAGTTACCCGAGAACTTGTTGCGCTTGTAGTGCGCCTCGCTGCCGAAATCGTCGGGCGCTTCCTGATCCAGGACGTAGAACGCCTGCGACTGGCCGGGGCCCAGGGTCAGGTTGCCGCCGACATTCGCGCCGGCCGACGGGCTCGAGCCGTCGTAGTTGGCGCCCGCGCTCGGGCCGCCGTTGGCGCCGCCGCCGGCGATGTTGACCTGGCAGCCGACCACGTAACCGGGGACGATCTTGCCGCCGGCATCGCCGTGAGTGCCCGACAGTTCGACGCGCGCGCTGCCCGAGACCCAGGCGTTGCGGTGCAGCGGGGTCGAGCCCAGCGACGGGTTGATGTTGGCCGACTCGCCGGTCATGGAGATGGTGACGATGGTGCCGTCGTCCATGGTCTCGGTGATGGAGCCGCCCGGCAGCGGCACGAAGGTGTCGGCGTTGGCCGCACCCGTGGAGAACAGGCCCAGGGTGGCGGTGGCGACGGCGCCGATCCCGGCGGCCCGCGCCATGGTCTTGCGAACGTTCATGATGGTTTCCCTCTAGGGTCGAATTCGCTTGCGCGAGAGATGAATCGGGTGTCTGACCACACGTCAGCCGAGGCTGAACGGCTGCCCGTAGAGGGTGGTCTTCGAGTAGTGGTCACCGATGATCTCGACCACGGTGTAGGCGCGCGCCTGGGCGTAACCCGCGCAGCCCTGCACGTCGACCGGCACATCCTTGTAGTCGATCGAGTAGCGGCCCGCGTCGAGGATGTCCTTGGAGTTGATCTGGAGGAAGGTCACCTGGCCGGGGCCGAGGTTCACGCCGATCGAACCGCCCGCGTTCGCACCGGTCAGGCTCACGCCACCGGAAACACCGGCGGAGATGGCGTTGTCGGCGATGTTCACCTGGCAGCCGATGATGTAACCGGTGTTGACCTGCGACGCGCCATGCGTGGAGGAGTTGTTGGTGCCCGGGCCGTTGGCGGGGCCGTTGTTCGGGCCGACCGTGCCCGCGGGGGTCTCGGTGACGTCGGCGACGACCTTGCCCGAGAGCCAGGCGGTGCGGCCCGCGCCGTTCGCCGACAGCGACGGCGAGATGACGGCGTGCTCGCCGAGACGGTCGATGGTCACGCCCGGTCCGACCTTCTGACCGTCCGGCAACGGTACGAAGGTGTCGGCGTTGGCGGCGCCGGTCGACAGCAGGCCGAAAGCCACGGAGGCGGCTGCGCCGATACCCGCGACACGCGCGACCCGACGCAAACCGGCAGTCCGGTTCTCGCTCATTGTTCCCTCATCAGTTTTTTTGCGGACAACCCCGACCACCGGGGCTGAAGAGAGCCACTACGGCACAGAACTCGGCAAGAGCAACTATCAAGCGCGCTGCTCATTTTCTTTGCAGCCGTAGCTTTGCTGACCCAGGGGAGATTTTAGCCACAACAGTTACTGTTTGGCAACAATTAGATAACGGCGCGCAAGATCACAGCCTTCGGGAGATGGCTAATTCCCGGCAGCCGTGATGTGAGCGAATCTCAACCGTGATGGGGCGGCTTCTGCGCGCGCAGCCAATCATCGGAGGACTGAACGGAATCCGGCTCGGGAGTGCGCTCGTCCTTGGTCGTGGACGGCAGTTCGTCACCGAAGACGCGCGCGAGCCGGGCGCGTTCGGCGGGGGTCAAACGACGAGACCCCGCCCGGCGCTCGGCCGGACGGGGCGACTCGGGTGAATCAGGTTTGTCGGCGTCGGTCATTCCGACAGACCGGACAATTCATCGATGACTTTGCTCGCCAGCGGACCCAGGGTGGCCATGCCGTCCCGGACCGCGGCGCGCGAACCCGGCAGGTTCACCACCAGCGTGCTGCCCGACACCCCGGCCAGACCGCGTGACAGGCCCGCGTCCAGCGACCCCGAGGCCAGACCCGACGCCCGCAGGGCCTCGCTGATCCCGGGCAGCACCCGGTCCAGCACCTCTTCGGTGGCCTCCGGCGTCACGTCACGCGGGGACATACCGGTGCCGCCGACCGAGATGACCAGGTCGACACCACCGATCACCGCGGTATTGAGGGCATTGCGGATCTCCACCTCATCGGCCGACACCGACACCGAGGCGTCCACCAGGAACCCGGCCTCGGTGAGTAGCTCGGTGACCAGCGGACCCAGCGAGTCCACTCCGCCATGGGCGGTTCGATCGTCGACGACCACGACAAGAGCACGGCCCGCCACAGCGGCATCGATTTCCATGGTGCTCACCGTAGCGCCCTTGTCCGACAACAGCTCCCATCCCCCGTCGGAGGTGACACGGATCGCCGGTACCGGTTCCCTGCCATTGACACGGTTGCTCATCGTCCGCCCTCCGCGGCTGCTTCGCCGAGGGTGACCTCGACGGTCTTGGGGTTCTTGCCCTGGTCGTCGGTGTAGGTCACCTTGACCTTGTCGCCGGGCCGGTGCGAGCGCACCCCGGCGATCAGTGAATTGCCCGAGTCCACGATCTGGTCGTCGATCTTGGTGATGATCGCGTTCTTCGGGATGCCCGCCTTGGCGGCCGGGCCGTCGGGCGACACGTCCATCACGCGCGCGCCGTTCACATCGTCCTGCGCCCGCACGGTCACACCGATCTGGGCGTAGGTGGCCTTGCCGTTCTTGATCAGCTCGTCGGCGACGCGGCGCGCGGTATCCACCGGAATCGCGAAGCCCAGGCCGATCGAGCCGCTCTGCGCGCCCGCCGACTCGGCGGTGCCCATGGTGGCGATGGCGGTGTTGATGCCGACCAGCTTGCCGTTCATATCGACCAGCGCGCCGCCGGAATTGCCCGGGTTGATGGCCGCGTCGGTCTGGATGGCGTCGATGACCGTGCCCTGCGAACCCGGCTCGCCGCTGGTGGAGACCGGGCGGTTCAGCGAGGAGACGATACCGCTGGTCACCGTGCCCGCCAGGCCCAGCGGCGAACCGATCGCCACCACGCCCTGCCCCACCTGCAGATTGCCGGACTGGCCCAGCTCGATCGGCTTCAGATCCGACTTGCCGGTCACCCGGATGACCGCGATGTCGGAGACCGGGTCCGCGCCCACCACAGTGGCCGGAGCGGTCGAGCCGTCATTGAACGCCACATCCATCTTGGCGTTCTGGCCCGCGCCGCTGACCACGTGATTGTTGGTGAGGATCAGCCCGTCCGAGGACAGGACCACCCCGGAGCCCTCGCCCTCGGCCCGCGCACCCGCGACCCGGATCATGACAACGCTCGCGAGCACCTTCTGCGCCACCGCCTGCACCGAACCCTCCGGCGCGGGCGCGGCCTTGCCATTGCCCGCGGGCTGATCCAGCGCATTGCTCACCGTGCCGTGATCGCTGCCATGCGTGGCCAGCGCGCCCACCGCGCCACCGATACCACCGCTGAGCAGCGCCAGCACAACCGCGCCGGCGACCAGACCGGTGCGGCCGGACCGCTTCGGCCCCGGCGCGGCGGCATACGCCAGACCCGGCTCACCCGGCACCCCGGGCCCACCCGGACCGCCGGGCACGGCCGGAATCACCTGCGTCGGATGCGGACCCGCCGCGTACGCCGGAAGCTGCCCCGTCGAATACGCCGACTGCTGCCCTGTCACGTACGCGGGCTGCTGGCCCGTGGCGTAGGGCGACTGCCCGGCGGCAGGCTGCTGGCCCGCCCCGGCGGTCGGCGGCTGTCCCGTCGCCGGCGTGGGCTGCTGCCCGGCCGCGTACCCGGCCCCCGACGCCGCGTACGCCTGCCCGTAACCCCCGCCCGGAATCTCCCCGGTCGGCGGATTCCCACCGCCGTACTGCTGCGAATAAGGCTGTGCGCCACCGAACGCCGCCCCATAGGCGGGACCACCCTGCGGCGCGCCGAAACCCGCCTGCGCCGCACCGGGCAGCGCCTGGGTGGCCGGATCGACCGCGCCCGAACCCGGTTGCCCCGCAACGCCGTACGCCGTCCCGCCCGGACCGCCGAAGGCCGGCGCCGAGCCGGCGGGCGGCTGCGCGCCCGCAGCGGGCTGATCGGCCCGCGGATCGCTGCCCTGAGCCTGGAACGCTCCGCCGGAGAACGATTGCGCCGCACCGAAACCGGGCGCGCTGGGCGTACCGGGAGCGCTCGACGCGGGACCCGCCGCGGGCGCTCCGGGATGGCCGGGCTGCGCCGGGGGCGGGAACCCCCCGGGAGCCGGAGCCGAACCCGGGGTGGCGGCCGCGAAGCCGTTGAAGGAGTCGGCGGCGGGAGCGCCCGCGGGATCCCGCTTCGGCAGGCCGGACGCGGTGGTGCCGGAGCCGGAGGTCGGGCGGTCGGAACCGGGGGCCGGGCTGCCGGACGCGGCCGCGGCGGCGTTGTCGGCGGCCTGGCCTTCGGGCTCGGTGCCCCGCTGGTTCGAATCCTCGGTCATTTCTCGTTTTCTCCTCGAGTCTCGTCGCCAAGCCTGGCGGGAACGACTGAGAGTGGACTGAGACCGTGCTTGCTTTTCGCCGAGCTTTCCGGGTTCAGTTGTCCGCCTCGGCGGGCAGGGGCGGTGCGCTTTCCCCAGGCAGAACGATACGGATCAACGCGCCCCCTCGGTCGGAAGTGTCGATGTTGATGGTGCCACCGTGTTTGGTCACCACCTGCTTGACGATGGCCAGGCCGAGCCCGGAGCCGGGCATGGAGCGCGAGGCCGTGGTGCGGTAGAAGCGCTCGAACACCAGCTCGCGTTCGGCGGGCGGGATGCCGGGCCCGGCGTCGTCGACGGCGAACTCGAGCAGTCCGCGCCCGTTCTCGCGCATGGTGACGAACACCTGCGCGCCCTCCGGACTCCACTTGGCGGCATTGTCGAGGACGTTGAGCAGGGCGCGTTCCAGGCCGGGTTCGTCGCCGTAGACGAACCAGGGCCGCAGCTGGGCCTCGAAATCGATTCCGGTGCGCCGCCGCCGGACTCGCTCCAGCGCGCGTTCGGCGATCTCGCCGAGGTCGATGCGCTCGTACACGGTTTCCGGGGCGTCCTCGCGGGCCAGATCGACCAGATCGCCGACCAGCGTGGACAATTCCTCGATCTGGGCCATCACGTCCGAGCGCAGTTCGGCCATGTCCTCGTCGGGGATCCGGGGCGCGCCCGGCCGCGAGGAGGCGATGAGCAGTTCCATATTGGTGCGCAAAGAGGTCAGTGGCGTCTTCAGCTCATGGCCGGCGTCGGCCACCAGGCGGCGCTGCCGTTCCCGGGATTCGCCGAGGGCGCGCAGCATGGTGTTGAAACTCTCGGTGAGCCGGGCCAGTTCGTCGTCGCCGGTGACCGGGATGGGGGTCAGGTCGTCGGTGCGGGCGATGCGTTCGGTGGCGGCGGTGAGCCGGGCGATGGGCCGCAACCCGGTACGGCCCACGGTGGTTCCGGCCGCCGCGGCCACGATGACCCCGCAGCCGCCGACCACGAACAACAGCCAGGCCAGCCGGTCGAGGACCTCCTTGGTGGGTTGCAGCCGCTGCGACACCACCAGCGTGGATCCGGAATGGGTGCGGCGGGCCAGCACCCGCTGGTCGTCGACGGTGCGCAGCGAGAAGCCGATCTCGCCGCGGGCCACCTGCCGTTCCTGGTTGCCGATCGGCGGAATCGTGGTCTGCGGAGGCACGTACTGCGACTGGTCCGCGAACACCAGCGCCACCCCGACGTCGCTGGAGTACAGCCCCGCGAAAACCAGCGACTGGAAACCGAGGCTGTCGAGGTTGTTGTCGATCATCACCGAGGCGCGGGCCCGCAGCTGCGAGTCCACGTCGGCGTACAGCGACCGGGCCACCATGGCGTAGGCGGCGATGGAGGTGAAGGCGACGGCCACGGCGACCACCGAGGCGGCCAGCAGTGTCACCCGCCAGCGCAGCGACACCGAACGGGTCAGCGGCATCGGCGGCCGCAGTCCGTCGTTCTCCGTCCGCGATCCGAGTCCGGCGACCACCGTCCGCCGGGGAACGGTTCTACCCACGAGCGCCTGCCCTACGGAGGAGTCTCGCGCAGCACGTAGCCGACGCCGCGCACGGTGTGGATGAGCCGCGGCTCACCGTCGGCTTCGGTCTTGCGGCGCAGGTAGCCGATGTACACCTCGAGCGCGTTGCCGGAGGTGGGGAAGTCGTAGCCCCACACCTCCTCCAGGATGCGGCTGCGGGTGAGCACCCGGCGCGGGTTGGCCATCAGCATTTCCAGCAGGGAGAACTCGGTGCGGGTGAGGCTGATCGGGCGTTCGCCGCGGGTGACCTCGCGGGTGACGGGGTCGAGCGAGAGGTCGGCGAAGGACATGGCCTCGGAGGAGGCGTCGACCGGGTCGCCGGCGGTGCGGCGCAGCAGGGCGCGCAGCCGGGCCAGCAGTTCCTCCAGCGCGAAGGGCTTGGGTAGGTAGTCGTCGGCGCCGGCGTCCAGCCCGGCGACCCGCTCGGACACCGAATCCCGTGCGGTGAGTACCAGAATCGGCAGATCGTCGCCGGTGCTGCGCAGCCGGCGGCATACCTCGAGCCCGTCCAGACGGGGCATCATGACGTCCAGGACCAGGGCGTCGGGTCGCTGACTGGCGGTCTTCTCCAAGGCGTCCAGACCGTCGACGGCGAGGTCGACGGTGTACCCGTTGAAGGTCAGCGAGCGACGCAGCGATTCACGAACCGCGCGGTCGTCGTCGACTACCAGAATGCGCATGGCAACCAGTCTGCCCACAACGACTGAGAGTCCACTGAGAAGGGCCCCTCCGACACGCCGGGTGGGTGAGGCAGATGACCTGCGTGTTTTACGAACGACCAATGCCGAGTGGTTGCGGTGTCACCCAATTCGACGCGAAAGCCGTTGTGGCAAGCCCGCATTCGGAGGCTTATACACTACGTCCTCCGAATTGCCGTTACTCAGCTCACGCGGTATGTTGCAGGCCGGAAAAGAAGACCCTTAGTTGGTTCTGCGCGGGCTCGACCCCAAAGCCGTACAACCGCATACATACCCGGGGGTCAATCGTGAAAGCGGAGGCGACGGAAGCGGGATGGAAGCAGCACCCCGGTCGTGGCAATTCAGCCTGTCCAACTGGCCCGTTACCCGCAAGGTCGGCATCGTGCTGGTGCTCCCGGTGCTTCTCGCCGCGACCTTCGCGGTACTGCGCATCAACAGCGAATTGCAGACCATCTCCAAACTGAGCGCGGCCTCGGAGCAGATGGACGTGCTCCGCCCCACGGTCAAATTCCTCACCAGCACCAATGAACTCGCGGTCGCCGCCATCGTCGGCGGCAACCAGGACGTGGACGCCGACCTCGACGCCGCCACCGCCAAGTTCGACCAGGCCCAGGCCGAACTGGAGACCGCGCTCAAGTCCTCCAACGCCGACCCCGGCGTCGTGAAGGAACTCGGCACCGCCATCGCGGTCGCGAAGACCATGCGCAACAGCCTGCGCACCAGCTCCCCCCAGACCATCGGCGATCAGGCCGACGAGGTGCAGACCCGGGCGCAGAACTCGCTCGCGGGCGCGCCCACCGTCGGCGACCTCCGGGTGCAGCAGTCCTTCCTGCAGTTCGGCGCGGCGCTGACCGCCTTCCGCCTGCTCACCCAGGAACGCGTCATGCTCGCGGTGCCGGGCGCCGGCGCCAACCCCGCGCTGCGGACCAAGCTGCTCACCGCCATCGGCGCCGAGATCACGATGATCGAGGTGTACCGCGGCATGGCGCCGGAATCGGCGCAGAACGCGAACACGCTGAAGGACAACGCCGGCGCCCGCGTCGGCATCCTGATGCAGAACGTGCCCGACCCGGGCACCCTGCCGGCCATGCAGGACTCGCTGCGCGGCAGCGCGGACGCCTACTCCGCCGAGGTCGCCACCGTCGCGAGCACCATGGGCACCAAGCTGTCCGAGCTCACCACCGAGGCGCGCAACAACGTGCTGCGTGACACCTCCGTCGTGATCGGCATGCTGCTGGCCGGTCTCGCGCTGGCGCTGGTGGTGGCCCGCTCGCTGGTCGTGCCGGTCCGCCGCCTGCGGCGAGACGCCTTGCAGGTGGCCCACATCGATCTGCCGCAGGAGCTCGAGGTGGTGCGCGCCGGCGGTGCGACCCCGGAGATCTCGCCGGTCGACGTGCACACCACCGAGGAGATCGGGCAGCTGGCCCGAGCCGTCGACGACATCCACTCCCAGGCCCTCCACCTGGCCGCCGAACAGGCGCGATTGCGCCTGCAGATCGGCAACATGTTCGAAACCCTCTCGCGCCGCAGCCAATCCCTCGTGGAGCAGCAGCTGTCGCTGATCGAGGAGCTCGAGCGCGACGAGGACGACTCCGAGCGCCTCCAGTCGCTGTTCCGCCTCGACCACCTCGCCACCCGCATGCGCCGCAACGGCGACAACCTGCTGGTGCTGGCCGGAACCGCGCTGCGCCGTGGCCATCTCGCGCCGGTGCCGCTGTCGGACATGCTGTGGTCCTCGGTCTCCCAGGTGGAGGACTACCAGCGCGTCGAGATCGGCACCGTGCCCGACGGCATCGTCGCCGGTGAGCCCGCCGTCGACATCGAGCACCTGCTGGCCGAGCTGATCGACAACGCGCTGCGCTACTCCCCGCCCACCACCCCGGTCGCGGTGTCGGTGGCGCGCGCGGTGGACGGCGGCTACCTGATCGAGATCACCGACCGCGGCCTCGGCATGAACGCCGACGACCTGCAGGGCATCAATGACCGCCTGGCCTCCGGTGGCGAGGTCAATGTCGAGACCGCGCGCCGCATGGGTCTATTCGTCGTGGGCCGCCTGGCCAAGCGGCACCACATCACGGTGAGCCTGCGCCGCACCTCCGCCATGGTGCAGCAGCCGGGCATCACCGCCAGCGTGCACCTGCCGGGCAGCCTGGTCTCGCCGGCGCCGGAACGCCTCGGCGACCCGACCGGTCAGTACCCGGTGGCCACGGCGCTGCCCATGCCCCCGTCGGCCCTGGCCTCCGGGCCGATCCCGGCCGCGGCCCTCGCCTCGGGCCCGATCCCGGCCGCCGCCGGGCCGATTCCGCCGGCGCCGGGACAGATTCCGCCGCCCGTCGGACCGATCACCGGACCGAACCCCGTGGTCAACCCGCCGCGGCTGACGCCGGTCCCGAATCTGCCCGAACCGCCCACCGGCCGCTTCCCGACCACCAGTTCCGGCCTGCCGCAGCGCAAGCCCGGCACCGATACCGGTGAGCACCCGATCGTCTCCGCGTTCCCGGAACCGCCGCAGCAGCAGGCCGATCGCTTCTCCGACGGATTCACCGACGCCTTCACCGCCGACGACGCCCGGGCCTACGGCGCGAGCGCCGTCCGGCCCGAACCCGCGGCGCCGCAGGGGCCCGCGCCCATGAGCTTCTGGGGCGAGGCCGCCGAGTCCACGGAATCGGCCGAGCACAGCACGATTTCCGAGCAGGCTGCCGGGTCCGAGCCGGGTACGGAGGAACCGGCCGGTTACGCGCCGGAGCCGATCGCCCCGACCGCGGACACGGTCGCCCCGCTTCCCCAGCGGGTCGCGCCCCAGCAGATCACGCCGATGCCGCAGCGGGTCGCCCAGGTGCCCGAGCGCCTCGTTCCGGCGCCCGAGCCCGTGGCGCAGGCGCCCGAGCCCTTCACACCGGCGCCCGAGCCCTTCACGCCGCCGGCGCGGGAGCCCTTCACACCGGCGGCCGGGTCCTTCGCACCGGCGCCCGGTCCGACCGCGCCGATCACCAACGCCCGCAACGGCGGCAGCGGCTACGTCGAGAACCCCAACGGCCCGGACACCGGCAGCTATTTCGGCAACGGTTTCAGTGCCTTCGGCGACAACGACCGCCCCACGCTCCCGCCGACCCCCGTCCCCGGCAGCGTGACCGGCGAAACCGCTGTTCGAGGCGCCGACAACGCTATTCGCGGCAATGACGCCGCGCGCGGCAACGAGGCCGCACCCGCCGGGTCGCGTCCGGTCGCGCCGCAGACCGGCCTGCGTCCGGTCGAGGGCGCTCCGACCCCGATCTACCAGCGCATGGTCTCCGAGTGGCTGGTGGAACCGGCCGACGGGCAGCAGACCGGCGCCGCCTGGTCGTCGACTTCGGACGTCGGCTGGGCCGCGGCCGAGGACGCGGCCAACCCGACCACCACCAGTCGTACCGAAGGCGGCCTGCCGATTCGGCGGCCCGGCGCCCAGCTGGTGCCGGGCGCGGTCGCCCAGGAGGACGACGGTACCGGCCGCGACCCGGAAGAGATCCGCAACAGCCTGAGCAGGCATCTCAGCGGCGTCCACTCCGGGCGGGCCGACTCCCAGTACAACGACGGAGGGCATGCATGACCGACACCCAGAGCACCACAACGGATGAGAATCTGAACTGGCTGGTCACCCGCTTCACCAAGGAGGTGCCCGGGGTCTCGCACGCCGTGCTGGTCTCCGCGGACGGTCTGCTGCAGGCCACCAGCCCGCACCTGCCGTCCGACCGCGGCGAGCAGCTGGCCGCGGTGACGGCCGGTCTGGCCAGCCTGTCCGCCGGCGCCGCACAGCTTTTCGAGGGCGGCAAGGTGATGCAGTCCATCGTGGAGATGCAGCGCGGCTACCTGCTGGTCATGAGTGTCGGCAATGGCTCGCACCTGGCGGTGCTGGCCAACAAGCAGCACGACATCGGCCGCATCGGCTACGAGATGGCCCTCCTGGTCGACCGGGTCGGCTCCGTCGTCTCGGCCACCGCCCGCACTGCCTAGATGAGTCGAACACTGCCTAGATGAGCCGCAAATGACCAATCCTCATGGCGGTGGCGGTAACCGGCCACCGACCACCCGCGTTCGCCCCTACGCGTTGACCTCCGGCCGTACCGAGCCGGCGGTCGAGCTACCGCTGGAAGCGGTCGTCGAAACCCTGTCCTACACCGCCCACTTCGACTGGCCCGCCGGCGACGTGCGCACCGAGATCCTGCGGCTGGGCACGGCCCGGCTCTCGGTCGCCGAGATCGCGGCCCACCTGGGCCGTCCGCTGGGCATGGTCCGGGTCGTCATCGGCGATCTGGTGGTCGCCGGAACCCTGCGTGTGCATTCGACTTTGAGCGATCAGGCGACCTTCGACGAGCGCCGCTCCCTGATGGAGAGGACCCTGCATGGACTCCGCGCCCTATAACGGCGGAGGCTACCCCGCCGGCCCGCACGGGGGGCCGGCGTACACCACCGGGCAGTTCCCGAACCCGGGGCTGCAGTACCCGCCGCGGCCGGGCGAGGAGTCGCGCACCGCGTCGACCAAGATCGTCGTGGCGGGCGGATTCGGCGCGGGCAAGACCACCTTCGTCGGCGCGGTCTCCGAGATCGTGCCGCTGCGCACCGAGGCCATGGTGACCGGCTATTCGGACGGGGTCGACGACCTCGCCGCCACGCCCGGCAAGGAAACCACCACCGTGGCCATGGATTTCGGGCGCATCATCCTGCCCGGCAACCTGGTGCTGTACCTGTTCGGCACGCCCGGGCAGCGGCGGTTCTGGTTCATGTGGGACGACCTGATCAAGGGCGCCATCGGCGCGGTCGTGCTGGTCGACACCCGCCGCATCGAGGACAGCTTCGCGGCCGTGGACTTCTTCGAGGCCAAGTCGCTGCCGTTCCTGATCGCGGTCAACCGCTTCCCGGACGCGCCGCGCTTCCCGGTCGCGGAACTGCGCGAGGCGCTCAGCGTCCGCGAGGGCGTGCCGATCGTGGACATCGACGCGCGCGACCCGGTCGAGGTGCGGCGGTCGCTGGCCGCGGTCACCGAATACGCGATCGAACGGCTGATGACGGCGCAGCGCGAAACCGCGCAGCGCGGCTGACGTTCGCCCATCCGGGTTCGGGCTTACGAAGGACAAGGGTGTCTGGATGATCTACTTCTCGATGGGCTACTGGGTGCTCGCGCTGGCGGTGATCGTGTCGTTCGCGGGGGCGGCCTGCGGGCTGGCGTGCATTCGGCAGTCCACCAAGTCGGTGACCCAGAAGTTCCGGATCGTATGGCTTTTCGTGGCGGCGGTGTCGATCGGCGGCGTCGGCGTGGCCATGCCGGTGTTCGTCTCCATGCTCGGTTTCGACGTGCGCGGCACCCAGCTGCGCTACGACAACCTGTCGATCACGCTGTTCTCGGTGCTGTCGGCGATCACCGTGTTCCTGGCGCTGCTGATCACCGGCAAGACGCTGGTGTGGTGGCGGCTGCTGGTCGCGGCGGCCGTGATGGCCTTCGGGATCGGCGACGTGCACCAGCTGCTGCTGGGCGCCATCCGGATCCAGGGCACCGCGGACCCCGGCCTGGTGTCCACCGTCGCGGTGTACGCGATCGCGTTCGTGCTCGCGGCGCTCACCCTGTGGTTCAGCCTGTGGGTCGGTTCGGTGCCGATGGTGCTGGCCGGCGCGGTGGTGTACGCGGTCCTCGTGACCAGCATGCACTACGCCGGACTGACCGGGCTGCAGGTGCACGTGGACCCGAACGCGCCCGCGCCGCAGGGGAACGTGCTGTTCACCTTCTTCGTGCCGTTCTTCATCATCGGCACGCTGTCGCTGGCGATTCCGATCACCGCCATCCTGGTCGCCCCGGACCGGCGTGAGGCCCGTGCCCCGATGGCGGCCCCCGATCCGGCGGTCGCGCACAGCACGTCGCTGCAGGCGGCCTCACAGCACGCCGCGTCGCAGCAGCAGGGTGCGCGCCGGCCGGAATCGATGCTCTGACCCGCACTAGCGCGGCACGTCCCGGGGATCGAGCAGACCGAACAGCTCGCCCTGGGGCGCGGCCATGATGGCCATCCGGCCGAACGGTCCGTCGGTGGCGGACATGAGCACGGTCGCGCCCAGTTCCACGGCGCGGGTGAGGCCGGAATCGATGTCCTCGGACTGGAACCAGGTCAGCCAGTAGGGCTGGGCCGGGGCGACGCCGTTCACGCTGTCGTCGTTGATGCCGCCGACCGAGCCGGTCCCGCCGGGCGGGGTGAAGGTGGCGTATCGCGTTGTCTCGTCGTCGAATTCGGCGAAGGTGAAGTCGAAGACCGCCGCGTAGAAGGACTTCGCGGCCTCGAAATCGCCGGTGTGCAAGTCGTTCCAGACGTAGGCGCCGTGCTCGTTGTACACGGCCGCGCCGTCGTGGGCGCGGGCCTCCCACACCGCGAAGGGCGCGCCGGACGCGTCGGCGGCCACGAACATGCGGCCGAACTCCATCACGTCGAAGGCGGGCACCAGCAGGCGGCCGCCCGCCGCGGTCACCTGCCGCGCGCACGCGTCGGCGTCGTCCACCGCGAAGTAGGTGGTCCACACCGAGGGCATCGCGGCCTCGGGTTTGGGCCCGATGCCCGCCACCGCGCGGCCGTCCCGCAGCGCCATCAGGTAACCGCCCGACTCCTCCTCGCCGCCTTGCATGTCCCAGCCGAACAGTCCGGCGTAGAACTCGCCGGCCTTGGCCGGGTCGTCGACCTGACAGTCGACCCAGCACGGTGTTCCGGGCGGCCACGCCTCGTCGCGTACAGGCATTTACGAATCTCCGTTCTCACTGATCAGTGACGCACCTCACAAAGCGCTCCCAGTCAACCACTCTCGATCGATCGCCGCGATGGTTCGGATTCGGCTCCCTGCGGCGCCGCCGTCGAATTACAGTGGGAGTCATGCGTTTCGGGCTGGACTACGCCGCAGGTCGGCCCGCGCCGCGTGCCATCACGGCCAACGGCTACGACTTCGTGGTTCGCTACCTGTCCGAGGGCGGCCCCTCGCTGCCGGGCAAGCTGCTCACCCCCGCCGAAGCGGATGACCTGCGCGCACACGGGATTTCCATCGTCGCGAACTGGGAGACCACCGCCGCCCGCATGCTGGACGGCTACGGCGCGGGCGTCACCGACGCGCGCGCCGCGCTGGCGCAGATGCTGCGCTGCGGCGGCCGGGCGGATCGGCCGATCTACTTCTCCGCGGATTTCGACGCGACCCCGCAGCAGCAGGTGCCGATCGACGCCTACCTGGACGGCGCGGCGAGTGTCCTCGGACGCTCGAATGTCGGTATCTACGGCGGGTATTGGCCGGTGAGCCGGGCGCTGGACGCCGGGACGGCGACCTGGGCGTGGCAGACGGTGGCCTGGTCGGGCGGGCGGGTGGATCCGCGGATCGCGATCTACCAGAACGGCGAGCAGGTGATCGTCGACGGCGTGGAATGCGATGTGAACCAAACCGACCGAATCGATTTCGGCCAGTGGGATGCGGAAACGGAGGAACCCGACTTGACACCCGAACAGGACGCGGCATTGCACGACATCCAGATCCAGCTGCGCGGACCGGGCCTCAACGGCTGGCCGCAGCTGGGCACCGATGCCCAGGGCCGCAACCGGACGGTGGTGGACGGGCTGGCGGCCGCGCTCACGCGGATCGACGAACTGCGCACCGAGATCAGCGAACTCGAAGCCACCACCGCCGAGTTGAAGGAGGAACTGGCGCGGGTGGCGGGCAAGGGGCACTGGCCCTTCCCGTTCTCGCTCGTCGAGGGTCCGGCCACCGCGTTCGCCGATCAGCTGGCAAAGCTCGAGCAGTTGCTGCCGGATGTGCCGTTGCCGGGCTGGGGAACCGGACCGAACGGACATTCCGGCGATAAGGCCGCGAATGGATCAGCCTCGGCGAGTGCCGCACCGAAAGCCGTATCCGACAGTTAGATTGGGTGAATTGTCGGATTCTCTCCGTCGGGGGAAGAACCCGAAACGGCCTCTGAAGTGGCGATGAGCGGGTTCTCCTGTAGTCAGGAGAACCCGCCCTCAAGGCACGAGAATACCGTCACCAGGCCACGACTTCACAACTTTAGGAAGACTTTTTCGCACCCGCGCGAAATGTTCACCCGCGACCGGGGCCTCCGCAACACCCGAGCAGATCACTGGCGGGACAGCAACTTCAACGCTATCGTCGGGCTCGTCCGTTCTTTTGCTCCAGTTCCAGGCGAAGGAGGCTCTCGTGGCCGTCAACGTGGTACTCGACAAAGCTCTCGACAAGGCCTACGAATCCAAGTCTCTCGACGACATCCTGGCCGCGCCGCCGTCGGCGCTCGCCGGACTCACCGAGAAGCACGACGCCCAGCTGCTCGAGGCGCTCGGTGTGAAGACCATCGCCGACCTCGGCAAGAACAAGTACTTCCGTCTCGCCGCCACCCTGGTGGACCTGGCCGCGAAGGAGGGCTGACGGGCCCCCGGGAAACCCGGACCCGCAGCAGTGGGGGGTTCGGGGGGCCAAGCCCCGAACCCCCACGACCCGTGGTTCTCTCGAACTCAGAGTTTCCCAGGATCGATCAGCCCGCGTTCGACGGCTCGCAGCAGCCGCCGCGGCACCATACGCACCACTCCCCCGACCGTAACCGGCACCAGATCCGGCGGGCTCGCCTTCCACTGCGAACGGCGGCTGTGGGTGTTCGCGCGCGACATCCTGCGCTTCGGAACGGCCATCAGGCGTTCTCCTCTCCGGTGATCGAATCACGGTTTCCTCGAACGCGTTTGCCGTAGCGGCGCTCGAACTTCTCCACGCGGCCCGCGGTGTCCAGGACGCGCTGATTCCCGGTCCAGAACGGGTGCGAATCGGCGGTCACGTCCACCACGAGCAGCGGGTAGGTATTCCCGTCCGCCCACTCGATGGTGCGGGTGGAGACCGCGGTGGAACGGGTCAGGAAGCACTTGCCGGTGCCCACATCCTGGAAGACCACCGGATGGTAGTCGGGGTGAATTCCCTGTTTCATCACTTCACCTTTCGTTGTTGCGGGTCTTGCCGTCGCCGGCGGGCGTCGAGCGTGTGGTGTCGCACGGTTCCTCGTGCTGATCGCCGAACGGGTCGAACCACAGCGCGACCCGTTCCGGGGCGAAGCGCACCTGCCGCAGTTCGTCCTCGTCCACCAGCGCCCAATGCAGCGCGTTCCGGATCTCGTCGGCGTCTGCGTCGGCGACCAGGATCACCAGCGAGGTGTGGCGGTCGCCGAAGTGCTCGTGCCAGCGCAGCGAGGCCAGCACGCGGCGTTCCGGGTCGACCTCGTCCAGCTCGCGGGATGTCATGGCCGCGAGCCACTTTCCGGCGCCGCCGACACGCAGCCCGCCGCCCGCCGATTCCAGCCACACCACCTCGTCGGGCTGGGTGGCCAGCCAGGCCCGGCCGCGCGCGCTCACCACGCCCTCCAGCAGCACATCGATGGCCGAGTGCAGTCGATCGGGGTGAAAGGGGCGGTCGGTGGCGAATTCCAGCAGTGCCACACCGCAATCCGGCTCCAACGGCGGTGCGCCCGCCAGCAGCGGGGCGTGCGGATCGAAGGCCGCGCCGCGGCGCGCGTCGGTGGGCACCCGGCGCAGCAGCCAGGTCAGATCGTCGACGTCGAGGGTGGCGGGGTCGGCTACCCAGCTGATCGGGGCGCGCGGGGCCAGCCGGGCCAGCACGGCGGTCGTGCGCTCCCGGTCGAGCAGGTCGGCTCCGGAGTCGAAAACCAGCAGGGCATCGGCGAACTCGGCCTGGCCGACGGCCAGCTGCGCCACGGTGCGCTCGTCCTCCGCGGTGACATGGCCGCGCTCGGCGAGGGTCTCGTCGCCGGTGGCGTCGGCCAGCCAGTCGCGGGCGTCGACGCAGGTGAGGACGGTATCGATGCGGACGCTGCGGGCGGCCGGGCCATCGACGCGACCGACCACACCGGTCACCACCACGTCATTGACGGCCTGGCACACGGCTTCCGCCTCGAAAGCCGGATCCAGCGCGAGCACGATGCGCCGCACCGAATCCCGTTCGGCGAGCTGACACAGGTAGGGCAACAGGTCCGCGCGCAGAGTGCAGGAGACGCAGCCGTGTGCGAGCTCCAGCACGGTGAGGGTCTCGCGCCCGTCGAGGCGGACTCTCCGGCGCACCACGCCCTCGCGCAGTTCGCTCAGATCGTGCCGGACCACGACGGTGCCGGGCTCGGCGCCCAGCAGGCGCGCGGCCTGCTCGACACCGTCGGCCGCGCGTCCGGGGAGTCCCGCGAGGACGAGCACAGGCTTGCGTTGGGACGCCACCGGTCCCCCTTTCGACAATGATTTTCAATTACCGGGGAGTCAATGTACCGTGGAATAAATTCGTTGTCGAAAACGATTGTCAGTATCGTCTACCCCGAAGGGAGTGCCCATGTCGGCCATCTGCCAGGTCACCGGTCGCAAGCCGGGCTTCGGCAAGTCCGTATCGCACTCGCACACACGGACCAACCGGCGCTGGGACCCCAACATCCAGCGCAAGACCTACTACCTGCCCAGCGAGGACCGCCGCATCACGCTGCGGGTCTCGGCCAAGGGCATCAAGGTCATCGACCGCGACGGCATCGAAGCGGTCGTCGCTCGCCTGCGCGCCGCCGGCGAGAAGATCTGAAAGGAAGACGATGGCATCGAAATCGACCGACATCCGGCCCGTCATCAAGCTGAAGTCGACGGCCGGGACCGGCTACACCTACGTCACGCGCAAGAACCGGCGCAACGATCCCGACCGGATGGTGCTCGAGAAGTACGACCCGGTCGTCCGCAAGCACGTCGACTTCCGCGAGGACCGGTGACATGGCGAAGAAGTCCAAGATCGCCAAGAACGAAGAGCGCAAACTGATCGTGGAACGCTGGGCCGGGCGGCGCGCGGAACTCAAGGAGATCATCCGCAAACCGACCAGCAGCGACGCCGAGCGGACGGCCGCGCAGTCCGCCTTACAGAGAATGCCGCGCGATGCCAGTCCGGTACGATTGCGCAATCGGGACGCCGCGGACGGACGCCCCCGCGGCCATCTCCGCAAGTTCGGCCTCTCGCGCGTGCGCGTTCGCGCGATGGCCCATCGAGGAGAGCTGCCCGGTGTGCACAAATCGAGCTGGTAAGCATCCACCATTCGTTGACAACGACACCGCGTGAGTGAGGAACCGCTGACATGGCAGTGAAGCGAGCACCGTCGAAGAAGATGCGGGCCGAGCAGGCCCGCCGTCCGAAGAAGAACCCCCTCATCGCGGCCGGCGTCGAGACCGTCGACTACAAGGACGTGAACCTGCTCCGCACGTTCATCTCCGACCGCGGCAAGATCCGCAGCCGCCGCGTGACGGGACTGACCCCGCAGCAGCAGCGCCAGGTGGCGGTGGCCGTGAAGAACGCCCGCGAAATGGCCTTGCTGCCCTTCACGAGCCGATAGCTCGCGGAGCGAAAGCCCAGGAATAGGAACAACTCTCGGACGCTCAGGGGGTACCCCTGAAACCCCGGCAGAGGTGTGAGCGGGAGCGACGGCACGGCCCGTCCACCCCCAAATCCGAGGCCCCCGAATGCTTTTGCACTCGGGGGCCTCGTTCTCGTTTACGTGGCGGAGCCGCGAGTTACGGGATGGTCAGCACCTGGCCGGGCTGAATCAGGTCGGGGTTGTCGACACCCGACGCGTTGGCGATCTCCTGGTAGCGGTTGCCGTCGCCGTAGAAGCGCTCGGCGATGGCCCACAGGGTGTCACCCGGCTCGACGGTGTAGGTCTGGGCGGCGGGCGGCGGCGGCGGGGGGACATCCTCGACCGCGGCGGCCTGGGTCTGGACCGGCTCCGGAGCGGGAAGCGGGTTGTCGGTGTTGGTGCCCGACGACCACAGCGAGCCGCCGTCGGAGCCGTACAGCACCACATTGCGGTCGGCCTGCACGACCAGGCGGTCCGCGCTCTTGCCATTGGTCTCGGTGGACCAGGCGGCGCCGTCCTCCTTGTAGAGGACGAAGTTGCCGTCATCCTGCAGGGTCGCCTTCACGACGCCCTGGCCGTTGGTGCCGGAAGCCCATTCGACCTTGCCACTCGGGTCGGACAGCACCAGGTTGCCATCATCTTGCAGGGTCAGGGTGTACGCGCCGCCTTGCAGCGACTGACCACGACCGAGTTCTTCGCCAACCTTCAACGAGTCGCCCACGGTGCGTCCTTTCGGGAGGGGGGAACATGAGATAAGACGATGTCGCGGAACTGCATTCGCACATCTGGGGACGACAGTACCGACTCCGCCCCCGTCACCGCATCGTTACGCGCCGGTTCTGCGAAGATTTCGGCGTGTCTTCGCCAGAAATTCGCCGGCTGGGCTTACACGGCGCTCTGGACCGGTCCGGCGGTCGCGGGACATTAGGGTGTCAGCCATGTACGGGACACGGGCACGCCGCCTGATCGCTGCCGGCGCAGCCACTCTGATCGGGCTCAGCCTCACCGCCTGCGGGAACTCCGGCGACGGCGGCGGCACCACCTCCAGCAGCACCGGCGCGACCACCACCGCCGCCACGCCCACCGAAGCGACGAACGGACAAACCGGACGCGAGTTCACCGCCGACCCGACTATCGTGAGCCCGCACGGCATTCCGTTCGACAGCTGGACCCGCATCGCCCCCGACAAGATCGCCGTCAACTTCCAGACCGGCTCCCCCGAATGCTACGGCGTGGACGCGAGCGTCACCGAGACCTCGTCCACCGTCACCGTGGACCTGCGCTCGGGCACCCGCGCCGACGCGGTCGGCAAGATGTGCACCATGATCGCCGTCTTCGGCAGCCTCGAGGTGCAGCTGAAGTCCCCGCTCGGCGATCGGAAAGTATTGAGCGCCACGTAATCCCGCATACGCGACAGGGCCCGGACCGCATATGCGATCCGGGCCCTGTCCCGATCTCGTGGTACCGCTACCGCGTCACCGCCGACTCATGCTCAGTGCGCGAAGTGGCGAGATCCGGTGAGGTACAAGGTGACTCCGGCCTCACGGCACAGGTCGATGGTGTCCTTGTCGCGGATGGAACCGCCCGGGTGCACGATGGCGCGCACGCCCGCCGCGACCAGGATCTGCGGGCCGTCCGAGAACGGGAAGAACGCGTCGGACGCGGCCACCGAACCCTTGGCCCGCTCCCCGGCCCGCTCCACCGCCAGCTTGCAGGAGTCGACCCGGTTGACCTGACCCATACCGACGCCCACGGCCGCGCCGTCGTCGGCCAGCAGGATGGCGTTGGACTTCACGGCACGGCAAGCGCGCCAGGCGAATTCGAGGTCACGCAGGGTGGCCTCGTCGGCCGCCTCGCCCGCGGCGAGGGTCCAGTTGGCGGCGCTGTCGCCCTCGGCGTCGAGGATGTCACGGTCCTGCAGCAGCACGCCGCCGCTGACCGGACGCAGCTCCGCGCCCTTGCGCTGGGCCGGGTCGGCCACCAGCACGCGCACGTTCTTCTTGCGCGCCAGCACCTCCACCGCGCCGTCGGCATAGGACGGGGCCACCACGACCTCGGTGAAGATCTCGGCGACCTGCTCGGCCATCTCGACCGAGACCTCACGGTTGGCCGCGATCACGCCGCCGTACGCGGAGACCGGGTCGGTGGCGTGCGCCTTGCGGTGCGCCTCGGCGATATCGGCGCCGACCGCGATGCCGCACGGGTTGGCGTGCTTGATGACCGCCACGGCCGGGGCGTCGAAGTCGTAGGCGGCGCGCCAGGCGGCGTCCGCGTCGGTGTAGTTGTTGTACGACATCTCCTTGCCGTGCAACTGCTGCGCCTGCGCCAGCCCGCGCGGGCCGCCCTGGCTGGTGTACAGCGCGGCCGCCTGATGCGGGTTCTCGCCGTAACGCAGCACGTCCTCGCGCTGCCAGGTGCCACCGATCCACTCCGGGAACTGCTGCGCGGCAGCCGATTCCGGCGCCACGGCCGGAACCGCGACACTGGTCATCCAGCTGGCGACGGCCACGTCGTAGGTAGCGGTGTGCTGGAAAGCCTTGGCCGCCAGGGCGGTCCGCTCGGCAAGAGTGAAACCACCCTGCGCCACGGCGGCGATCACCTCGGCGTAGTCACCGGTATTGACGACCACCGCGACCGACGGGTGGTTCTTGGCGGCGGCGCGCACCATGGACGGGCCGCCGATGTCGATCTGCTCTACGCACTCGTCGACGCTCGCGCCCGAGGCCACCGTCTGGGTGAACGGGTACAGGTTCACCACGACGAGCTGGAAGGCCTCGACACCGAGCTCGACCAGCTGGTCGACGTGCTCTTCCTTGCGGGTGTCGGCCAGGATGCCGGCGTGCACGCGGGGGTGCAGCGTCTTGACCCGGCCGTCCAGGGTCTCCGGGAAACCGGTCAGGTCTTCGACTTTGGTGACCGGAATGCCGGCGTCGGCGATCTTGCCGGCGGTCGAACCGGTGGAGACCAGCTCCACGCCCGCCTGGTGCAGACCGCTGGCCAGTTCGATCAGCCCGGTCTTGTCGTAGACGCTTACGAGGGCCCGCTTGATCGGCTTGCGTTCACTCACCGGAGAACTCGCTCATCTGGGATAACTGCCTTTCGTCCATCGGAGACAATGCCTCGGGTAGCGACGGCGGCGACGGTCTCCGCCAGCAGCCGGCGCTCCACGACCTTGATGCGCTCGTGCAGGGTCGCCTCGTCGTCATCGGGCAGCACGGCGACCGCCTCCTGCGCCAGGATCGGCCCGGTGTCGATGCCCGAATCGACCAGGTGCACGGTCGAACCGGTCACCCGCACGCCGTAGGCGAGCGCGTCCCGCACCCCGTGCGCACCCGGGAAGGCGGGCAGCAGCGCGGGATGGGTATTGATGATGCGACCGCCGAAACGGTCCATGAAAGCCGGGCCCAGGATCTTCATGAAGCCCGCCGACACCACCAGATCCGGTGCGAAGGCGGCCACGATCTCGGTCAGCGCCCGATCCCATTCGGCACGGTCGGCGAACTCGCCCAGCGCGACCTTGAACGAGGAGACGTCGAACGCCTCGGCGTGCTCCAGGGCGGCGCAGTCGCGATCCACGCCCACGGCGACCACCTGCGCCGGGTAGCCCGGCTGCCGGGTCGCTTCCAACAGGGAACGCAGCAGGGACCCGGTGCCGGAGGCGAGCACCACGACGGACGCGGGTGCGGTCGGCGGCAACATCGGGGCGGGCGTGGACGTCAGCGCACTACTCCCTGTCGATCGGGGCGGGGAAGGGACAGCGGGAAGCTATCCGCCGACCAACAGCCTAACGACCGTGCACCGGCTACTTGTCCGGCAGGTCTCCCTCTACCACTTCCGCGTCGACGATGTCGGGGTTGTCGGCGGATTTCACACCGGAGGCGGACCCGTCGTCGTCCTGGTCGTCGACCAGTTCGGCGTCCAGGGCGTCGTCGAGGTCCTCGTCGTCGTACCAGCCGCTCTCGGCGTGGTGGCCGGTATCGGACTCCGCGGCGGAGGCGGGGGCGTTTTCGCCGGGTTCGTCGCCGTAGTCGTCGTACTCGTCGTCGTAGTCGTCGTCGGCATACTCGCCTTCGGCGTAGTCGTCGTCGGCGTAGTCGCCCTCGTACTCGTCGTCCGCGTACTCGTAGCCGTCGTCCGCGTAGTCGTCGTACTCGTCCGTGTACTCCTCGCCGGCGACGGCGGGCGCCGCGGCCGGGCCGCCGAACCAGCGCGCGCCGAGCAGGCCCACGTATCCGGCGACCGCGAACCACACGAACACCAGCACCGCGCTCAGCGCGGTCGGGCCGATCCGGCCGAAGGTGCCGAGCTCGCCGCCGGCCAGCGCGCCCAGCAGCGCCATGCCCACGGCCGCGACCCCGGCGGCGGTCAGCGTCGCCCAGGGCGCGGTCGCCCGATCCCGGGAGGTGCGACCGCATTCCAGCCCCGACAGCACGCCGATCGCCGCGGGCGCCAGCAAGAGCGCCAGCCACCACAGCGCCACCGGACCCGACGGCACCGCGGCCGCCACCGGCACCGCGGGCACCGGCGCACCGTCGATCGCGAACAGGCTCAACGACCCCGGACCGATCCGCACCTGCCCGCCGACCAGCAGGCTCACCCCGTCGACCGCGATATTCGGCAGGTAGGCCAGCGACAACAGCGTCAAACCCAGTGCACCGGAGACGCTTCCGGCGGCCGCGTGATAGGTGTCGCCGATCCGCGACCAGTGCGCCAGGAACGACACCACGGTCAGCACGGCCGCGGCGGCCAGCAGCCGGCCCGCGGCCAGCGCACCCGCCCGGGCGCCGGGAACCACCCAGTCCGGCAGCGGAATCGGCAGCAGCTCCGCGAACTCGCGCCACCGGCGCGAACCGATACCGGCCATGGCGGCCAGCAGATTCAGCCAGGCGACCCAGGCGAATGCGGCCAGGGTATCCGGCGGTTGCAGCGGCACCAGGGCCGCCGCGTCCTCGGCCACCGCCAGGCAGACCGCGGTGATCAGCAGCGGGCCGCCGACGGCCGCCCCCAGCACCCAACCCAGATCGCGGATCTCGCAGTCGGAGTCGGCGGCCTGAGCGCTGTCGCGGGCCACCAGCCACAGCATCAGGAAGGTCGGCAGCAGCGGCCACAGGCCGATCCCGGTCTTGCCGATGACCAGCGGAACCTGGTGCACCGCAAGCCAGCTCGCGGCGATCGCCCCGGACGACCCGCCCATGCCGCCGCCGGCCGCGAACAGCGTGGCGTACACCAGAATGAAGATGATCAGCAGCGTGATGGCCGACGCCCGCGCCGCCACCAGCATCAGGACCCGCGCGAATTCCGGGGTGAGCGAACCGAATCCCCCGCCGTCGCCCCCACCCCGCTGCACCGGCGGCCGCCGCGGCGCCCGCAGGTCGGGGTCGCTCAGGCGAGCCAGGGCAGTTCTCGGGGCACTCATGGACAACCAGCGTGGCAGCATCTCGGAAACCGTAGGGTCAGGCGCGCCGGGCGAGCGGCGCGCGGGCAAAGAGAACGGCCCCCGGTCGGATACCGGAGGCCGCACCTTTGACGCGGAAAACTACTTGTCGTCCTGGCCCGGACGGAAGGCGCGGGTGGCGTCCGCGGCCGGATCGGCCGCCTGCTCACCACCGAACGGCTGCGCCGGGCGCTGCTGCTGACCGCCGAAGTGCTGGGTCGCGTCCGCGCTGCCCGCGGGCTGCTGCTGCGCGCCGTAGGACGGCTGCTGACCGAAGGACTGCTGCGGCTGCTGACCGTACCCGGGCTGCTGCTGACCGTAGGTCGGCTGCGAACCGGTGCCGTAGCCCGCGGGCTGCTGACCGTACCCGGCCTGCTGGCCGTACGACGGCTGCTGACCGTAGGCGGGCTGGGCGGGCTGGCCGAAGGACTGCTGCGGCTGCTGGCCGAAACCGCCCGGCTGGCCGAACGAGGGCTGCTGGTAGGACTGCGGGCCGGTCTGGCTGAACGGCTGCTGCGGCTGCTGACCGAAACCACCCTGCGGCGCGGCCGGTTTCGGCTCCGGCGCCTTCACGATGCCGGCCTCGAACAGCAGTGCCAGCACCGCGACCACGGCCTGCACGAACGCCAGGAACAGGATCACCCAGCCGCCCCACTTCAGCGTCATGCTGTCGCCGAGGTTGAAGGAGCCGAACAGGATTCCCAGGAAGGCGCCCAGCGAGGCCGCCGCCACCAGACCGGTGTTGCCGCTCTGCTTGGGCAGCAGGGACAGCCCGGCCACCAGCCCGGCGATCAGCAGGATCGTTACCAGCGCCGCGGAGCCCGCGCTCTCGAACAGGCTGAAGGTGGTGTCACCGCCGACCCGGGTGTTGCCGATCTCGACGGCCTTGGTGCCGACGTAGGGCGCGAAGCCCAGCAGGAAGTTGAGCACGCCGAGCGCGGCGACGCCGACGGTCAGGAAGAAAGGCAGCCCCTTGCCCGCAACAGGCGAGGTTCCCGAACCGGCCGCGGGAGCGCCCGCGCCGAATCCGGAACCGGAGGAAGGCGTCGGCTGGGGCGCGTTGTATCCCGAGCCCCCGGTCGGGTAAGCCATGTCGTCGTCTCCTATCGAGTCGTTCACGAACTTCCACCGACGCTACTGCACGCAGCGGCCGGTGGCAGCATCTACCACCACCCGTGCCTCTACCGCAATAGCCGATTCGGCGCAGTACCCGACGGCAGTACCCGCCCCCGCGCGTCCCCAAACGCCCGGCGCACGACGCGTTGCTCACACTCCCGCGAATCACGAAGGCCGCCTGTCGAATTCGACAGGCGGCCTTCGTATCAGCCATGTGGAGCAGGTGGGCCTGCGACCCGCATCGGCATCAGCTGTGCACCGCCACCTCCGGCAGCGGACACCAACCAGACACTTCTCGGTTTGCGCCCCGCATCAGCTGTGCACCGCCACCTCCAGCAGCGGACACCAACCAGACACTTCTCGGTTTGTGCCCCGCTGTCGTCAGACAGCGGGGCACGAGAACCATCAAGCGCTGATGGAAGCCTTCTCCAGGATCTCGCGCGCGAGGGCGGCGGTCTCGGACGGGGTCTTGCCGACCTTCACGCCCGCGGCCTCGAGGGCGTCCTTCTTGGCCTGGGCGGTACCGGCGGAGCCGGAGACGATGGCGCCGGCGTGGCCCATGGTCTTGCCCTCCGGGGCGGTGAAGCCCGCGACGTAGCCGACGACCGGCTTGGTGACGTTGGCCTGGATGTAGGCCGCGGCCCGCTCCTCGGCGTCGCCGCCGATCTCGCCGATCATGACGATGAGCTTGGTCTCCGGGTCCTTCTCGAACGCCTCGATGGCGTCGATGTGGGTGGTGCCGATGACCGGGTCGCCGCCGATGCCGATGGCGGTGGAGAAACCGAAGTCCCGCAGCTCGTACATCATCTGGTAGGTCAGGGTGCCCGACTTGGAGACCAGGCCGATCGGGCCCTTGCCCGCGATGTTGGCCGGGGTGATGCCGACCAGCGACTCACCCGGGGTGATGATGCCGGGGCAGTTCGGGCCGATGATGCGGGTCTTCTGACCCTTCTCCACGTTGTAGGCCCACGCGTACGCGGTGTCCTGCACCGGGATGCCCTCGGTGATGACCACGAGCAGCGGGATCTCCGCGTCGATGGCCTCGATGATGGCGTCCTTCGAGAAGGCCGGGGGAACGAACGCGATGGAGGTGTCGGCGCCGGTCTTCTCCATGGCCTCGGCCACGGAAGCGAACACGGGGAGCTCGACGGTGTTGCCGTCCTTGTCCACGTGCGACACGGTGGTGCCGGCCTTGCGGGCGTTGACACCGCCGACCACGTTGGTGCCCGCCTTCAGCATCAGAGCGGTGTGCTTGGTGCCCTCACCGCCGGTGATGCCCTGGACGATGACCTTGTTGTCCTTGTTCAGGAAGATAGACATGTGGGTTCGTGTCCTTACTTGGCGGCGGCCAGTTCGGCGGCCTTGTCGGCGCCTTCGTCCATGGTCTGAGCGAGAGTCACCAGCGGGTGGTTGAAGTCGGCGAGGATCTTGCGACCCTCCTCGACCTTGTTGCCGTCGAGGCGCACGACCAGCGGCTTGTTGGCCTCGGCGCCCAGGGTGTTCAGGGCGCCGACGATGCCGTTCGCGACCGCGTCACAGGCGGTGATGCCACCGAAGACGTTCACGAACACGGACTTGACCTGGGCGTCGCCCAGGATGACGTCGAGGCCGGCGGCCATGACGGCCGCCGAGGCGCCGCCACCGATGTCGAGGAAGTTGGCCGGCTTCACGCCGCCGTGGTTCTCACCGGCGTACGCGACGACGTCGAGGGTCGACATGACCAGACCCGCGCCGTTGCCGATGATGCCGACCTCACCGTCGAGCTTGACGTAGTTGAGGTCGTTCTCCTTGGCCTTGAGCTCCAGCGGATCGGTGGCGTCGATGTCCGCGAACTCGGCGTGGTCGGCGTGGCGGAACTCGGCGTTCTCGTCCAGGGTGACCTTGCCGTCGAGGGCCAGGATCTCGTCGTTGGGGGTGCGCACCAGCGGGTTGACCTCGACCAGGGTGGCGTCTTCCTTGATGAAGACTTCCCACAGCTTCTGGATGGTGACCGCCGCGGCATCCAGGATGTCGGCCGGCAGGTGGCCCTGCTCGGCAATGCTGCGCGCGAAGGCCAGGTCCACGCCCTTGACCGCGTCGACCGGCACCTTGGCCAGACGATCCGGCTTGGTGGCGGCGACCTCTTCGATCTCCATGCCGCCCTCGACCGAGCACATGGCCAGGTAGGTGCGGTTGGAGCGGTCCAGCAGGAAGGAGATGTAGTACTCCGCCGCGATGTCCTTGGCCTCGGCGACCAGGACCTTCTTGGTGATGTGGCCCTTGATGTCCAGGCCCAGGATGTTGGTCGCGTGGGTGAAGGCGTCGTCCGGGGTGGCGGCGTACTTCACGCCACCGGCCTTGCCGCGGCCACCGACTTTGACCTGCGACTTGATCATCACCGGCTTGCCGATTTCTTCCGCGATCGCACGGGCGTCCTCGGCCGAGTCCGTGACGCGGCCCTCCGACGAAGGCACTCCGTGCTTCACGAAGAGTTCCTTCGCCTGATATTCGAAGAGATCCATGTACTCACCGTCTCGTCTGCGTTGTTGTGACAACGTCTTGGTTGGCGGCCCGTCGTCGGAGGCGGGTCGGCTCGGACTCTAATCAGTCACATGGAGCGGAAATCAGCCGCATACAGCCTAAGTGGCGCAGGTCACGGGATTGTCTCCGGGAGTGGAAAACCCCTCGTCAATGCTACTGACGGGTAGCTTGTTGACCCGGTGCCAGGTGGAGCCCGCGAATCCCGGAGAGTGACACTGGCTACTACGTGGCGTAGTTGACAAACCTCACGCGGTTACCCAGGGCACAGTGAGCACATTCCGGATAAACGAGTGATGAATGTCACAGCAGTGTGTCGAAGCAGTCCCATCGCTTGCTGAGCCGCAATCGTTTCGTTACCGTCGTTGCGGTCGATGTCACAACCCGGTCACGGACAGGAGGACGGCAGGCTTTGAGCGACAGCTCGTTCCCTTCGCAGCACCGGCCCCGCCGCGGCCACCGCTATCGCGAGGACGCGGATCAATCCGGCGGCGCAACGACATTCGATTCTCCCGTCAGTACCCACAGCGCGGTCGCCCACGGCGAGTGGGACGCGACCCAGGCCTGGAACGGCGGCGCCCAGTGGGAGCAGCCCGCCCAGCCGTGGGAGCAGCCCGCCCAGCCGTGGAACCAGCAGGCCCAGTGGGATCCGCAGGCGCAGTGGCAGTCCGACGCCGACTGGAACGGCGGCGCGCAGTGGGATGAGCCCCAGCAGCACTGGGACGAGGCCCCGCAGTGGCAGCAGGCCGAATCCGATGACTGGCAGGCCGAACCGAACTGGGACTACAACGCCCAGACCACGGTGAACGGCTGGGCCGCACCGAATCCCACCGATTGGGCGCCGCAGTCGCGGACCAACTGGGATCCGACCGCGGACCCGACCCCCTCCGACAACTACCGGCCGGTCTACACCTTCAAGACCGCGTCCGGCGAGAAGCTCCAGTTCTCCGGTGACGGCGCCCGCGTCGATCACGGTGCGCTCGACGACTATTCGGCCGACGAGCCGCGTCCGGCCCGGACCGGCGGCAAGCGCCGCGCCGGCGGCTCGCACCGCCTACCCGCCCCGCCGAACGCCCTCAAGGGCCGGGCGGCCGTGGTCGCGGTCGCGGCCGGTGCGGTCGTGGCAGCCGGTCAGGCCACCATCGAAGCCTCGGCCAGCGACAGCAGCAATGTCGACTACCAGGCGGCCAACCAGGTCAAGGAGGTCGCCGCGACCTCCGTGGTCGGCGGTTCCGACACCACCGCGGGCTCCCCGCAGGTGCTGAACCCGAACGCGCCCGCGAACCTGGACCAGTTCAACGACATTCTGGCCAAGGGCAAGCAGTTCGCCGCCGACATGGCCAACCAGGAGGCCTCGAAGTACCGGCCGCTGTGGACCAAGTTCACCGCCGCGGGCACCTTCACCTCCGGCTTCGGCATCCGCTGGGGCGTCGCCCACCAGGGTGTGGACATCGCCGCCCCGATCGGCACCCCGATCTACGCGGTCGCCGACGGCACCGTGCTCGAGGCCGGGCCCGCTTCGGGTTTCGGCATGTGGGTCCGCCTGCTGCACGACGACGGCACGGTCACCATCTACGGCCACATCGACACCGCGACGGTCTCGCAGGGCCAGCGCGTGATGGCCGGCGATCAGATCGCCACGGTCGGCAACCGCGGGTTCTCCACCGGCCCGCACTGCCACTTCGAGGTCTGGCTCAACGGTGTCGACAAGATCGACCCGCTGCCCTGGCTGGCCTCCCGCGGCATCTCCCTCGGCCCCGAAAGGGACTGACAGCCTCCGAAACAGCGAAAAGGCGCGTCCTGCGGGACGCGCCTTTTCTCGTATCTCGCCGGGCCGGTGCCCCGGTCCGGTCAGCGCCGGTTCGCGCGGTACCAGCCGATCAGCGCGTCCGTGGAGGAGTCCGCCTGCGGCTGTGGATCTTCCGCGGCGGTGAGCAACGGCGCCAGCGCCAGCGCCTGCTGCTTGCCGAGCTCCACACCCCACTGGTCGAAGCTGTCGATGCCCCAGATCGCGCCTTCGGTGAAGACCTGGTGCTCGTACAGGGCGATGAGCTGTCCGAGTACCGACGGGGTCAGCTGGGGCGCGAGAATGGCCGTGGAGGGCCGGTTCCCGGGCATCACCTTGTGCGGCACCAGGTTCGGGGCGGTGCCCTCGGCGGCGATCTCCTCGGCGGTCTTGCCGAAGGCCAGCACCTTGGTCTGGGCGAAGAGGTTGCTCATCAGGATGTCGTGCATGCTGCCCGTGCCGTCCATGGTGGGCAGATCGTCGGTGGGACGGGCGAATCCGATGAAGTCGGCGGGCACCAGCCGGGTGCCCTGGTGCAGCAGCTGGTAGAAGGCGTGCTGGCCGTTGGTGCCGGGCTCGCCCCAGAAGATCTCGCCGGTGGAGGTGGTGACCGGGGAGCCGTCGGCGCGCACCGATTTGCCGTTGGACTCCATGGTCAGCTGCTGCAGGTAGGCCGGGAAGCGGGCCAGGTCGTTGGAGTACGGCAGCACCGCGCGGGACTGGGCGCCGAAGAAGTTCGAGTACCAGACGCCGAGCAGACCGAGCAGGACCGGCGCGTTCTCAGCCAGGGGCGCGTTCCTGAAATGCTCGTCCACGGTGTGCATTCCGGCCAGGAACTCGGCGAAGCGCTCCTTGCCGACGACCGCCATCACCGACAGTCCGATGGCCGAGTCCACCGAGTAGCGGCCGCCGACCCAGTCCCAGAACCCGAACATGTTGGCGGTGTCGATGCCGAAGTCCGACACCCGCCGCGCGTGCGTGGACACCGCCACGAAGTGCTTGGCGACCGCGTCCTCACCGAGCGCCGCCACCAGCCAGCGGCGGGCCGCGGTGGCATTGGTGAGCGTCTCCAGGGTGGAGAAGGTCTTGGAGGCGACGATGAACAGCGTGGTGGCCGGGTCCAGGCCGTCGAGCTTCGAAACCAGGTCCGCCGGATCGACATTCGAGACGAAGCGGGCGGCGATGCCGGCGTCGGCGTAGTGCCGCAGCGCCAGGTACACCATGGCCGGGCCCAGATCGGAGCCGCCGATGCCGATGTTCACCACCGTGGTGATGCGTTCGCCGGTCGCGCCGCGCCACTCCCCCGATCGCACGTCGTCGGTGAACGCGCCCATCCGCTCGAGCACGTCCTGCACCTCGGGGACGACGTCCTCGCCGTCCATGTCGATGCGCTGCCCGGCGGGAACCCGCAGCGCCACATGACCGACCGCGCGGTCCTCGGAGGTGTTGATCCGTTCCCCCGCGAACATGGCGTCGCGGCGTCGCTCGACCCCGGCCGTCTCCGCCAATTCGACCAGCAGATCCAAGGTTTCGCGGGTGACTCGGTGCTTGGAGTAATCGATATGCAGGTCACCGACCCGCACGATCAGCTCCCGGCCGCGCTCAGGGTCCTCGGCGAAGAACTCGCGCAGGTGCCGCGAGGCCAGGGAGGAGTGGTGATCGTGCAGTTTCCGCCAGACCGCCGACGCGGTGATGTCGCTGCTCACTCTCGGCAGGTTACAACCACCGTGCCGAATTTGCCCTCCGCTTCGCTACGGGCGGGTTCGCGGCCCCGAGGTCTCGATTCTTCCCTCCTCCGCTCCTCCGCTTCGCTCCCCCGCTCCGTCGGTCCAGAATCGAGACGGCCGCGAACCTGCGGGCGAGGCTGTCCACACGGTCCTACGCTGAGGACATGGTGTCTGAGACTGAGCTTCTTTCCTCCATTCCCACACAGCTCTGGATCGGGGGGCCGGTGGATGCCACCGGCGGCGCGACCTTTCCCGTCCACAATCCGGCCACCGGCGAGATCATCGCCCAGGTGGCCGACGCGACCCCCGAGGACGCTGTGCGCGCTCTCGACGCGGCGGCCGCGGTGCAGGCCGAGTGGGCCGCGACCCCGGCTCGCGAGCGCGGGGAGATCCTGCGCGAGGTCTTCGAGGCGATCACCGCGCGGGCCGACGAGTTCGCTCTGCTGATGACCCTGGAAATGGGTAAAGCCCTGCCGGAGAGCCGCAATGAGGTCCGCTACGGCGCCGAGTTCTTCCGCTGGTTCTCCGAGGAGGCGGTCCGGGTGCACGGCCGCTACCAGGCCGCCCCGGGCGGGACCGGGCGAATCCTGGTGCACAAGCAGCCCGTCGGGCCGTGCCTGGCCATCACGCCGTGGAACTTCCCGCTGGCCATGGGAACTCGCAAGATCGGCCCGGCGCTGGCGGCGGGCTGCACCATGATCGTGAAACCGGCGGGCGAGACCCCGCTGACCATGCTGCTGCTGGCTCAGCTGTGCAGTGAGGCCGGGCTGCCGGACGGCGTGCTGTCGGTGATCACCACCTCGCGGTCGGGCGCGGTCACCGCTCCCCTGCTGAACGACCCGCGCCTGCGCAAGCTGACCTTCACCGGGTCCACCCCGGTCGGCAAGAAGCTGGTCGAGCAGTCGGCGCACGGTCTGTTGCGCACCTCCATGGAGCTGGGCGGCAATGCCCCCTTCGTGGTCTTCGACGACGCCGACCTGGACGCGGCCGTGCAGGGCGCGGTGCTGGCCAAACTGCGCAACGGCGGTGAGGCGTGCACCGCGGCCAACCGTTTCCACGTCCAGAATTCGGTTCGCCAGGAATTCACCGACAAACTGGTGGCGGCCATGGCCGAATACCGGCTGGGCAATGGCGTTGACCCGGACACCACCCTGGGCCCGCTGATCAACGAGAACCAGCTCGACACCGTGAGCGACCTGGTGGACGACGCGGTGTCGGCGGGCGCGCAGGTGAAGCTGGGGGGCAAGGCCCCGGGCGGGGCGGGCTGGTTCTACCCGGCCACCGTGCTCACCGACATTCCGTCCCAGGCCCGCATCCTGCGGGAGGAGGTGTTCGGCCCGGTCGCCCCGATCGTCGGTTTCGACACCGAGGCCGAGGGCCTGGCGGCTGCGAACAACACCGAATTCGGCCTGGTCGCATACGTTTACACGCGCAGCCTGGACCGGGCGCTGCGGGTCGCCGAGGGCCTGGAGACCGGCATGGTCGGCGTCAACCGCGGTGTCATCTCCGACCCGGCCGCGCCCTTCGGCGGCGTGAAGGAATCCGGCTTCGGCCGGGAGGGCGGCTACGAGGGCATCGAGGAGTACCTCGACATCAAGTACATCGCCCTGCCCTAGGAAGACGAAGAACCGCCCCGGGGTAAAGACACCCGGGGCGGCCTGGGGGTGCTGCATCCGTGGCTCCGCATGCAGCGTGGCTTGTGTGCCCGCGATTCGCGACGCACCGCCTGTTGTATCGAGTCGGGCGGCGCTCAGCGTTAACGGACCTTCCCGAGTCGGAAGGGTCCGGGGTCTCAGGGGTGAAGCCCCTGAGAGTTACGAGAGTTGTCAATGCCCGAGCCGACCGCGGCCCAGACGCAGCAGGAGCATGGCGAGGGTGTGCCCCTCCTGGCCCAGCTCGCTGAATCGCTCGAGTACCTTCATCTCGCGGGAGTGGACGAGCTTGGGCCCGCCGTTCGCCATTCTGGTCCGTCCGATAATGCGCGAGACCTCGGTGCGGCGCTTGATGGCCGCGAGGATCTCGGCGTCCAGCTTGTCGATCTCCAGACGCAGCTTTTCGATCTCCGCTTCGGAGGGCAGCGGGGCGGAGTCCGAGCCGGTGGCAGACTCGGAATGTCCCGTCGTCGAGATGCTCATACTTTCAACTCCTCGTGGTCCAGAACGTGGATCGGCGGGTGGACCCAACCTGTTACCGATCGGTTCTTCACCAAGAATCTGACCTGTCGGCCATACATTGTCCCCCCTGGAAAATCATTGTCTCCCGGGGATCGGGCTCAGGTGCGATACACATTGGGTGCACAGGCGTGTCGCACCGCCGTCGAGCCGGTCATGGGACGAGTCTGCCACGGAGAGGTACCCATGCAAAACGGGTACGTTTGTGAATCTCCTGAGTTTCCTCCTGTCACACGGTTCACCAGAAGTTCGCCGGACCGGCACTAATCGGACACCTGTGCGATCCCGCCCGACGCCTGTCGGTGCGCGCCGGTAGCGTGGATGGGCGATGAATACGACGGTGGCACAGGACGAGCAGAAGCCCCAGCAAGCGCGGGGTGGCGGAGCGTTGCTCGAAGGGTTGAATCCACAACAGCGCGCCGCGGTGATGCACACCGGCACCCCGCTGCTGATCGTGGCCGGGGCCGGTTCTGGAAAGACCGCGGTCCTGACCCGTCGTATCGCCTATCTCCTCGACGCCCGCGGGGTGCGGCCGAGCGAGATCCTGGCCATCACCTTCACCAACAAGGCCGCCGCCGAGATGCGTGAACGCGTCGCCGGGCTGGTCGGACCGCGCGCGGCCGGTATGTGGGTGTCGACGTTCCACTCCTCCTGCGTGCGCATCCTGCGCACCCAGGCGTCGCTGCTGACGGGGATGAACTCCAACTTCTCCATCTACGACGCCGACGACTCCCGGCGGCTGCTGGGCATGATCATCCGCGATTTCGAGATCGACCCGAAGAAGTACACGCCGCGCCTGCTGGCCACCGCCATCTCGAACCTCAAGAACGAGCTCATCGACGCCGCCCAGGCCGCGGCCGACGCCGAGACCGAGGAGGCCGAGCTACCGCGCATCGTGGCCCGGGTCTACGGCGAGTACCAGCGGCGGTTGCGCGCGGCCAATGCCTTCGACTTCGACGATCTGATCGGCGAGACGGTGTCGGTGCTGCAGCGGCATCCGCAGGTGGCCGAGTACTACCGCCGCCGCTTCCGGCACGTGCTGGTCGACGAGTACCAGGACACCAACCACGCCCAGTACGTGCTGGTGCGCGAGCTGGTCGGCCATCACCGCGGCGGGGTGTGGGGCGACGACCCGGACACCGGCTCCGAGCATCGGGTGCCGCCGTCGGAACTGTGCGTGGTGGGTGACGCGGACCAGTCGATCTACGCCTTCCGCGGCGCGACCATCCGCAATATCGAGGAGTTCGAGCGCGATTTCCCGGACGCGGAAACCATTCTGCTGGAACAGAACTACCGTTCCACCCAGCACATCCTGACCGCCGCCAACGCGGTCATCGCCCGCAATGAGGGCCGCCGCGACAAGAAGCTGTGGACCGATCAGGGCGACGGCGATCTGATCGTCGGGTATGTGGCCGACAACGAGCACGACGAGGCCTCGTTCGTGGCCCGCGAGATCGACCGGCTGGTGGATCAGGGCGACGCCAACTACGCGGATGTGGCGGTCTTCTACCGCACCAACAACAATTCGCGCGCCCTGGAGGAGATCTTCATCCGGATGGGCCTGCCCTACAAGGTGGTCGGCGGCGTCCGCTTCTACGAACGCAAGGAGGTCCGCGACATCGTGGCCTACCTGCGGGTGCTGGAGAATCCGGACGACGCGGTGAGCCTGCGCCGGGTGCTCAACACCCCGCGCCGCGGTATCGGCGAGCGCGCGGAGGCGTGCGTGGCCGTGCACGCCGAGCAGCGGAACATCGGTTTCGCGCAGGCGCTGCGGGATGCGGCCGCCGGCAAGGTCGCGCTGCTCAATTCCCGGTCTCAGAAGGCGATTTCGGGGTTCCTGGAGCTGCTGGAGGAGATCCGGGCCGCCGGAGCGCAGGCCGATATGGACTTCCCCGATGTGGGTTCGATCGTCGAGGCCGTGCTGGATCGCACCGGGTACCGGGCCGAGCTGGAGGCCTCCGACGATCCGCAGGACGGCGCGCGGCTGGACAACCTCAACGAATTGGTCAGCGTCGCACGGGAATTCAGCTCCGAGGCACGCAACAACGTGGAGGCCGCGCGCGACGAGGGCCTGGTGCCCGAGCAGGCCGAGGGTGAGCCGGAGCCGGGGTCGCTGGCGGCGTTCCTGGAGCGGGTCTCACTGGTGGCCGACGCCGACCAGATCCCGGAAGAGGGTTCGGGCGTGGTCACCATGATGACCCTGCACACCGCCAAGGGCCTGGAGTTCCCGGTGGTGTTCGTGACCGGCTGGGAGGATGGCCAGTTCCCGCACATGCGCGCACTGGGCGATCCGGCGGAGTTGCAGGAGGAGCGCCGGCTGGCCTACGTCGGCATCACCCGCGCCCGCAAGCGCCTGTACCTGACCCGCGCGGTGGTGCGTTCGGGCTGGGGGCAGCCGGTGTCGAATCCGGAATCCCGCTTCCTGCAGGAGATTCCGGGCCATCTGATGGATTGGCAGCGGCTGGAGCCGACGCCCTCGCAGTCGCAGTCGCGCGGCTTCCGCCGCCGCGGCGAGGACGACGGCCTGGAACGGGATTGGACGCGCGGCGACAGCTGGTCGGACTCTCGTCCCGGTCTGCGCGGTCGCGGCGAGGGTCGGCCCGCTCCGGCGGCGGCCGGGGTGAAGCGCAACAACACCGGCCTGGTGCTGGCGGTCGGCGATCGCGTCAATGACGACAAGTACGGTCTGGGCCGGGTCATCGCGGCGGAGGGTTTCGGCGCGCTGGCCACCGTCACCATCGACTTCGGCACCGCGGGCAAGATCCGGCTGATCCCGTCCTACAGCCGGACCCTGACCAAGCTCTGATCAGCCGAGGCGGCTGAGGACGTCGTAGGCGCGCGCGGCGTCCTCGGGAAACACCAGAATCCGGAAGTGGTCCTTCAGGTTCCGCCACCGGTGGATGCGCGCCGGCCCCAGCGTGGCCCGCACCCCATGGCTGTTCAACAGTTGCCGCACCTGCCGTGCGGACTGCATGTCGTACGCGGTGGCGGCGGCCACCAGCAGCCCGTATTCGCCGTCGCCGGTGCGTGCCCGGAGTTTCATACTCGACTCCCGTTGTCCTGCTTCGCTTTCAGCACCATCAGCTGCGCGCGCTCCCCATGATGACTCGAGGCGCCGAGCACCCCGCGCTCGGCATGGATCCGCCGCAGTGGGAGCGGCCTCGCGGACAGGACACGCAGGCGGATGTGGGCCCGGGCTGCCGGCTACCGCGGGAGCAGGTTCGAGAGGGCCTCGTCGAGGGTTGGGTAGCGGAATCGGAAGCCGTTGTGTCGCAGCACTTCCGAGGTGGCGTGGCGGCCGGTGAGGCCGAGCGCGGGATCTGTGCGCAGCAGGACCGCGCCGACGGTGAGGGCGGCGGCGGGGGTGGGTGGCGACCAGGGGCGGCGCAGCTGCCTGCGCAGGGTGGCCATCAGTTCCTTGTTACGGACGGGGAAGTCGGTGGCGGCGACGAGGACGCCGCTGGGCAGGGCGACGCGTGGATCCAGGCCGAGGCTCGCGCGCACGATGGCCAGCCAGTCCTCGAAGTGGATCCAGCTGAACCATTGCCGGCCGTCGCCGACGCTGCCGCCCAGTCCCAGCTTGGTCAGCTGGGCCAGCCGTTTCAGGGCGGGCGCGTCCGGGTCCAGCACGATCGAGGTGCGCAGGATGGTCCAGTGGGCGGCGTTGGCCCCGTCGAAGGCGGCCTCCCAGGGTGCGGCCACGCCGGTCATCTGCGGCAGGCCGGGTTCGGGCAGCGGGGTGCCCTCGACGCAGCGGGTCTCCCCGGCGTCGGACCAGATGGCGGTGGTACTGGCCTGGATCCAGTAGTCGAGCGGCCGGTCCAGGGTCTTCGACGCCTCCACCAGCGCCCGGGTCGAATCGACGCGGCTGCGGCGCAGTTCGGCGATATTGGCGGGGGTGGGACGACAGTCGACGAGCTTGCCCGCGAGGTTGATCACCGCGGTGCGCCCCGGGTTGCGCAGGGCATCGGCCCACGCCCCGACACCGTGGCCGTCCCATTCGTATTGCGGGTAAGGCAGTTCCGGCAGGGTGCGCCGAGTGAGGATGACCACCCGCTGGCCGCGGCAGGCGAGATCGGCGGCCAGGATGCGGCCCAGCGCGCCGGTGCCGCCGGCGATCACGACGGTCAGCGCGTCCTCGGCCGGGCGCAGTCCGGCCAACTGGGCCAGGCGGGTGAAGCCGGTGTGGGTGTCGGTCTCCAGCAGGTTGCCCACGATCGTGCGCATGGCCGACGCCGAGACGCCGCTGAAGGTCAGCTGCCGGGTGAGTTCGGTGCCGCCGTCGCGCGGGGTCAGCACCCAGCGCAGCCGCATGGTCCCCGCGGGTTCGGGCTGCTCGATGGTGATTTCGCGATCGGGCACGAAGGTCGACAGCACGAACGGTTTCGCCAGCCGCCCGTGCACCGCCCCGGTGACGCGCCCGCGCGGCAGGTAGTCGCCGGTGACGCCCGCGGCGGGCGCGCCGTGCAGGGTCAGCGCGGTGACGGCGGGATTCCATTCGGGCAGCCGGGCCGGATCCCCGAGCACCGTCCACAGCTGCCGCGGCGGCAGGTCGATCCACTGGGTGTACGTCGTCGTACGAGGCATGCTTCGACGCTATGCCCGCGGCAGCGCACCGGGAAGCGTGGCCTTCGTCGCAACGCCGGACGAATGTTCGCGGGCCCGGCAGCGGGTCGCCGGACGGGCCCGCCGTCGCGGCCTAGGCTCGGGCCATGAGCGATCCGATCTGGCCGCACGGCGTCTCCGCTCCGGCGGCGCGGGCTCTGGCCTCCGCCGGATACCAGAGCCTGGACCAGCTGGCCGGGGTGCCGGAACGCGACCTGCTCGCCCTGCACGGCATGGGGCCGAAGGCGATTCGGGTGTTGCGCGAGGCCCTGGTCGCCCAGGGCCTCGACTTCGGCTGAGCGGTCAGTCCACGTAGCCGCGCTGGATGATCGATTCGACGTCCACGCCCCCGGGCAGGGTGCCGAACGCGATGCCCCAGTCGCCGCCGAACCTGGTCTCGCAGAAGGCGTCCGCGACGGCCGGGTGACCGTGCCGCACCAGCTGCGCACCCTGCAGCACCAGCGCCATCAGCTCGACCACGCGGCGGGCCCGGTATTCGATGTCGGCGAAGTCGGTGAGCTCCTTGCCGATTCGGTCGATCGCCTCGTCCAGGTGGCGGTTGCCGCCGCGAGCCAGGTTGACCTCGTTGAAGAACGCCTCGACGGTCTCGGGCTGACGGCCCATGGCGCGCAACGCGTCCAGCGCCGCCACATTGCCCGAGCCCTCCCAGATCGACATGAGCGGGGCTTCCCGGTAGAGCCGCGGCATGCCGGATTCCTCGGCGTATCCATTGCCGCCGAAGCATTCCAGCGCCTCGGCCGCGTGCGCGGGGGCCCGCTTGCACACCCAGTACTTGGTGACCGCCAGCGCGATGCGGCGCAGTGCGGCCTCGGCCGGATCGGAGTCGGCGCGGTCGGTGGCGCCGGCCAGGCGCATCATGACGGTGGTGGCGGCGTCGGATTCGATCACCAGGTCCGCCAGCACGTTTCGCATGGCGGGCTGGTCGATGAGCTTCTTGCCGAACACCTCCCGGTGGCGGGCGTGGTGGGTGGCGAAGACGACCCCGGCGCGCATGCCGGTGGCCGAGCCGATCACGCAGTCCAGGCGGGTCATGTTGACCATCTCGATGATGGTCTTGACGCCCGCGCCCTCCGCGCCGACCAGCCAGCCGATGGCGTTCTCGTACTCGAGTTCGGAGGAGGCGTTGGACTTGTTGCCCAGCTTGTCCTTCAGCCGCTGGATGCGCAGCGCGTTGCGGGTGCCGTCGGGCAGCACCCGGGGCAGCAGGAAGCAGGACAGGCCGCCGGGAGCCTGGGCCAGGGTGAGGAACAGGTCGCCCATGGGGTGCGAGGTGAACCACTTGTGGCCGACGATGCGGTAGCTGCCGTCGCTCAGCGGGGTGGCGGTGGTGGTGTTGGCGCGGACGTCGGAGCCGCCCTGCTTCTCGGTCATGGACATGCCCGCGATGAGACCGGCCTTGGTGGACGGCTCGCGCAGGCCGAAATCGTAAGTGCGCGAGGCGAGCAACGGCTCGTACTCGGCGGCCAATTCCGGATTGTGGCGCAGCGCGGGCACCACCGCGTAGGTCATGGAGATCGGGCACATGTGCCCGGCGTCGGCGATGCCCCAGGTGAAGAACTTGGCGGCGCGGGCGGTGTGCGCGCCCGGCCGGTCGTCGCGCCACGGCGCGCCGTGCAGGCCGTGGGTGACCGCGACATCCATCAGGTTGTGCCAGTACGGGTGGAATTCCACCTCGTCGATGCGGTGGCCGTAGCGGTCGTGGGTGTGCAGGACCGGCGGGTACTCGTTGGCGATCCGGCCCCACTCCTGGGCCTCGATCCCGCCCGCGAGCACGCCCAGTTCCCGCACCTCGGCCTCGGCCCAGCCCGCGCCCTCCCGGTGCAGGCCCTCGATCAGCGCGGGGTTGCGGGAGTTGTCGAACGGGGAGATGGGCGGCACCTGGTTGAAGACGTCGTGGGTGTGCATGACGGGTGACTCCTATTCGTGGGGGACGCCGTGGGCTTCGGCGGGGACGCCGAGGGCGCGCAGGGCGAAGGCGACCAGTTCCGGCAGCACCGACTCGCTCTGGAGCTGCTGGGAGAGCGGGCCGACCAGCACCTCGCCGATCGCGCCGACCAGCGCGGTGGCGGAGGTCGCCGGATCCTGAGGCGGCAGTTGGCCATTGGCGATGCCGTCGGCGATGGCGGCCACGTAGGTCTCGGCGAAGGCCCGGCGGAAGCGCAGGCGCTCGGCGTCGACGGCGGTGTCCACGGGCTCGGCGAGCAGCACGTAGGCGAGTTTGGGGTTCTTGAGGGCGCGGCCCGCGAAGGTCTCGACGGCCGCGGTGACCCGGTCGGAGGCGGTGCGGCCGGCCCCCGCCGCGCCCGCTTCGGCGACGGCGTCGACCTCGCGGGTGACGACTTCGCGGAAGACGGCGGTGACGAGTTCGGACTTGCCGCTGAAGTTCTTGTAGACGGTGCCGGTGGCGACCCCGGCCTCGGCGGCGACGGCGGCCATGGACAGTCCGGCGAAGCCGTCGCGGGAGAGGACGGTCATGGCCGCGCGCACGATCGATCCCGCCTGAGCGTCCAGTCTGGCCTGGACAGCGGGTGTTCTCCGATAGGCCATGCAAGAAGTGAACCACCGATTCATTTCTTGACGCAACCCCCGGTTTACGGCGTAACGTCGGCTTCGTGACAGTACGAGTGGAGCGCAACGGTCCCGTCTACACCGTGATCCTGCACCGCCCCGGAGCCCGCAACGCGGTGGACGGACCCACCGCGAAAGCCCTGGCCGACGCCTTCCGCGACTTCGACGCCGACCCCACCGCCGCGGTCGCCGTGCTGTGGGGCGACGGCGGCACCTTCTGCGCCGGCGCCGACCTCAAGGCGCTGGGCACCGAACGCTCCAACCAGGTCACCGAGGACGGCGACGGGCCCATGGGCCCCACCCGCATGAAACTGTCCAAGCCGGTCATCGCCGCGGTCTCCGGCTACGCGGTCGCGGGCGGCATCGAGCTGGCGCTGTGGTGCGATCTGCGAATCGCGGAGCAGGACAGCACCTTCGGCGTCTTCTGCCGCCGCTGGGGCGTGCCGCTCATCGACGGCGGCACGGTACGGCTGCCGCGCGTCATCGGCGAGGGCCGCGCCATGGATCTGATCCTCACCGGCCGCGCGGTCGGGGCCACCGAGGCGCTGCAGATCGGCCTGGTGAACCGGGTGGTGCCGAACGGCGAATCCCGGCGCGCCGCCGAGGAACTCGCACTCGAGCTGGCGGCGCTGCCGCAGACCTGCCTGCGCTCGGACCGGATGTCGGTGCTGGAGCAGGACGGACTCGAGGAGCCGGCGGCGATCTCCAACGAACTGCGGCACGGCATGAAGGCGCTGATGGACGGCGCGCTCGACGGCGCCCAGCGTTTCGCCGCCGGCGCGGGGCGGCACGGCGACAGCGCGTAGTCAGCGCAGCCGAAGCGCGGAGAGGCGCCGACGGAGCGGACCGCGCGAGCGGCGGGGCGACAGCCCGACTCGGCACGGCGTGCCCGCCTCGCGGAAGCCCCGTATACGCCCGGCAGCGCACTGCCGGACCGATCGGTACGCTAACCGTTCGATGAATCGGCTGAGCGTGCTGGACGAGATCTTCCTGCGGTCACATCGGGGTCTGGGCACCCCGATCGTCCTGCAGGGACTCTGGCGTACCGCCGAACCCGTGCACCCGGCCCTGCTGTGGCGGGTGCACCGCGATCTGCGCACCGGGCCGCTGGGCCGGCGCGTGGTCCGCTCCCGGGTGCCCGGGGCGCGGCCGCGCTGGCAGCCCAACGAATCCGCCTACCCGTTCACCATGACCAGCGAGCCGATCCCGGTCGCCGCGATCCTGGAGTGGGCCGACCGGCAGGGCGAGGACCTGAACCCGGAGACCGGGCCCGGCTGGCGGCTCTCGGCGGCGCGGCTCGACGACGGCGGCTGCCTGGTCGCGCTGACCTGCTCGCACGCCCTGGCCGACGGGCGGGCACTGACCCTGGCCATCGACAACGCGCTGTCGGGCATTCCGCTCGCGGCTCCCGTTGCGGGGCATTCGGATTGGGCCGACGCGCGCGGCATGTGGGCGACCGTGCTGGGCGGAACCGCTCGCGCGCTGCGCCGCGGCATCCCGGCGCGACCGGTCCCGAACGCCGACCGCAACACGGTATCGGGCGGCAGGAAATCCGGTGACCGACCGGCCACCCGCGCGACCGTACTGCAGATTCCGGCCCGCGACTGGAATCGCGTCGCCGTCGCACACGCGGGGACGGCCAACAGCCTGTTCGTGTACGTGATCGCGAAAATGCTGTGGGCCGGCGGATTCCAGCCCGACACCATCGCGGCGAGCCTTCCCGTCGACACCCGCGACGAACCGCGCGTGGACAACGACATGTCCATGACCGAGATCGCCATCACCCGCGACGACACCCCGGCGTCCTTGCGGCAGCAGGCCCGCCGGGCCTACGAGCACCGCATGACCAGCCCCGGCGGCATTCCCGAGGAACTGCTCCAGGTCATCCCCGACCGCTGGGCGTACCGGCTGGCCAAGGGCGCGGGCGAGCGGGACATCCTGTGCTCCAATATCGGCAATCTGCCCGAATCGCTGCTGGCGCTGGGGCCGCATGCCTGCACCGGGGTGGCGGCGCGCGCCATCCACCCCGGGTTACGGCTCGACGCCCTGCCCCGCACCCGGCTGTCCGGGTATCTGACCCGGATCGCCGACACCTACACGCTGTCGCTGGTGAGCCTGGACCCCGACGCCGTCCCCACGGCCGCGGCGCTCACGGCGCTGGCCGACTCGGAACTGTCCGCGCTCGGCCTGCCGTACACCCGGTGGTGACGCCGCTCAGGTGAGCGCCGGAATCCGGACCCCTTGCCAGGCCAGGCGTTTGGTGCGGTCCGGGTCGAATTCGACCCGGCTCGGTGCGTCGATGATGAGGGTGGCGCGCTGGTCCTCGGTGTAGGCGGGCCAGGCCGGGAGCGGGGCGCCGGTGCGGGCGAAGGACAGCCAATTGTCCTGGAACTGCTTGGACACCGACCGGAATCCGCTGTGCCCGCCCAGTGCGGTCATGGCCCGCCCGATGCCCGTGTCGACCGCGCCGAACACGGGGATCAAATCGAGGGCGTGGGTCGCGCCGAACCCGCTCACCTGGACTGCGCGCGGGGCGAAGTCGTATCGGTAGGCGTAGGTCGGCGCGAACCGGCTGTGCGCCTCCATGACCCGGACCGAGGGCCGCCAGAAGGTGAAGTCGCCGCCCATCCGGACGGCGGCCTTCTTGCCCGGGAAGCCGGGATAGGCGGCGGCGACCCGGGATTCGACGGCCGCGCCGTAGTCGGACAGTGCGTCGTGCAGGCGTTCCTCCGAGGTCGGCATGGTCCGGCCGAGTTTGGTGAAGATGGGGCCCTCACCGTCGGCCTCGAGGGCCTGGTCGACGTGGCGCAGCAGCCAGCGCATGCGGTCGGGGGTGGTGGGCAGGGTGTCGTCGAGACGCACGAACAGGGTGGCCTCGTCGCGGTTGGTGCCGAGGATCAGTGGCACCCGGTGCGCGGTGCCGTTGGCGAACGCGGCGACCGGTGCGGCGGGCAGGAATTCGCCGTCCACCACCGGGGCGACCGGGAACAGGCCCGGCTGCTCGTGCATGACCCGGGCCAGCGCGCGGTCGACGCCCTTGCGGATGGCATTGGCCCCGGCGGTGCTCAGGGCCTTGGCGGCGTCGGCGGGGTCGATGCCGAGTTCGTCGAGGCAGCGGCGGGCGAAGAGGCGGGCCTCGGCCTGGCTCGGCGCCCAGTCGGCGGGCGCGCTCTGCGCGATGCCGCGATGGAACAGCCCGGCCGCGGCGGGGGTCGCCATGAGCGACAGCACCGCGTGCGCGCCCGCGGATTCGCCGAAGATGGTGACGTTGCCGGGGTCACCACCGAAGGCCGCGATATTGCGCTGCACCCATTCCAGGGCCGCGACCTGGTCCCGCAGACCCAGATTGGAGTCGAATTGCCGGTCGGGCGTGGAGTATTCACCGAAATCGACGTACCCGAACGCGCCCAGCCGGTAGTTGACCGACACGACGATGACATCGCCGCGGACGGCCAGCCGTGCGCCGGAATACAGTCGCAGCGCGGAGGTTCCGATCATGTAGCCGCCGCCGTGGATGAACACCATCACCGGGCGCGGTGTGCCCGACGGCGAGTTCGGCGCCGCCACATTCAGCGTGAGGCAGTCCTCCCCTGTCGCCTGTGCTTGCCGTGGCCCGATCCGCGCACCGTCACGGTGTTGCATTGCGGCGTAGCCGAAGTCGGTCGCGTCCCGCACCCCGGTCCAGGGCCGCACCGGCTGCGGCGCCCGAAAGCGCAAGTCGCCGACCGCCGGCGCGGCGAAGGGAATGGACCGCCAGCGTGAGACGCGGCGGCCCCGGATTCCGCGAACCACACCGTCCGCGGTCGTGATATCTGTGGTTGCCACCATTCGAAAAGCGTAGACCCAACGCTTGGGCGCTCCCAGGGGCTACGCGTCGGGACCCCCACATTTGGCGACTCCCGCCACCCCCGAGGCGCGCGGCGCCCCCTGCGGGGGCCGCGGCTCCAGCCACTGCGGGACGGAGGCTCCGCTTGTCCACGGTGGACGGCTACCGCTACTCCGTGACGGAGGGTCCCGCCTTCTGTCCGAGGGCGGACGACACCGGCCGGTTCACGAGGCCGGGACACGCCTTGCAGGCGGCGCGCGGCGAGGTCACGGGCCGGTCCGGACCGGACACGGGTCCAGGGCCGCTCTCGAGCTGCCGGAGGCGCGGGACTCCGCTACTGGAGGTAGCCCTCGACCTGGCGGGCGGAGTTGGGCTGGGCCTCGTCGGGGTTGCGGCCCTGGTCGAGGCGGGCGCGGCGCTGGCGGAGCAGGTCCCAGCACTGGTCGAGCTGGACCTCGATCTCGGCGAGCTGGCGGCGTTCGGCCTCCGGGTCGAGTTCGCCGCCGGTGGTCTGGGCGCGCAACTCGTGCTCACGATCCACGAGTTCCTTGATACGAGCGTGGATGTCCTTTTCGGTCATGCGGTCCACTGTACGACCCGGGCCAGCGCGTTTCCGGCCAACCGGACCGCGCCGGGCAGGTCCGCCGCGGGCAGGGCGGCGTATCCGAGGGCTATGCCGAAGGTGTGCCGGGGCCCGACGTGGTGGCGGGCCAGGCCGTCGAGGTAGACGCCGTGCGCACGGGACGCGGCGATCGCGCGATCCTCCTGCTCCGCGCTCGCGAGGGGGACGTAGACGTGCGAACCCGCGTCGTCGCCGCGCACCTCCAGACCGTCGCGGCGCAGTTCCTCCAGGACGAGCGCGCGGCGGGCGGGCATGTCGCGGCGCAGGCGGCGCAGATGCCGGGCGAGGTCTCCCGCGCGGGCGAGTTCGGCCACCACCTGCTGTCCGGCGGGCGAGGGGCTGGCGCCGGTGAGTTCGCGGTGGGCGAGCACGGCCTCGGTGACGGCGGGATCAGCCACCAGCCAGCCGGTTCCGAGCGTCGGGGTGAGGATCTTGCTGGTGGTGCCGAGGTGTACGACCACGTCCGGGGCGAGGGTGGCCAGCAGGGGCAGCGGCGCGGTGTCGTACCGCAATTCGCCGTCGTAGTCGTCCTCGATCACCAGGGCTCCGGTGCGGCGCGCGAATTCGATGAGCTGTACCCGCCGGGCCGCGGGCATGCGCGCGCCGAGCGGAAACTGGTGCGCTGGAGTGCAATACACCATGCGCGCGTGCTCGGGGAGCAGCTCGACGCGCAGCCCGCCGGCGTCGACCGGCACCGGCACCAGGCGCGCGCCCGCCGCCCGGAACGCGCCGCCCGCCCGCTGATACCCCGGATCCTCGATCGCCACCACATCGCCGGGCCGCAGCAGCGCGGCCGCGAGTTCGCCTGCCGCCGCGCTGGTTCCGGCGGTGGCGAGCACGGTCGCCCCGCTGCCCGCACCCAATCCTCGATGCCGCAGCAGGTGCTCCACCACGGCTTCGCGATACGCGGCCTCCCCCCGCCGATCCCGCCGGATCACCGGCGTCCGATCCGACGCGGCCCGCCACGCGCGACGCCACGCCGCAGCATCGATGGCCTCGATCGACGGCGCTCCCGCCCCCAGATCCAGCAGCCCGGCCAGCGGATCGACCCGCTGCGGCCCATCGGCCTGCGCGTCCACCCGCGGCGGCGTGGCCGTCAGATACGTCCCCGACCCGTGCCGGCCGTCCAGCCACCCCTCCGCGTGCAACTGGTCATAGGCGGCGGTCACCACCGTCCGGCTCACCCCCAACCGAGCAGCCAACTCCCGCGAGGACGGCAGCCGATCACCCCCGGGCAGCGCCCCGCTGGTCGCGGCCCGCCGCAGCCCATCGGCCACCTGCACGGCCAGCGGCTCCCGTCCCTCCCGCTCGATGGCGAACGGCAGATCATCGTCAACCAGGCGATTCCCCCGCAAGTGGCCTCCTGATATCTCGGCGAACAGTAGATATCAGGATGCCACTCGACACCTCAGGACCTGCGAGCCGACGGCGTAGAGAACGAACACCGCACCGGCGCTGGTGATCGCGTAGATCGTCATGTGCCGGACGCAGTCGTAGAGGCTCACGCCCGCGATCGGATCGGTGCGGGCGTAGAGGGCCGCGACCGCCGCGACCACGACCAGCGCGGCCAGGAGCCGGCCACGCCGGGGATCCGGGTCGACGGGCCGCGCCCCGCGGTACCAGGCGATCACATACCCCGCGAGCAGCAGCATGCCACCGACGGACGAGACGTACCCGATCACGTTGTACACCCGATGCGGCCCGATCACCGCCGCCCGCAACACTTCCCAATGCAGTACCGCGATACCGCCGGTGTGGGTGAACTCGTCCCACGCCAGGTGTGTCATCGCGCCGACCATCAGGGCCGCGACCGCCGCCACCGCCCCCGGCCGACTCCCGCCGATCGCCTTGCCGAGCATCCCCTGCACCGCCCCGCGTAGTCCCCAGCCGACCGCGACCAGGATCGTCCCCAGCAGTGCGTCCACCGGCAGCCCCCACGGCGCATGCGTCACCGAACCGTCCACACCCGTCCACAGGTAGTAGGGCAGGTCCGGCGCGATGCTCCCGGCGATCAGCCCGGGAAACCACAAGACCCGCCGCAAGGGCAACACGGCCGCCGGATGCGCCAGCGTGAACGGCACGAACCCCCCAAGTGGTCTGTGGATCTTCCGAAGAATTGGCTATTCAACAATGCCAATTCCCGGCCGAAACTGGTCATATGAGTGAGACAGCGACGACCCGGACCTCATTGTCACCCACCCCGCGCAGCAGCCTCACCCGGTCCAAGGAGCGGGGCAGTACCGACCGCGCCGACCTGGACGCCATTCTCGACACGGGCCTGCTCTGCCACCTCGGTGTTCTGCTGCACGGCGCCCCGGTGGTCATCCCCACCATCTACGGCCGCGACGGCGACACCCTCTATCTGCACGGCTCCACCGGCGCCGGCAACCTGCGCGCCGCCATGACCGGCGACGTCTCCCTGACCGTCACCCACGTCGACGGCATCGTCTACGCCCGCTCCGCCATGCACTTCTCCATGAACTACCGATCGGCCGTAATCCACGCCCGGCCAACCGAACTCACCGACCCGGAAGAACGCATGCACGCCCTCCGCGTCATCGTCGACCAGGCCGCCCCCGGCGCGTGGGACTCGGTGCGCTCCCCTGACAAGAAGGAGATGGCCGCGACCCTGGTCCTGGCCGTCGACCTCACCGAGGCCTCGGTCAAGATCCGCACCGGCGGCCCCCGCGACACCCCCGAGGACATCGCCGCCGGCGGCGTCTGGGCAGGCGTCCTCCCCCTCCGCCAGGTCTTCGACGCCCCGATTCCCGCCGCCGATCTAGAAGCGGGAGTGGAGATTCCGGCGCATGTACTGGACCGCTGCACCGAGACGGCGGCGGTCTAGCCCCGCTACTTCAGCAGGCGGGACATGCGGCGGTCGGCGAGGATCTTGCCGGAGGTCTGGCAGGTGGGGCAGTACTGGAAGGACTTGTCGGCGTAGGAGACTTCGCGGACGGTGTCGCCGCAGACCGGGCAGGGGAGGCCGGTGCGGGCGTGGACCTGGAAGCCGGAGCGTTTCTCGCCCTTGAGGCGGGCGGCGTCCTGGCCTACCGAGCGCAGGATCGCGTCGGAGAGGGTGGCGCGCATGGCGGAGTAGAGGGCGGTCAGCTGCCGGGGGTTGAGGGTGCCGGAGTTGGCGAAGGGGGAGATCTTTGCGGTGTGCAGGATTTCGTCGGAGTAGGCGTTGCCGATGCCCGCCATGAGGGTTTGATCGGTGAGGGCGTTCTTGACCCGCTGGGAGGTGCCGCCGAGGATCTCGGCGAATTCGGGTTCGCTCACCGCGAGGGCATCCGGTCCCAGGCGGGCGATGCCGGGCACCGAGAGCGGGTCGGCCGTAATCCACACGGCGAGCCGTTTCTTGGTGCCCGCCTCGGTGAGATCGAAGGCGGGGGTGGCCCCTTCGGGGGTGAAGAAGTGCACGCGCAGGGCGAGCGGACCTTTGCCGGGCTTGGGTGGATTGGCTCCCGGCTCGTCGATCCACCGCAGCCAGCCGCCCCGGGACAGGTGCGTGATCAACCACAGCCCGTCGCAATCCATTCCGAGGTGTTTGCCCCAGTGCCCCACCCCGGTGACATCGCGCCCCGGCAGCGCCGTCACCGGCGGATCGAAGGTCTTGAGCACGCTCAGCGCGGCCACGTCTACCCGGCCGACCACCGCCCCCACCGCATGCTCGGCCAGAAACTGCTCGAGCGCCACTATCTCCGGTAGTTCGGGCAACGGATCTCCTCCAATCCCCGAGGCATCCATCCGGGCCTGCCGACCCGGATGATCGCCTCCCACCCTAGCCGTCCCCGCCGACACCCCCGGGATTCAGCGCGGCCAGCGGTTCGCCCTCAATCGCGGAACCGCTGCCGCAGCAGGTAGCGCTGGACCTTGCCGCTCGGGGTCTTGGGGAGTTCGGGGGACGTAGTGGATGCGGCGGGGGTAGACGTGGGCGGCCAGTTTCCGTTTGACCAGGTGCTGGAGGTCGGTGGTGAGGGTGTCGTCGGGGTCGATTCCGGGGGTGACGACCGCGACCGCGATGAGCACCTCGCCGCGCAGTTCGGCGGGGACACCGATGACCGCGGCCTCGGAGATCGAATCAGGCTCGGTGAGAACGCTTTCCACCTCGAACGGGCCGATGCGGTAGCCCACCATCAGGATGACGTCGTCGTCACGCGAAGCGAACGTGAGGTAGCCGTCGGCGTCGCGGGAGGCGACGTCGCCGGTGAGGTACCCCCGGCCGTCGGCGGTGAACCGGGCGGCGCCGGCCTCGGGGGCGTCGCGGTACTCACGGAACAGCAGCAGTGGACTGGAGGTCGCGATGGCCACCCGGCCGGGCTGCCCGACGGGCGCCGGATCGTCGGAGTCCAGGCCGAGGATCTCGGCGGTATAGCCGGGCATGGTGTGACCCATGGACCCGATCTTGATGTCGGCCACGCTCCGCCGGTAAGAGTCGGCAGCCGCGCGCCGGATCCGTCAGAGGGAGCGGCGCAGGAGGTAGATGTCCATGATCCAGCCCTTGGCCTCCCGGAGCGCCGCGCGGCGGCGGGTGATGCGGGATTCGACGACCCGCAGCGGGCCTTCGATGACGACCTCGTCGGGCATGCCGAGGTAGGCGCCCCACCAGATGTAGATGTCGTCGCCGGGCAGCTGGGTGAACGAGCATTCGCCGTCGAGCATGACCAGGGTGGATTGACCGTCGGCCAGCCCCTCGTCCCGAAGTCGGCGGCCGGTGGTGATGTGGAGGGGTTCGCCGATCTCGTGCAGGACGGTGCGGTGGGCCGCGGCGAGGGCCTGCACGCTGGTGATGCCGGGAATGACCTCGTAGTCGAATTGGACGCGGCCGCGATCGAGGACGCGTTCGACGATGCGCAGCGTGCTGTCGTAGAGAGACGGGTCGCCCCAGACGAGAATGCCGCCGACACCCTCGGTTCCGGCGAAGGCCCGTTCCAGGAGTTCGGCGCGCGCCTCGTGCCAGTCGGCGACCACGCCCTGGTAGGCGGCGTCGGCGCCACGCGCGGGCACGCTGCGATCGCGCGGCGGGTCGGTGATCTCCACGACCGTGTGCCGATGCTGGACGTGTTCGGCCAGGATCGCCGCCCGCACGTCCGTGAGCTCCTGTTTCTCGGCTCCCTTGCCGATCAGGAAGAACACGTCCACCTGGCGCATCGCCTTGATGGCCTGCACCGTCACCTGGTCCGGGTCCCCCGCCCCGATTCCGATCACAAACAACTTTCGCACGGTGCGTAAGCTTGCCAGGCGTGGAGAGCGCCCGAGATACCCAGTACGAGGACCTGCTCCGACTGGTGCTGGAGTCCGGCACCCCGAAGGCGGATCGCACCGGCACCGGCACCCGCAGCATCTTCGGCCATCAGCTGCGCTACGACCTGTCGCAGGGATTTCCGCTGATCACCACCAAGAAGGTGCATCTCAAGTCGATCGTCTACGAGTTGCTGTGGTTCCTGCGCGGTGACTCGAATGTGAGCTGGCTGCGCGAGCACGGCGTTACCATCTGGGACGAATGGGCCGACAAGCAGGGCGAATTGGGCCCGGTCTACGGCGTGCAGTGGCGGTCGTGGCCGAGCCCGGACGGCACCCACATCGATCAGATCTCGCAGGTGCTGCAGACCCTGCGCACCGACCCGGACTCGCGCCGCATCATCGTGTCGGCCTGGAACGTGGCCGAGCTGGACAAGATGGCCCTGGCCCCCTGCCACGCGTTCTTCCAGTTCTACGTGGCCGACGGCAAGCTGTCGTGCCAGCTGTATCAGCGCAGCGCGGACCTGTTCCTGGGCGTGCCGTTCAATATCGCGAGCTACGCGCTGCTGACCCTGATGGTGGCGCAGCAGACCGAACTGCAGCCCGGCGAGTTCATCTGGACCGGTGGCGACGTCCACATCTACGACAATCACGTGGAGCAGGTGCGCGAGCAGCTGACCCGCGAGCCGTACCCGTTCCCGAAACTGCACCTGCGTCCCGCCCCCTCGCTGTTCGACTACGAATACGAGGACGTGGAAATCGAAGGCTACCAGCATCATCCGGCCATCAAGGCGCCGGTGGCGGTGTGAGCAGAACCGTCGGCCTGATCTGGGCGCAGACGACGCGGGGAATCATCGGGCGGGACAATACGATTCCGTGGCGGGTGCCCGAGGACATGGCGCATTTCAAGGATGTCACCTTCGGCCATCCGGTGGTGATGGGCCGCAAGACCTGGGATTCGCTGCCCGCCCGTTTCCGTCCGCTGGACGGCCGCCGCAATATCGTCGTGACCCGGCAGCCGGAATGGGCGGTGGACGGCGCGGAGCGCGCGGGTTCGCTGGCCGAGGCGCTGGAGATGACCGGCGACAAGTCGGTGTGGATCATGGGTGGTGGTGAGATCTACCGCGCGGCAATGCCTTTCGCGACCGAGCTGATGGTCACCGAGATCGACGCGGAGATCGACGGCGATACTGTCGCGCCGGCGATCGACCGGCAGTGGCGGGCCGAGGCGGCCGATTGGCGTGAGTCGTCGACGGGTCTGCGCTATCGATTCCGTCGTTATACCCGCCCGCGCGGATAACGGTCGGATTCCTCGTCCGGCAATTCCCGCACACACCGCGTCGAAACCGCCGAGCGCCCCGGGTGTGTCCGGCATACTCAGCGATACCCCGGCGAAAGGCAGTCCATGGACAAGAAGTCGCTGACCGCGGTTGCTCGCCAGCAGCTGAAGCTGGCCGCCACGGCCTCGAGCGGGCGTAGTTCGTCGACCATCTACGGCGGCCACGCGCATTCGCTGCGGCAGACGGTGATCGCGTTGACGGCCGGACAAACGCTGGCCGAGCACGAGAATCCGGGCGAGGCGACGCTCATGGTGATCAGCGGGGTGCTGGTGCTGATCAGTGGCGCCAACGAGTGGAAGGGCTCGGCGGGTGATCTAATCGTCATTCCGAACGCCCGTCACAGTGTGAAAGCCATCGATGACGTGGCGTTTCTTCTGACCGTCGCCAAGTAGCCGCCCGAGCCGAAATGCCGTGCGGGCCGTACCGGGAAGGCGGGCGGCCGGTGGTAGGGCCTAGGGTGGTTGCCATGGGTGAGCCACAGCCGATCCTCGACCCGCTCACGCCGGCAGCCATCTTCCTCGTCGTGACCATCGACGAGGGTGGCGAGGCGGTGACGCGGGATTTGCTCGCAGATCTGCCCGGGTTGCGGCGTTCCGTCGGTTTCCGGGTGCCCGGTTCCGGCCTCGCGTGCATCACCAGCATCGGGTCCGCCGCCTGGGACCGCCTGTTCGCGGGGCCGAAACCCGCACAGCTGCACGAGTTTCCGGGCTACCTGGGCGAGAAGCACCAGGCTCCGGTCACGCCGGGCGACCTGCTGTTCCACATCAAGGCCGAAACCCAGGACGCCTGTTTCGAATTGGCGATGAAGATCGCCGAGCGGCTGACCGGGGCGGGCACCATCGTGGATCAGACGGTGGGCTTCCGTTATTTCGAGCAGCGCGATCTGCTCGGCTTCGTGGACGGCACCGAGAATCCGGAGGGCGGGCTGGCCGTCACCGCCGCGCTGGTGGGTGACGAGGATCCCGAATTCGCCGGTGGCAGTTACGTGACCGTACAGAAGTACCTGCACGACCTGGATTCGTGGAAGGCGCTCTCGACCACCGAGCAGGAAAAGGTCATCGGGCGAACCAAACTCGACGACTACGAGCTCGACGCGGCCGAACAGCCCGCGAATTCCCATGTGGCCGTGAACGACCAGGACGTCAGCGGCAATATCGTGCGCGCCAACATGCCGTTCGGCTCGGTCCAGGACGGCGAGTTCGGCACCTACTACATCGCCTACGCCGATGATCCGGCCGTCACCGAGACCATGCTGACCCGCATGTTCCTGGGCAGCCCGGACGCCGCCTACGACCGCATCCTGGATTTCTCCACCGCCGTCACCGGTACCTCGTTCTTCACCCCGCCCGCCGAGTTCTTCGACGCGCTGCCCGACGCGCCCGCCCCGGCGGCGTTCGCGGCCGCGCCGGAATCCGATGGCGCGGGCGGCGGAAACGGATCGCTGGGAATCGGGACGCTGCGAAATCGTTGAGTAGCTACGAAATCGTCGAACCGGCAAGGAGCTGACGTATGAACAACCTGCATCGCGAACTGGCGCCGATCACCTCGGAGGCATGGAAGGCCATCGAGGAGGAGGCGACGCGAACCTTCAAGCGGCACATCGCGGGTCGCCGCGTGGTCGATCTGTCGGGACCGCACGGTGTCGACTACTCCGCGGTCGGCACCGGCCGCACCACGGCGATCGAATCCCCGGGCGATGGGGTGCAGGCGCGGCAGCGCGCGGTGGTGCCGCTGGTCGAATTGCGGGTGCCGTTCACCCTCTCGCGCACCGAGCTCGACAATGTGGAACGCGGAGCCCAGGACGCCGACCTGGACCCGGTGAAGGCGGCCGCCAAGAAGATCGCGTTCGCGGAGGACCGCGCGATCTTCGAGGGCTATCCGGCGGCGGAGATCCAGGGCATCCGGGCCGCCACCTCGTGCGAGCCGGTGAAGCTGCCCGGTGACGCGCGCCTGGCGCCCGAAGCGGTCGCGCAGGCCCTGAGCAAGCTGCGGCTGGCCGGTGTGGACGGCCCGTATTCGGTGCTGTTGTCGGCAGACCTGTACACCGCGGTCAGCGAGACCTCCGATCACGGTCACCCGATCCGCACGCACATCGAGCGGCTCATCGACGGCGAGATCATCTGGGCGCCGGCCATCGACGGCGCGTTCGTACTGTCCACGCGCGGTGGCGATTTCGATCTGCAGCTGGGCCAAGACCTGTCGATCGGCTATCTGTCCCACGACGCGGAGACGGTGCAGCTGTACTTCCAGGAGAGCCTGACGTTCCTGGTGTACACAGCCGAGGCGGCGGTCGCGCTCGAAGCGTGATCAGGTGATGCGGAAGCGGTTTCGATACTCCGTCGGCGTCGTGTCCAGCGTGCGCCGGAAGGCCCGGGTGAGGGTGTCGGTGGTGTTGAAACCGCTCAGCGTCGCCACCCGTTCCAGGGTGTGATCGGTCGTCTCGAGCTGATTGCGCGCGAATTCCACGCGCGCGGACTCGATGTAGGCGGCCGGGGTGGTGCCGAGGTCGGTCTTGAAGATGCGGGTCAGCTGCCGTTCGCTGACATGCGCCTCGGCGGCGAGGCCGGCGACGGTGAGCTGGTCGCCGATGTGGCGGGTGATGTAGTGCCGCAGGTCGTCGATGCGCCGCGTGGTCGAGATGGGTTCGAGTGACACGCTGAACTGGCTCTGCCCGCTGGGCCTTTTCAGGAACATGACCAGCTGCCGGGCCACCCGCAGTGCGAGGGCGTCGCCGAAGTCGTCGGCGACCAGGGCGAGCGCCAGGTCGAGGCACGCGGTGAGTCCCGCTCCGGTCCAGACGTTCTCGTCGCGGATGAAGATCGGGTCGGCGTCGACCTCGACGGCCGGGTGCTCGGCGGCGAGCTGGGTGGCGGTGGACCAGTGCGTGGTGGCGCGTCTGCCGTCCAGGAGTCCGGCATCGGCGAGGATGTGCGCGCCCACGCACACCGAGGCGACCCGCCGGGTCTGTCCGGCGAGTCTGCGCACCCACTCGACCACGGCCGGGTCGCTGAGCGCCCGCACCCGGCCGTCCGCGTCCACGTCGACCGCGCCGGGCACGACCAGGGTGTCGATGCCGCGGTCACCGATCTCGGCGAAGGTGATGTCGGGCAGCACCCGCACGCCCGCCGAGGTGGTCACCGGGTCGAGGGTCTCCGCGGCGAGCGCGACGCGATATCCGGTCTCCCCGTTCATCTCTCGCCGCAGCAGCGCGAAGACCTCGGGCGGTCCGGTCACGTCGAGCAGGTCGACGTGGTCGAACAGCACGATGACCACGAATCGTTCGATGGCGCCCACGGTCCTCCGTCTGCCTCCGGCAATGTCCGGATTTGCAGGTTACATGACATTTCCGACACGCCCGCGGGCTCATAGCGTGGACGACGTCCCCCGCACCAGGCGGCGCGGACGACGACACGACCGGAGGAAATCCCATGTCCGCCCAGACCCTGCGCGACCTCAGCGGCTTCGATCAGACCCCCGCCACCCTGGCCGACGCCACCCTGATCCTGGTGGACTACCAGAACACCTATACCCGCGGCGTGATGGAGCTGACCGGCTGGGAGCCCGCCCTCGACGCCGCCGCCGACCTGCTGGCCCGGGCCCGCGCCGCCGGCGCGGCGGTCATCCACATCGTGAACGACGGCGGCCCGGGCACGCCCTACGACATCACCGACGAGATCGGCCGCATCCATCCCCGGGTGGCCCCGATCGACGGCGAACCCGTTGTGGTGAAGACGGTTCCGAACGCCTTCGTCGGCACGGACCTGGCCGCGCACGTGGACGCGGCGGGCCACGAGAACGTCGTGATCGCCGGTTTCATGACCCACATGTGCGTCACCTTCACCACCGAGGGCGCTTTTCTGCACGGCAATCGCCCGACGGTCGTGGCCGACGCGTCCGCCACCCGTCCCCTGCGGTCGGCCGCCGGTGAGGTCGGCGCCGCCCAGTTGCACGAGAGCGCGCTGGCCACCATCGCCGACCTCTACGGTGTCGTGGTCGCCTCCGGCTCCGAGCTGAACTGACCGCTCAGACGAGCGCTTCCCGCCACGGTTTGACACGCCAGGCGCTGACCACGCCGTGCAGCACGAAGGGATCGCCCTCGGCGAACCGGCGGGCGGACTCCTCGGTGGTGAAAATGGCCATGGCGCCGTCGCTCTCGGCGTTCGAGAAGGGCCCGATCATGAGGAGTTCGCCGCGGTCGGCGAATTCGCGCCAGCGGGCACTGTGCGCCTCGAACCAGGTTGGCGCCGTGGTGGCGAAGTCGGGGGCCGAGTCGTAGAAGAGGACGAACTTCATGAGCGCTCCTCGGAGGGCTGGCGGGGCATCGCGCGGCTGGTGTGAAGGTAGCGCGTCCCGGCGTGCCCGTCGCCGTTGATCAGGCCGTACACGGTGTGGCGGCCGCGGATCGGGTGGGCGGCGATGAGCGCGTCGGGCCGCAGGTGCAGCACTTCGATGCGGTCGGGGACCGCGACCAGGGCGGCCTCCGTGGTGAGGGGTTTGGTGGAGAGCCAGGCGCGTCCGTCGGGGTCCACGTCGATGGCGTGCTCGTACATGGCGGAGCGGTAGCGGCCGCTGACGCGGACGGCGTCGACCGGTTCGGGGTGGGCCGGGGGCACCGGGCGGGCGGGCAGCCGGATGCCCGCGTGCTCCCACAGCAGGTCCTCGACCAGGTCCCGGTAGAGCGCGAACGCGCTCCCGCCATTGGCCAGCAAGGCGATCGCGACGCCGGAGGCGGGCGCGACGCGCAGGAAGGCGTTCTGGCCGAGGGTGCTGCCGTCGTGCCCGAACAGCCCGGTCGCGGTGTCGAACAGCTGCCAGCCCAGTCCCCAGTGGGTGCCGTAGCCGATATCGGGCACCTCGATGTGCGGCCGGGTCATCTCCCGGACCACGGATTCCGGGAGCACGGCGGTTCCGTCCGGGGCGCGCCCGCCGGACAGGTGCAGCCGGGCGAATCCCAGCAGGTCGCGCGCGGACATGGCCAGCCGCGCTCCGGCCGGGGCATTGGAGGCCGGGAGCGCCCACACCGGCGCGGGCAGCGGACCGGTCCCGGGCTCGAATCCGGTGTGCCCGACCGCGGCCCGGAACAGGATGGCCTCGTCGGCGTCGGCGGCCACCCGGGTCAGTCCGAGCGGCGTCACCAGCCGTTCTCGCAGCAGCGTGTCGAAGGGCTTGCCGCGCAACACTTCCAGGATGCGGCCGAGCAGCACGTACCCGCTGTTGCAGTAGGAGAACATGGCGCCGGGCCGGTGCACCTGCCCGGCGTCGGCGATGGCGGGCACGAAGTTGGCGACCGCGTCCGCGCCACGCCCGGTGTCGAGGAACAGGTCGCCGTCGATGCCGGAGGTGTGGCCGAGCAGCTGCCGGACGGTGATGGCGGCGGCCGCGGCCGCGTCGCGCACCCGGAATTCGGGCAGGTAGCGGCGTACCGGGGCGTCGAGGTCGAGCAGGCCCTCGGCGACGGCCTGCATGATCAGGGTCGCGGTCCACGGCTTGGTGATCGAGCCGATCTGGAACACCGAATCGGTGGTCGCCGCAACGCCGGTCGCGGTGTTGAGGACCCCGGCGGCCGCGTCGGTGATCCGGCCGCCGGACAGGACCGCGACCTGCGCACCGGGTACCCCGTACTCCTCGATCAGGTCGCCCAACCGGCGTTCGAGATCGACGGCTGGCACCATGGGTCGCTCCTTCGGGTAATGCTGACCCACACCGCCGGAGGCGGTAGGAGTGGGCACCGTAGGTTAGGTCGGCGACAGCGCCGGTGTCGAGATCGCCGGGCACCCGGGACCCGGGACGGGTACGGTGACGCGCAGTCGGTTGCGGGAGGCGATGAGCGATGGTGCGGGCGGGCGTGGTGCCGGGACGCCGGATTGCCGCTTACGCGGTGGCGGGCGTGTTCCTGGTCGCGGTGGTCTGCGCCGGCACGATCGGCGTCTTCGGGCCGAATCGGGTGTTCACAGGGTTGTTCTTCGGGGCGGCAGCCGCGGTGGGACTGTTGATCCTGCTGTTCGGGCGGGACGGGGTGGAGCTGACCGAGGCGGCGATCGTGCGCCGGACGCCGTGGGGCACGTCCACGGTGGCGTGGGATCGGGTGGTGGCGGCGCGGTTCGCGCTCGACGAGCACGGCCGCTGGACGCTGGCGCTGGACCTGACCGACGGCGACGAGCCGCATCGGGAGCTGGTGCTGCTGTCCATCCCGCCGGTGCACCGCCCGGTGGCCGGCGCCTACGACCAGCGCAAGCGCGAGCAGATCACCGAGATCCGAACCATGTTGCGGCAGCGACGGATTCCGGTGACCATCCTGCCGGAGATCGCCGAGGCGTTGCAGGAGTACTGGAAGATCGCCCCGCCCACGCGGTGATCCCCGGCGGGCCCGCATCGGTACCCGGTTAGGGTGGGTGCCGTGATTCGTACCGCGGCACTGGCGCACATCCGGGACCGCCGCATGCTGCAGACTCGGTCCGACGGCAAGACCGTCTTCTACATGGCGGGCGGCAAGATCGATCCGGGCGAGACCCCGGAGACGGCCCTGCACAGGGAGATTCGCGAGGAGCTCGGGGTCGGCACGGCCGGGGTGAGCGAGCTGGGCGTGTTCGAGGCCGAGGCGTACGGGCACGCGCCCGGCACCCGCCTGCACATGACCTGCTTCCTGGGCGAGCTCACCGAGGAGCCGCGGCCCTCGGGCGAGATCGCCGAACTGCGCTGGTTCACCCTCGCCGAGTACGCCGCCATGGACGAGGTCGCTCCCGGTTCGCTGCTGGTCTTCCAGCACCTGCACGCGCTCGGCCTGATCGACTGATCCCGAGAACCGGTATGACGTGACCGGAGACGTCGACCCGTTCGTCCGGCCCGCGCCGGGACCGTCAGCTGTTCTGATCGTCCCCGGTGCCGTCGGACAATGCGCGCGAGTCGTCGGGCGGCACGTTGTCGGCGGTCCCCGTGTAGGGCCGGTTCGGGATGCGGGTGGCCGCGGCCAGGCCCACCAGCAGGAACAACGCGGCGGCCAGCAGGGTGGTGCGGGTGGAGTCGGTGAAGGCCCGGCTCAGCGCGTCCGCGATGGCCGCGCCGCCCCCGTGCTCGCGCACCCCGGGAATGGCGCCACCCGCGGATTCCCGGGTGGCGGTGGCGAGGGTGTCGGCGACGTTCGGCGGCAGATCCTTGACCGCCGAGAGGCGGCTCGGCAGATCGTGCGCCAGGGCCGCGGACAGCAACGCACCGACGACCGCGGTACCGAAGGCCGACCCGACCTGCCGCACCGTGCTCTGGGTCGCCGAGCCCTGACCCGAATTGCGCGGCGGCACATCGGCGAGCACGGTCCCGGTCAACTGGGCGGAGGCCATCCCGAGCCCGATGCCGTACCCGATCAGCAGCACGGCCAGCCACCAGCCGGAGATGTGCGGGGTGACGAACAGCGCGGCCAGGGCCACCGCGACGACCTCGAAGGCGAGGCCCAGCTGCACCACCCGCACCGGCCCGTAGCGCCGCACCAGCCCTTCGGCGATCCCCGCGGCCAGGAACGCACCGACGGCCATGGCGGCCAGGACGTAGCCCGCGCCGAGGGTGGACAGCCCGAGCACGTTCACCATGAACAGCGGCAGCACGAACAGCAGGCCGAATTCGCCCAGCGCCACCAGGAACGCGGTGATATTGCCCCACCGGAAGCTGGGTATCCGGAACAGCGCGGGATCCAGCAGCGCGGAGCGTCCGATCAGATGGCGATGCTGTTCCCACTTCACGAACAGGTACAGCGCCAGCACACCCAGCACCAGCAGCACCGGGATCGGTGAGATGGGTGCGCTGACCGGCCATTTCCATCCGGCGATCGGGAACTCCCGCAGCGGTTTCCACCAGCCGTAGGTCTGGCCCTCGATGAGCGCGAACACCAGCAGCGCGAAACCCATTGCGCTGAGCAGGAATCCGTCCACGTCCAGGCCGGGCGCGTTCTTGCCGGTGCGGGTCTCGGGCACGAACAGCACCAGCCCGATCAGCACCACGATGCCCAGCGGGATGTTCACCAGGAAGATCCAGGGCCAGGTGAAGTAGGTGGTGAGCCAACCGCCGAGCAGCGGCCCGATGGCGGCGACACCGGAGATGACCGAGCCCCACACCGCGAAGGCGATGGCCCGGTCGCGGCCTCGGAACAGCGCGTTCACGGTGGCCAGCGTGCCGGGCATGACGCCCGCCGCGCCGATGCCCTGGATGACGCGTCCGAGGATGAGGGGTCCCGCGCTGTGCGCCCGCGCGGCGAGCAGGCTGCCGAGCAGGAAGACGATGACGCCGGCGGCGAACATGGTGCGCCGCCCGAGCCGGTCGCCGAGCCGGCCGCTGGTGATCAGCAGCGCGGCCAGGACCACCGCGTAGATGCTGTTGATCCATTGCGCCTGAGTGAAATTCAGACCGAGCTCGTCGATGAGGACCGGCAGTGAGACCGAGACGATGGTGCCGTCGAGCACCACCATGCCCAGGCCCAGCGCCAAGACGCCGAGGGTGATCCACTTCTTGCGCCCCAGATCGGGCCGAATTTCCGTCATCCGTCGCTCCCGCCGCTGAACAGTTGTCCGTGGACGCCGATGTTTCAGTTAGCCACCTATGCGCGAAATGTCCGTTGATCAGTGTAGGCCGAGGGTATTGGACAGCTGAACATTAGCCGGTCGGAAAGGGGGAACGGTGCATGCCGGAATCGGATAACTTGGAAATCGTGTCGATGATGAAGGGTTCCAACGTTCCGGTGGCGGCCTCCGAGGTTCGGATCGAACTGGGCTGGGAATCGGGACCCGGGGTCCCCGACGCCGACGCCTCCGCGCTGCTGCTGGCCGGTGGGCGGGTCCGCTCGGACGCCGATTTCGTGTTCTACAACCAGCCCGCGCACGCCTCCGGCGCCGTGCACCACCGGGGCAAGCAGCCCGGACCCGTGGTGGTCGACGCGCTGTCGGTGGATCTGCCGCGCGTGGAGCCGCAGATCGACAGCATCGTGCTGGCCGCCTCCGCGGACGGCGGCACCTTCGCCCAATTCCGGGGCCTGCACGTGCGTTTGGTGGATGCCCGCGGGATGGAGCTGGCCCGGTTCGACAGCGCCGACGCCACCTCCGAGACCGCGTTCGTGCTGGGTGAGCTGTACCGCCGCGACGGGGGCTGGAAGTTCCGCGCGGTCGGACAGGGCTACGCCTCCGGACTCGCCGGACTCGCAACCGATTACGGCATCACCGTCGACGATGCGCCCGCCCCGCAGCCGATTCCGCCGCAGCCGGCCGCTCCCCCGCAACCGTTCACACCGCCGCCCGCGCCGCAGCAGTTCGCGCCGCCACCGCCGCCGCAGCAGTTCGCTCCCCCGCCCGCGCCGCAGCAATTCGCGCCCCCACCGCCACAGCAGTTCGCTCCCGGGCCGCCGCCCGCGCCCGCGGCGCGGGTGAACCTGGCCAAGATCTCGCTGACCAAGGAGGCCCCCGCGGTCTCGCTGACCAAGGCGGGCGCGACCGGCGGCATCATGCGGGTCAACCTGAACTGGTCGGTCCCGAGTTCGGGCGGCCTGTTCGGGCGCAAACGCGCGCAGGGCGGCCTGGATCTGGACCTGTGCGCCTTCTGGGAGCTGACGGACGGTTCCCGCGGCTGTGTCAGCGCGCTGGACACGTTCGGCAATCTCACCAAGCCGCCGTTCATCGCGCTGGATCAGGACGACCGCACCGGCGGCAGCGCGACGGGCGAGAACCTGGCCATCAATCTGGACCAGACCGCGGCCTTCCGCCGCGTCCTGGTGTTCGCCTCGATCTACGAGGGCGCCCAGGATTTCCGTGGCGTGCACGCCACCGCGACCCTGTTCCCGCGCGACGCCCCGCCGATCGAGATGGAAGTGGGCGGCTGCCAGGACGATTCGCGCGAGATGGTGCTGGCGCTGATCGAGAACATCGGCGGCGAGCTGGTGGTGCGCCGCGAGGGCCGGTTCATCCGACCGCCGGAGGGCCGCAAGTTCTGGGGCAAGATGGCGGTCGATCAGGCCTACGGCTGGGGCCTGAAGTGGGGCACCTCGAAGGGCAAGTCCTGAGCCGACCGGCTCAGTTCGACGGCGCCCGGTGTACCGCCGGGCGCAGTTCGCGCGCCAATTCGAGTGCGGCGAGCCGGTTCTCGGCGAGCGGGCCGGTCCAGCAGAGCAGCCGCAGGATGGCGTCGGGGATGAGTTGTTCGGCGTACTCGGGCGCCGCGCCCTCGTCGGAGCGCATATTGATCACCGATTCGACCAGCCGGAACGGCAGTCGTTCGGCGCCGGCGACCGCGCCCGTCGCGGCCTCGGCGATGACGGCGGCGGCCAGGGTCTCGTAATGACCGCGCAGTTCGTCGCGGCGTTCCCGGAAGCGGGCGAAGCGTTCGCTGCGCAGCTCGGGTAGTAGGTACAGCGCGCCGAGGTTCCAGCGGCCGGCGCACAGCTGACTGACGTCGAACCAGGCCAGCGCGTAGAGCCGCACGGCGGCGGGTTCGGGACGTTCGGCGAGGGTGCCCGCCAATTCCAGTGGTGCGGTGACCGTTTCGGCGAGCAGCGCGTCGAGGATGTCGTCCTTGGCGGCGAAGTGGTGGTACAGCGAGGCCTGCCGGATGCCGACGGCGTCGGCGACCGCCCGGGTGGAGGTGTTTCCGTACCCGTGGCTGGTGAACAATTCGGCGGCGGCGTCGAGGATTTCGGCACGCGGCGTCTGGCCCGCGCGCCGACGCGGTTCGAGCCTGGGCCGGCCGGGTCCGAGTTGGGTCACCTTTTCATTCTGTCCTACCGTCACCGCGACCTGGCGGGTGAGGTTCCTGTCACTTGATAGAAATACCGGCAATGCAGAAGTTACGGCGGGCCACGCACCCGATACATCGGCGTCACCGGAGCGGCGATCGCGGATGGAAACCTTTCAATCGATAGATATTCGCCTCGGGAAAGACTCACCGCCCATGGTTGCCTCCGCCGAAGCCCTCACCCCGGGCTCCCCGACCGGTCCCGATACCAGCGCCGACAGCACCGATCTGGCGCGTTTCGGCTATCAGCCGGTGCTGCACCGCAAACTCGGCCGCTACGCCTCCTTCGCGGCCGGCTTCTCCTTCGTCTCCATCCTGACCACGATCTTCCAGTTCTTCGGTTTCGGGTACTCCTTCGGAGGCGCGGCCTTCTTCTGGACCTGGCCGATCGTCTTCGCCGGCCAGTTCCTGGTGGCGTTGAACTTCGCGGAACTGGCCGCCCGCTACCCGATCTCGGGCTGCATCTATCAGTGGTCGCGCCGCCTGGCCGGGGAGGTGGTGGGCTGGTTCGCGGGCTGGATGATGATCATCGCGCAGATCGTGACCGCCGCGGCCGCCGCCATCGCGTTGCAGGTGGTGCTGCCGACCATCTGGTCCGGCTTCCAGCTGATCGGCACCGACACCGCTCTCACCTCCCGCGACGGGGCCTCGAACGCGGTGCTGCTGGGCAGCGCGCTGCTGGCGCTCACCACGCTGATCAATGTGATCGGCATCGACTGGATGGCGCGGATCAACTCCCTCGGCGTCACCATCGAGATCATCGGCGTGCTCGCGGTGATCGCGGTCTTCTTCACCCACACCGATCGCGGCCCGGGCGTGGTCACCCACACCGATCAGGCGGCGGCAGGGCCCTATTGGGCCGCGTTCCTGGCCTCGGGACTGATGGCCGCCTACGTGATGGTCGGATTCGACTCCGCCGGTGAGCTTTCCGAGGAGACCAAGAACCCCCGGCAGGTGGCGCCGCGCACCATCCTGTCCGCATTGGCGGTATCGGCGCTGGGCGGCGGACTCATCCTGCTGGGCGCGCTGATGGCCGCCCCGAGCCTGTCCGACGGCTCACTGGCGAGCGGCGGCCTGGCGTACGTGATCGAGGCCAAGCTGGACACCACACCCGGCAAGGTGGTGCTGGCGTGCGTGGCCTGCGCGATCACGGTGTGCACCTTGGCGATCCAGACGGCGGGCTCACGACTGCTGTTCTCCATGGCCCGCGACGAGCGGCTCCCGTTCTCCAAGCAGCTGGCGGCCGTGCACCCCCGCTTCGGCACCCCGGTGTGGCCCGCGATGGCGATCGGCGTGCTCGGCATCGGCCTGCTGCTGCTGAACCTGGGCAACGCGGCCATCTTCGCGACCCTGGCCAGTGTCTGCATCGTCATGCTCTACCTCGCCTACCTGCTGGTGACGGTGCCGCTGCTGGTGCGCCGGATCAAGGGCTGGCCCGCCGACGTGGCCGGTGACGCCGCGGGCACCAAGCTCTTCGCGCTGGGCCGCTACGGCATCGCGATCAACGCGCTGGCCGTCGTCTGGGGCGTCGCCATGGCGGTGAACCTGGCCTGGCCGCGCAGCGCCGTCTACACCCCCAGCGGTGGCGGCTGGTGGATGCTCTGGGCCGCACCGCTGTTCGTCGTGGTCACGCTGGCGGTGGGGGCGGTGGTGCACCGGCTGGTGACGCCCGCCCGCGTACCGGTCACCGAGCCGGTCGCCCAGATCGCCTGACCCGCAGGGCATCCCGATGATCTCGCCGGAACCCGACCCACGTCTGCACGGTCGCCCGGAACTGGCCATGGTGCTCGACGACCTGCTGCGCCGGGCTTACCGCCGGTGGCGCGAGCGCCGAGCCGACCATGGCCGGGATTCCGGCGACCCCCGAGGAACGGAGTAGTAATGACCACAGCGAATACGACCGGAGCGCGTGATCACGCCCGCGCGCAGGCGGCGGCCGCCGCCGGCCACGGACCGAGTCTGCCCGCCGACATCGACGCCGCGACCGTCACCTTCGCCCAGCGCATTCCGGCCGGCGGCTACGCGAATGTCGTGCTGGCCCGCGGCACCCGGGTGCGGTTGTCCGACCCGGAGGGTGGGGCGTGCGCGCACGTCCTGCTGCTGCGGGCCGAATCACCGTGGGAGCGGCTGAATGTCGCGGACACGGTGAAGGTGCCGTGGCAGGCGTACCTGGGCGAAGGCCATCCGCTGCTGTCGGATCAGGGCCGGGTGCTGGCCACCGTTCTCCCGGACACCTCCGGGCAGCACGACACCCTGTGCGGTCCGTCTCCCGCCGCACGCCAGGGCTTGAAGATGGCCGGGGTCAAGCAAGGACTGGACCCCCGCGACATCGGTCCGACGGTGTCGTTCTTCCGGGGCGTGCGCGTGGCATCCGATGGCGCGCTGACCGGCACCGGCGGCGCGGGCGCGGGCGCGGCGGTCGACCTGCTGATCCACCTGCCGGTAACACTGCTGATCGCCAATGCCGAGCACCCCCTCGATCCCACGCCGGTGACCCCGCTCGAGGTCGTGGCCTGGGCCGCGCCCACCGACCTCGCCCTGCCCCCCGACTCCGATCCGGAATACCTGCGCGCGGTGGAGAACACCGAACAGGACTGGCACGCACGCACTCTGGAGGTCCGCGCATGATCACCACCACCGACCGCATCGTGGTCCTCGACGAGACCGTCCCCGCCCGCGCCCCCTGGTCGGCCGTCGTCCGGGCCGGGGAGCAGCTGGAGATCATCGACCTGCACGGCAATCAGGCCGTGGACTGCCTGCTCTACAACGCCGCCGACCACGCCGACCGCTACAGCGCCCAGGCCACCGTGACCGCGCAGCGCAATATCTTCCTCACGACCGGCAGCGTGCTGCTCACCGAGGCGGGGACCCCGCTGATGACGGTGGCCGCCGACGAGGTCGGCAATCACGACACCGTGGCGGGCGCGTGCTCGCAGGAGTCCAACACCCTGCGCTACGGCCACCACACCCGCCATCAGCACGCCTGCGTGGAGAACTTCCTGGCCGAGGGCCTGAAGTGGGGGCTGGGCAAACGGGACCTGGTCTCGAACATCAACTGGTTCATGAACGTTCCGGTCGAGGCGGACGGGACGCTGGGCATCGTGGACGGCCTGTCCGCGCCCGGCAAGACCATCACCTTGCGCGCCGAGATCGACACCCTGGTGCTGGTCTCCAACTGCCCGCAGATCAACAATCCCTGCAACGGTTTCGACCCGACGCCCGTCCGCATGGTGGTGACCCGATGACGGCCGTGCTCCCCGATCTCGCCGTGACCGAGAACTCCTCCCCCGCACCGGCTTTCCGGGTCGTCCGCCCGGGCATGCAGACGACGGTGCAGGACTGGCCCGCCCGGGTCGGCTACTGGCACGTGGGCGTGCCGCCATCGGGCCCGATGGACGACCTGTCGTTCCGGCTGGGCAATCGGGCGCTCGGGAATCCCGAGGGCGCGGCGGGTTTGGAGTGCACGCTCGGTGGTCCGGCGCTGCGCTTCGACACCGACACCTGGGTGTGTGTGACGGGCGCGCCGGCGCCGGTCACGGTGAACGGCCGCGCGGTCCGGCAGTGGCGCAGCGTGCTGGTGCCCGCGGGCGGGGTGCTGGATGTCGGCATGGTGCGCGGACCGGGCATGCGGTGCTACGTCCTGGTGGCCGGCGGAATCGAGGTGCCCGAATACCTGGGCAGCCGTTCGACTTTCACGCTCGGCAAGTTCGGCGGCGGTACCGGGCGGGCGCTGGCGGCCGACGACGGGTTCGAGCTCGGCCCGGCGGGCCGGGTGACGGCCGGGGTGCCCGGCGACGATCAGCCGGTGCTGACCCGGCGATGGGAGCTGGCGGTCACCGAGGGCCCGCACGGTGCGCCGGAGTTCTTCACCCGCGCCGACTTCGACACCATCATCGGCACCGACTACGAGGTGCATTTCAACTCCGATCGGACCGGTGTCCGGCTGATCGGGCCGAAGCCGCAGTGGGCGCGCCTGGACGGCGGCGAGGCGGGCCTGCACCCCTCCAACATCCACGACACCGCGTATTCCGTCGGCGCGCTGGACTTCACCGGCGACACCCCGATCCTGCTCGGCCCGGACGGCCCCAGTCTGGGCGGGTTCGTCTGCCCGGTCACCGTGGTCGCCGCCGATCGCTGGAAGCTGGGCCAGCTCACCCCGGGTGACAGCGTGCGCTTCGTGCCGGTGCGCGCCGAACGCGCGGCGTCGCTGCGGGAACTGGGAGCCGAGCGCCGCGCCGCCTGGCCGGTGGTGCTGTCCACCGGCGGCGACGGCGACGACGGCGTGCTGGCCCGCCGCGACGGCGCGGACACCGCCGTCACCTACCGCCGTGCGGGCAATGACGGCCTGCTCGTCGAATACGGCGATATGACACTGGATCTGGAGCTGCGCGCCCGCGTGCACGCCCTGCACCAGGCGCTGCTGGAACGCGCCGAACCGGGCATCACCGAGCTGACCCCGGGCGTCCGGTCGCTGCAGGTGCGCAATGATCCCGATCGCCTGCCCACCCGCAAGCTGCTGGACCTGCTGGCCGAGGTGGAGGCCGACCTGCCCTCCGCCGACCGGCTGGTGGTCCCGAGCCGCACGGTGCGCCTGCCGCTGTCCTGGGACGACCCGTCCACCCGGGAGGCCATCACCCGGTACATGCACGGCGTGCGCGCCGACGCCCCGTGGTGCCCGTGGAATATCGAGTTCATCCGCCGGATGAACGGATTGGCTTCCGTGGACGAGGTTTTCGACACCGTCTTCGCCGCCGAATACCTGGTGCTGGGCCTCGGCGACGTCTACCTGGGCGCGCCGGTCGCCACCCCCACCGATCCCCGGCACCGGCTGGTCACCACCAAGTACAACCCGGCCCGCACCTGGACGCCGGAGAACGCGGTCGGCATCGGCGGCGCGTACCTGTGCATCTACGGCATGGAGGGTCCCGGCGGCTACCAGTTCGTCGGCCGCACCACCCAGGTGTGGAACCACCGCTCCAGCGGGATCGGCGAAGACCCGTGGCTGCTGCGCTATTTCGACCGGATCAGCTGGTATCCGGTGAGTGCCGAGGAGCTGCTCGACCTGCGCGCCGACACCGCCGCCGGGCGGGGGCGACTGCTGGCCGAGGACGGCGAGTTCCGGCTCGTCGACTACCGGAAGTTCCTGGCCGACAACGCCGCCTCCATCGCGGACTTCCGCGCCCGGCAGGCCGACGCCTTCACCGCCGAACGCAACTCCTGGCGCGAGGCGGGCGAACTCGCCGAAACGCCCTGACCCGATCCCACCACTCCGACCTGATCCGGGAGCACGAATGACCACGTGGATTCACCGCCGCGACGATGCCGAGGTGGCCGCCGACCTCGCCTCCGCCGCGGGAGCTCTGGCTGGGCTGCGACTGGCCGTCAAGGACAATGTGGACGTGGCGGGACTGCCGACCACCGCGGCCTGTCCCGACTTCGCCTACACCCCGGAGCGGGACGCGCCCGCGGTGGCGGCGCTGCGGGCGGCGGGCGCGGTCGTGGTCGGCAAGACCAATCTCGATCAGTTCGCCACCGGCCTGGTCGGCACCCGCTCGCCGTACGGCGTCGTCGAGAACCCGCTACGGCCCGGATACGTCTCGGGCGGTTCGAGTTCCGGCTCGGCGGTGGCGGTGGCCGCGGGCGAGGCGGATATCGCCATCGGCACCGATACCGCGGGTTCGGGACGCGTCCCGGCCGCGTTGCACGGCCTGGTCGGCATCAAGCCGACGGTGGGCGTGATCTCGACCGCGGGCGTGGTGCCCGCGTGCCGGTCCTACGACTGCGTGACGATCTTCGCCGCCGACCTGAGCCTGGCCGACCGCGCCATGCGGGTGATGGCCGCTGGGGCCGGGGACCGCCCGTGGCCCGCCGACACCCGCCTGGCCGCTCCGCCCCAGCCCGTGGTGGCCGTCTTCGGCACGCTGCCGGACCTGGATCCGCGGTGGCACACCGCTGTCGAGCGCACGGTCGCGGCGCTGCGCGATGCGGACGCGACCATTGTCGAAATCGATCCGACGCCGTTCCTGGCCGCCGCGAAGCTCCTCTACGAGGGCGCGCTGGTCGCGGAACGCTACGCCGCGGTCGGGGAGTTCGTCGACGCGCATCCCGAATCCGCCGATCCCACAGTCGGTTCCATCATCCGGGCCGCCCGCGACCTGCCCGCGCACCGGCTGGTCACCGATCTCGCCGCACTGGAACGCCTGCGCGCCACCGCCATGGCGAGCCTCGCGGGCGCGGACGTGCTGCTGACGCCGACCGTGCCGGTCCACCCGACCATCGCCGAGGTCGCCGCCGACCCGATCGGCGTCAACTCCCGGCTGGGCACGTACACGAACTTCTGCAACCTCTTCGACCTGTGCGCGGTGGCGGTCCCCACCCAGGAGCCGCACTTCGGGGTGACGGTGCTGGCCCGCGCGTTCGAGGACGCCGTCGCGATCGATATCGCCGCGCTGATCACCGGCACGCCGCTCGACCGGTGCTGGCCGACGGCCGTCGCGCCCGTGCAGGACCTGATCGTCTTCGGCGCGCATCTGCGTGGACAGCCCCTCGAACACCAGCTGATCGAGCTGGGCGCCCGCTGGGGCGGCCCGGTCGAGACCGCCCCGCACTACCGCCTCGGTGCGCTCGACACGGTCCCGCCCAAACCGGCCGTAACTCGCGTCGCCGCGATCGAATCCGGCGTCGCGGTGGCCGGGGAGCGCTGGCTGCTCTCCCCCGCCGCCCTCGGCCGCTTCCTCGCGAATCTGCCCGCCCCGATGCAGCTCGGTGCCGTCGAGCTGGCCGACGGCACCTGGCACACCGGTTTCGGCTGCGCCGGTGCGGCCGCCGAATCCGCCAAGGACATCAGCGAATACGGCGGCTGGAAGGCGGCGCTGGCGGCCGGCGCCGTCGGCTGAGGCCGATCCCGCTCGATCAGTCCTGCCAGAGCGCGGCGATCCGCGCCGCGTCCGACTTGCCCTGGGCGCGACCGGCTTCCAGTGACGGGAGCCGGGTGGCGGTGTCGAGGGGATTGAGTCCGAAGGCGGTGGTGGCCGCCTCGTCGGGCGCGATCACCTCGACCCGCGCCCCGGCCGCGACCAGTCCCGCGACCTGGGCCTCGAGCTCCTCGTCGGGCATCGGCGCGATCACCAGCACCCGGGCGTAGCCGGTGGCGAGGTCGGCGTTCACCGAGGTCCGGACGCCCCCGTCGGTATAGCGCACCCCGTCGATGGTGGCGCACGGCCACACCATGGGTACCGCCGAACTGGCCAGCACGGCGTCGACCAGCGCGACCCCGGAGTCCTTGTCGAAGACCCGAGGTTCCCCGGTCTCGGCGTTGACCGCGACGATGCGCAGGTCGCGGGCGGGCCACTCGTGCACCGGCAGCCGGGTCTCGATCACGGCCCGGCGGTCCGCCTCGGGGACGGTCTCGGCGGTCAGCGCGAGCGCCCCGATCCGCTGCCGCCGCTCGGGCGAATCCCCCTGCGTCTCTTCGATGATCGCCGTCATGGTCTCCCAGAGTCCGGCGAACTTCTCCATGGACGGCACGATCTCGCGGCTCTGCACCGCCGGATCGACCTGCCGCCGCACCAGTTCCGCGAGCTCGGTCCCGCTGCCGAGCTGCGCGGTCACGTTCGACCCCGCCGACGTCCCGAGGAGCAGGTCCGCCCCCGTCACATCCACCCCCGCGTCGGCGAGCCCGGCGACGATGCCGGTCGCCCAGGAAATCCCCGCCACACCACCGCCGCCGATGACCAGCGCACGTTCGGTCGTCATTCCGTCCCACTTTCTCACCGCAAAGAAGACACACCCTGCGGTTCGCAAGTTACCGCCTGCGCGCCCGCCGCGACGGTTGTGCGGAATGTCGGCTCATTCCGAGATCTGAGTGGCCGCGGCATTGGTGGCGTCGCGGATCACGCGCAGGCTCGCGGTGAGGTCGTCGAGCTGGGCGGGGGTGAGCAGGCTGGTGAACCAGCGGTCGATGCCGTCCAGGTAGGCGGGCAGCACGCGGGCGACGCGGGTGGCCCCGGCGGCGGTGAGGACGGCATAGGAGCTGCGACGGTCGGCGGGGTCGGGTTCGCGGCGCACGAAGCCGTTGCGTTCCAGGCGGTCCACCAGACGGGTGACGCCGCTGGTGGACAAGCCGGTCTGGGTGGCCAGGTCGGTCATGCGCAGCCGGCGACCCGGTGAGCGACTCAGGCGCATCAGGGCATTGAGGTCGAGACCGGAGAGTCCATTGCTCTTCCAGGTCTCCTCGAGCCGGGCGATGAGCCCCTCGTGGGCCTCGTAGAGCAGGCCGACGGCGGTCAGCCGGGGGTCGTCGAAGAGATGCTTGGGATCCACGCCGACCAGCGTAAACCAGATGATTTCGCTGGGGATAGTTGACACGCGGAACAAATGCGCTATCTTGTTGTCAGCGCAATATTCCGCACCGCAACTAAATGGAGGTTCTCATGACGACACAGCACTGGGCAGCGGGATTCCGTGCGCCGCTGGTGAATCCGGCCGAGGAGATCAAGCTGGCCGAGCCGCGGGACTTCGCCGACGAGACGGTCCGCCAGGTGGTGCGGGTGGCCGGCGGTGGGTCGAGCCTGCGGGTCCGGCTGACCAATCGGTACGGAACCGAGGACCTGGTGATCGGGGCGGCCCGGGTCGCTCTCCGCAAGGCGGGCGGCGAGATCGTGGCGGAGACCGATAGCGAGGTGCGGTTCGCGGGGTCCGCATCGGCGCGGATCCCGGCCGGGGCCGATCTGGTCAGCGATCCGGTCGAGCTGCCGGTGGAGGCGGGCGCGGAACTGGCGGTCAGCGTGTACCTGCCGGAGCCGACTCGACCCGCGTTCGCCCAGTTCCCGATGGATTCGAGCTGGATCAGCGCCGGCGATCGGACGGGCGACGCCGCACCGTCCGATGCCGAGGAGACCGCGTTGCGGTTCTTCCTCACCGGCATCGACGTCGCTGTCGATGCCGACGTGCCGGTGCTGGTCGCCTTCGGCGACTCCTGGTTCGAGGGTGTCGGTTCCACCCACGCCGCCAACCGGCGCTCGGTGGATGTCCTCAACGAGCGGCTGGCCGCCGGGTGGGCGGTGAACCAGGGCATCAGTGGCAACCGGCTGCTGACCGACGAGATCGGCGAGCACGGCCTGGCCCGATTCGAGCGGGACGTGCTGTCGGTGCCCGGGGTCGCGGCCGTGTGGGCCAACTTCGGCATCAACGACCTCATCCTGGCCGGGACCGCCACCGCCGAGGCGCTGATCGCCGGGTTCACCGCGCTGGCCGAGCGGGCCCACGCGGCCGGACTTCCGGTGTACGCCAACACCATCGGGCCGTTCGCCGGGGCGATCTACCCCGGACTCTCGCTGGAGGACGGCGTTCCGGTCCGGAACGTGGTCAACGAGTGGCTGCGCGGCACCGACGTGTTCGACGCCGTCTTCGATGTGGCCGCGGCGGTGGAGGATCCGGCCCGGCCGGACTTCATCCGTCCCGACCTCGACGGCGGCGACGGCATGCACCTCAATGACGCGGGAGCCCAGGCGATGGCGGAGACGGTGGATCTCACCGCGCTGCCGCCCGCTTTTCAGGGCACGCGCGGTCCGGCGGCCTGATCCTGCCGCAACCCGGCGACCCACAGATCGTCGGTGAGGCTTTCGGGACCGTCGGCGGCGGCGTAGTAGCCGACGATGGTCCGGAAGGTCGTGCCGACGAAGGCGGCGTCGTCCCCGCACCGGATCGCGGTTCCCGCAAGGGCGGCGTTGACCAGGGCGAACAGGCGGGCGTTCTGTTCCACGTCATTGCGCTGCACGATGGCGATCTCGCGGGTCATCAGATTGCGGAAGCGGGTCGGGGCGGCGGAGGAACCGTGATGCGTTGTGCCGCAGCCCGGTTCCGGGCCGACCGGATCATCCGCGCGGGCCTTCGGGATCGCGTGGGCGACGGCCTGTCCCTGGTGGACGCCCCGGCGGGTGCCCGGTCCGCGTAATCCCGCTTCCCGCAGGGCCTCAGTGCGCTACCCGATTCCGGGCCGATGATCGGCGGCGGGGTGAGTAGCGGTGGTCAGCGCGGTTTCACCTCGGCCAGCAGTTCCGGACCCCGCTCCGCCAATCGGGTGGTCGCCAAGCGGATTCCCAGCAGCGCGGCGAGTACACCGAGCAGCACACCGACCGGCAGGGCAGCCCATTGCACGAGCGAATTGTGCAGGTAGGCACCGACTCCCAGGATGGCCAGGGCGGGAGCGGCGGCCAGCAGCTGCACCACGCCCACCGCCAACTGCATGAGCATCTTCATGCAGCCGGGGTTCCCGGTGCCCGCGAACGGATTTCCGCGCTGCGGCGGCAGCGCGAAGGCGGCGTGGGTGGACAGGTACACGACGGCCCCCACACCCACACCGAACAGCACCGGCAGCGTGGACATCGCCCACGGATACAGGTGGGCCAGCCCGAGCGCGCCGGGCAGGACGAGCGTGGAGATCACGGAGACCGGCCCGACCAGCAGAGCCCAGGCGTAGGCCCGGCCGCGCACGTCCGCCCGGGCCGCGCCCGGCGTCACCAGCGTTTGCCAGACCGCCGTGCCGTCGAATCCGTACAGGTTGGTACTGGACATGGTGGCCAGCCACACCACGAAAGCGCCCGAGAACGCGATGGTCCCGCTACCGCCGTTGCGGACCGACAGGAAGATCGGCAGCACGAAACCGATGATCAGCAGCGGGATCAGGGCCGCGCGCCGGCGGCCGTCCCGCCACCAGGTGCGTAGTTCCTTGGCGACCACCGCGCCGACCGGAGTGGTGGGCAGGAAGCGATCGAGCAGGCCGCCGCCGGTGTCGACCATCTGGGCCTCGGGTGCGGGCGGGGTGGTGAGCCGGCGTTCCAGCAGCACCGCCCACGACTGCCACAGCACCAGCGACAGCAGGGCCAGACCCAGCAGTGCCAGCAGCGCGAGCAGGTAGTCGCCGCGGGAGGCGGCCTCGACGGCGTACGGGGCCCAGCCCGACGGGACCGAGCGCAGCAGGATGGACAGGCCGCCGCGGTCGCCGTCGAGTTTCGGCCCGGCCGTGGTGATGAGCAGGTTCAGCGGGTAGTACGCCAACCCGATGAGCGCCGCGAACAGCACGCCCAGATCCTTGCCACGCCGGGAGCGCATGGCCGCGCCCAGCCAGGCCACCACCACGCGGGCCAGCAGCACCACGAACACGAGTTGCAGGACCGCGCCGAGCGCCGCGATTCCGGCTGCGGCCCAGCCGATCTGAGCTCCCAGCAGTACCAGCCCGCCGAAGGCGATGAGGTTGACGATGGGCGCGGGCCCCACGAACGCGGCGGCCCCGAGCCCGTAGGCGAGTTCCCGAGTCGTCAACGGCAGCAACCGGAACTGCTCGGGTTGCAGGGTTTCGTCGCTGGTTCCGGTGACGACCGGCCCGCAGATCCAGCCCAGAGTCCATGCCCCGAACAACGCCGCGGCGATGGTCACGCCGCCGTGTACGCTCTCGTGTCCCGTGGCGATGATGAGCGCCGTGAACAGGGCCGCCAGCAGCCCGAAGATGCTGCCCAGCACGAAGTTCAGCGCCGACCGGGTCTCGCGCAGGCTGCGTCCGATGATGCGCAGCCGCATCCGGATCAGGACGCCAACCACGACAGCCCCTCCTCGCCGCCGACCCGCCCGCCGACGAGCCGCACGAACGCCTCCTCCAGGGTCCCGTCGCCACGGACCTCGGCGAGGGTGCCGCCCGCGACCACGCGGCCCCGGTTGATCACGGCCACCCGATCGCAGATCGATTCCACCAGGGCCATCACGTGACTGGACAGGACCACCGATCCCCCGGCGGCCACGAACCGTTGCAGGATCGTCCGGATGGTCCCCGCCGACACCGGATCCACGGCTTCGAACGGCTCGTCCAATACCAGCAGTTTCGGCGCGTGCAGCAGCGCTGTGGCCAGCCCGATCTTCTTCCGCATACCGGCCGAATAGTCCACGACCACAGTGTTTTCCGCGCCGTCGAGCTCCAGCACGTGCAGCAGTTCGTCCGCCCGGCCGACCACGGTCGCCTTGTCCATCCCGCGCAGCAGCCCGGTGAAGTTCAACAGCTCGCGCCCGGTCAGCCGCTCCGGCAAGGCCATCCCGTCGGGCAGCACCCCGACCACGGCCTTCGCGGCGACCGGGTCCGCCCACACGTCGTGCCCGAAGATCCGCGCCAGCCCCTGGTCCGGCCGCAACAACCCCACCGCCATCGACAGGGTGGTCGTCTTCCCAGCGCCATTGGGCCCCACCAGCCCGAAGAACGACCCGGGCGGCACCGCCAGGCTCACGCCCTCGACCACCCAGGGCCCGCCGAATCTCCTGTACAGCCCGCTCAGCTCGAGCGCCATCTGCCCATTGGTCGTCACAGCCCCTCCTTCGCGCGCGCCCCCACGGCGCCTTGCCCACGATACGTCCGAACCCGCTGTTCAACGAGTTATCGCGAGCGGCTCTCACAGCGCAACGAACCCGCGCCCGGACCGCGGCTAGGGCAGGAGTCTCGCTGTGTCGAAAGCGATTTCGAAGGGCCGCTGCATGACGACCTTGGATCCCGTGGCGGCGCGCCGCACCAGTTCGTACTCTCCGGTGTCGGCGAGCGCGTAGGCGAACAGTATCGGCAGTTCCTCGCCGGGCAATTGGCCCTTGAAGCGAGCGGTCTCCAGCCGCCAATAGTTGGGGATTCCCGCGTCCGCGTAGAGGTCCGGTTTGATCCGGCGATCCATCGCGGCGGTAGACCTCGAGACGATCTCCACCACGAGCTGTACCTGCGCGGCAGGTATCCCCCGGTCATCCCACGCGATCGGCCCAGCACAGACCAGCAGATCCGGAATCGGCTCGTCGTCACCGATCAGGACGCCGACACCAGGGATCATGTAGAGCCCTTCGGGTAGCGCCTCCTCCAGGATTCTCCCCAGCACGGAAACGAACCGCTGGTGGATCGGTTTGGGCGCGGCGTTCACGACGAGCTGACCATTGAGGACCTCGTATCTGAGTCCGTTCTCGGGGAGATGGTCGAGATCGGCAGCGGTCCAGTGATCGGAAGCGGGCACGTGCATAGTCGAATTGTCCAGCTCTTGTACCGGCATCGCCAAGGCAAACACCCCCTGATTCGCAGCTGAAGTCCGAAACCACCGCCGGCGAAGTCGAGGCTAGCTCGGTTCAGCAGACGACTCGCCGGTGACGAACATTTGTTCGTTCGTCACCGGCGAGTTGCCGCTAGCTGGGGATGACGCGGATTTCGTCGCCCGCTTCGGCCGCCGGGTCGGCCTCGGTGGTGAACCAGTGGGTCACCTCGCCGTCTTCCAGGTCGGCGGGGATGTCGCCGGTGGGGAGGACGGCGAGCGCGCCCGCGGTCGACGACGACAGGAACTCGTCGATGGCCGCGGTGCCGGTGGAGGCGGTGGTGTACGTGGTCGACTCGTAGTCGATCTCGTGGTCGGCGCGCAGGGTGGCCGCGCGGTCGAGGGCCTCGGACTGGGTGAGGGTGGCCCAGGTGTCGGCGTGGCGGTAGATGAAGGCCGGGTCGGTTTCGGACAGCGGGCGGACTCGGTCGGTGTAGGAGACCGGGTGCGCCGGGCGGGCGGTCAGGTCCGCCTGGACCTTGGGGTCCGAGGGGACCAGCCAGCGGACCGAGCTGGCCGCGGGTTCCAGGGCGATGCCGAAACCGGCTCCGGCGGCGAGGATGTCGCCGAAGGAGAGGGTGTCGGCGAACAGTGCCGCGGCACCGGCCTTCTGGATGGCCCAGACCGCCACGACCGCGTCGACCGAGTGCGGGAGGGCGACGGCGACGACGTCGCCGGGGCCCGCGCCGCGGTCGATGAGCAGACGCGCCAGCTGGGAGCTGCGGCGGTCCAGGACGTGGTACGCGATCTCCTCGCCGCCGGACAGCAGGGCGGGCGCCTGCGGGTCCTCCTCGACGACCTCGGCCAGCACGTTGGCCACGGTCGCCGTGCCCACCCGCGCCGCGTCGGCCGCGGAATCGGCCGGGGTGACGGCGCTTTCGGCGAGGATGCGGGCGCGTTCGGTGGCATCGAGGATGTCGATGTCACCGACCAGGCCGTCGGCGTCGCCGACCAGCGCGTCCAGGATCCGGTTGAAGCGCGCGGCGAGGATGACGACCTCGTCGGCGGTGAACCGGCTGCTCAGGTAGCGCATGGAGATGTCGATGGTCTCGCCCGCCATGATGACCAGGCTCATCGGGTAGTGGGTGTTGTCGTTGATACCGACACCACTGACCGACATGCCGTCGATGGAGCTGGCGGCCGCGATCGCGTCCTTGTCCACCGGGTAGGACTCGAACGCCATCATGGTGTCGAATTCCGCTCCGGCGCCGGCCAATTGCAGGATCTCGGTGAGCCCGATGTGGTGGTGCTCGAGCAGGTCGGCCTGATCGCTCTGGACGCGCCGCAGCAGCCCGCCGATGGTCAGGCGATCGTCGACCCGGATGCGCACCGGCACCGTGTTGATGAACAGACCCACCATGGCTTCCACGCCCGGCAGGTCGCCGGGGCGGCCGGAGACGGTGGCGCCGAACACCACGTCGCTGCGCCCGGTGAGGCGCCCGATCAGCACCGCCCAGGAGGTCTGGATCAGCGTGTTCAGCGTGACGTCGAGTTCCCCGGCGCGCTTGGTGAGCGCGCGGGTGCGGTCGGCGTCGATGTCGACGGTGTAGCGGCCGATCTCGTAGTTCTCGTCACGGGCGGCGGCCGGCGCGAGCTGGGTGGGCTCGGTGACCCCGGCCAGGGCGCGCTTCCACGCCTCGATCGACTCGTCCCGGTTCCGTCCGGCCAGCCAGGCCAGGTAGTTCCGGAACGACGGCACCCGCGGCAGCACCGACGCGTCGCCGCGCACCGCGTACAGCACCAGCAGGTCCTGCATGAGCAGCGGCATGGACCAGCCGTCCACCAGGATGTGGTGGGTGGTGATGACCAGGTGCACCAGGTCGTCGCTGATCCGGAACACGGTGAACCGCATGAGCGGCGCCGCGGACAGGTCGAAGTGATCGGCGCGATCGGCCTCGATCATCTCCCGCATGCGCGGATTGCGTTCGGCCTCGGGCAGATCCGTCAGGTCGATGACATGGAACGGTGCTTCCACGCGATCCAGCACGACCTGGTGGGCCTGACCGTCGGCGTCGGTGACGAACGCGGTCCGCAGGCTCGGGTACCGGTCGAGGATGGCCTGCGCGGCCACCTTCAAACGGTCCACGTCCACCACACCGCTCAGGTCGAGCACGGTCTGAATGGTGTAGACGTCCACCGTGTTCTGGGTGAGCAGCGCGTGGAACAGCAGACCGGACTGCAGCGGCGAGAGCGGCCACACGTCGCCCAGGGCGGGGTAGTTCCGTTCCCAGACTTCGATGTCGGACTGCGCGACCCGGACCAGCGGCAGGTCGGACGGCGTGAGACCGCCCGCCTCCGGCCGCTCGGCGTGCGCGGCCAGCGCGGTCAGCGCTGCCACGAACAGGTCGGCGAACTCCTGCACCCGCTCGCGCTCCAGCAGACCGCGCGGGTAGGAGAAGGCCGCGCCCAGCTGCGGGCCGTCCTCGCCGTCGGTGACGATGGCGTTGATGTCGAGGGTGGCGTTGGCGGGCATGTCGGCGTCCATGTCGCCGTCCAGGCGGCCCAGGTCGTCGACGGGCACCCAGCCGATCTCGGCCATGCCCTCGGGCGCTTCGCCCGCGGACATGCGGCCCAGGTAGTTGAAGCTGATCTGGCCGACGTCCCGCAGCTGCGGGGCGGTGTCGGGGTTGAGGTGCCGCAGCAGACCCCAGCCCAGACCCTTGTCGGGCATGGCGAGCAGCTGTTCCTTGACCGATTTCACGATGTCGCCCAGGGCGTTTCCGCCCGCGAACGCGTCGTCGAGGTTCGCGCCGTTCAGGTCCAGGCGGACCGGGAAGGCGGCGGTGAACCAGCCGACCGTGCGCGAGAGGTCCGCGCCCGGAACGATCTCCTCTTCACGGCCGTGGCCCTCGAGCTTGATCAGCGCCGAGCCGCCGGTGGTCTCCCCGCGCCAGCGCGCGACGGCCATGGCCAGCGCCGAGAGCAAGCCGTCGTTCACGCCGCCGCGGTACAGACCGGGGACAGCGGTGAGAACGGCGTCGGTGACCTCGGCCGGAACGCTGACCTCGATCCGCTCGACGGTGTCGAAGATGTCGACCTTCGGGTCGAAGGCCCGCGAACCCAGCTGCGGGTCCGGGGTCTCCGTGACCCGCTGCCAGAACGGCAGTTCCGCGACCCGCGCCTCGCTGCGCGATTCCTCGACCAGTGCGTGCGCCCAGCGTCGCAGCGAGGTGCCGGTCTCGGGCAGCGCGATCGGCTGCTCGAAGGCCACCTGCGACCAGGCCAGACCCAGGTCCGGGATCAGGATGCGCCAGGAGACGCCGTCCACCACCATGTGGTGCGCGACGATCAGCAGCACGTCGCGGCGGACGCGGGCCTCGTCGGAACCCTCCGGGGCGAAGGCGAACCAGACGAACTGCACCATGGCGGCGTTCGCCGGATCCAGTCGGCCCAGGGCGGCGTCGAATTCGACGCTGCCGCGGCGGGTCAGTTCCTCGTCGGAGACGTCCGCGGCCAGTTCGACCCGGTGCACCAGCGCGTCGACGTCGACGGCGCCGCGCGGCAGCGCCTCGAATTCGAAGCCGTCCGAGGCGTTTCCACGCAGGCGCGACCGCAGCACGTCGTGGTGGTCGAACAGGGCCGAGATGGCCCCGACGAGCACCGGTCGCGTGATGCCGTCCGGCAGGCGCAGCGGCATGGTCTGCGAGAACCGTTCGTAGGACGAACCGCTCGACAGGATGGCGTGCATGATCGGCGTCAGCGGGATGTCGCCGACTCCACCGCCGGGCAGTTCGGCCAGCTTCTCCTGCGCGCTGTCGCCGCCCAGCGTGGCCACTTCGGCCAGGCCCGCGACGGTCCGCTGTTCGAACACGTCGCGCGGCGAGAACTTGATTCCGCGCGCCTTGGCCCGCGAGACCAGCTGGATGGACAGGATCGAGTCACCGCCGAGGGCGAAGAACGAGTCGTCCGCACCCACCTGTTCCACGCCGAGCACGTCGGCGAAGACCTCGGCGAGCGTGGCCTCGAGTTCGGTGACCGGAGCGCGGAAGTCGCGCGCGGTGAACACCGGCTCGGGCAGCGCCCGGCGATCCAGCTTGCCGACCGGGGTCAGCGGGATGGCGTCCAGGACGGTGATGGCGGTCGGCACCATGTATTCCGGCAGGCGGCCCGAGACGTGCTCGGTCAGCGCCGGAATGTCGATGCTGCGGCCCGCGACCGGGAGCACGTAGGCCGCCAGGATGGTGGCCCCCGCCTCGGTCTTGTGGCCCACGGTGACCGCGAAGTCGACCGTCTCGTGCGAGGCCAGCGCCGCGTCGATCTCACCGAGCTCGATACGGAAACCGCGGACCTTCACCTGGAAGTCGTTGCGGCCCACGTATTCGACCAGGCCCTCCGGGGTCCAGCGCACCACGTCACCGGAACGGTACATGCGCTCGCCCGCCACGAACGGGTTGGCGACGAACCGCTCGGCGCTCAGGCCCGGGCGGTCGTGGTAGCCGCGCGAGAGCTGGATACCCGACAGGTACAGCTCACCCGCGACACCCACCGGCACCGGCCGCAGCCGCGCGTCCAGGATCAGCGCCTGCATACCGCGGATCGGGCCACCGATGGTGACCAGATCGCCCGGCACCAGCGCATCGCTGATGTTGGTCATGATCGTGGTCTCGGTGGGGCCGTAACCGTTGTGGAACGCACGAATCGTGCCGTTCGCCAACGGGATGGCCCACTTCTCCACCAGGTCGGCCGGGACGGCCTCACCACCGGCGACCAGCACCCGCAGGGAGTCGAGGCCCTTCGGGTCGAGGGTGGCGAGCGCGGCCGGGGTGATGAACGCGTGCGTGGCCCGCTCGCGCTTGATCAGCTCGGACAGCTCCTCGCCGCCGTAGACGCCCGGCGGGACCACCACGAGGGTGCCGCCCGCGCCGATGGCGAGCAGGTACTCCAGCACCGACGCGTCGAACGACGGCGACGCGAAGTGCAGTGCGCGCGAACCGGAGTCGAGGTGGTAGCGCACGATCTGCTCGGTGGCGAAGTTGGCCAGACCGGCGTGCGTCACCACGACGCCCTTGGGCATGCCCGTGGTGCCGGAGGTGTAGATCACGTACGCGACGTGCTCGGGCCGGACCACGCCCCACCGCTCGGCGTCGGTGACGGGTTCGGCCGAGTGCGAGGCGATCTCGGCGTGCACCATCGGATCGTCGAGCGAGATCCAGCCGGCCAGGCTGGCGACCGGCGGCAGCCCCTCGAGTTCGGCGTCGATGGTCAGGCCGAGCACCGCGCCGGAGTCGTCGACCATGTGCGCGATGCGGTCCGCCGGGTAGGACGGATCGACCGGCACGAACGCCGCGCCCGACTTGGCGACGGCCCAGATGGCCAGCACCGATTCGAACGAGCGCCGGATGGCCACGGCGACACGGGTTTCCGGTCCGGCGCCGCGCTCGATGAGCACCCGCGCCAGACGCGAGGAGGCCGCGTCGAGTTCGGCGTAGCCCAGGGCCTGGCCGTCGAAGGCGACCGCTTCGCCGACCGGGTTGTTGGCGACGGCGTCGGCCAGCAGCTCGGGCAGCGTGCGCGGCGCGATGGCCGGTCCGCCGGTGCGGGCGATCAGGTCGGCGCGCTCGTCGGCGGCCAGGATCTCCAGGTCGCCGACCGCCTTGCGGGGCGCGGAGACGATCTCGGACAGCAGGCGGACGAACCGCTCCGCGAAGCCCTCGACGGTCTCCTGGTCGAACAGGTCACGGGCGAAACCGAATTCGGCGTACATGCCCGCGTCCGCGTCGGCCGGGGCCTCGGTCAGGGTGAGCATGAGGTCGAACTTGGCGATCTCGTTCTCGAAGTCGACCGCGGCGGCCTTCAGGCCGGGCAGCTCGAAGGAGCCGCCGGGCAGGTTCTCGAACGACAGCGCCACCTGGAACAGCGGGTGCCGCGCGGTGGAGCGTTCCGGGTTGAGCAGCTCGACGAGCCGCTCGAACGGAATGTCGGCGTGCGCGAACGCCGCCAGGTCACTGTCCTTGTTGGCGGCGAGCAGCTCGGTGAAGCCGGTCTGGCCGCTCACCTCGGTGCGCAGCACCAGGGTGTTGACGAACATGCCGATCAGGTCGTCCAGCTCGGCTTCGCCACGGCCCGCGATGGGCGCGCCGATGGCGATGTCGGTGGTGCCGGACAGACGCGCCAGGAACACCGCGAGGGCGGTGTGCACGACCATGAACATGGTCGCGTTGTTGGTGCGCGCGATCTGCTGCAGGCCGCGGTGCAGATCGTTGGAGATCGGGAACAGCACCCGGCCGCCGCGGAAGGTCTGCGCGGTGGGGCGCGGGCGATCCGAGGGCAGGTTCAGCTCGTCGGGCAGGTCGGCCAGCGCGGTCCGCCAGAATTCGGCCTGGGCCGAGATCAGGCTGGTCGCGTCGTCCTCGGAGCCCAGCACCTCGCGCTGCCAGATCGAGAAGTCCGCGTACTGCACCGGCAGCGGGGCCCAGCCGGGCTGCACGCCGGCGGCGCGGGCGGCGTAGGCCACCATGACGTCGCGGGTGAGCGGGCCCATGGACCAGCCGTCGGCGGCGATGTGGTGGGTGACGAAGACGAGCACATGCTCGATCCCGGCGGCGCCGCCACCCATGGATTCCGTCGAACCTTCCACGCGGAACAGCTTGGCGTGCAACGGAACTTCGGTGGTCACGTCGAAGCCGGTGGTGACCAGCGCGGCGATCCGCTCGGTCACCGATTCGGCCGTGACGGTGACCGGCCGCAGATCCGGCATGGCCTGTGCCGCGGTCACGATCACCTGGGCGGCGGCGGCGTCCACCTGCGGGTAGATGGTGCGCAGCGTCTCGTGGCGGCCGATCACGTCGGACACGGCCTCGCGCAGCGCGTCCACATCCAGCGCGCCGGTCAGGCGCACGGCGACGGGCACGTTGTACGCGGCCGACGCGGTGTCGAACTGGTTGAGGAACCACATGCGCTGCTGTGCCAGCGACAGCGGCACCGTCTCCGGTCGCGGTCCGGCGGTGAGCGCCTTGCGATCTCCCGCTCCGGCGTGCTGCTCGACCTTGGCGGCCAGCCCGGCGACGGTCGACGCCTCGAACACGGCCCGCACCGGCACCCGCGCGTCCAGGGCCGCGCCGATGCGCGCGGCGACCTGGGTGGCGAGCAGCGAGTTGCCGCCGAGGGCGAAGAAGTCGTCGTCCGCGCCGACCCGCTCGATCCCGAGCACCTCGGCGATGACGCCCGCCACGATCTCCTCGATCGGGGTGGAGGGCGCGCGGAAGGCGGTGGTCTCGAACTCGGGCTCCGGCAACGCCTTCCGGTCCAGCTTGCCGTTCACATTGAGCGGCAGGGCGTCGAGCACCACGAAGGCCGACGGCACCATGTACGACGGCAGACCCGCCGACAGCGCCGACTTCACCAGCGGCACATCCACACCCGAGCCGGACGGCACCAGGTAGGCGACCAGGCGGTCACCGGTCTTGGCGTCCTGCTTGGCCAGCACCGCGGTCTGCGCGATCTCCGGCAGCGCCAGCAGCGCGGCCTCGATCTCGCCGAGCTCGATGCGGAAGCCGCGGATCTTCACCTGGAAGTCGGTGCGGCCCCGGTACTCCAGCTCGCCGGTGTCCGACCAGGCAACCAGGTCACCCGTGCGGTACATGCGCTCGCCGACGGCGAACGGGTTGGCCACGAAGCGATCCGCGGTCAGGTCCGGTCGCGCGAAGTAGCCGCGGGCCAGCTGGGTGCCGGCCAGGTAGAGCTCACCGGACACGCCGTCGGGCACCGGGTTGAGGCGCGCGTCGAGCACGTAGACCCGCGAGTTCCATTCCGGCGCACCGATGGACACCGAACCCTGGTCGGCGTCGGTGACCTGGTGGCTGGTGATGGACACCGCGGCCTCGGTCGGGCCGTACAGGTTGAACAGCCCGGCATCCGGGTTCCCGGCGCGGAAGCGCTGCGCCACGGCGGCGGGCAGCGCCTCACCGATGGCAAGCACCCGGCGCAGCGCGTCGTTCATGGTGCCGTCGCCCGCGGTGAGCAGCGCGTCGAGCATGGACGGCACCACGTGCAGGGTGGTGACCCGTTCACGCGCCATCAGCTCGTTCAGGTACGCCGGATCGCGGTGGCCATCGGCCGCGGCGATCACCAGGCGGCCACCGGTGACGGCGGCCGACCAGAACTCCCAGACCGAGAGGTCGAAGGTGGCGGCGGTCTTGAGCAGCACCGCATCGTCCGCACCGAGCCCGAATTCCGCTGCCTTCCACTGCAACTGGTTGGCGATGGCGGCGTGCGGCAGCGCCACGCCCTTCGGACGACCGGTGGAACCGGAGGTGAAGATGACGTAGGCCGCGTGGTCGGGGCGCAGCGGGGCGACCCGCTCGGCGTCGGTGACCGGAGCGAGGTTCGCACCGGACAGCGTCAGCTCGTCCATGCGCACCAGCGGCGCGATGCCGGTCGAGAACTCGGCCGCGGCGTTGGTCAGCACGCACACCGGCGCGGCGGTTTCCAGGATGTACCCGGTCCGCTCGGCGGGCTGGTCGGGATCGACCGGCACGTACGCGCCACCGGCGACCGAGACCGCGTACATGGCCACCACCAGGTCGACCGAGCGCCGCAGCGCCAGCGCGACCCGCGCCTCCGGGCCGACACCGATCGAGATCAGGTGGCGGGCCAGGCCGTTGACCCGCGCGCCGAGTTCGGCGTAGGTCAGCGTCTCGCCGTCGGGGCCGATGAGAGCGATGGCGGTCGGCTTGGCGGCCACCGTCGCGGTCAGCATCGACGCCAGCGTGGCGGTCGAATCCACCCGGTGCGCGGTGTCATTGCGCCGGTCCAGGATCTCGGCCCGCTCGGCGGCGGCCAGGATCTCGATCTCGCCGACCGGGATCCGCGGCGCGGCCACGATCTCGCGCAGCAGGGCCACGAAGCGATCGGCGAAGCCGACCACGGTCTCCCGGTCGAAGATGTCCGTCGCGTAGGTCAGGATGCCGGTGATGCCGTCGGCCGCGCCGTCGTCGCCGTACAGGTCGGAGACGATCAGGTGCAGGTCGAACTGCGACAGCTCGGTGTCCACGTCCAGGCCGGAGACGCTCAGGCCCGGGAGTTCCAGGGTGGAGCGGGTCAGGTTCTGGAAGGACAGACCCACCTGGAACAGCGGGTGCCGCGCGGTCGAACGGGCCGGGTTGAGCACCTCGACGAGGCGCTCGAACGGCACGTCCGCATTGGCGTAGGCCTGGATGTCGGTCTCGCGCTGACGCGCCAGCAGGGCGTCGAAGGGTTCGCCGCCGTCGACCTCGGTGCGGAACACCAGGGTGTTGACGAACATACCGATCAGGTCGTCGAGGACGGCCTCGCCACGTCCGGCCATCGGCGTACCGATGGCGATGTCGCTGGAGCCCGACAGGCGCGCGAGCAGCACGGCGAGCGCGGTGTGCACGACCATGAACAGCGTCGCGCCCTCGGCGCGGGCCAGATCGACCAGCCCCGAGTGCAGTTCGGCGTCGATGCGGATGTCGATCTTGCCACCGGCGAAGGACTGCACCGCCGGACGCGGCCGGTCGGCCGGGAGGTCCAGCTGGTCGGGCAGACCGGCCAGCGCCTGCTGCCAGTAGGCGACCTGCTTGGCGGCCAGCGAGTCCGCGTCCTTCTCGTCACCGAGCAGTTCGCGCTGCCAGATGGAGTAGTCCGCGTACTGCACCGCGAGCGGGGTCCAGCCCGGATCCTGCTCGAGGGAGCGCGCCGCGTAGGCGGTCATCAGGTCGCGGGTCAGCGGGGCCACCGAGGAACCGTCACCGGAGATGTGGTGAATGACCAGAGCGAGCACGTATTCCGCGCTCACCGGGGCGTTCGGGTCCACGGCCGGGTACTGGCCGGTCGGGGCGATGTCGGCGAAGTCGAAGGTGTAGGCCGCCGCGTGCGCGGCCGCCTCGGACTCGACGACCGGAGCCGCCGCCTCGCCCTCGATCTTGAACAGCGCCACCTCGAGCGGCACCTCGACGGTGACGTCGAAGCTGGTGGAGGTCAGCTCGACCACCGCGCCGACGACCTCGTCGGTCGTCACGGTGCGCACCGCGAGCTCGGGCACGGCCTGCGCCGGCGGCAGGATGACCTGCACCGGACCCTGCTCGGTCTGCGGGTAGATGGTGCGCAGGATCTCGTGGCGGGCAACCACATCCGCGATGGCGGCGCGCAGCGCGTCCTCGTCGAGCACGCCGGACAGGCGCACCGCGACCGGCACGTTGTAGGCCGCCGAGGCGGTGTCGAAGCGGTTGAGGAACCACATGCGCTGCTGGGCCAGCGACAGCGGGATGTTCTCCGGTCGCGGTGCGGCGGTCAGCGCCTTGCGGCCACCGGCCCCGGCGTCGCGTTCCACGCGGGCCGCGAGCGCGGCCACCGTGGACGCCTCGAACAGCAGTCGCACCGGCACCCGGGTGTTGAGCGCCTCGCCGAGGCGTGCGGCGACCTGGGTGGCCAGCAGCGAGTTGCCGCCCCACTGGAAGAAGTCGTCGTCCAGGCCGATGCGGCCGGATTCGACGCGCAGCACCTCGGCGAACACGCCCGCCACGATCTGCTCGATCGGGCTGACGGGGGCGCGGAAGACCGCCTTCTCGAAGGTGGGCTCCGGCAGTTCCTTGCGGTCCAGCTTGCCGTTGGCGTTGAGCGGCAACGCGTTCAGCGGCATGAAGACCGACGGGATCATGTACGACGGCAGTTCGGCGGCCAGCGCCGACTGCAGCGCCTGCTTGTCCGGATCGCCGTCGGCGCCGACCACGTAGGCCACCAGGCGGTCGCCCAGCACCGGGTCGGTGTGCGCCACGACAGCGGCCGACGCGATGGAATCCAGGCGCAGCAGCGCGGATTCGATATCGCCGAGCTCGATGCGGAAGCCGCGGATCTTCACCTGGAAGTCGGTGCGGCCCCGGTACTCGAGTTCGCCGTTCGCCTGCCAGGCCACCAGGTCACCGGTGCGGTACATGCGGGAACCGTTGTCGGCGAACGGGTTCGCCACGAAGCGGTCCGCGGTGAGGTCCGGGCGGCCGAAGTAGCCGCGCGCCAGCTGGGTACCGGCCAGGTACAGCTCGCCGGACACGCCCACCGGAACGGGCCGCAGGCGCGAATCCAGCACGAACACCTGGGAGTTCCATTCGGGCGAGCCGATGGACACCGACAGCTCGTCGCGTTCGGTGACCCGGTGGTTGGTGATGGATACCGCGGCCTCGGTCGGGCCGTACAGGTTGAACAGCTCGGTGCGCGAACGCTCCCGCAGCACGCGCTGCGCCAGCGGGCCGGGCAGCGCCTCACCGATGGCGAGGATGCGCCACAGCGAGTCCGGCAGCCCGTCGGTGAGCAGCGCGTCCAGCATGGACGGCACCACGTGCAGGGTGGTCACCCATTCGCGGGCCATCAGCTCGTTCAGGTACGCCGGATCCTTGTGCCCGTCGGGCGCGGCGATGACCAGGCGGCCACCGCAGGCCGCGGCGGACCAGAACTCCCAGACCGAGAGGTCGAAGGTGGCGGCGGTCTTGAGCAGCACCGCGTCGGCCGGGTCGAGGCCGAATTCGGTGACCTTCCACAGCAGCTGGTTCACGACCGCGCCGTGCGGCAGCGCCACACCCTTGGGGCGGCCGGTGGAACCGGAGGTGAAGATGACGTACGCCGTGTTGGCGGCGGTCAGCATCCGGACCCGGTCGGCGTCGGCGATCGGCTTGGCCGAGTTGGCGGACAGGTCCAGCTCGTCGATGCGCAGCACGTCGGCCAGCTCGGTCTCGAAACCGACCGCGGCCGTGGTGAGTACGGCCTTCGGCGCGGCGGTCTCCAGGATGTAGCCGACGCGCTCGGCGGGCTGATCCGGATCGATCGGCACGTAGGCGGCACCGGCCTTGGCGACCGCGTACATGGCGACGACCAGGTCGGTGGAGCGGCGAATGGCCAGGGCCACACGGTCTTCGGTGCCGATGCCGCGCGCGATGAGCTCACGGGCCAGCTGGTTCACCCGCGCGTCGAGTTCGGCGTAGGTGAGGTTCTCCACGCCGTCCGCGGTGTCGGCGACGATGGCCACGGCCTTCGCGTCGTCGGCCACCGAACGGTCGAGCAGCGAGACCAGGGTGGCCTCGGAGCCGCCGTCGAACACCGCGTTCACATCCTGCGCGGTGTTGTTCCACCGCCGCAGGATCCGGGTGTTCTCGTCCTCGTCGAGCAGGTCGATGTCGCCGACGGCGACGGTGGTGTCGGCCAGGATGGCGTCCAGCACCCGCACGAACCGGTCGGCGAACGCGCGCACCGTCGATTCGTCGAACAGGTCGACGGCGTAGCCGAATTCGGTGAGGATCTCGGCCGGGGTGCCGTCCTCGGTGTAGCGGTCGTACAGCGTGACGTGCAGGTCGGTCTTGGCCAGCTGCGAGTCGAATTCGACCGCGGCCACGTGCAGGCCCGGCAGTTCGAAGGCGGTCTCGGCCAGGTTCTGGAACGAGAGGCCCACCTGGAACAGCGGGTTGCGCGCGGTGGAGCGGACCGGGTTGAGCACCTCGACGAGGCGCTCGAACGGCACGTCGGCGTTGGCGAAGGCCTCCAGGTCGCGTTCGCGGACCTCGGAGAGCAGATCGGCGAAGCTCGCGTTGCCGTCGACCTGGGTGCGGAACACCAGGGTGTTCACGAACATGCCGATCAGATCGTCGAGTTCGCGTTCACCGCGGCCCGCGATCGGGGTGCCGACCGCGATGTCGTCCGTGCCCGACAGGCGCGCCAGCAGCACCGCGAGGGCGGCGTGCACGACCATGAACAGCGAGGCGTTGTTGGCGCGGGCCAGTTCGTGCAGCTTGGCGTGGCGTTCGGCGTCGATGTCGAAGCGCAGCGCCTTGCCGTGGAACGACTGCGCCGGCGGACGCGGCCGGTCGGTGGGCAGCTCCAGCTGGTCCGGCAGCCCGGCCAGCGCGCGGGTCCAGTACGAGACCTGCTGGGCGGCCAGCGATTCGGCGTCGTCCTCGCGGCCGAGCACCTCGCGCTGCCACAGCGCGTAGTCGGCGTACTGCACCGGCAGCGGGGCCCACTGCGGGACGTCGCCGTTCACCCGGGCCACGTAGGCGGCCATGATGTCGCGCGCCATCGGGCCCATGGAGGAGCCGTCGGCGGAGACGTGGTGGACGGTGAAGGCCAGCACGTGCTGGGTGGTCGCACTGTCGGTGATCTCGAACATCTTGACCGCCAGCGGCACCTCGACGGTGACGTCGAAGGTGGTCATGGCGAATTCGATGATCTTGCCGAGCAGTTCGGCCTCGGTCACCGGCTCCGGCACCAGCGTCAGATCGGTCTGCGCGGCGGCCAGGATCACCTGGTGCGGGCCCTCGGCCGACCGCGGGTACACGGTCCGCAGCACCTCGTGGCGGGCGATCACATCGCCGATGGCCTGCTTCATGGCGTACAGGTCCAGCGCGCCGGTGAAGCGGACCGCCAGCGGAATGTTGTCGACCGCCGAGGTGGTGGTGTCGAACTGGTTGAGGAACCAGTAGCGCTGCTGCGCGGGCGACAGCGGCATGTGCGCGGGCCGCTCACCGGCGACCAGGCTCGGGCGACGGCCCGAACCGGCATTGCGCTCCACACGGGCGGCGAGCGCCGCGACGGTGGACGCCTCGAACAGATCGCGCACGGCCAGCTGGGTGTCCAGGGCCGCGCCGAGGCGGGCGGTGACCTGGGTGGCGATCAGCGAGTTGCCGCCGAGTTCGAAGAAGTCGTCGTCGACGCCGACCCGTCCGACGCCCAGGACGTCGGAGAAGGTGCCCGCCACGATCTCCTCGATCGGGGTGGACGGGGCGCGGAAGACCTTGGCCTCGAACACCGGCGCGGGCAACTGCTTGCGATCCAGCTTGCCGGAGGCGTTGAGCGGGAAGGCGTCCAGCACCACGAAGGCGGCCGGGACCATGTAGCCCGGCAGACCGTCCTGCAGTTCGGCGCGCACGGCGTCGAGGTCGACGGTGTGGCCGGTGGTGGGGATGACGTAGCCGACCAGCTGCTCGCCGAGGCGGTCGTCGGCGCGGACGACCACCACGGACTGGGCGATGGAGTCGATGGCGGTGAGCGCCGCCTCGATCTCGCCGAGCTCGATGCGCAGACCGCGCAGCTTCACCTGGAAGTCGGTGCGGCCCAGGTACTCCAGCTCCGCTCCGCCTCCCCGCGCTTCCCGGCCGGTCCACTTCACCAGGTCACCGGTGCGGTACATGCGCTCGCCGTGGTGGAACGGGTCCGCGACGAAGCGGTCGGCGGTCAGCTCGGGGCGGGCGACGTAGCCGCGCGCCAGCTGGACGCCCGCGAGGTACAGCTCACCCGCGACGCCCGGCGCGACCGGGTGCAGACGCGAATCCAGCACGTACACACGGGTGTTGAAGACCGGCGCGCCGATCGGCACCGACAGCGTGTCGGCGTCGTCCACCTCGTGGTAGGTGACGTCGACGGCCGCCTCGGTCGGGCCGTACAGGTTGTGCAGGCGGGCCCCGGTGAGCTCGCGCAGCTTCTGCGCGGTCGGCGCGGGCAGCGCCTCACCGGAGGCGAAGACCTGATGCAGCGAGGTGCATTCGGCGGCCTTCGCCTCGGCCACGAACACCGACATCATCGACGGCACGAAGTGCGCGGTGGTGACACCGGTGGCGATGATCAGGTCGGCCAGGTAGCCGGGATCGCGGTGGCCGTCCGGCTTGGCGATGACCAGTGACGCGCCGATCTGCAAGGGCCAGAAGAACTCCCACACCGACACGTCGAAGGTGGCGGGGGTCTTCTGCAGCACCACGTCGTCGTCGAACAGGCCGTACTCGGTCTGCATCCAGACCAGGCGGTTGACGATGGCGGTGTGGCTCACGGCCACACCCTTCGGACGGCCGGTGGAGCCCGACGTGAAGATCACGTACGCGACATCGTCGCCACGCAGCGGGGCGACGCGGTCGGCGTCGGTGATCGGGGCGTCGGAGTAGCCGGACAGGTCCAGTTCGTCGATCAGCAGTGTGCGCGTGGCGGTTTCGAACTCGTCACGCGCGGTGCTGAGCACACACACGGGCTGTGCGGTGTCGAGCACGTACTGGTTGCGCTCGGCCGGGTGGTCGGGGTCCAGCGGCACGTACGCGCCACCGGCGACCGTGACGGCGTACATGCCGATCAGCAGATCGAAGGAGCGGCGCATACCCAGGGCCACATAGGAATCCGGACCGACGCCCTCGGCGATGAGGTGGCGGGCCAGCTGGTGCACGCGGGCCGCGAACTCGCCGTAGGACAGCTGTGTAGGAATTTCCGGGCTCTGCCCGGGCGTCCCCTCGAACACCAGGGCGGTGAGGTTCGGAGTGTTCTTGGCCTGGTTCTCGAACATCGACGCCAGGGTGACCTCGGCGACGATCTTCTTGCCGCCCAAGGCGACGCGCTTGACGTCGTATTCGGTGGCGTTCCAGGACCGCAGCACCTGGCGGCGCTCTGCCGCGTTCAGCAGCTCGATATCGCCGACCAGCGCGGTCGGCTCGGCGACCACGGCGGACAGCAGGCGCACCAGGCGCTCACCGAAGCCCGCGATGGTGCTCGCGTCGAACATGTCGGTGGCGTAGGCGAATTCGGCCGTCATGCCGTCGCCGTCAGCCCGCTCGGTGATGTTGAGGTGCAGGTCGAACTTGGCGGTGACCACGTCCAGCGGCACGCCCGCCACTTCCAGACCGGGCAGCGCGAAGGTCGCCTCGCCGGTGTTCTGGAACGACAGCATGACCTGGAACAGCGGGTGCCGGGCCTGCGAGCGGGCCGGGTTGAGGATCTCCACCAGGCGCTCGAACGGCAGGTCGGCGTGGCCGAAGGCGGCCAGGTCGCTGTCCTTGGTGCGGGCCAGCAGCTCGGTGAACTTCTCCCCCGAGTCGACGCCGGTGCGCAGCACCAGGGTGTTGACGAACATGCCGATGGCGTCGTCGAGCACCTGCTCGCCACGACCCGCGACCGCGGTGCCGATGGCGATGTCGTCGCCGCCGGACAGTCGGGCCAGCAGGGCCGCGAAGGCCGCGTGCACGACCATGAACAGCGAGGCGCCGTGCTGGCGGGCCAGGGCCTCGAGTCCGGCCAGCAGCTCGGCGTCGATGGCGAACTCGTGCACGCCACCGGCATTGGAGGCCACGGCCGGGCGCGGGCGGTCGGAGGGCAGGTCGATCTGGTCGGGCAGGCCCGCCAGGTCGTTGCTCCAGTAGGCCACCTGCTGCGAGATCAGCGAGTCGGCGTCGTCCTCGGAGCCGAGGGTCTCGCGCTGCCAGAGTGCGAAGTCCGCGTACTGGACGGGCAGCGGAGCCCACTGCGGCGCTTCGCCATTGGCGCGCGCGGCGTAGGCGAGCATGACGTCACGGGCCAGCGGACGCACCGACCAGCCGTCACCGGAGATGTGGTGGACCACGAAAACCAGGACGTGCGTGGGCACTCCGGCATCCGAGACCCGGAACAGTCCGGCGCGCACCGGCGCGGCGGCGGTGACGTCGAAGCCGGTGAGCACCAGTTCGGCGATCCGCTCGCGCAGGTCGGCCTCGGCCACGTCGATCGCGCCGAGTCCGGTGCCGCCACCGTGGATTCCGGCATTGGCGGCCGAGTCGAGGCGGACCTGGTCGGCGGGCAGGATCACCTGCACGCCACGGCCTTCGGCGTTCTCCGGGTAGATCGTGCGCAGCACCTCGTGGCGCTCGAGCACGTCGCCGACGGCGGCCAGCAGCGCATCCGTGTCGAGGTCGCCGGTCAGGCGCACCGCGAGCGGGATGTTGTTGACGGCCGAGGCGGTGTCGAAGCGGTTGAGGAACCACATGCGCTGCTGGGCCAGCGACAGCGGGATCTCGTCCGGGCGGGCCTGCGCCACCAGGGCGCGGCGGCTGCCGGTGCCCGCCTGCGCCTCGACCCGAGCCGCGAGGGCTGCCACGGTCGGGGCGTCGAACAGGGCGCGGACGGGGATCCGGGTGTCGAGGGCCGCGCCCACGCGGGCGACGACCTGGGTGGCGATCAGCGAGTTGCCGCCGAGTTCGAAGAAGTCGTCGTCGGCGCCGACCGGGGACTCGAGTCCGAGCACCTCGGCGAAGACCTCGGCCACGATCTCCTCGGCCCGGGTCGCGGCGGCGCGGAATTCGCGGGCGGCGAACTCCGGCTCCGGCAGGGCGCGGCGATCCAGCTTGCCGTTGGCGCTGAGCGGGAACCCGCCCAGGGCCACGAAGGCGGCCGGAACCATGTAGGAGGGCAGCTGCTCGCCGAGATGGGCGCGCAGGGCTTCCACGTCGATGGCGTCGGCGTCGAGCGCGATCGGCTCGCTGGTCGCGGCGGCGGCCGGGACCACGTAGGCGACCAGCTGGTCGCCGGTGCGGGCGTCGGAGCGCAGCACCACCACGGACTGCGCGACCGCCGGGTGCGCGGTGAGCGCGGCCTCGATCTCGCCGAGCTCGATGCGCAGACCGCGCAGCTTCACCTGGAAGTCGGTGCGGCCGATGTACTCCAGCTCACCGTCCGCGGTCCAGGTGACGAGGTCACCGGTGCGGTACATGCGCTTGCCCGGGGTGAAGGGGTTGGCGACGAAGCGATCCGCCGACAGGTCGGGGCGGGCCACGTAGCCGCGCGCCAGCTGCACACCGGCCAGGTAGAGCTCGCCCGCCATGCCGGGAGCAACCGGGTGCAGGCGCGAATCCAGCACGTACACCTGGGTGTTGAACACCGGGCGGCCGATCGGCACGGTCTCGGTGTCGGTGTCGACGACCTGGTGGTAGGTGACGTCGACCGCGGCCTCGGTGGGGCCGTACAGGTTGTGCAGGGCCGAGCCGGTGACCCGGCGCAGCTGCTGGGCGGTGGTCGCGGGCAGCGCCTCACCGGAGGCGAACACCAGACGCAGGCTGGTGCACACGGCAGCGGCGGGCTCGGCCACGAACACGGCCATCATCGACGGCACGAAGTGCGCGGTCGTGACGCCTTCGCGGGCAATGGTTTCCGCCAGGTACACCGGGTCGCGGTGCCCGTCCGGCTTGGCCACGACCAGCTTCGCGCCGATCTGCAAGGGCCAGAAGAACTCCCACACCGACACGTCGAACGTGGCCGGAGTCTTCTGCAGCACGAC
>NZ_JBEXYE010000007.1:0-356050 GCF_040630785.1 Nocardia sp. NPDC005746
AGGGCCGTACGTTGATCGACCGGGAGTTGTATCTGCCCAAGTCGTGGACCGCTGATCGGGATCGCTGCCGCGACGCCGGGGTGCCCGACAAGGTCGAGTTCGCGACGAAACAGGTTCTGGCACAACGAATGCTGGCTCGCGCTCTGGATGCCGGTGTCCCCGCTCGGTGGGTCACCGCCGACGAGGCATACGGCGGTGATTCGAAGTTCCGGCGCTGGCTCGAACGCCGACGGATCGGATATGTGGTGGCCGTGCCCAGCAGCGCCCCGATCGTGTCACTGGCGGGCAGTTGGCGTGCCGATCAGGTCGTCGCGGACGCACCCCCCGAGGCGTGGAAGCGTCTGAGCTGTGGCGACGGCGCGAAAGGCCCCCGACTGTTCGACTGGGCTGTGGCCACACTGCCCTCGGTCAGCGAAGCCGGTCCCGGGTGGCGGCGCTGGCTGTTGGCCCGCCGGTCGCTGACTCGAAACGCCAAGGCCGAGCTCGAAATCGCCTACTACCTGTGTGGTGCGCCGGTCGGCACTGCCGACGAGGAACTCATCCGGGTCGCCGGCGCCCGCTGGTCGGTCGAGGACTGTTTCCAGACCGCGAAAACCGAAGTCGGGCTCGACCACTATCAAGTCCGTCGCTATGACGCCTGGTACCGACACATTACCCTGGCCATGCTCGCCCACACCTACCTCGCTGTCACGGCCGCTGTCTCCCCAAAAGCATTGGCAGCGGCCTCATTCCACTCACACTCGGCGAAATCAAGTGTCTCCTGGCACACCTGATCATCCCGACACACAACCTGACCATGGCATATCGCTGGTCGACCTGGCGACGAAGACACCAACACCGCGCCAAACAAGCCCACTACCAGCGAAGACAGGCAAACATCACGAAGTGATGCTGGAGTACTAGTTCCGCGTCGAGCAACGTTGGGTCGGTGATCCGGACCCCGGACCGTTGACCCGACCGCGATGTCGCGCAACTCAGTACAGCTGGCCGGTCCGCAAGTCCAGGGCACCGAACATGCCGGGCACCCTGGGTTCGGTGGTAGATCGCCCGCAGCCGGTTCGGTCAGCGCGGTCAGCGGCATGAGCGGATCGTCGGCAGAGGATCAAAGCGCCGACATCTGCGGTTCTCCGAGGATTTTCAGCCCGACTTGCGAGGCCAGCCAGGTGGCTCGTTCGGGATGGAACTGCTCGGCGTGGATGTAGAGGGTGTGGTCGGAGCTCGGCACGTCCGGATAGATGCTGCGTGCGTTGAAGCTCACCGTGATGAAGGCACACCGGCACGTGTGGCCCAGCCTGAGTTCGGGTATGGGTGGCCAGGAATTGAAATCCCATCGGGCAGCCACCATCTCACCACCGGCGGCCTCCAGCACGGCTTCGACCGATTCCGGTTCTAGACACCAGTGTTGGAGGTGTATCGGCAGGCTCGCGTATGGATCGTCGCCCTTTTCCGACGACGGGACCGGGGCAGAGGGGTCCTGATCTGGTCGATCGGCCCACCAGTCGGCCTGTGGCAGCATTGCCGTCAAGCGGTCAAGGGTGTCGGCTGAAGTGACCCGGATGTCGAAATCGACCTCGACCTCGCTGGGCTTGGCCAATTCCAGCAGCTGGTTGACCACATACAGCGCTTCGGCGATCTCGAATGTCCGGAACGCTGGAAACGCGAAAGAGTTGCCCACTGGTCGGATTCTTACAGCTCTAGATGGTCCACGCCAGGGAGTTTCATGCTCTGTCCTCGGCATTATGGTGCGTTCAGCACGGACGGGGCGTAAACCTCATGGCCATCGAGATCCTGCCAACTCCTTGACGCGAGACACTTTCGGTGATGTGTTCAAGACCGCGTTCGCCGGACCGGCCCCGCTGCTGCGACACATCCGCACGCGGGTGCGATCACCCCAGCCGAACGGTGTGATCGAGCGGTTCTTCGGCACCTTGAAATACGAGCGCTTGTTCCGTGACGTGATCGCCGACGGCGATGCCCTGGACATGGAGGTTCACCGCTTCCGGGTCATCTACAACACGATCAGGCCATCGACGACCAGGTACCCGGCTCAGCCTTCACGGCTGCCAGCAGCTGAAAACCGCTCGATATGCGGTGTCGGTTTTGGCGTTGGGCCACACCGCGCCCTCGACGTAGTCGACGATCTTGTCCCACCACGACGGTGCCCCGAGTCCCCGCCATACAGATACAGGTGGGGGATCTCGGGACGTTTCATTCACTCCAAAGCCCCCGGTGGAAACGCGATGCATCGGGGGCTCCACCGATGACCGAGAGCTGGTTGGCGTTGGTCGAGCCATCCAGCCGGTAGCAGAATCATCCGTATTCAGCGGGGTTCCAGGAACGGGTCGGCTTGTTGGTGATGATGAACCGCAATGCCTTGATCATGATGTCACCTCCTTCCTGGGGCTCGGTCGGGCGCGGATAGGGCTTGTGGGGTACGCCGCAGGGTGAACGGCCTGGGGGTCGCGGCATTGGTCACGATCGGGCGGGTATCACCGCCGCCGATGACGCGCAGAGAGGTGTTCTCGATGAGGGTGGTGGCTGCATCGGTGACCAGATCGTGGGCGACCGCGGCGCCGGCGCAGGTGAAGGGGCCGGAACTGAAGGGCACAAATGGGCCGTGTTCGCTCGGTCGAATCCAGCGGTCGGGTTGGAATGCCTCTGGTCTGGTCCAGTGTTTGTTGTCGTGATGGAGCAGATAGGGGCTGATGGACAGCAGGTCGCCGGTCTGGAAGGCGATCCCCCCGAACTCGCCGGGATAGGGAACGGGACGGCTGACCATCCAGGAGACTGGCCGGTGCCGCAGGGCCTCACGTACCACCCAGTCGACGGGCCAAGGCCATGGTGAGCCGGGAGAGTGGAGACTGCCCAGCAGCACCGACCACGCGAGCGAGTAGCCCAGCGGTCCCACAATGGACCGGAACATCAGCACATACAGCTGCGCCACCGTTGTATCGGCGACGCCGTCGGGACAGGCACCGATCACGGCATCGAGCAGATCCCGTGGTTCGGCTTCCGCAGTGCGGCCGGTGGCGCTGCGCCGGTCCCGGATCTGCTCGTTCAGCGCGGTGGACAGCTTGGCGCGCAGCAGCTGCGCCCGCGCCCGCTGCGCCATTCGGGCCGGGCGAAGCGCGCCCACGCGTGCATTTCGCTCCAGTAACTGCCGCAACTCGGGAGAACCATCGGGGTGCAGCAACACGTCCGCGGTGCACCGATACACCAGCTCGACCCCCGCGGCGGGCCAGCGGGTGACGGAGGGCATTTCGATCACCGCCGCCGCCAGGGACTCGCGATACTCGGGCGTACGCGTCCGCAGAATCGCGCGCACCGCGCGGCCGAAATCGACCTGAGCAGACCGCGAAGGCAGCATAGAACCGAAGAACCCGGACTTCCCCGTATTGAAAGCGCGGTCACTCAACACCGTCAGCGCCAGACTCGTATCGCCGACACACCACCCGCCCCACGGCAGCCCGAACACCTCTACCGGGCTGGTCCGGCGCAGATTCTCGAGGAAACCCAACGGATCACGCCGGAACCGGCGCATCTCTGCAAAACCCATCGGACGGTCCTCTCATAGAGAGGGTGAGCGATTCATCAGATGTTTTCGAGCGGATTCATCCACTGACTATGCGTACAAACGCAGATCAAGCATAGTATCGACTAATTTTACAAGCGAGGCCGTGGAGGCCGACCACGAGGCGAGTACCCCGGCACCGCCGGGGCCTATCGAACACTGTGCCAGCAGTGAAATCGGTTCACGATCACCCGCGACCGCCGGCAACCGGTCATTGAGGTCTGACCGTGGTCTAACCGGCGCAAACCCGATCCGCCTCGGCGAGGTCCCGTTGCCAGGCGCGCGTACATGAACATGTCGCGGCGTCGATTGCCGACCTTCTGCCACGATCTGAGGAGCCTTCGCCTTCGAAACCGGCTCTCTCCGCAGTGCGGATCGAAGCGCGGTTCCAAGGTTCCACATCGCACTAGGGTTCCGGACAGCCCACACCTTGCGTCTCGCGAACGAACGCTCACACCCTGATGCTGTCGGCGGCCGGATCGAACGCCCTCAACTCGGCATGAGCGCGCACTTGAGTTCATTAGAGCCAGCGAGGCGATGGAGTCGGAGGGGCGGTCTCAAGGCGGGGCCGGCGGCGGTTGGATCGACGAGTCGCGTCAAGACTTTATTCGGCTTCGGAACGTGTGTTGAGCTCCGAACAGGGCGTTTTGACGTGCAGATATTGGACGTCAACAGGGTCGAGTCCCGAAGCGGATTAGCGTCTGCGAAGAAGTAGGCCAGCGCGTGTATTGCTGCTGGTAGAGACTCTGCTGAGCCGCCATTCGGTGATCCGGGTGGGGGCTCGGTCGTTGCGCTGGTACTGCGCGATGGTTGGTTCTGTCAGCGCGGTATGCGGCAGATGCGCGTAACCCCGTAACGAACGGCGCGTCGCTGCTGCACTGCCACCAGCGTCTGCACATGGACTACGGGTTCATGGCCTTGCTGCGAGTGAGCTGAGCACGGTGTGCGATCACCGCGTCCAGTGACCAGCGGCCAGGGCCGGCCCACAGCAGGAAGATCAAGCCGAGCAGCATCGCGAAATCGGTGCGGGCGTCGTGGGCCATGCCCCAGAAGCCCTGCACGCCACCGAATCCGCCCGGGCGCAGCTCGCGCAGCTTGGTCAGCACAATCGCCAGACTGATGTCGATCAGCAGCGGCACCGCCGCCAGCCGGGTCAGCAGGCCGATGGCGATCATAGCGCCGCAAGCGATTTCGACGACACCGTCGAGGTTGGCGAAGAACGTCGCCGCCGGTATTCCGATCTTGTCGAAGCGGCCCGGACCCAGCGTGTGAGGGTACAGGAACTTCTGGATCCCCTCGCTGAGGAACACCAGCCCGACCGCCACCCGGATGCAGATCACCGCCGCTGGGCCGTCCGCGCCCAAGATCCGCGGCCACGACCACCGTTGCGTTCGCGTCATCGGTCCTCGCCTCCCGATATCGTCACCCGATACACGTCGGATCGAGCGTGTTCATCCAGTTGGTCGAAAGCTGATTGCCACTGGTGTCATTCGGTCGTGCCGACGTCCGAGGAGTGCGGTGCTGGCAGAGGACGTTTGAGTAGCAGGACGACCAGCGCCCATACGCTGCACAGGAATCCGGCAGCGAAGCAGATGCCCCGCGCGTAGACACCCCACATAGTGAACGTGTCGAACGCGTTCTGCAACGCGGCGGTGTCGGTGTCGGCGACCGAGCCCACATGCTGCATCGTCGGGGCGGCGATCACGGTTGAGACGATCGCCCCGAGCACCGCCACCACTGCCAGGTACAACGGCACCCGGACCGCGCGCGATGCCGACCGATCCCGACGGCAGGCGATCACGGCCGCGAAAACCAGGCCCCACCAGAGAATCCCGACGACCGGGTACACCACCTCACCTGGCCCCAGATCTGCATGCCGACTGTAATCGGCCCACGCCACCACCCCCAGATCCCGCCACGCGGGCGTGGCGACCAGCGCACGATCCAGCAGCGATCCGAACAGCCCGCCGACCACCACGGTCGCGACCACGAGGGCCTCAGCGACTGTCAGGCGGCGACCCGATCGCCCGGTCACCGCTGCACTCCCCGGGCCAGCGTTACGGCGCACTGAACGTCGCCGCCGGTATTCCGATCTTGTCGAAGCGGCCCGGGCCCAGCATGTGAGGGTGGAGGAACTTCTGGATCTCCTCGCTGAGGAACGCCAGCCCGACCGCCGCCCGGATGCAGATCACCGCCGCCGGGCCGTCGGGGCCGAGCGTCCGCTACCACCGCTGCGTTCCTGCCATCAGCACTCGCTCCCGATATCGGTACCCGATGCAGCACTCGACCTTACTTGCGAGCGCCGTCCCCGCGTGGTCCCCACGCCGGATCGAAGCGCGGTAGGCGGTATAACAGTGCGTCTGCTGGCGGGCCAGCCGATTTCAGTATTCGGTCCGACCCATTCGCGAGTCGGTTTTGACCAGCTCAGGATGAAGATCAGCGCCAGCAGCACCACCCCGGTCACGTTCTCGATTAGGTACACGCTGACCCTCGGGAAGCATTAAGCTACTGCCCGTCTGTGAGCTGCTGGACGACAAATGCGCAGCATGGGCGCGCCGGGGTCCAGAGGTTCTGATCGGTGAGTTGATGTCGGCCAGCCGACGCCCGCGGCGCACCAGGGACGCGTTGTACGGTCGCCGACGCCACGGTGATGGCACGCTCGGTGTTGAAGTAGACACGACAAATGGAACTGGACACTTCCGAATGTTCTGCAGTGCACCAGATTCCAGCAGCCAGCATCCGGTGGAGGATCCAGCTAGCCTTACTAATTCAAAGGCTGGCAGTAGCGGACGTTCCGCCAGCCTCGGATCGGCGCGGCCAGTTGATCTTCCGATGCCTCTCGCTGGCCGGTTCGGTCAGCGCGGGATGCGGCAAGAGAGTGCGTTGCTAGCCGTGGCAACAGACCCGGACCAGCACTGTGTCGTCGGGCAGTGTCTCCAGGTAGTTTTCGATGCCGCCCGGTGGTATCGGGCAGTCGGGTTGGTCCTTGCCGGACGTGGTCTCGCCCCAATCCTTATGTCGGCAAATGCCACTCCACTCGACCCACCAACCGTCCTGGGTGAGCACATCGGGCTCTGACAGGTTGTGTACCGCGACGTTCAGCAAGGACTTCGGGCCGCCCGCGCACTCGCCTCGCGTGGGGAGCAGCACGATGCCGAATTGGTTGGGGCCGTCGTGAATCAGCCGAGGATCGTCCTCATGACCCGGTCGGACGTAGAACCCGGCTCCCCCTCCGCCATCCCGAATCTGCCACGTGTCCCACATATCTCGCTCCGGGAACCCTTGCCGCATCTCGAATGGAGCGAGAGCTCGCGTAATCGCGGCTTCCACGTCATCGATCGCATCCGGCGGCAGGCAGATCGTCACCCAGCGTTGCACCAAAATCACACCCCTCCCGCCGTACTCCAGCAACCCGACCATAATCGAGTCGTGAGCGTCCCCGCGCCTGAATCCCCCTCGTCCGAGCATGTTGACTTCGAGGCACTCGATTCGTTCCGTTTCCCGGACGGCGGCGGGTACCCCCAGAGCTACCGCGAGTTCGTTCGCTCCTGCGGCTGGGCCCGCACGTTCGGCCTGTGGCTCATCTACCCGCCAGTCCAACCCGGTTTCGCAGACGGGCGGGCCCGTGCAGCGAACCTCACCGAGCACTTCCACACGGTCTTCCGCGACGGCGAAGAGGAGGAATTCGACTGGATGATCGAGCCCGACGGTAGCTGGGACCTCGCCGAACGACTCGAAGTCTTCGGCTGGAGCGAGAACGGCGACCTTCTCCTCTGGGACGTCGCAAGCCGCAAGGCCGACGAGGAGTTTCCGGTGTGGGAATCGCGCGGCATGAACACCCTCCACCTGCTCGGCTCGAGCCTTGACGAGGCGCTTCTCGAGCTGCGCGACCGCTCCGAGGCCCAGGTCATTGAGCCGCTCAGACCTGCCCGTCTCTGACCCACAGCTCAACCGGATTCGCTCGAGCAACGACTCGACTGCGTGGCCGGTAGCCACCGACACACTCAATTCGGCTACTTAAGACTGGCGCTAGAACCTGATCCCGGCCAGGATCTGGTCTAGGTGCCCGGTGAGAAGCTCCCAAATCGGCTGCCCACCTGCAGTATTGGTGTGGCTCTCTCGTGGCATGCCGCTCGCCGGGCATCGCGCGAGGAGTGGCTGGAAAGGGGTCTGCCCGAGTCGAAGTAGCGTTGCCCTCCCTCGCCGAAAACACCCGTCGACCAGGGAGGACACCAGTGACCGTCACCATCGGCATGGATCCACACAAACGCTCGGCCACGCTCGAAATCATCGATCACACCGGCAAGATCCCGCGTCGTGCACATCATGGCCGTGGTCCAACTCCGCCGTCCCACACAGGGCCGCGTCTACTTCGACACCCGCAAAGCCGCAGGAAAGACCTCGATGGAATCGATGCGCGCGCTCAAACGGCGACTATCCAATGTCGTCTACGCCCGCATGCTCGCCGATCAACAAAGACGCGAATTGGCGGGCCCGGGAGGGCAATCGGGAACGACTACTGACTCCAGCGCGACCGGCTCCAACCCGCACACCGACCCTTCGGACAAGCCACAACCCGGGCCCGCCCAACAGGCTAACCCCACACCCGCATCCATGGGTTGACATAAAGGGGAGCCATGAGTCGTGCACTACTGGCGGTCGTACGACGCTCTGCCCGTTGAGCTTCCGATGCCTGGCGCCGGCAGATTCGGTCAGCGCGGGACGCGGCAGATGAGGGCGTTTACCGGGTCAGCCTGTGGCGGAGAGGTGCTCGCCGTAGAACAGCATCAGGCCGGCGGCCGCGGACAGGCCGGCGAGGAGCCAGAAGCGGATGGAGACGGTGGTTTCGGGCCAGCTGCTGAGTTCGAAGTGGTGGTGCATCGGCGCGATGCGGAACAGCCGTCGACCGGTTTTGCGGAACACCACGATCTGCAACAGCACCGAGAGGATCTCGGCGCAGAACAAAGCGCCGATGACCACCATCAGCAGTTCGGTGCGGGTCGTGATCGACAGCCCCGCGAGCAGTCCTCCCAAGGCGAGAGATCCGGTGTCGCCCATGAAGATCTTCGCTGGTGCCGCGTTCCACCATAGGAAGCCCACGCATGCCGCTGCCGTCGCCGCGCAGATGAGCGCCAGATCCAGCGGGTCACGCACGGTGTAGCAGCCTGCGCCGGGGCGAGTGGTGCAGGCGTTGAGGTACTGCCAGAACGTAATCAACACGTACGCACCCAAGGTCAGGGCCATGGATCCTGCGGCCAGCCCGTCGAGGCCGTCGGTGATGTTCACCGCGTTCGACCAGGCGACGACCAGGAAGCAGGCCCACAGTACGAACAGCACAGGCACGAGCGAGAGCCAGCCCAGGTCACGCATGATCGAGATGTGTCGGCTGGCCGGAGTCAGCCCGGTGCTGTCAGGGAATCGCAGGGCGAGGATGCCGAAAACGATTGCGGCACCGAATTGGCCGATGTATTTGCCCTTCGCGGTGAGCCCGAGGTTGCGCCGCTTGTAGAGCTTGATGAAGTCGTCGAGGAACCCGACCAGTCCCATCGCCGTGGCCAATCCGAGCACCAGCAACCCCGAAGCCGTCACGCCCGGCGCGTCGTAGCGCAGCCCGATCAGATGCGATCCCAGATAACCGGCCCACATACCGGCAACGATAGCGATGCCGCCCATGGTCGGCGTGCCGCGCTTCGACTGGTGGCTCGAAGGGCCTTCCTGCCGAATCTCCTGGCCCATCTTCGCGCGAGTGAACCAGCGAACCAGCAAGGGCGTCAAGGTGATCGACACCCCCAAGGCAATCGCCACTGCAAACAGGATCTGTCTCATCCGCCCCCACCGATCCGCTACCGAGCCCCACGGCCCGGCAAATCCGACACGAACACAAACGGTATGGATGGTAGCGAGACTGACGGGATGAGCGCACGGTCACCAGGGGCACCCACGCCGTGATCCGCGCCCGGGAACCTTCTACGGCCGAGGGCTTCACGCTCGAGAACGCCCCTTGGCCGATGTAGGGGGCGCAGATGAACGGACCGGCTCGAAGCAGGTCACAGACCACCAATTTGACAACGTTCCAGTACATGTCACTCGAGCCCTGGCTCACCGAGAACCCCACATCGCCGCCGAGGGCGCGTTCCAACGATCCGGTTTCGGCCACAACGGGCGCGGCGGGTCCTTCGGCAGCGGGCTGCACGACCAGCGGCGCGGCGCCCGCGGTTCCAGCCGCAGCGGCGGTGATCACGCATCCGGCTGCGGCGGCGAGAATGCGTTGGCTGGCAACGGCTTTCATGGGCTTTCCTCACGTTTCGGGATGTCGGTGCCACCCTATCCATGTCTGAAGCATCAGAGTTTCAAGTCTTCTGCCCCTACTTCTGTGGTCGGCACTACAGGCCGGCGCGCTGCCGCCACGCCGGACCGGCCGGGTTGGGGCATGTCAGGATGTTGAGCGGGGCGAGTGTTCGCGCTGAGCTTCGAAGTAGGCAGGAAGGAACTGTCCATGACCGACAGCTCGGACGGTCTCGAGCGCGATCACCCGGGGCCTCGGAAGGATCTGGTGGAGCATTCGTCACCGTTCCTGCCTCCCGGGAGCGTGATCCGGCAGGCGTTCATCTACCAGTCCGCGCCGAGCTTCACCCTGTTCGTGATCACCTATCTCACCGGGCTCACGATGTTCTGGATCAAATACCGCTGTGTAGCAGTCACTCCCGACGGCATCTATGTGCTGGAGAGCAGCAAACTGTCCGGCGGCGCCAAGCCTGTGCGCCTAATCGGCTCGATCCCTCGCAATACACGGCTCGGCCCGGTCTCCGGACGATGGGGGCAGATAACCCTTCTCGGTGAGCGCGCTTGGGTTCACAAACGCTTTCATGACCAAATCGAGGCTGCCGACCACGAGGCCGGCTTTCTGCGATAGGCGCCAAACCCATCGCGTGTAATCCACGGGCCGTGGGCGTGAACGCCTTTCGGCAGTTCAGTGCGTTCGGCAGGGCGAGAGGGGCACGCCTCGTTGATCTTTCACGCCCACCGTCACGTCATTCTCCAGGGTGTGATCGTGTGAGGCCCATTCCGACCCGGCCCAGCATCTGGCCGAGCAAATGGAGGGTTCGGGCTGATGCCGGTGCTTCGCGAGGCGTGCCCTCCCAACCGGCGGCGGTGAGTGATTCGACAGTCGCGAGGGTTTGGTCGTCGTTCCCCGCGGCCAGTACCAGGATGAAGCGCACGTAGTCGCCGATGTCGGTGCCCTGTGGGTGCTGCTCGGTAAAGCCCTCGAGCCGCGGGGTCAAGGCGGGCAGCGTGCGGGCGGTGGGGAACACCACGGCGAGGCCCGCGAGTGCCAATCGGACTGCCTGGCATTCAGCCGCCCACCGAGCTAGCAGGTCCGGGGTGCAAGACCGGACCGCTTCGCGGGCTCGGTTCTCGTTCCCGGGATCCGCGTACGGCGGTGTGTCGGGCCAGTATTCGGCCAGGTGGCGGTCCTCGACTGTGGCGATGCTGAACAGCAGACTGATCACCCGGAAACGCTGCTGCGGTGGCACGCGATTGTCGATGGCCAGGGCCGCCAGCAGAGGGACGCCGTGGGCGGTTTGGGGCAGGCAGGTGTCCTGATGGAGGATCTCGCCGTAGAAGTCCGCGAGGAAGAATCTGTCGTTCGTCCAGAACGGGTCGACCGAGGACTGGAACAACATCGCGGCCTGCGGTGGCTGCGGGCCTGTCAGACGATCGGCGATGACCTCCCGGAAGACCTGCCGGATGGGCGGCTCGTCGGGCAGGTCGTTCCGTTCGGAGGTACGCGTGCTCATGGCCATCGCAGCCTACTGCCGTGTACATCAGCCAGTCCTGGATGCATGCGGAAGCGCCACCACGGGTGGAGCACAGCCTGACCGCGCTCGGCCGGACGCTCCAGGAACCGATAGCGATGCTGACGGAGTGGGCGCAGGTACACGGAGCGGCGCTCGTCGACTTCCAGGAATCGACTGCCGCGAAGCAGACGCACCAGGTGCCAGATGGGTCGAGAACGACGCAGACGGCACCATGTCGGCTCGGGCGACTCGCGTAGCACCACAAGACGTGAAAATTGCGGGATTCCGAAACGCTTACGCTTCAACATTTCCCGGCGCTATCTTCTGGACGGTCCCGACATCGGGACGTGCTGAACAGGAGAGTTCATGGTCGCCAAAATCGGCATCCAGAAGCTGATCATGTGGACCGTCACCGGGCTGACGGCCGCGGTCGCCACCACCCTGACGGCCGCACCCGCCTCGGCTGACTTCCACGCACCAGACATCGGCAGCGGTCAGACCCTGTACGTCGGACAGCAGTACTACGTCTCGACAGGGGGCGACCCGGACGATGTGTTCTTCTGGATGAGCTTCTACGACAACAACCAATGCATTGCCGGAAGCCGGGGAAGCGCCCCATCGCATTCGGGGTACGGCTGGGTCGTGTACTGGGTCCCGACCACGGCGGGAACGCACACGATCACCGTCTCCGGCGACACCCAGTCCAAGTCGACGACCGTCACCGTGCTCCCCGCACCGGCCGGCAGCACCCCGGCGCCACAACCGAAACAGCCGGGCTGCGGACCACTGGCGGGGATCGTGGAAAGCGTTACCACGTTCCCGTGGATCAGCGCGTCGGCCTACTTCGCGCGCACCGGCAGCGCGTAGCGGTCGACTGGGTTCCGACCACCGCCGGAACCCACACGATCACCACCTCCGATGGCACGCGGTCGAAGTCGGCATGTGCGGACATCCAGATCAGCGACGCCGATCAAACACCCCTGCCAGCGTGTTACTCGCTACGAGATACCGTGCCCCGAATCTGAGGCGTGTCCGTTCTGCCGTAGTCGTCATAGATGTAGGTCGCCGAAACCACCCGGTTACTCCCGGACTCACACTTCGGATCGCGCAGACGAGTAAACGCGAACCGGTTGCCTGTACCATCCCGAGACAGCAGCACTTCGGCTACCGGCGGACCCGACCGAAATGGCAGCTCGTCTCGGAACGAGATCGCGGTCGGCGGGGTGGTTTCGACGCTACCCGTGCCGTTCCGCAGAGTGACCACGACCCCGAACCGATTGTCGGGCATATCCTTCGGCGGATACGACTGTGTTCTCGCGTCGCCCTTGTAGACGGTCGCCCGTCCCTCGTCGGTCCAGTCCGACACTTTCCTGCCGCAATGGGGGTCGGTGACGAACCCAGCCAGGACACCCGACGGAGTGCCACTGCCCGCGATCAGCGGCGGAATCGTGACCCAGGCACTGACGAGAATGGCGACCGCCAGCCCTGCTCCGCCTCGAATCGAAGCGACACCCGTCCGACCGGATCGGTTGCTGTACAAGTGCAAGATAGCTGCGGCGAACGCTGCGGCAACTGCGAAGCACGCAGCGCCGAAGCTCGTTTCGAGGCGTCCGGGTAACTCCCGCTTGTAGTCGGACAAGTACAGTTGGGTTCCCACCCACTGAGCGAAGACACTGGCAACTACCCCACCCACAATGGTGCCGCCAGGCGCGAACCGGTATGGCAACAGCCCGAACATGCCAGTGACGGCCAGCAGCGGGCTGATCACCAACAGGAACGGCCAATAGACCGCGAGGTTGGCCTCGAAGCGGTCGCCCGGTCCGAGCTCGAACCGTGGATTCACTCCCCGGCCCGAAAACAGTCCGATCCCGATCACCGCCCACGCGAGAGCCAGCGCGCCGACGGCAACGACCTGCAATAGGTATGCGAAACGGCTCCAGCGATTCCACGGTGTATCACGAGTAGACACGCGGTCACTGTATCGACCAGTTGTGTCCGATCCGTCGACCAAGTGTGGAGAGATCGTGTGGGTCCGGTAGAGACTCCAAAGTCGCAGAGCCCCAAACCACTCAGAGGGTCATCCGCAACTCGGCATGAGCGCCCGGAGCCAAGTGGATCTGGCGCACAGGCCATCTGGCCCCATCGCGGTCAAAAGCCGACCTCGGTGAATGTGCACCCGCCTCTTTCCATGCGCGAGAACACCTGTCGAGAAGCCAACGTCGGAGCTTTTCGGAAGTATTGGCGAAAGCCGGTTGCGCGGAACTGCACATCGAACGCATGACCTTCGATGTGCCAGAGCGGATAGTCTTCCCGTCCATCGTCGGCTACCGGTCGATGCAAGACATCGATCTTCAGGTCCGGGGTTGTGCCCTTGAAGTCCAGGACACCCTCGAGGTCCCAAACGTTTTCGAAGGCAAGCGTCACCGGGGCCAACCAGAACGAGAAATAGGTCGCCGGCGGGACCGGATGAACCCACTGGACGATGTAGTCGAGATCGAGGAGAAGCCGCGGCAGGACGCCGTCGGTCGACTGTACACACAGGCCGTGGATGGTGGCGTTGTGCCAGCCCATCTCCGAGAAGTCCGCGTCTGTCCAGACGCTCTTGGAAAGACCTGATTCCAGGTGACCGCCGTCCATCCCCGAATCCAACCATTTCAACCAGGTTCGGGCCCGAGCCGGGCTGCGACCATCGCAAGCTCTCCCATCGGCAGTAGCAGACCTTATGCGGCGTACCGGGTTCCGGACACCGACAGACCCGCCACCGTGGACCCGAACCGCGTGAGTAGCGGCAGAAGTGGATGTCCGAGGGTCACATTCAGTGTGTGCAGCGGTGGGTGCCTGCGATGTTCGCCGCCCGGATTTCGTAGGCCGCTCGCCGCTCCAGTTTTCGGATCACGATCTCACCCAAGGGGATGTCAGGCCACTTCCGCCATCCGCGTTTCTCCCATACCGATCTCGTTGAACGAAGCCGGCTTTCCGCTCGATCGGAAACCTCGGGTTCGACCGCGCCAATCGCGGCTGCCATGATCTGGCGTCCATGCCGCCGGTCGGCTCGGTTCGGCAGCCGCTTGTTCCGTCGAATGGCCTTCCTCGATGCCTTGTCGTTCTCGCCGTAGTCGTTGCGTCGGTCCTTTGCGTAGCTGAGAATCTTTTTCTCCTGCGGACTCTTCCGCGTCACCATGACCATCCTTCCCGTCGAGCGAACGGGTCAAGTTACGCATCCATCCGACTGTTTTGTCACGGAGTTTTCGCGTAGACGAGGCCAGCCCACCTCGGTCGACACAGCTTGCCCTGTTCGCACGCATATCGGCATGAGCACGTGTTCGGCACCGCACCGGGTCCCGGCCGCCGGCGCCCCGCGCTGGCCGGTTTGGTCACCGCGATATGGGCGCCATGACAGTGCGTTTCGGGTGCGCGGTAGCCGGGGGGTGAAATGGCTCGAATGTCTCAGCTACTGGGGAAATTCGGGCACGTCGAGATCCAATGCGGTCGCGAGGTCGATCGTTCTGCGGGGAGTGACGCATTGCCTGGCCAAGCTCGGCAGGTCGAGTCTGTTGTGACGGGCTTGAAACAGGAACAACGCGGCAGGATGCTGTCGCAGCTGGTCGGCATCGAGTCCGTTTGCGGATTTGTAGGCAGCGGACACAAGAGCTGGAAACGCTGAACGCAGTCCGGCTGCCCATCCTTCGACTGCGCTCAACCAAGCGTTGGTGGAGGCGTCCGATGTGGAGGAGAACCGTGCGATTTCCTCGCTCAGTTCCGGCCAGGTGTAGTCGACCCACGGTTTGGTTTTCAGAATCGGCAGCTGCCATTGGCGTCTGACCTGTGACCAGTGATCGGTATGCGCCGGCAGCGTGTGAATCACGAAGTCCGGCAGACTGAGTGCGGTCAAGGCGCCGCCGTGGCAGGCACCGGTGTCCAAGCCCAGAATCCGGGTGCCTCGAACCAGTGGCGCATCGCCGGTGACGTGGTGTCCGAACACGATTGGCTTGGCGTCGGTGTAGTGGTCGTGCCACACGCTGTCGGGGAACAGCGTCTGGAGTTCACGTTCACCGCGTGTGGAGCCGCAGAGGATCTCCTCACGTTGGTCGGCGAGCGGGATGCCGGGCACCATACCGGCATGGACGATGCGGGCATGGTCGTTCTCGAAGTAATAGGGAAGCGTCCGCATCCAATCGACCATGTCGGCGTATCCATCGCCTACCTGCAGCCGCGTGATTTCCTGGGCGTAGGAGAAGATCCCGCGGACGTGTTTGCGTTCGTGGTTGCCCATGATGGCCACCGAGTTCGGGCGCTCGCGGAAGAAGCTGACCACTTGGTGAGGCTTCGGGCCACGGTCGACCAGATCACCGACGCTGACAAGCAGGTCGTCCTCAGCGAGCTCGACCTTTTCGAGTAGCTCGACCAGCTCGTCGAAGCATCCATGGATGTCGCCGATGATGACAGTGCGCTGCACCCGGACGACCGTAGACGCAGCCCGGTCGGCTAGCAATGAAATATCGCCGTTGCGGCCGCACGACATTCTGCAGTAGCGGACGTTCTGCGGCGCACCAGGTTCCGACCGCCGGCGCCCCGCGCTGGCCGGTTCGGTCAGCACGCCATGCGGCAGTTCCGGACGGTTCGAAACCCAGAGCTATGGTCGATCACGATGGGACTTCTCCTGACGCTTACTGTGCTTGCTGGAGTGATAGCGGGGTACTGATGGGTGTTCCGGAATATTCGCCGTCGGCGCAGGCGTGGCGAGCTGACCAACGCACCGCCGAGGACTTACGGCGACCTGATGCTCCCGGGTTACGACCCGACCTAGAGCCGGACCGCCGAGAACTACATCGAGCAGATCGACAAAGGTGACCGGCCTCCAGGTTTTCAGCTCGAAGACAAGTGACCCGACCAGTGCGCACACGCGCTTACGCTGTCTCGCAGATCGGCGGGTTCGGTTCTCGCCGATTCGCTGCCGGAGTGTCGATGTATCAGGTTTTGGCCTTGCGGCAATTGGGTCTGAGATTGGGCCAGATCGCAAACGTGTTCGCGGGCACCGTGGCAATGGCGCGGGTGTTGACCGCGCATCGCGACTATCTGGCTGCGCAGGTGGCTGCGACGCAGGACCTGCATGCTCTGGTGGCGGCGCTGGCGACAACGGCGGAGAACCGGCCCGACCTCTCCACGAATCACTTCCCGGGATTGATCAGGAGGTGGCGCCGACGCTCGCCACCTCGGGCCCCGCACCACAGCCCATCCGACCTCGGAACCACTCGTCTAAGCGTCTGCGGGCCGCGTAGTGCTCAGTGGTGCCCGGTTACGGCAAGGCGGTGGTGTCGAGCGGGTTGTCGCGGAGTTTGGCCGCCAGCCCAGTTCGGAGTGCTACCGCCGCTGTGCTGCGGGGTTTGCGGACCGCTTGGTGCTCGAAACAGCGGGTGAACTCCTCGACCAGGCCTCGCCGCGGCCATCGCGCCAGCACCGTCGCGCGGGTGCTTTCGGGCAGCAGTTGGTTCTCCCGGCCGCAGATGTCGATGCCGGTGGCGCGTTCGAGCAGATGCCCCTCGATATCGACCTCGACATCCACGTGATTCCACATGTGTCGCACGATGATCTCGTGCAGGCGCCGCGCTCGCTCCGGGGACCAGCCCGCGCCAGCGGCGAACACCATGGCGACATGACCGCTGGCGTCTTCGAAATCGACGGCGTACGAATCGAATTCGGGCACCAAGCCGATGTCGTGGAACATCGCCGCGACATACAGCAACTCGATATCGACGGTGAGGCATTCCTCCTGTGCCAGCGCCGCCGCCCAGTAGAACGAGCGCACCGAGTGATTGAACAACGCCGGTGAATGGTAGCGGCGGGCCACCTCCCGCGCGGCCCGGGCCGCCGCGGTGTCCACATACGGCAGGGCCGCCACTTCCCGCACCAGCTCGGGCGCCTCCCGGGCGGGTGCGCTGTCGGGGATCGCCACCCCCGCGATCGTCTCCGCACTCACCGCTGTCTGCCTCCTTCGATCGTGGTTGACCTCTTCACTGTGCCCGGCCCGCTACACTCCCACCATGTCCAATATGACAAACAAACCACAGATTCGGACATGACTCATCGCGTCGGTTTCCTCGTCTTCGACCACGTCACCCTGCTCGATGTCTCCGGACCGGTCGACGTCCTGCACAATGCCGACCGCTACTACGAATCGGTGCTGCTCTCACCCGACGGCGGCACGGTCACCACCTCGTCGAAGATCACCATCGCCACGACCGCCGCCGCGGACGCCGGCCCGATCGATACTCTCGTCATCCCCGGGGCCGACCATCTCGTGGAGCATCGCATCGAGGCCGCGCTGCTCGAAGCCGCGCGCACGCTGGCCGCCACCGCGTCCCGGGTGGCCTCGGTGTGCACCGGCGCGTTCGTGCTGGCTGAACTCGGTTTGCTCGACGGCCGCCGCGCCACCACCCACTGGCGACACGCCCGCACCCTGGCGCAGCGATACCCCCGCATCGACGTCGTCACCGACGCGCTGCACATCAGCGACGGCCGCTACCTCACCTCGGCAGGTGTCAGCGCCGGCATCGACATGGCACTGACGCTCGTCGAACACGATCACGGCCCCGACACCGCCCGCGCGGTCGCCCGGGAACTGGTCGTCTACCTGCAACGCCCCGGCGGCCAATCCCAATTCTCGACCGCCCTGCACACCCCACCGGCGCGCACCCCGGCCCTGCGCACCATCATCGACGCCGTCCACGCCGACCCCGCCGCCGACCACAGCGCCACCACCCTCGCCGCCACCGTCGCCCTGAGCCCCCGCCAGATCACCCGCCTGTTCCACGCCGAACTCGGCACCACCCCCGCACGATGGATCGAACGCGTCCGCCTGGACCTGGCCCAGCAACTGATCCTGCACGGACACACCATCACCGCCGCCGCCCGCTACAGCGGCCTGGGCAGCGACGAATCTCTACGCCGCGCCTTCGCCCGCCACCTCGGACTCACCCCCACCGACTACAAACACCGCTTCACCACCACCCTCACCAACCGCGACACATAACCACGAAAACCCACGACCGACAGCGGCAACAACCCAGGCAGACTGCCGCCTGGACCCTCGCCATTTGCTGGGCCGAATGGGGCTGCTGCAGGGGTAGGTGACAACCGAAATGGCTTGCCGGAAGGCGGGCCTGAGAGGATGTTGCAGTGCCCAAGCCGTATCCGAAAGAGTTCCGCGATGATGTCGTGTGGGTCGCCCGAAACCGTGACGACGGGGTGACCCTGGAACAGGTCGCGGCCGACTTCGGGGTGCACCCGATGACGTTGTCGAAATGGATGCGCAAATCCGACATCGATGACGGGAACAAGCCTGGCACCACGCGACTCCCCTACCAGTTCCACGCGGTACACGTCACCATTCCAGGTGGACGCACAGTGCTTGGCGTACAGGCAGTCTGGGGTCGCAAAGACACGGTCAGCGTGCCTGGTTGGCCGGTTGCCGCGGCGCCAGTGGTGGGCTGAAAGAGGTCGCCAGCACGAAGTCCGGACACAACGCCGAGGTAGGGCCGGCTGGGGCTGTCACGCACTCATTCTCTAGACGAAGTCAAGCCAGGCCGACTGGTCACGCCGGTTGAGGAAGCCGCTCTAGCGATTGCCTTGCGAATCCTTCAATTCAGGTGGAAGTTCAAGAGGGAAGCACGGCTGGGAGTTCCCATCACCTATCGTTGGCCGGAATCCGACAGGCCAGGTGGTGGTCTCGTCGTTCTGCACAAAAACGAAGCTAACCTGGTCCAGGTTACGAGCGTCCAGATCGTGCGAGACGGATGATCCGACACTGAATCCGGCACCTTTGATGTCACCGCCTTGAAAGCATGCTCCGGCCAAGTTTGCCGCGTAGAACACAGCCTTGGTCAGCTGTGAATAGTCGAAGACCGCACCGCCCAAATTTGCATGAGTCAGGACCGCTCCATCCATCTTTGCATTGAAAGTCACGTTGCGAAGATCGGCCATCCAAAGATCCACGTCGGTTAGGTCCACGTTGATGAACACCCCAATATCGGACCCCATATAAGATCGCTGATCAATGGGTGGATTGTATGCAGCTTTCCGCATACTTGCACCGTGCAGGTTCGCCTCTTTGAAGACTAGACCGTAGAGATTGGCCCTGTTCAAGTCGAGGTAGGGCAGGCACGTGTTGCGGAGATCGACCGGCTCAGGCGCGTTGAACGTCCTCCGCCCTATTACGGTCATTGCGGCTTGGACTTCCGTCGACACGGGAACACTGATATTGCATTGCTCCTTCTTATCGACGTGAGTCTTTGTGCGAATGAAGGTTGCGAGAACCTCGACTATCGGAGATCGCAGACTTGGTTCGTCTTTGGCGAGTTGTTCCAGGGAGTAGATTCCACCGATTCGGGCGTTCAGCCCGGTGTTATCGAGCGCTTCAACGGCCTTTGTGAACCTATCTGTAACCTGTGTCTGCCGCACGCTGGTATTCGCTGCACCTGCGGCACGCAAGGTCTGATTTGTGAAGTACAGGCCAATCAGGACACCGACCGCTGTGACGACGGCGCCGAGTTTCAACCAGCCATCCCAGGTTGCAGCCTTGACTATCCTGCTGCCCGCGCCGCTCAGCGGGCTTGGCGGCGGCGCAGTTGGCCTGGGTTGTCTCAATCCCCCAGTGACGCGATTCAGCCGGCGACGCGGTGCAGGCGTGCTCACCCACCTATGGTTGCAGCAGGAACACGCGCACCGCAGACCTTTTCTGCACGCGATCCCACACAGGGCCGCGGCTAGGGTCCGTGACCGACCGACCTGCTACTGGTCAGGCCCTCAGGTCGTGCCGGAGCCGGAAGTCGTTCAATGTGGTCTCGCCGCCGGCCGCGGTGAATTCTCGCCCCACAACCTCACCCGCCGAGATGCCTACGTCGGGTGCGATCTCGGCGATGGACAGCAGTGCGGGGTCGCCGTGCTTTCCAGGGGGTCACGGCGCGCGCCTGATGGCCACGGCCGCGATGGCCATTGCGGCGCCGTGGTTTTCCGGACCGACCTTACGATCCATCGAGCAGCTTTGTTGTTCTCAACGGCGACATACTCGGGCATACGATGATGCTCGAGCACCGACGGCGTGGATGACATGGCCCTTTTCATCCCTGAGCCCAGCCGTGCTGTCGTGCAGTCCGCGTGTGTTCGCTTCTTATGGGAGGAGTTGGTCATGTGCCGCCTGTTCGGACTCTCGGCCGCGCCGCAGCGGGTGCGCGCCACCTTCTGGTTGCTGAAGGCGCCCGACAGCCTGTCCCGGCAAAGTCACCGCGAACCTGACGGCGTGGGCCTGGGTACCTTCACCGCGGCGGGCGCGCCGCTGGTGGAGAAGCAGCCGATCGCTGCCTACGAGGATCGGCTCTTCGCTCAGGAGGCCCGCGAACGCGAATCCGAAACCTTCGTCGCGCATGTCCGCTTCGCCTCCACGGGCGGGCTGAACGTGCGCAATACCCATCCGTTCGAGCAGCACGGACGCCTGTTCGCACACAACGGGGTGCTGGAGGGGCTCGACGAGCTGGAGCACGAACTCGGCGACTATCGCCGCCTCGTCCACGGCGACACCGACTCCGAGCGCTTCTTCGCCCTGATCACGGCCCGGATCGACCATCATGCGGGCGATGTCACCGCGGGCATCACCGACGCGGTCGCCTGGATCGCCGACCGGCTGCCGCTCTACGCACTCAACCTGATTCTCACCACCGCGACCGAACTGTGGGCCCTGCGCTATCCCGACACCCACGACCTGTATGTCCTCGAGCGTGCCGCCGGTGGCGCACAGGGTGATCAGCGGCTCGACCACACGAGTCATAGGGGCATTCGCGCCAGCAGTGGCGTGCTGACCGACTATCCCGCTGTCGTCATCGCCACCGAACGCATGGACAACGACCCCGGATGGCGGCTCCTCGCCTCCGGTGAACTGCTCCATGTCACCGGGCATCTGCACGTGCGGTCCAGCATTATTCGGGATTCCCCGCCCCGCCACCTGCTTTCGCTCGCCGACCTGGACGAGACCGCCGCTGCCTCCCAGACCGCACACTGACGATCGCCGCTGCGGCGTGGTCCGGTCGGTCACTGCCGGCCGCTCCGGACCGACCCGCAAGTGGCATGAGCGGATGCTGGATAGGCTGGCCGTGTACCGGGCTGAGAGGGTTGGGTTCGATTCAGGCGAGGGGGCATCTGTTGACCAAACAGGCAGTCGGAGAGAATCTTTCTCCGACCGAAACAGACGCGGCGCCGACAGCTCGGTCATTGCGCAAGCAGCGAATCATCTGGGCCATCGCCGTTCTCGCGCTGTTCGGGACGGAATCCGCCATGCTGGGTGTGGACCTGGACCGCTACTATCGGCTCGATCACCTGCAACCATGGTCCACACTCGCGTGCTGGACAGCCGCGTTCGTCCTCCTGGTCACCTTCGCGCATCGGCTAGCTCGCAACCACACCATGCTGTGGATCGTCTGTGCCACCCTGCTCGGCATCCCGACCTTCCCCCTCTGGCTGATTTCGCTGCTTGCATCTTCCTCGCGACCCAGCGACGACTTCACCCGAATCGTGCAGGCCCAGACCAGTCCCGACGGCCGTATACAGGCCGTCACCGAAACCTTCTACAACCTGATCGACCCCTCCTGCCGAGTCTGGCTCCGTGAACCCGATGGCCTGTTCGCCCGCCGTGTCCTGCTGTGGCTGAAGACCGAATCCGGCTGCCCTCACATCCAGTTCCTCGACAACACCACGATCAGCATCGACCAGCGCGACGGCCAACCACCCCTGACCACCACCTTCGATCCGGACCGCATGCAGGTGGCCGAGTCCTTCGTGCCATAGCCCCGACCGTCGTCGGACCCACCCACACAAGCACTTTCACTGCCGGGGCGTGGTCGCAGAGATCTCCGTGCCACGCCCATTCGGTGCCGCAATTCTCGAGGCAGCGGCTTTCACGGCCGCCGAAGCGCATCAGAGCGCCACCGTCCAGGAATGCCGCCACCGTGTACTACGGCGGCGGCATCCATCCCGTCTGATCGCTCAGCTGAACGGTGCAGCGTCGACGGCGCAACCGGTTCCGGTCGGCGGCAGTTCGGTGCTGAACAGGTAGTCGCGTTTGACGCGCTCGGCGCAGGTGCTGGCCACATACATGCTGCTGTGGCCCATGCCCTCGATCGTCACGACCTGCGCCCGCGCCAGCTGAGCGGCTCCGGTGACCGCGCCCTGCAAAGGCGTCGCCGGATCGAATCTGCTGTTCAGCACCAGGATCGGTGCGGCGGTGCGGCGATTCCACGGGCCGGTGTAGCGGTCGGCGTCACGAGCCTGCCAGAACGCGCACGCCATCATGTCGAAGACGCCGATCCGGCCGAAGTACGGAACCCGCACATCCTCGGTGATCGCGGTGCGGCTGTAGATGCCGAGATCGGTGGGGACGGCGCTGTCCACGCACTGGGTCGTGTAGAAGGCCTCGGTGCGATTGCCGGTATAGGACTCTCGATCTGCGATGGGCACAACGCCCGGCCACGAGGTGCCCGCGTCGAACAGCGTCTGCAACAGCGTCGCGAGCTGCGGATAGGTGTCCGGGCGCGAAAGGTTCGCCGCCGCATTGACTATCGACGAATAAGTGAAGATCTCTCCCGCCATCCGAATCGGCGCCAGCCGCGCCCGCTCCGCGAGCACCGGCCACTTCAGTGCGGGATCACCGGCCGAGAACGCACACTTCGGACCCGCCGCGGCGCAATCGCGCAGGAACGCATCGAATGTCGCGGCGATACCCGCGGCCACATTCTGGCGGGTATCCACCGGAACCGTATTACCCTGTCCGCCATGGCCGTTCACACTGCCGTCGAAATCCATCGACCCGTCGAACACCATGGCCCGAACCCGGCCGGGAAACATATTGGCGTAGGTCGCGCCGACCAGGGTCCCGTAGGAAATACCGTGATAGGTCAGCTGCGCGTCACCGACCGCGCGCCGCAGCAGCTCCAGATCCCGCGCGGTATTGGCGGTCGAGGCGTGGTCGAGAACCGGCCCGGCCAGCGCGCGGCAGCGGTCGGCCAACTCCCGGTTCCGGCCATAGAAATCCGCCTCCCCGGCCTGGTCACCCGGCATGTCCGGGAAGGATCCGAGAAACGCGAGCTGCTCGGTGGTGTTCGGAAAGCACCGGGCCGCCGCACTCCGCGCCACCCCGCGCGGATCCCACGACACGATATCGAACCGCTCCCGCAGCTCCGCCGAGAACAACCACGGCCACCGCGCCCGCTCCCGCAGTCGATCCACCCCCGACGGCCCCGGCCCACCGAAGTTGACGAACAGCGTCCCGATCCGGCTACCGGGATCGGTGGCAGGCAGTTTGATCACCGCCAGCTCGATCCGATCCTCCTGCGGCCGGCGATAGTCCAACGGCACCGCAGCAGTCGAACACTCGAACCCCTCGGCACAGTCCACCCATTGCAGCACAGGCGCTACGGCTGCCTCCGCGAGCGAATCCTCATAGGGATCCGCCCCCTCGGCCGCCGGCACCCCCACCAACCCCGCGAACACCACCATGCAGGCCACAACCCGAAGGCGCCGAAGCCCACTGCGCCCCAAACCCAAACCCACTGACGACACCTTCCGAACACCGACAACCCAACGCCCGCCCCACCCTGCCATACAACCTGATCCACCCGCCCGGATTACCCGCAGCACAGCGTGTGAGCCGAAAATCCGTGGAAGATAACCGAATCCGATGGTGCGGTCGGCGAGCAGGCCGGGCAGCGGCAAACCACCCCGGTTCAGGCCGCGCTCATCTCGGCATGATGGTGCGTTCGGCCGACCTTCGTGAACCTCTGCCCGCCGCCTCGTAAGCTGCCCAACCGTGGACTACCTCGGCTCGATTCGAAATCCCTTGCACGATGGGTTATTCCTGCTGCTGTGTGATTCACAGGCACGTTACGGCGGCTGGGACGTTCATGGCGCGGAACTGGCCCGTGAAGGCAGCACCTCATTGACACTCGACGGAATGCGTGCGTACGTCGAAGAAGCCCACGGTGGCGGCCAGTACGAGATCCATCGCGGTGCGGACGCAACCCTGTGGATATCGCCACCTGCCGAACCGGGTGTCGGCCCGATCCCCGCCGCGGCCCTAATACGCGAGCCACGCATCAGAACAACTCCGGTAGGGCTCATCGATCTACCGAGCGGAACCCTGGTGGTGGCCCTCGCATATCCCCCACTCAACATGACTACCGACGGCGACTATGCGGGCATCACCCACGAGGACGGTGAACGTCTCGACGTCGTGTTCGGGACCGGCGTCGCGGCGATCACGCGTGAGCACACCGCTACCGGACAGGTGCTGGCCTTGCGCGCGGCACCCAAACCCAACGCCTGAACGTCGGTCACCTCGCCGCCGCAATCGCCGAACACACCCGAAATGGATTCTGCCCACTGCCTTTCAAGACCGGTCCTATCAGTGCGGTATGCGGCAATAGCGTGCGTTCGATCTGGCTCGAACTGGAACTGCCCCCCCTTGGGCGGTCAGCCCATGCTTCGATCTGCCCGCGAGGCAGCAACGTGACAGCGCGGGTCATGGCCGGTTGCCATCCGAAACAAGTGACGAATCACGGGTTTTTGGGGAGTGTCGGAATAACGGCGGATCTTGATCTCGGTCCGATCGGCCGAACCTGATGGTTCGGCAGGAAGGACCGATTGATGTCGGAGACACTGGCCGCCGTGGCGAAAGACGCGGTGGACACCAAGAAACTGGCTCAGCAGCTGCTCGCGCAGGCCAAGGAACAGGGCATCGACCTGGTCGGGCCGGGCGGTCTGCTCAACCAGCTGACCAAGACCGTGCTCGAAACCGATCTGGAAGCGGAGATGACCGAGCACGTCGGCTATGAGAAGCACGACCCGGGCGGGCGTGGAACTCCCAACTCCCGCAACGGAACTCGAACGAAGACGGTGATCACCGAGATCGGTCCCGTCGATATCGACGTTCCCCGCGACACGAATTCCTCGTTCGAACCCAAGATCGTGAAGAAGCGTCAGCGACGCTTGTCCGGGGTGGACGAGATCGTGTTGTCGCTGACCGCGAAAGGGCTTACCACGGGCGAAGTTTCGGCGCACTTCGCCGAGATCTACGGGACTTCGGTGTCGAAGGACACCATCTCGACGATAACCGAAAAGGTGGTCGCTGAGATGACCGATTGGTGCAATCGGCCGCTGGACCGCGTCTATCCGGTCCTGTTCATCGATGCCATTCACGTGAAGATCCGCGATGGTCAGGTAGCCAACCGGCCGGTCTACGTGGTCATCGGGGTCACCACCGCCGGGGAACGCGATATCCTGGGGTTGTGGGCCGGCGACGGTGGTGAGGGAGCGAAATTCTGGCTGCAGGTGCTCACGGAGCTGAAGAACCGCGGTGTCGCTGATGTGTGCATCGCGGTCTGTGACGGCCTCAAGGGCCTGCCGGAGGCGATCAACACCGTCTGGGAGAAAACGATTGTCCAGACGTGTGTGATCCACTTGCTGCGCAACAGTTTCCGTTACGCGGGCCGTCAGCACTGGGCCGAGATGAGCCGCGACCTCAAGCCCGTCTACACCGCCCCGACCGAGGCCGCCGCCCGGGAACGTTTCGGCGAGTTCACCGCGAAATGGGGCGGCCGGTATCCGGCGATCGTCAGACTCTGGACCAACGCCTGGGCCGAGTTCGTGCCGTTCCTCGACTACGACGTGGAGATCAGACGAATCATCTGCTCCACCAACGCGATCGAGTCCTTGAATGCCCGCTACCGGCGCGCGATCCGCGCCCGCGGGCACTTCCCGTCCGAGCAGGCCGCACTCAAGTGCCTGTATTTGGTGACCCGTTCCCTGGACCCGACCGGGAAGGGTCGGGCACGATGGGCGATGCGGTGGAAACCGGCACTCAACGCCTTTGCCATCACCTTCGAAGGCCGGATCCACCCGACCGGGAACTAACCCACACCGAGGTCGGATCCACCGTTAAACCGATACTCCCGGTTTTTGTGGCTGCTGGGGTGTGCCGCGACTACGCGGTGGAACAGGGTTTGAATGGCTGGGGTGAGGTCGCTGTGGGTGTTGTGGTGACAGGGGCCTGCGTAGGCGTGTGTGAGAAAGTCGGCGGTCAATTCGGGGTCGGAGACGTCGAATTCGCCTGCGGTGTGGCCGTTACGGAGGATCGTGATCAGCAGGTCCCGTGCCGCCGTGAGGGGTTCTTCGCCCGCGGGGCCCAGTTCATGGAACAAGCGGTGGTAGAGCTCGCGGTGTTGCTGTTCGGCGGTGACCCAGGCGGCGACGAGTCCGTCGAGGCGTTGGGTCCAGGTCAGGTCTGCGCGGTCCAGCAGGGCTGCCGGTGTCTCGAGTATGTGTTCCCACATTCGCGCCTGGAGCGCGGCGAGCATTTCCTGTTTGGAGTCGAAATACAGGTAGACCGTGCCTTTGGCAACTCCGGCGCGAGTGGCGACCTTGCTGACGGTGAGCGCCTCGTAGCCGTCTTCGAGTAGCAGGCCGGCGACAGCGTCGAGGATTTGGCGACGGCGCACGTCCGGGGGCTGGTAACGGCCCGCGGGCTGAACGGGGGTGTGCGCTGACACAGGGTCGCTCCTGACTTGGGACGGCTGACCGACGGTTGGTCAGCGACGCGGGTTCCAGCGTGCCGCATCGCCTGATCGGAAGCGAACACGACCAGGTCGGGGCTGGTCATGTCGTGAGTATCGCCGCGCGCTGGGCGGCGACCGACATCGAGCAACGCCGCCGTGGCCGCGTGTGCGTCGGGCGTGGGATGGGTCTCAGCGTCTCCGGGTGGGAACAGAACCGCCCGAATGACCGTTGGTCAGTGGTATGACCGATGGTCAGTCGACCGTCGAACTCTGACCTGAGAGGCCAGAATGACCCCGCACGCCTTCACCGACTACATCGCACACATCGGCGACCGCACTCCGCTCTACACCGCAGTTGCCGAGTACACCGGCGCCCGCCGCGTGATCTATCCCGGCAGCTACCTCGATCTGGCCCCGTCCTATGTCTGGGACGACGTCACCTATCTGGACTCCGACCACCGTGCACAACGAGCCTTCACCCGGACACACGCCATCGAAGCGGCCCGCGCCCGCAAACGCTACAGCGGAGAACCCCGCATCAACTTCCACCCCGGCGACTACACCCAAACTCTGCGCGAACTACCCACAGCCGCATGGGATCTAGCCATCTCACTCTATGCAGGACCCATCTCCGAGCACGTCAAAGAACTCCTGCGGCCACACGGATGGCTACTGGCCAACAACAGCCACGCGGACGCCGGACTCGCCCACCTCGACCCCGACTACCAACTGGCCGCCGCCATCCAGCACCGCAACTCGCGCTACACCCTCACCACCACCGACCTGGACCGGTACCTGCAACCACGCCGCCCACCCCATCCGACCCGCGACCAACTCCATGCCATCGGCCGCGGCATCGCATACACCCACCCCGCGGCCGCGTACCTCTTCCGATACCGAACAGCTCCGCCACAGGATCAGCCAAGCAGACATGCGCATTGAAGGCAGGGTCCTCAACTTCATTACGGTGCGTTGGCCAGGCAGCTGGATCGGCAGGCGGCGCGGTGAGAGTTGTTCGGCCGAACGCTGAGCAGGGTGTTTGACGTACAGATATGGATGTCGATGGGGTCGAATTCCCGAGCGGAGGAGCATCACCGTTGGAAGAACAATGTGCCTGCGGGCAAAACCGCCACGCGCACAGACTCATTGAGCCCGCTCGGTGTTTCGGGCGGGGCTCAGCTGCGCTTGGGCACGAGCAGTGCGCGCGGGGTCGCCACCGCTATTGATGTGGTGCACGTGTTCTGGCCCTACCCCTGCTCGGCGAGCAGGCCGGCCGGGCGGCGGTCACTGTGGTTCAGGCTCAACGGAACGCGTGCGTTGACCGCTGCCGCGCCCGATACGGCGTGGGTCTGCTCAGGCGTCGGGAGTCAATTGCTTCCGGGCACGTTCGACGCGGCGTTCGACGCCGTCCAGGTGTTTCTGCGCACGCTGCAGGGCCTCGCGAGCCGAACGCTCGGTGGCGGCCGTGAATCGGTGGCGGTGTTCGGCTTCGGTCAGCTCGGCACGCAGGGCTTCGATGCGGTCGTCGAGATCAGCGAGATCGGCGGCTGCGGTGTCGTGGCCGGATCGGGCGGAAGTCACAGCGGCGCGGGCGGATTCGACTTCGGCGAGCATCTCCTCGAGTTCGCGCCGCACCTCGGCCTGCGGATCGGGGGCGGGCTCGTCGGCGGCCGTGGGATCAGCACGCCGATGAGTCCGCGGGGTCGGTTTCTCAGGGCGAGCCGCGGTGGGACCGGCTGTCGTCGAGCTCGTGCCGACGCTGCGGCGCCCATCGCTGGGAACCGCGGTCAGCGCCGCGGGGCCGAATCCCTCGTAAGTGGCTGCGGCGGTGAGGGTTCCGGCGCGGAGCCCGTCGGCGACCGACTGATCCGCCAGGGCCGCCAGCAGACTCGCGCCGATATCGCGCAGGACGGGTTCGGTCAGGCGCTGGCCCCGGCCCGCGGCCAGCTCGGAGGCCTTGCGGGTGACGGCGTTGACCGCTTTTTGCCGCTGTGTGGTGAGGGCGCGCAGCTGTTCGGCCGACAGTCGACGCTGGGCATCGCGCAGGGCGTCGCCCACCTCCAGCAGTGCGCGGACATCATCGCTCGCCTCACGAGACAGCAGATTCAGCGCCCACGCGGCGACCGTCGGCCGCCGGAGCTTGCCGATGGCGGCGGCCAGGGCCTTGTCCCCGGCGTCGCGGGCCTGCCGCACCTGCTCGGTGCGGGCGGCCACGAACTCGGTGGGCGGGAGTCCGTAGAGTTCGGCGACGACCTGGTCGAGCGTCATGCCGCCCTAGCCTACGGGCACACCCGCCCTGCAAGATGCCATGGTGAGCGAATGTCCGGCCCGGAAGCCGGCCGCGACGAGCCAACGCCACGGAGGCAATTCCAATCCGTATCCGGGCGTGCGCAGCGCGGCGATCTCGCTCCGTGTCGGTGGCCGAATAGACACCGGCGGGCGCTTAACGTGCTGGTGTGGGCACAGTCATTGGAGAGCTGCTGCCGCTCGCGGTCGGTGTGGCGATTTCGCCGATTCCCATCGTGGCGGCCATCTTGATGATCCTGTCGAAGAACGCCTCCCGTGCGGCAGTAGGGTTCGCCGCCGGCTGGGTGTCCGGGATTGTCGCGGTGACGGCAATTGTCCTGGTGGCCGCCGGAGTACTCGATATCGCGGGAGACCGGCAACCGTCCACGGCCGCGTCGTGGGTCAAGGTCGGACTCGGGGTTCTGCTACTGGTGTTAGCTGTCAAGCAGTGGCTCGACCGCGCCGACCACACACCGCCGGCATGGATGCGCGCGATCGACCAGTTGACCGTGACCCGGGCCGCGGGGTTGGGACTGCTGCTATCGGCGGTCAACCCGAAGAACCTGCTGCTGTGCGTCTCCGCGGGCCTGGCGATCGGGTCGAGCGCACTCGGCAACGCCGCGAAGGTCGTCACGCTGGCGGTGTTCGTCCTGCTGGCCTCGATCAGCGTGCTGGCCGTGGTGTTCGGGTACGCGGTCGCCGCTGATCGCCTGCGCGGCGCACTCGACCGGACGCGAATGTGGTTGCAGGACAATAATCACCTGGTCATGGCGATCGTGCTGCTGATGATGGGCGCCGTCGTGCTCGGCAAGGGCATCGCCGGACTCTGAACGAGGCGGCGGCCGCGGGGGCTCGACTGTGCCTTGGCTGTCCGCGGTGGCCGTTCGGACAGCGCTCCATGCGGCATGGCAGGGCATCTCGTCGCCGAGTGGCACGCCCTGGAGGGGTTTTGTCCGGATTCACCTCCACCATGTGCCACTCCGCATTCGGCATGGTCGCGCACAGTTGGCGGGCGGGTGCGCGCTCAGCCGGTTGGTGGCCGGCCCTTGTCTGAATTGAGATCGCGTGACGGAGGACGAGTGACTCTGAGAGGGTCACCGTATGAAGATCGGTGTCGCACTTCCGCAGATGGCTCCCGGGTATGGACCGGGTACGACGCTCGACTGGGCCCGGCGAATCGACGCGGGCCCGTTCTCGAGCGTCTCGGTGGGCGAGCGGGTGACGTTTTCGAATCCGGAGATGGTCGCGACGCTGGGCGCCTGCGCGGCGGTGACAGAGCGGGTGCAGGTCTTGGCGAATCTCTGGGTGCTGCCACAGCACCCGGTGGCGATGGTCGCCCAGCAGATCGGCACGCTCGACCAACTCGCGAACGGCCGTCTCGAGGTAGCCGTCGGCGTCGGCGGCCGCGAGCACGACTACCGCGCTCTCGGCGCTGATTTCACGCGGCGGCACCAGCAGCTCGATGACAAGGTCGCCGAACTGAAAGCACTGCTCGACGGCAAGCCACCGTTCGAGGGCGCGGACCCGGTCGGGCCGGCGTGCGTGCAGCCGGGTGGACCGATCATCCTCGCCGGCGCGATGGGTCCGAAGGCGATGCGCCGGGCGGCGCGGTGGGCCGATGGCATCTCCGGCTTCAGCATCCCGGGCAATGCCGACGAAATCGCCGCGGTGGGCGAGCTCGCCGACCGTTGCTGGGCCGAGGCCGGTCGTGCGACGACCCCGCGCAAGGTGAGTGGCTGCTTCACCGCCCTGGGCGTCACCGACGCACCAGAAGCGTTGCGCTCCTTCACCGCTCGCTACCTCGGCTTCCTCGGACCCAAGCTGGCCGAGAGGGTCGCCAGCTCGGCGCGGGCATCGAGTCCCGAGGTGCTCGCCGACATTCTCGACGGCGCGGAGCAGGCAGGATGCGACGAGTTCATCCTGGTCCCGGCCGTCACCGACCTGAACTTCCTGGAGGTGGCGACCGAGGTGGTGGCCGCACGGTCCTGACGCTCGCGAAACCGAACATGGTGCGACTCTGCTGGTGATCGGGTGGGCTCGGGCAGCCGCGATCGGACAGATCCAGTCACACCCACAGATCGTACGGTCGAGCCCGGACCCACCCACACGAGTCCTATTGGGCACATACGCAATTCGGCAGTAGCAGACGTTCCGCCGGTCCTGGATCGGATCGGACCATCGACCGTCGGAACCCCCTGGTCTGGCCGGTCCGGTCCGCGCGCAGCGGCAGAAGGGTATGTTCCGTGCTGTTCGACTGCGGGGGCGAACCGCGAGGCAGTTGAGGGTTCGGAGCGCGCCATGGCAGGCTGGCCAGCATGGACTGGCGAGCCGAGAGCCCGGAACTCTGGGCATTCCTGGAATCATTGCAGGGCGGCGAAATCCTCTCCGGCACTGTCACGGCGATTGAGCGCTTCGGCGTCTTCGTTGCCTTGGACGATGGCCCCGAGCATCCTCTCTACCCAGGCGTCGGATTCATCTCGATTCCAGAGCTGTCCTGGCAACGCTTCGAAGCGGCCTCCGATATTGTTCAGGTAGGGCAGCGCATTTCAGGTAAGTTCCTCCAATTCGACGACTGGAACGCGGAAGCCAGACTTTCCCTGCGCGCAACACAGCCCGATCCCTTCCACGCCTTCGCCGCGTGCACCGTCGTGGGCCAAGAACTACACGGACACGTCACCAAGCTGGCGCCATTCGGCGTTTTCGTCCAAGTCTCTGAAGGGATCGAAGGGCTGGTTCATCTTCGAGACCTCACATTGACGCCAGCGGCGGCTCCAGAGGATATCGTCCAGATCGGGGACGAGGTCACGGTCGTCGTCACCCAAATCGATCAGGAAAGCCGCCGCCTGTCCCTCTCCCGACAGACAGCAGGTCAACCCTGACTCCGAGCACCCAAGGTGGCCACCCGCGTCGAACAAAGCGCTGTAACGCGGGTCGTAGGCGAGGGTCCCGTCCTGGCCCTCCAGGGCCTGGGCGACGGTGCTCGGCGGCGAGCCCAGTCAGGGCAAGCCCAGTGCGGCTGTAGGGTGCCGGCCAGACCGGCGGCACCAACCTCAGGAGAGGGCACACCTAGATCCGCTCGAGGTAGAAGTATGCGTACCGGCCGTTGTCGAGGGCGTTCTTGCCGTCCATGATGCCCATCACGGCGTCGTCGTCGATCTTCTTGAAATGGTCGTGAACGGGCTGCCCGTCGAACACCATCGTCGCGGTGACCTCGCCACGGAACTCCTCCATCCAGAGGCTGCCTTCGCCGTTCTCGGTGTTCGAATACCTGTTGCCGTCGGCGTCCACGCAGATCAGAGGCTGCACGTCGGTGGCCGAATGGAAGGTCTTGCCGAACCAGTTGATCAGGGCCAGCGTGCCGTTTTCGCGATGGCCGGTGTCGAACTCGCCACCCTCCCATTCACCGATCATGAAGCCGATGGTCGCGGGCTCCAGCGAGGCCCAGAACTCGTCGAGGTCGGCGTCGGGGATGAGGAAACGCCGTGGTCCGGTCACCAGACGCTGTCCGGCGCGCTTCTTGAGCTCGGAGAATTTCTCGCGGGCCGGATTGTCGCTCACGGTGCTCTCCAATCCAATGGCGGAGGCTCCATTCACGATACCGCCATGCGCCGGAGCAATCTACCGGCGAACTGATAGCCCGGCCGAAGCGAAGTCGGGCCTGCGGCGTTGTCATTGACGCCGGTTCAGACTGCTGTGACGAGCCCACCCGCTGGCACCCACCATCATGAGATGGCACATCTAGGAGCCCCACCTCGCACTCTCGGTTGTCGGCCTTCAACTCGCGTGCGCGTGTGTCCAAAACACCGAATGCACTCCTCTACGTGACCGACGCCGACTGAGCGCGACGCTGTCATCGGCCGAAGCGGACGGTTCCGCCCGCTGCCTGCGCGCTGGAACACTCCAGAATCGACGTGCTTTGGGACATGGGGATGTTGATAGGCTGGGCTCGCCAAAATGTTCGGGCGGAGAGGTTGTCATGGGTGTCTGGGGTCCGGGGAATTTCGACAGCGATACCGCTGCGGACGGGCTCGGGGAGCTGACCGACCACATCATCGGCAATATCGCCGAACAATTCCAGGATCCCTCTGACGACACGGCTTTGGAGCCCGACGAGTGGGGCGGGGACATGGTTCCCGCCTGGCTGGAGATCCTCACCGGGATTGTCGAGCCCGCGCGAGTCGGTGCGAGCTTCCCCTCGGTGGCGGTGCTCGGCGAGTGGCGTGAGCGGTATCTGCGGGTGTGGGACGAGACTATCGACGAACTCGGGCCCGACGATGATTTCAAGACACAACGGCGCGCGGTACTCAGCGAAACATTCGACCGTGCCATAGCTTTGGCCACGACCCGTGAGCAAGACCAACACATCTAGAGGGTGGCCAAATCCTCAGGAAGACTTCACCCGCGCCTGCCGGAACCAGTGCTTTGCCTCGCCTCGGTCCCCTTCTTGATCCAAAAGAATATGGCCGATCCGAATGACAAACGACACCAACTGAACTCGCCCCCTCCGTACGTTGCGCCGCGGACGAAGCCACTGCGCGCGCAAACGTAAGCTAGTGCGCTCCTGAACCATCCCGCTCGAATTCCGAGGGCTGTGACGAACCGGGATCAAGCGAATTCGGCGGAGAGTCGGGCCGCCTCGCGTCTCGAAGCTGCGGCTACGCGCTTCTCACCGTCGAGGCGGGCCCGGATCGCGGCGACCGAGTGGGGGTTCGGTGGGAGCGGGTGGAGGAGACGGCGGACGGGGCGGGAGAGGTAGAGGGCGAGGGCGATGACAGTTATCGCCGTGGTGGCGATTTCGGCGAACATCGGAGACTCCCGGGCTAGGACGGGTAGGTGCGGGGAGATTCGCGGAGGGCGATTCGGAGGGCGCGGAGGACCGTGGCGAGGGGCTGGAGGGTTTCCCACTGGGGGTATCTGAACCAGAGGGGCTCGGCTCTGCGGGGACAGCGTGGGGCGGGGAGGGTGAGATCCCTGGCCGGCGGGAGGAATTCGCAGTGGGCGCGGGTGCGGAAATCGTTGGCGGGGAGGGTGATGTCGAGGTGGGTGGGGGCGGCCAGGAGGATCAAGGTGCCGGTGCCGGGGTGTTCGTCGAGGATGGGGGTGGTCTGCTTGGTCCAGAACAACTCGTCGTCGATCGCGGCGGCAAGGGCGGACGGGGTGCTGATCGCGGTGACGTCGCTGGTGGACAGGGTGATTCGGGAGCCGGATATGCGGCAGGGAAGACCGTAGAGTTCGCGGTACAGCCACAGCTGACGGTCGAGTGGAGTCTCGCCTGTCACGTGTGCGGGCATGGGGCCTGACCTCCTTCGAGATGACTGCGGGCGCTTTCCACGCGCGGACACGGAGGGTCGCAGGTGGCGTGGATTGCCAGAATCCCTTCGGCGCGTTGGCGGGTGATCGGCCAGATGCGGGAGTCTTCGCAGTCGTCTCGGACCCAAGCATCGGTGGTGCGCAGGCGGGTGGCCATCTGACGTCCTCTCGGCTGATCGTCGTGGTCCACCCAGTTCACGCGCGTTCCTGCGCCTTGAAAACTGAAAACTGGAAAACCAGATCGAGTTTCCTGTTTCCCCAGCGCCGTTCCCGGAGTCGGTGGGACGATTTTCCCGATCCTGAAAACGAGGCCCGTGAACTCTGGGAACTGCGACGGCATCAGAACGGGAAACCCATGGCCGAGAACACGAGTACCCTCACGCGCCGCCAGCTGGGGCGGTACCTGCGCGAAGCGCGGGAGGCGGCGAAGCTGACGCTGAGTCAGGCGGCGAAGGTGATGGAGTGGGGCACCAGCACGCTGCAGCGGATCGAAGTCGGGGAGACGGCCAAGATCCGGATACATGATCTGGACAAGCTGATCAGTCTGTACGAAGTCGATGACCAGTGGGCGGTCACGCTACGGGCCATGGCGCAGCAGGCGGCGGTCAAGAGCTGGTACCACGAGTTCGGTTCGGTTATCCCCGAAGACTTTCGGCTGTACGTCGACATGGAGTACAACGCCCGGATCCTGACGTCGTTCCAGCCGGACCTGGTACCGGGCCTGCTCCAGACCCGCCCCTACGCACGGGTCCTGACCAGTGACGCCTACCCGGAGGACGACGAAGGCAAGCTCGCGGGCAGACTCGAACTGAAGGCCCGACGGCAGCGCGCGATCACCCGCGAGGTCAACCCGATTCAGTTCAACGTCATCCTCGGCGAAACTGTGTTGCGCCGAGTCATCGGAGGGCCGAAAGTTATGGCCAACCAGCTCGAGCACCTCGCCACGGCCAGCACGCGGCCGAATGTTTCGCTGCGAGTCCTCCCGTTCTCGGCCGGAATGCCAACTGGGCGCCAGACCGGTCCGTTCGTGATCCTCGAGGCGAGGCTCGACAACCGGGGCGATCCGGCCGAGCCGCCGACGGTGTACGGAGAGGGGTTCTCGACCGACATGTACACGGAGAAGTCCGACATCGTCGACAGCTACGCATCCGCGTTCAAGACTCTCCAGCGAGTAGCGCTGGACGAAACGAGCAGCAGGCGACTGGTGCGCGAGGCAGCAAAGGAGTTTCAGTGAACGACGAACTACGCGAGGCACTCTGGTTCAAGAGCAGCAAGAGCGGCGGCGGCAAGGAGTGCGTCGAAGCCGCGTTCCTGGCTGGGGGCCGGATCGGGGTGCGCGATTCCAAGAATCCCGGCGGGCCGGCACATGTTTTCACCGCTGGGCAGTGGGATGCGTTTATCGGGGCGGTGGCGGCAGGGAGGTTCGACCCGCCCCACGCTTGATCGCCCAGACCGGCGAGATGGCCTCCAACCCAACGTGATTCAAGGCTGATCGTAGGGGAACCTGGGCGCGAATGCCGGGGTGAGGTCGTCGAGCCAGCGAGCCGTGTCGCTGTGGTTCGCGAAGAAGGGGGCGCCTACCAGCGACTCGTCGCGGGCTTGGAGCAACCTCAGCGCGAAGACTCGGCGGTCGGCGATCGTGGTGACGCCGTCGATGACGACCTTGCCGGGGGTCGCCGACATGACCGGGCCGCGGACGGTGCGGGCCAGGCCGGGGACCGCGCGGTAGGCGTCGGCGAAGATCGCGGTCGCGGCGGCCAGGGGCACCGCGAAGTGGTCGCGCGGGCCGGTGTCGCGTTCCACGAACATGTAGTACGGGACCATGCCGAGTCGGACCTCGTTGCGCCACAGGGCGATCCAGGCATCAGCGCTGTCGTTGACGGTGCGCACGATCGGGGATTGGCAGCGGATCATCGCGCCGGTGGCCTGTAATCGCCGGATCGCGTGGCGCACCACGTCGGTCTCCAGTTCCCGGGAGTGCGATACGTGGGCCATGATCGCCAGGTGGCGTCCGGACTCGGTGATCCGGGTCAGCAACTTCAGCAGTTGACCGGCGTCGGGATCGCTGACGAAGCGGTGCGGCCAGAAAGCGAGTGCCTTGGTACCGATCCGGATCGACGTGATTTGTTCCAGACGCGGGTCCAGCAGCGGCTCCAGGTGCCGGGCCAGGACGTCCGCGCTCATGATCATCGGATCACCGCCGGTGACCAGGACATCGCTGACCTCGGGATGGCGGTCGAGGTAGCGGATCAGCACATCGGGACCCGCGGCGGCCATGCGCAGCTCCGGCTCGCCGACGAACTGCGCCCAACGGAAGCAGTACGCGCAGTAGGCGTGACAGGTTTGACCGTTGCGCGGGAAGTACAGCACCGTGTTGCGGTATTTGTGCTGTAACCCGTCGAACGACTCCCCCTCGGCCGCGGGGCGATTGAGGGTGCGCTGGCCCTCCGGATGCGGGTTCATCGCCTTGCGGATGCGGGTGGCGGTGTGGCGGATGTCGGCGGCGGAGGCGTCGTGTGCGAGCAGGGTCGAGATCTCGGCCCGGTCGTCGTCGGCGAGCATCCGCGGATGCGGCATGGTCAGCCGGAAGATCGGGTCGTCGGGCGCACGCGTCCAGTCGATGAGTTCGTCCAGGACATAACGATTCGTCCGGAACGGCAGCACCGCGGCCACCGCCGCCAGTTCCCGCGCCTGCGCGGCATCGAGCCCGGCGCGGGCGGCGATACTCGGCAACTCCCGAGCGCCGATCGCGCGAAACCCATACCCCCTGGTGCCCAGCGACATCCGATGCCTCCAGCACGGCCCGACGGATGTCGAGCGACCGAGCACCGATCCTAGTGATCCGCGGCGGCCTCGGCCCCGGGAGGTTGCCCGGGCGATGCCACCGGGCGCAGACACAGGAAGTCGCCATCGGACGAGTCGCGGAAGATCCGTCCCGCCACCGCGGTGAGCCGATCGATCAGCCCGGTGTCGACGACCAGGAACAGTTCGTAGTCGCTGCCGTCGTCGAGCCGCGCCCGAATCGGATCGGTCCCGACCCGGCCCAGGAAGCGATCCGTGCGAGCACCCTGCAGATAGCGAATATCGTCCACCACAATCGATTTCACCAAGGACCTGCGCCGGTCACCGGTTCCGTCGGACAGTGTCACGTCGATCAGGTGTTCCAGCGGAACCGACCGGCCCCACACGGCGTGGAATCGGTCGTTGACGAACTTGCCGAGCGGGGAATGCACCGACACCTCGAGCTGGCGCGAATCACCGGAGAGGCCGTCGATCGTATAGAACGAGACGAGGCACCTGTCGTCGGCGCGATACATGGTCACGTCGGGACCCGACGAGTAGAGCCGGACCTGGAAGTCCGCCCCGGGACCGTGGCCCGGGTGCGCGCGCTCCAGCTCGCCGATATCCCGTTGCAGGGCGCGCAGGGAAATCAGATTGAGCGCCAGCTGCCGCTGCAGGTCCTCGGCCGCACCGAGTTCCCGGTCGCGTTGCTCGGCCGCGAGGGTCGACGGGTTGATCAGCAGCACCCGCACGGACACGCCGCGGGCCAACGCATCCCGGGTGATCTGCCCGAACCGGTCCGAATGCGGCTCGACCAGCATGTTCGAGAAGGTGTCGACGATCCGGATCGCGTTCATACTGCGGTGGGCGCGGTCCAGGAAGCGCCGGTAGTCGAGTTCGCGATGCTCACGCACCCGGGATTCGCCGACCCGCTGGATGATCGGGGTCAGCAGGAAGATGGTGAACACGGCGCCGATCAAGTCGGCCGCGGTGTTCAACTCGAAATTGCGCCAGTAGTCCGGCATTCCGCGGGCCAGCACCGCCAGCAGCAGGACGGTCGCGACACCGACGCCCAATCCGGCGATCCAGCGCGGTTCCGGTCTGCGCCACAGCCGCTTCCAGCTCCGGACCCATGAAACTCCCCCGCGTGCCACAAGATTCAGATTAGGGGCACCACGGAGGAGCTTCAATACGGAGCGGACCGCTCAAACCTACTCGGGCTCAGCGCCATCCGCGCCGGGTTCGGCGCCGCCGCCTCGGATGGACCAGAGCAGGCCGTCGAGTTCGTCGGGCTTGATGAGAACGTCGCGGGCCTTGGAGCCTTCCGACGGGCCGACCACTCCCCTGGTTTCCATCAGGTCCATGAGGCGGCCCGCCTTGGCGAAGCCGACACGGAGTTTGCGTTGGAGCATGGAGGTGGAGCCGAACTGGGAGGTGACCACCAGTTCGATGGCTTGCAGCAGGAGGTCGAGGTCGTCGCCGATATCGGGGTCGACGTCCTTCTTCTCGCCGGCCTTGGCGGCGGTGACACCCTCCTGGTAGTCGGGCTCGGCCTGGGTCTTGGCGAAGTCGACGACGCCGGCGATCTCCTCGTCGGAGATGAAAGCGCCCTGGAGACGGGTCGGTTTGCTCGCGCCCATGGGGAGGAACAGGCCGTCACCCATACCGATCAGCTTCTCCGCGCCGGGCTGATCGAGGATGACTCGCGAGTCGGTCAGCGAGGACGTGGCGAAGGCCAGGCGGGAGGGGACGTTCGTCTTGATCAGACCCGTCACCACGTCCACCGACGGGCGCTGGGTGGCCAGCACCAGGTGAATGCCCGCGGCGCGGGCCTTCTGGGTGATGCGGACGATGGCGTCCTCGACGTCACGGGGGGCGGTCATCATGAGGTCGGCGAGCTCGTCGACGATGGCCAGGATGTACGGGTAAGGGCGATACACCCTTTCGCTGCCCAGCGGAGTGGTGATCTGACCCGACTTCACCTTGCGGTTGAAGTCGTCGACGTGGCGGACCTTGCTGGCCTGCATGTCCTGATAGCGCTGCTCCATCTCCTCCACCAGCCAGGCCAGCGCGGCGGCAGCCTTCTTCGGCTGGGTGATGATGGGGGTGATCAGGTGCGGAATGCCCTCGTAGGGCGTCAGTTCCACCATCTTCGGGTCGATGAGGATCATGCGCACCTCCTCGGGGGTGGCGCGGCACAGCAGCGAGACCAGCATCGAGTTGACGAAACTGGACTTACCGGAACCGGTGGAACCGGCCACCAGCAAGTGCGGCATCTTGGCCAGATTCGCGGTGACGAACTCGCCTTCGATGTTCTTGCCCAGGCCGATCACCAGCGGATGGTGGTCGTTGCGGGTGCTGGAAGCCTTCAATACGTCAGCCAGGCGGACCAATTCGCGGTCGGCGTTGGGGACCTCGATACCGACAGCCGACTTGCCCGGGATCGGAGCCAGCAGACGCACGTTCTCGGTGGCCACCGCATAGGCCAGGTTGCGGGCCAGCGCGGTGATCTTCTCGACCTTCACGCCCGGGCCCAGCTCCACCTCGTAACGGGTGACCGTCGGGCCGCGCACGAAACCGGTGACCGCCGCGTCGATCTTGAACTGGACCAGCACCTCGGTGATGGCCTCGATCATGGATTCGTTTGCCGCGCTGCGCTTCTTCGGCGGATCGCCGTCGGTCAGCAGGGACAGCGACGGCAGTGTGTAATCGCCGTCCACCTCGCGGTCGGTCACGAACTCCAGTTGCTCCGGCGGCGGCGGAGTCTGATCGACCACCGCGGGAACGGGCTTGGGGGGCTTGGCCTTCGCCGGGGCGGGCCGCGGCTTCTCCTCCGGCTGGACGATCTCCTTCGCGTCCTGCAACGGGGGCTCGCCGATGATCTCGGTGATGGCGTCCGACCCGCCGAACTCGTCGGCCGGATAGTTCTCCGACGGGGTGCGGCCGCGACGCTTGCGCACCTCGGGAGCGTGCAGCGGGAAACCGTCCGCGTCGTAGTTGGACGGATCGTAGGGGTCATCGGAGTAGCGGTCGTATTCGTCGCCGCCGGCGCCGGTGCCGAAGATCTCCCGCAGGCGTTCGGGCACATCCCGGACCTGGGTGCCGGTCAACAGCAGCAGGCCGAAACCGATGGCCAGCATGAGCAGCGGCACCGCCAGGAACGCGGACAGACCCTCCGAGAGCGGACCGCCGACCACATAACCGACGAAACCGGCGGCATGCGCGCGACCGTGCGCGTCCGACGGGGAACCCGCGGCCAGATGCCACAAACCCAGGATCGGCAGACCCGCCATCAGCCCGCCCAGCACCAGCCGCGGCCGGATCTCCGGCTGCGGCTCGGTGCGCATCAGAATCACCGCGATCGCCACCAGCACGAACGGCAATGCCGCCGAAGCCGATCCGGACACCGCCCGCACCGCGGTATCGACCCAGTGCCCGACCGGGCCGCCCGCCGACAGCCACACCGCCGCCACGATCAGGAAGGCGAAAGCCACCAGGCCCAGCGCGATCCCGTCACGCCGGTGGCCGTGCTCGATCTCCCCCGCCCGGCTGACCGCCCGCGTCGTCGCGCCCAGGCCCCGCGCCATCATGGTCCAGCCGCTGGTCACACCACGCCGGACCACCGCCAGCGGGGCCGTATTGGACTGCGCGCGCCGGGGTGCGGGACGCCGGGCCGGAGCCTTGCGTGCCGCCGTGCCGCGGCCCTTGGCCGGGGTGCGTTGGGTGCGCGCGCGGGACTGCGCGGGAGTCTGCCCCCGCGTGGCCCCCGCTCGCGTACGTGACGTTCCGGTGCGGGCCTTACCTGCCATGCGTCCCAGGCTAGCCGCAACAGCACCACCCGGACCATCCGCAACACCCGGCCCACCCGAATCAGAAACTGTGGCGATCACAACGAAAAACCGCCGTCGACGCCGCGATCAGGCGGGAAACGACCGGGTCAGCGGGGTGCCAACCACCCCTCGGGGCAGATCAGACGCTGCGATCGAGCGCGTGCACCAACTCGACATCCTCCGGCGCGCCGGTCGCCTCCAGACGGACCGCGTTGCGCCCGAAAGCGTGCAGCAGCAGCTCCGAGGGCGGACCGGCCAGCACGACCGTGCGATCCCCGGCCTGCCGCGCCACCGTGCGACGGCCGTCCGGCGTGGCCAGCGCGATGGTGATCGGCGACTTGCGATAGGCCATGCGGGCCAGGCCCGTCAGCACCTTCCACAGCCGGTCCTCGTCGGCCGCGGACAGGGTGCGGGGCTCCCAGCCGGGCGCGCCGCGGCGGACGTCCTCGTGGTGGACGAACATCTCGGTGGTGTTCATCAACGCGTCGACCGGGCGCAGGTAGAACGGCGGGCCGGAGCGCACCTCGTCGAGCAGCTGCGTGAACGGGCGCTGCGTGACCTTGCGCTGCACGCTGTCCAGATACGGGGCGAACGGCTTGAGCAGGATGCCGGGAGCGGCGTCCGGACGACGCTCACGAACGACCAAGTGCGCGGCCAGATCCCGGGCCGTCCACTCCCCGCACAGGGTCGGCGCGTCGGGACCGGCTTCGGCCATCGCCTGAACCAGGGCCTGGCGCTCACGTTGGGCCATATTCATAAGGGGGACCCTAGTCCGGGTTGTCCGGGTTCGCACCGGGGCGTTAAGGAAACCACACGGTCTCCCATAAGCGCCGCCGCTGATCATGATCTGGCACCGGATGTGACAACACAGCCGGAGGCGGCCCGCAACGCGCTGCCGCCGCACAAACCACAGATGCCGGTTGGCGTCAACACTTCCGGATCGGTAACTTGATCCCTCGGTCCATAGGGTCGTGGACCCGAAAGCACAAGAAGGGCAACACCTTGAAGAAGATCGTCAGCGGCGCAGCCGTGATGGTCGCGGCCGTCGGTTCCCTGCTCGCTGGGACCGCCGCTCCGGCCAACGCCTACCAGGACTACAACTACGGCGCCATCGCGCTGTCGGTGTCGACCGGTCGTATCGGCTACTCCTACGACTATTCAGACAGCCCCGCGGCGCAGAACGCCGCCATGAGCTCGTGCACCTACGACGACTGCAAGATCGTCGCGCGCTTCTCGAACGGCTGCGGCGCGGTCGCCTACTCCTCGCGCGACGGCTACTACACCTTCGGCGCCGCGTCCTCGCGGATCGCCGCCAAGAACCAGGCGCTCAACCGGAACTCCGCCGGCGCCACCATCATTCACTGGAACTGCACCACCGGTTACCAGCTCTGAAATCACGGGGAGAATTTCGTTGAAGCACACCGTTTTCCGCGCGACCGCCGCGCTGATGCTGGCCACCTCGGCCTTCGGCCTGGTGGCCTGCAGCAAGTCCGATGACACCACCAAGGCCGCCGCCACCACCTCGGCCGCCCCCGCCGGCAAGTTCGACGGCAGCACCGACGGCGGCGACGCCAAGGTCACCGGCGCGGCTCCGGCCCCCACCACCGTGGCCGACCTGCCCAAGCCCTCGGTCGCGGACCTGAACGACAAGGTCACCAAGGCGTTCGACCCCTCGATCGACTCCAAGACCAAGACCGACTGGATCGAGAACGCCGGGCTGGACCCGCAGCTCGCCCAGAAGCTGGTCGACGCCGCCAAGGCCAACAACGTCAAGATCAAGATCACCAACGTGGGCGACCCGGCCGAGGGCAAGCTCAAGGCCGACGCCGACGTCACCATCGACGGCAAGCCGGTCCAGAACGCGACCGTCTCCTTCGTCGCCGACGGCACCGACTGGAAGATCGACCACAACTACGCCTGCAGCATCGTCAAGGCCGCCAAGCTCGACTCGGCCGCCTGCCAGGATAAGTAGAAACTCTTGTGGTTCCCGCCCCAGGCGGGGTACTGCCTCCGGCAGGGGTAATCGCCTGCGGCGGGATTGCCGCCTGCGGCAGGCAAGTTCGCCTGCGGCGGGCCTCCGCCGGCGGCAGGCCTCACGCCAGCGGCGGACCTCACGCCAGCGGCGCGGCTGGTCGCCGTTCCGGGCGGATCGTTCGGCGGCAGAATGCAATCGCCCCGACAGCTTCTTGCTGTCGGGGCGATTTCTGTTGCGCTGCTGGACCTTTGGGGTCAGACGCCGATGACCGTGGGGACGATCATGGGGCGGCGGCGGTACTTCTCGGCGACCCAGCGGCCGACGACGCGGCGGACGGACTGGGCGATGCGGTGGGTGTCGGTGACGCCCTCGACGGCCAGGCGGTGCAGTTCGTTCTCGACGAGTTCCTGGGCGCCGGAGAGGGCCTCGGGGTCGTCGGAGAAGCCGCGGCCGCTGACCTCGGGGGTGCTGACGGCCTTGCCGGTGGCGGAGTCGACGGCGACATTGATGGAGATGAAGCCGCCCTCACCCAGGACCAGGCGGTCCGAGAGGGTGGACTCGCCGACGTCGCCGACCGAGAGGCCGTCGACGTAGACCTGGCCGACGGGGACCCGGCCGGAGATCGTGGCGATGCCGTCGACCAGGTCGACCACGACGCCGTTCTCGGCCAGGATGACCCGCTCCTCGGGGACGCCGGTCGCCACCGCGAGGGCGCCGTTGGCGCGCAGGTGCCGCCACTCGCCGTGCACGGGCATGGCGTTGGTCGGACGGACCGCGTTGTACAGGTACAGCAGCTCGCCCGCCGAAGCGTGGCCGGAGACATGGACTTTCGCGTTCTGCTGGGTGACGACCGTCGCGCCCAGGCGGGCCAGGCCGTTCACCACCGCGAAGACCGCGTTCTCGTTGCCGGGGATCAGCGAGGAGGCCAGCACCACCAGATCGTCGGCGCGGATATTGATCTGACGGTGGTCGCCGCGCGCCATGCGCGACAGCGCCGACAACGGCTCACCCTGCGAACCGGTCGAGATCAGCACCAGCTTGTGCACCGGCAGGTTGGCGGCCTGATCCAGATCCACCACCAGGTTGTCCGGGATCTCCAGGTAGCCCAGGTCCTGGGCGATCTGCATATTGCGGACCATGGACCGGCCCACGAAGCAGACCCGGCGGTCGTAGCGCTGCGCCACGTCCACCACCTGCTGGATGCGGTGTACGTGAGAGGCGAAGGAGGCCACGATGACCCGGCCCTTGGCCTTACCGATCACATTGTCGAGCACCGGGCCGATCTCGCGCTCGGGCGTCACGAAGCCCGGCACCTCGGCATTGGTGGAGTCGACCAGGAACAGGTCCACGCCCTCGTCGCCCAGGCGGGAGAAACCGGCCAGGTCGGTGAGACGGCCGTCGAGCGGCAGCTGATCCAGCTTGATGTCGCCGGTGTGCAGCGCGATGCCCGCGGGCGTGCGGATCGCCACCGCGATCGCGTCGGGGATCGAGTGATTGACCGCGAAGTACTCGCACTCGAACGCGCCATGCTGGGTGCGCTCGCCCTCGGTGACCTCGGTCAGGTTGGGCTGCAAGCGATGCTCGCGGCACTTGGCCGCCACCAGCGCGAGGGTGAACTTGGCGCCGATCACCGGGATGTCGCGGCGCAGGCGCAGCAGGAACGGCACCGCGCCGATGTGGTCCTCGTGACCGTGGGTCAGGATCACCGCGGCGATGTCGTCCATGCGGTCCTCGATGGGACCGAAGTCGGGCAGGATCAGGTCGACGCCGGGCTGCTGGTCCTCGGGGAACAACACACCGCAGTCGACGATCAGCAGCTTGCCGTCGTACTCGAAAACGGTCATGTTGCGGCCGATCTCACCGATACCGCCGAGCGCGAACACCCGCAGGCCGCCCTTTGGCGCCTTCGGCGGGGTGCCCATGGCGTGCGGATCGCGCGGGGCCGGAGCCTGATCGCGGCCGCCCTGCCGGGAACGGCCACCGCCGCGGCGGTTGCGGTCGCCACGGTTGCGGGAATCGTCCTGGCGCGAACGGGATTCGTCCTGACGGGAACGGGGGGCCTCGTCGGCCGGTCTGGACTGGGCCTTGCCGCGGTCCGAGGAGCGGCCGCGAACCGCGCGCTCGCGGGCGGGCTCGGCTTCCGCGCGGGCCGGGGCGGCCTGCGCCGGTTCCGGCTGCGCGGCAGCCGAACTCACGGTTTCGGGCGCGGCAGCGGGCTTCTCGGCGGCAGCGGGCTTCTCGGTGGCAGCGGGCTTCTCGGCGGCAGGGGGCTGCGCGGGAGCGGGAGCCGGGGCGCCGGCGGCGCGACTGGCACTGCGACGGGGGCGGCGAGCGGGGCTGGTCACGCAATCACCCCCGCGGCACGCAGGTCCACGGCGAGCTCGTCGAGCTGGTCGCCGTTCGGCATGAGTTGTGGCAAGCGTGGTTCTCCGGTCTCGACTCCGAGCAGGCGCAGCGCGCCCTTCGTCATGGCGACACCGCCCAGGCGCGCCATGGCGCGGTTCAGCGGGGCCATGCTGACATTGATCTCACGCGCCCGGGCGACGTCCCCGGCCTGGTAGGCGTCGATCAGGGCGCGCAGGCGGTCCGGCACGAGATGGCCGATGACACTGATGAATCCGGTCGCGCCGATCGAGAGCCACGGCAGGTTGAGCACGTCGTCACCGGAGTAGAACGCCAGCCCGGTCTCGGCGATCAGTTCCGCGCCCGCGCCCAGATCGCCCTTGGCGTCCTTGACGGCGACGATGTTCGGGTGCTCGGCGAGACGGCGAATGGTGTCGGTCGCGATGGGGACCACCGAGCGCGGCGGAATGTCGTAGAGGGTGACCGGCAGGTCGGTCGAGTCCGCGACGGCGGAGAAGTGCGCGAACAGCCCGTCCTGGCTGGGGCGCGAGTAGTACGGGGTGACGACCAGCAAACCATGGGCGCCCGCACGCTGGGCGTTGCGGGCGAGCTCGATGCTGTGTGCGGTGTCGTAGGTGCCGGCGCCCGCGATGACGGTGGCGCGATCACCGACGGCGTCCACGACGGCACGCAGCAGGTCGAACTTCTCGGACTCGGTGGTGGTGGGCGACTCGCCGGTGGTTCCGGAGATCGCGAGCAGATCGACGCCGCCGTCGATCAGACGGGCGGCCAGCGCGACACCGGCATCGACGTCGAGCTTGCCTTCGGCGGTAAAGGGGGTCACCATCGCGACACCTACTGTGCCGGACGCGCGCAGCTCGGTTCGCGTCGATTCACCGTTCGTCATAGTCAGAAGGCTACAGCGTCGCTGGAACGGGTTTTGCATCGTTATACCCGAACCGCGCCCGGCAGGTTGGCGATTCGACTCGAGCGCCCGTTTCTGGCGTCAGAAGTTTCCTTGAATGACACCACCCATGACGTCACACTGGTGTCATGGATCTGAACAAGTACACCGCCCAACTCCGCGAGAACCTCATCGCCGCCGCGGCCCTCGGCGACGAGAAAACCCAGGCCACCGCCGCCGCCCTGGCCGCCGCCACCGAGAACTCCGCCCGCCTCATCCTGCTGTCCGCCCTCTCCGAGCTGGCCGCCGAGGTGAGCGCCACCCTCCCCGACCGGACCGTCCACGTCTCCGTCGACGGTACCGACGCCCACGTCGACGTGCGCAAGACCGCAGCCACCGACGAGCACCCCACCTTCGAGGAGGTCACCGGCGACATCAGCCGCGTCACCCTCCGCCTGGTCGAACAGCTCAAGTCCCGCGCCGAGGAAGCCGCCGCCCAGAGCGGCGTGTCCCTCAACTCCTGGCTGTCCTCCACCGTCCAGTCCGCCCTCCGCGATCAGATGAGGAAGGGCGGCCGCTGGGACGAGTCCTGATCCCGTCAGGGCAACTGGCCCGCCAGCGCCGCACCGAACGTGCGCGCGTCGGCGCACGAGTCGAAGCCGTCCTGCTGCACCCGCAGCGTCTTGGCGACGAAGGCGACGCTGCCGTCACCGGTGAAGGTGGTGACATAACAGCCCAGGTGATGGGTGTCCTGGGCCGCGCGGTACGCGACCGCCTGCCTGCCGCCCAGCGTCACCGGGGTGAACTGCACGTACTTGCCACCGGCCTGGAGATCCGCCAGCGTGTCGGGGCTCGACACGATGGTCAGCTCCACCGTTCTCGCGTTGTTCTGCCACCGGCAGCTCCGTGAATCGGGCACACCGGGGTTGTCGAGCTTCGTCTTGGAAGCGGTGTTCAGGCCCGCGGCCGAGATCGCGGCATCCGACAGGCCGCACGGATTCCAGAGGGCGGGTGGGGTCGACTCCGGGAGCGGGGTCGGAGCCTTCGAGGCGGTTTCGACATCGGGGCCGGCCGGGGCCGTGAGGCTCGGGGTCGCGGCGCCGACGGTCGCGTTCGCCGTGGTGACGGTGACGCTCGGCGATGGCCGGTCGACCACCGTCGCGTCATCGCAGCCCGCGAGCAGCAGGGCCGAGCATGAGACCAGGACTCCGATGACGGAGGTTCTCGCGGACATTCAGGAAACCCTTTCCGATTCGGATGCTTTCATGAGCGCGGTGGCGATCACCGCGATCGCCACCGCGATTCCGGCTGCCACGACGAAGACCCGGCCGTAGGCCGCCGCCGAGCCCGCGATCGTCGCGAATACCGCCAAGCCGATCGCCCCGCCGACCTGATTGGCAGTGCCCGCCAAGCCGCCGACGATCCCCGCATCACCGTCCGGCGCGTCCGAAGTGGCCACGGCCATGAGAGTCGGGAACGTCAGGCCGATGCCGACGGCGATGAGCAGCGTCGGGCCGAGGACGCCGAGGAGATAGCCGCTGCCGGCACCGGCGCGGGTCAGCCAGGCGAATCCGACCAGGAGGCAGGCGCTTCCGGCCAGGATCTGCGGGCGGGCGCCGGTTCGCGGGAGCAGGGTGGCGGACACTCGCGCGAACACCAGGAACGTCACCGCGGCGGGAGCCTGTCCGAGCCCGGTGCGTAATGCGCTGTAGCCCCACACGTTCTGAAGCAACAGCGAGGTGAAGTACCACATGGCGATGCCGATCGCGCCGAACAACAGCAGCAGGGTGTTGCCGACGGCGACCGGCCGAATCCGGAACAACCGCAGCGGCACCAGTGGCCGGGCGGCGAAACGCGCTTCCACCGTGAGGAAGACAATCAGCAACAGGACGCCCAGGGCGACCGGACCGGCGACCATACCCGACAGCCAGCCGTGATCGGTGCTGCCCATGACACCGAAGATGACGGCCGCGAGCCCGGCGGTCCCGGTGACCGCGCCGAGGAGGTCCAAAGATTCTCGGTGGCCACGGCGTCCATCGGTCAACGACAGCAGGGCCAGTCCGGTCAAGGCCACACCGATCGGCACGTTGATGAGGAAGACCCACCGCCACGACAGCCCGGTGGTGATGGCCCCGCCCGCCAGCGCACCGGCCATTCCGCCGATCCCGCCCGCCGCCGACCACGCCCCGAATGCCCGTGCACGCGTGCGGGTCTCGGTGAATTCGGTGTTGATCACCGCCAGCGTCGCGGGCGCCAGCAGCGCCGCCCCGATCCCCTGCGCGAACCGGGCCGCCACCAGCAGCTCCGCCGCGGTGGAGACGCCGCCGATCAGACTCGCCGCGGAGAACACCGTCAGCCCGATGATCAGCATCCGCCGCTGACCGAACAGGTCCGCGGCGCGACCGCCGAGCAGCATGAACCCGGCGAAGGCGAGCAGATAGCCGTTGACCACCCAGGCCACGCCTGTGGCGCTGAATCCGAGATCCCGCTGCACGGAGGGCAGCGCGACATTCACGATGGACGAGTCCAGGATGACCATGAACTGGCAGGCGCAGACCAGCGCCAGGATCAACCGCGCGCGCCCGGAATGCGTTCCATCCCTTGATGTGTCGGCACTGGTGTCGGCGAAGGCGTTCATTCCCGACCCACCAGGACGCCGGTGTGCAGCCGCGCCGCGATCCGGGCCAATCGCGTCCCCTGGTAGGCGGCGGCCTCCAGCGCGGCCTCGTCGGGCCCGTTACCGTCCGGTCCGGTGACATACGAAGTGCCGTAGGGATTTCCGCCCGCCGCGGAGACCGCCGGATCGGTGAATCCGGGCGGCACGATGAGCGCACCCCAGTGGTAGAACACGTTGGCCAGGGACAGAATCGTCGCCTCGCTGCCGCCGTGCCGGTTGAAGGCCGAGGTGAAGGCCGTGATCGGTTTGTCGGCCAGCGCGCCCTCGCGCCACAGGCCGCCGGTCTGGTCGATGAACTGTTTGAGCTGTGCGGCCGGTGCGCCGAACCGCGTCGGCGTCCCGAACGCGAGCGCGTCCGCCCACGCCAGGTCCTCGAGCGAGGCCTCGGGGACCGATCGCGTCGCATCGGCGTGCTTGCGCCACAGCGGGTTCTGATCGATCGCCGCGGCGGGTGCGAGTTCGGCGACGCGGCGCAGGCGCACCTCGGCTCCGTTCGCTTCGGCTCCCGCCGCGACGGCCTGCGCGAGGGCGTGGACGGTTCCTGTCGCGCTGTAGTAGATGACGGCGACCTTCACGAGCATGGCGACTCCAGGATTGCTAGAATTAGTTATCCGCATAATGTTATGCGGATAACTATCCTGTCAAGGAGACCCGTGGACTTCGAGCAAGCCGATGCCATCAACCAGGCCATACGCCTGCTGACCCTGCGCCACCGAGCAAGAGCCGCAGCGCTATTGGCGCCGCTGGGGCTGCATACCGGGCAGGAGGCGCTGTTGCTCGAGCTCGCTCGGAGTGGGCCGATGATTCAGGCGCAGTTGAGTGGCGCGCTCGGGTGTGAGCCGCCCAGTGTCACGTTGATGACGAAGAAACTCGAAGCGTCCGGACATGTTCGGCGGGCGCCCGCGCCGAATGACAAGCGGGCCAGTGTCGTCGAACTCACCGAGAGGGGGCGGGAGCTGACCGAGAAGGTGAAGCGGCTGTGGCGGGATCTGGCCGAGGAGACCGTGGCCGGACTGCCGGAGCGAACCGTGGCGGAACTGCCCGCGCTGTTGGCGACCCTGACAGGGAATGTGGACAGCAGGCAGCGGTGACGAGCAGGGACCGCCCCCGCTCGATACAACGGTTCTCGTACCTAGTCGGTCATGGTGGTGACTCGGCCGTCCTGGTCGATCTCGGTTCGGCGGTCCTGGGTGGGGGCGGTGGCGAGGACGGTGGCCAGGACCGGGCGGCCCAGGGGCAGGACTCGGATAGTCACCCGGCCCGCGTTGGTCGCGTCCAATTCCTTGGTGGCGGCATCGATCACGCGGCGGCGGACCCATTCGGGGACTCCGGCGAAGCCGCCGTCGTCGAGGAGGATCACTTCGACGCCGCGGCCGCGGGCGCCGCGGGCGGCGCCGCTGAGTTCGTCGGTGACCAGTTGGGGTGCGCGCAGGCCGTCGCGGAGTTCGGCCTCGAGCAGGCGGCATTCCTCGCGTTCGGCGGCGGTGAGCTGCGCGCCGTCGGCGATGCGCTCGAGGATCGGGCGGGCCACGCGGTCCAGGCGGGCGAGCTGGCGGGTGCGTTCGCTGTCGGCGGCGGCCATGGTGGCCTCGGCGGTGGCGCGCATGAGGGCGTCCTCGCGCAGGATGCGCAGCGAGCGCTGCATGGGGCGCATGATGGCGGTGAAGACCGAGATGGCGGTGATCGTGCCGACCGGGACCATGGAACCGATCAGAGTGCCCGGATCCAGGTGCGAACCGCCCAAGCCGAGAGTGACCAGGACCGCGGCCACGGCGATGACACCCGCCCACGCGGTGCGAGCCCGCCCGCGCAGCACCAGGACTCCGAGCACGTAGGACGAGGCGAATGCCGACCACACCGACTCGTGCGGCAGATCGCGCACCGGGGTCATAACGGTCAGGGCGGTCGCGATCGGCGGCGCGGCGGCCCCGTACAGGGCGACCGGAATCGGCAGCGGGTCGACCGGGATCGCGGTGACCAGCGCGCCCGCGCTGAGCATCAGCACCAGTGCGGCCAGCGCCGCCCACAGCGGGGCCTGCCCGAAATTGCGGGCCATGTACAGCGCGATGACGGCTTCCAGGATGAGCAGGAACCACCACGCGGTACTGCCCCGCAGCCCGAGCAGATCGCGCAGCCCGAAACGGGGGTCCAGGTCGATGCCGTCAGCGCGAGCCATCGCCACCCCACACCAAGGTCACGGTGGTGCCCTCGCCGGGCTGGGATTCCACGAACGCCGAGCCGCCCGCCAGCTGGCGCATGCGACCCAGGATGCTCATGGAGATGCCGAGCCGATCGGCGGACACGGCGGCCAGGTCGAATCCGGCCCCGTTGTCGCTGAACACGATCCGGATGCTGCCCGCGCTGACGGTGGCGGTCACGGTGCGCCGCACCTCGCGCCCCGGGACCGCGGCGTGGCGCAGGCTGTTGCGCACGGCCTCGGTGAGCGCGGCGGCGATGGTGCTGGCCGAATGCACCGGCATGCGCAGGTCGTCGAAGCCGGGCCAGGTGCGGGTGGCGAAGCGGATGCTCGGATTGATCTCCTGCACCGCGGCGCGCAGGAACAGCAGCGCCGAACGGGCGTCGAGCAGGTCCGGATCGCGTTCCGCGCCACGGTATTCGTCGAGTTGTTCCAGGGTGCGCTCGGCCTGCCGCCGCACCACATCGGATTCGGCGCCGGCGCGCGAAGCCTCCAAAAGCGTTGAGAGCACGGCGTCGTGGATGAGCGCGGCGAAGCGCGAGCGTTCCCGGTCGCGCGCCTGGGCGGCGGCCTGGGCGGCGGCGCGGCGGCTGGCGATGGCGGATTCGCGGTCGACGCGGGCCGCAGCGCCCACGGCGGCGGTACCGCACCACAGGAACAGGGCGGCCAATCCCGCCGAGCGCAGGAAGTTCTCGATGATGTGCTGCGGGGTCACCTCGCCGACCGTGTACACGGTGGCCAGCGCCGCCGACGCGGACGCGGCCAGCAGATAGACCAGCGTTGTCCGGCCCGACCAGGCCAGCACGCCCGCGCTCACCGCGAGCGCGGTCACCCGATACGGCCAGATATTGGTGGCGTCGACGGTGTGCGGGGCGAACCCGAGCGGGATGGTGGCGAGCGCGCCGAGGAAACTGACCGCGGCGCAACCACACACGAACTTGATGGCCTTGGTCCCCGATACCGCCGACACCACGCCGATGATCGGATACCAGCCGAACACGAGCGCCATCGCGGCCACCGACCACCACACCGACGCGTAGCGGCCCTGTTCGGCGACCTCCGGCAGTTCGCCGCCGCCGATGATGGCGCCCGCGATGCCGATGGAGATGCCGAGCCGACGCATGATGCGGTCATAGGCGGCGGTAGCCGGATCCTCGGTCGCCTTCACACGGGCACGCACCCGCCGGGTGAGCGCCGCGAGCGAGGGCATGGACCGGGGAGCGGCCGTCGAGTCGAGGGCGCTCGTGGCGGTCATGCCCGCGGACTCCGCTCCGGAACAGGCAGCCACCCGTCCTCGACGGCCCGCTTGTAGAGGTCGGTCTTGGTCGGGGCCGGGCGTCCGGCGTCGGCGTACTTCTGCCGGATGCGGCCCAGATAGTCGTTGACGGTCTGCTCGGACAGCCCGGTCATGCGGGCCACCCGCGACGCCTTCTCCCCCGAGGCGTACAGCTGCAGCACCTGCTGCTGACGCGGGCTCAACCCGACGTCCTGCAATTGCGGGTCGCCGTCGATGGCCGCGGCCCAGTCGGTGGTGACCACCTGTTCGCCATGCGCGGCCCGGCGCACCGCGGCGACCACGGTCGCCGCGTCCTCGGACTTGCGCACCACACCCAGCACGCCCGCCCGGGCGGCCGATCGCACCAGGAACGGATTGTCCGCCCCGGTGAACACCAGCACCTCGATCCCCCGCTCGCGCAGCGCGCGCACATTGTCATCGGGCGAGGAGCCGTCGGCGAGCCGCAGATCCAGCACCACCAGATCCAGTTCCGGCCCGGCCGCCAGCAGTTCCGCGACGGTTCCCGCGGTGATCACCAATTCCAGATCGGCTTCCGGGGCCAGCATGGCCGACAACCCCAGCACCACCGATTCATGGTCCTCGACCAGCCCGATACGGCGTGTCCCCGACTCTTGCGCCTCCACGGCGGCCGTCACCTCTTCCCACACTCATATTGAGCGTTCCCGGAGAACGCCCCCTCGAGTATGACCGGACCACCCGCGAATGTGTCAGACACCAGAATTCGGGGGCACCCGAGTCTCACTCCATCAATCGCGCCGCGACGGTCGCGCCCAGCTCCCAGCACCGCTCGATATCGGACTTCTCGGGCTTGCCCGAAATGATCACCGGCGCGGCCGCTTTCTCCCACCCCAGCCCGGTGGTCGCGCTCTCGACGCTGCGTTCCGCGCCCTCGGTGCCCTGGTTGCCGTGGATGTAGAGCCCATACGGGCGACCCTTGGTCGAATCCAGGCACGGGTAGTAGAAGGTGTCGAAGGCGTGTTTGAGCGCCCCGCTCATGTAGCCGAGGTTGGCCGGGGTGCCGAGGAGATAGCCGTCGGCGGCGAGGACATCGCTGGCGGTGACGCCGAGCGCGGGGCGGCGGATCACCTCGACGCCCTCGATCTCCGGATCGGTCGCGCCCGCCAGCACCGCCTCGAACATCTCCTGCATGAACGGCGACGGAGTGTGGTGAACGATCAGCAGTGTGGGCACGGTGCGAGCCTACGATCCCTGGCCGCGATAGGGGTCGACCACGACGTGGACCAGACGCAGGGCGGTGGCGACGGCGTGGTCGGCATCGCCCTCGGCGAGGCCGAGCACCGGGTCGAGGCCCTGGACGTGCGGGGCGAGGGCGATCTGCGGCAGCAGCAGTAGGAGCAGGGCCAGCAGCGCCTCGGTGTCGGTTTCGGGGCGCAGTGCGCCGGTGGCGACCCCGGCGTCGAAGAGGGGACGCAGGACCGCGAGGTAGTGGACGTTGACCGATTCACGGACGGCGGTGCGGGCGACGGGGTCCGGCTCGAGGTTGGCCGCGGCGGTCATGGCGCGTTCGAGCGGGTGGTCGTAGAAGTAGCGCACCCACGCCTCGAGCAGGGCTTCGAAGGAACCGAAGAAGTCGGTGTCCCAGCGCAATTCGCGCACCACCGCCTCCATGCTGGCGCGGATCCGCTCACTCGACAGTTCGGCCAGGTAGACGTACATGTCGGCCTTGTCGGTGAAGTACTGGAACAGGCTGCCCTTGGAGACGCCGGCCTCCTTGCAGATGGTGTTCAGGCTGCCGCCGCTGAATCCGCGCGCGGCGAACTCGGCCTCGGCCGCGGCCACCACGGCGGCGCGACGCGGCGCGGGCAGCCGATCCCATGTCCCTGTCGGCATCACCGATCTCCTCTGACTACCTGCGGCCTATTGACGTCGTGACCGTTTCGATCCTACAGTGACCAGTGGTCATATGACCACTGGTCATAAAGGAGTCCGATCGATGTCCATCAATTCGAGTCCGAAGGTCTGCGTCATCGGCGCGGGGTCGGCAGGTATCGCGGCGGTGAAGGTGCTCGCCGAACGCGGCCTCGACGTGCACTGTTACGAGCTGTCCGACCGGGTCGGCGGCAACTGGGTGTTCGGCAATACCAACGGGGTGTCCGCGGCCTACAAGTCGCTGCACATCAACACCTCGCGTCAGCGCATGGAGTTCAGCGACTTCCCCATGCCCGCGCATCTGCCCGACTTCGCGCGCCACGATCAGATCGCCGACTACTTCGACTCGTACGTGCGGCATTTCGACTTCGCCGACCGGATCCGGTTCCGCACCGGCGTCCTGCACGTCGCGCCGCGCGCCGACCACGGCTTCGACGTGACGATCTCGACCGGCGAAACCCTGCGCTACGACGCGGTGCTGGTCGCCAACGGTCACCACTGGGATCCCCGCCTGCCCGAACCGATGTTCCCCGGCGCGGGCGAGTTCCGCGGGCAGCTGATGCACTCGCACGCCTACACCGAGGAAGCGCAGCTGACCGGGAAGCGGGTGGTGGTGCTCGGGATGGGCAACTCCGCCATGGACATCGCGGTGGACGCCTCGTATCACGCCGAGCAGACCTATCTTTCGGCCCGCAGCGGCGTGCACGTGATCCCGAAGTACGTCTGGGGCCGCCCCTACGACCGCCTCGGGGCCGCCGAGCGGTTCCCGTCGTTCCTGCGCTGGCCGTTCGCGCGCAGGCTGATGGCCGCGGCCACCGGGCCGATGTCCCGCTACGGGCTGCCCGAGCCCGATCACAAGTTCGCCCAGGCGCATCCGACCATGTCCAGCCGTATCCTCGACCGGCTGGCGCACGGCGCGATCACGCCGGTCCCGAACATCGATCACTTCGACGGCGACGAGGTGGTGTTCACCGACGGCCGCCGGGTGGCCGCCGACCTGGTGGTGTTCTGCACCGGCTACAAGATCAGCTTCCCGTTCTTCGACCACGACTTCCTCGACCCGTCCGGTGACAATCGAATCCGCCTGTACCGGCGCGTGTTCCATCCCGAGGTGCCGGGCCTGTACTTCGTCGGCCTGGTGCAGCCGCTGGGCGCGATCATGCCGATCGCCGAACGCCAGGCCCAGCTGATCGCCGACCACCTCCAGGGCCGGTACCACCTGCCCAGCGCCGCCGACATGGACAGTGAGATCGCCGCGCACCGGCGCGGCATCCAGCGCCGCTACGTCGCCTCCAAACGGCACACCATCCAGGTCGACTTCGACGACTACATGCGCGATCTGCGCCTGGAGCGTGAACGCGGCGCCCGCCGGCCCGCCGGGCTGTCGGCCGCCGACCACCCCGCCCGCCGCGCCGCCGAGGTGGTCGCGCGATGAGCGGAAACCACACGGGCGCAACCACATACGACGTGCGCTTCCCCTCCCGAAACGGCGACCACTGCGCCGCGACCCTCTACCTGCCCGAGCCTCGCCCGGGCACCCGCCCGCCGGTGATGGTGATGGCGCACGGACTCGGCGCGATCCGCGCCATGGGCCTGGGCGCCTATGCCGAGCGGTTCACCGCCGCCGGGTACGCCTGCCTGGTGTTCGACTACCGCCACTTCGGCGACAGCGACGGCGCACCCCGCTATCTGCTCTCGACCCGTGAACAGCGCGCGGACTGGATCGCCGCACTGTCGTTCGCCCGGCACCTGCCCCAGGTCGACAATGCCCGGATCATCGCCTGGGGCACGTCCTTCGGCGGCGGGCATGTCATTCACACCGCCGCGAAACGCCCGGCCGGACTGGTCGCGGCGATCGCGCAGTGCCCCTTCACCGACGGCATCGCCTCCACCCTCGCGGTCTCGCCGATCAATTCGGTCAAGGCCACCGCCGCGGGCGTGCGCGATGTCGCGGCCATGCTGCTCGGCCGCGAACCGCACATGATCACCACCGCCGGGCCCGTGAACGGCACCGCGCTGATGACCGCGCCCGACGCCGAATCCGGTTATCTGGCACTGGTTCCGCCCGGCGCCGACTTCCGCAACGAGGCCGCGGCCCGGGTGGTGTTCGACATCCTCACCGATCGGCCCGGCCGCCACACCGGCCGCATCCGGGTGCCGATCCTGTTCTCGGTGTGCGAAACCGATTCCGTCGCACCGGCGAAACCCACCCTGCGCTACGCCGCGCGGGCACCGCGCGGTGAGGTCCGCACCTACACGGACGGTCATTTCGACATCTATCGCGGTGCGGCCTTCGAGCGGGTGATCACCGATCAGCTCGCCTTCCTGCGCCGCCATGTCCCGATCACACCGGAAGGAGACACCCCGTGACCGGACGCATCGTGCTGCTGGGCGCGACGGGCTACACCGGCGACCTGGTGTTGCACGCACTGCTGCGCCGCGGCATCGAACCGGTTCTGGCCGGGCGCCATCGCGCGGCCGTGCAGGCGCTCGCCGAACAGGCGGGCGGCCTGGAATTCGCGGTCGCCGACGCCTCCGACACCGCGAGCATCACCGTGCTGCTGAGCCCGGGCGATGTGCTCATCACGACCGTCGGCCCCTTCGAACGGTTCGGCTACCCGGTCGCGGAGGCCGCCGCACTGGCCGGAGCCCACTACATCGATTCCACCGGCGAGGTCGGTTTCGTCCGCGAGTTGCAGGGCCGATTGAACGGCGTCGCGCGGACCAACGGCTCGATCATGTTGCCCGCCTTCGGCTACGACTATGTGCCGGGCGTGCTCGCCGGGGCGCTGGCCGCGCTCGAAGGCGGGACCGCCGTGCGGTCGATCGATATCGGCTACTTCGCGACCGGCCCACTGTGGCGGGGTCTGAGCCAGGGCACCCGCACCACCATGCGCGACGGCGTGACGTTGCCCTCGGCGCGACGACTGCGGGGAGTTCTGGTGGAGGAACGCACGGCATCCCTGGTGCATGCCTTCCCGGTGCGAGGTCGTCGCAAGAACGCCTTTCTGGTCTCGGGCACCGAGGTGCTGCACCTGCCCGCCGCCTTCCCGACCGTCGAGGACGTCAGTGTCTACAACGGCTGGTTCCCGGCGTTGAGCCGGGCGGCCACACTGTTGTCGAGGTTCGCCGCCGTGGCGACTCGAGTCCCCTTGGGCCGCACGCTGATCGATGCCTCCACGCGGCCGGTGATCGGCCCGCCCGGCGGACCCGACGCCGCCGAACGCGAGCGCACCCGCTCCCATGTGGTCGCGGTCGCCACGGGCCCGAGCGGCCCGCTGGGCGAGGTCCATCTCGAAGGTCCGAGCATCTACACCCTCACCGGCGAGCTGATCGCCTGGGCCGCAGAGCAACTCGCGTCCGGTGCGGGGCGCACCGCGGGCATCGTCGGCCCGATCGAGGCCTTCGGTCTCGACGGATTGCGCGACGGCTGCACAGATATCGGCCTGACCCCGGTGTGATCGATGAGCCCGACGAGCAGGCGCTCATCGATCTCGCCCTGGTCTGGCAGCCGTTCGGCGGCCCGCCCGCCGGGGAGATCCTCACCACGCTCGGGCTCAGCGCGCCCGAGTTCCGGGCCCGCGTCCGCCGGATCCTGGCCACCCGGGGCACCCGCGTCGAGGAGCCGATGCGCCGGCACGCGCGGGCGGTCCTGCGTTCGTACCTCCACGACGCGGGCCGCCCGTGACGCGTACCGATCGAATCACTGAATCTCGTTGCCCTGCAGGGCGATCTCGCGTTCCTTGGCTTCCGCGGTCGCGCGTGGATTGTCGATGGTGACGGGTTCGTCGCCGAGTTCGGTGTGGGATTCCATGGAGTAGAAGCGGACTTCGTGACCGTCGGGGTCGCGGAGTTCGGGCAGGATCCAGCCGAGGCTGGCGCGGTGCACCCCGGCATGGGATTCACCGAGGCCGTTCAAATGCCGTGCCAGCGTTTCCAGGGCCGCTCGATCCGGGACGCCGATCGAGAAGAAGTCGAATCCCGCGGAGGCGGCGGCCATTTCGGGATGCAGGCGCAGGCCGAGCATCGGTCCGCCGGCGGCGTGGTGCAGGACGGCACCCCTCAGGACGCCCTGCTCCTGGAATTCGAGGCCGACGGTGTAGCCGAGGCGGCTGCAGTACCAATCGATGGACCGTGCCAGATCCGACACGGGAACTTTGAGGTGATGCACCCCGGCGAGTGTGGGGATCATCGCTGCTATCCTTTGCAGTATCGATGTATTTATGCAGTATCACTGTAGTGATGCAGTTAGGATGCAGCAGTTGAGTTCGGGTGTCAAGAAGTCGTCCCCGCTGTGGGATGCCCGCAAGGCCGAGACCGAGCGCAAGATCCTCGACGCGGCCCGGCGGCTGTTCATCGCCGACGGCTACGCGGCGACCTCGCTGGCCGCGGTCGCCGATGCCGCCGAGGTGGGTTCGCGCACGGTCTACCTGCGCTTCGGCTCCAAGGCCGAACTGCTCAAACGCACCATCGACGTGGCTATCGTCGGCGACACCGAGGACGTCGACCTGGCCCACCGCGACTGGCACATCCGGGCCGGGACAGCGCCCACCCTGCGCGAACGCGTCACCGCCTACGCCCAGGGCGCGCGGCAGCTCATGGAACGCGCGGCGCCGCTCATCGCGGCCGCCGTCGCCGCCGAGGCCAACGAACCGGTCATCGCCGAGGCCGCCCGGGCCGGACGCGCCGCCACCCAGCAGCATGTCGCCGAGCTGTGGCAGCGCATGCGCGCCGACGGACTGCTGCATCCCGAGGCGGATCTCGACTGGATCATCGGAACGGTCGGCCCGCTCGCCCAGGCCGACACCTATAACCTCATGGTCAGCACCCTCGGCCTGGATGCGGACGGTTACCAGCGGTGGCTCTACGGCACCTGGATGCGTCTGGCCACGACGCCCTCGACGCTTGCGGAGGCCTGATGAAGATCGCCCACACCATAGGGGTCGTCGTGGGCCTGGCCCTGATACTGATCGGATTGTTCCGGCTGTCGCTGCCCGTGGAATGTGACGGTCACTCCATGAACATCGGTCAGGTCTGCCATGAGACGAGCAAGGGCCGCCCGGTGGTGCGGAGCTACGACGAGCAACGCTCCCTGCGCGATTCGATCACGGGATTCCTGGTCGTCGGCGGCGTGATCGTGGCGGCCGGGTCGGCGGTGCTGCTGCGGCGGACGCTGCGGGCGGACTGAGCACGGGCGCGCCGAGTACACACCGTGCGGTCGCGCGGCGGGCACACTGGTAGCCATGGATCCTGTCGTCGCGCTCCGCATGATCGCGTTCTTCAAGGACCGGGCCCGCGAGGATTCGCGGCGGGTGATGGCCTACCGCAATGCCGCCGACATCGTCGAGGCCCTCGACGACGCGGAGCGGGAGCGGCTCGGCCGCACCGGAGATTGGCAGTCCCTGGCCGGGGTAGGACCCAAGACGGCAGCGGTGATCGCGCAGGCGTGGGCCGGTCGCGAGCCGGACACGCTGATCCAATTGCGCACCGCGGCCAAGGATCTCGGCGGCGGTGAGCTGCGGGCCGCGCTCAAGGGCGATCTGCACGTGCACTCGAACTGGTCCGACGGGTCGGCGTCGATCGTGGAGATGATGGCCACCGCGCAGGCCCTGGGCCACGAATACTGCGCGTTGACCGATCATTCCCCGCGGCTGACGGTGGCCAACGGCCTCTCGCCGGACCGGTTGCGGCAGCAGCTCGAGGTGATCGACGAACTGCGGGACCGCTTCTCCCCCATGGTCATCCTGACCGGCATCGAGGTCGACATCCTCGACGACGGCAGCCTCGATCAGGAGCCCGAACTCCTCGAACGCCTCGACATCGTGGTCGCCAGCGTCCATTCCAAGCTGAAGATGGACGCCGCCGCCATGACCCGCCGTATGGTGCGCGCGGTCTCGGGCGGCCGCGCCACCGTGCTCGGCCACTGCACCGGCCGCCTGGTCGAGGGCAATCGCGGCACCCGGCCCGAGTCGAGTTTCGATGCCGCGCAGGTCTTCTCGGCCTGCCGCGACCACGGGGTCGCGGTCGAGATCAACTCGCGCCCCGAACGCCGCGACCCACCGACCCGCCTGCTGAAACAGGCCCTCGAACTCGGCTGCCACTTCTCCATCGACACCGACGCCCACGCGCCCGGCCAGCTCGACTTCCTCGGCTACGGCGCGCAACGCGCCCTCGACAACGGCGTCCCCGCCGACCGGATCATCAATACCTGGCCGGTGGACAAGCTCCTGGCGTGGGCCTCGTCCTGAGTGCGCTCAGTCGACGGTCGGGATCGCGCCGCCATCGATGCGAAGGTTCGCGCCGCTGATCGACGCCGTGTCCAGTCCATCGCGGTCACGGCCTTCCGGAACCGGGTGTGGCGCGGGATATCTCGCTGATTCGTGGCGAGGATACCCAGCGCCTGACAGTTGCCCCGTCACGCGATGTCGCGCCCGCGAGCACCCCGGCCGCGGGCGAGCATCGTGTCTAGGCGGTCACCCGCTGCCGACGGCGCAGGACGGTCGAGGCCACCGCCGCGACCACCGAGAGGGCGGCGAGCCCGGCGAAGGCGAGGTGGTAGCCGGACACCGGTGACCACCCCGAAGCCGCTGCGCGGGACAGGATCACGGCCACCAGTGCGACCCCGACCGCGCCGCCGACCCGCTGCATGATGTTGACCAGCGCCGTGGCGTCGGGCAACTGCTCGCGCCGGACCGCCGCGTAGGCCGCGGACACCAGTGGCATCGCGCCCACCGCGGTCGCCAATCCCGCCGCGAACAGCAGTGATTGGACGAGGAATCCGTTGGCGTCGACCGGCAGGAAGGCCAGCGGCAGCACGGTGGCGGCCACGGCCAGGTTGCCGAGCACCGCGACGCTGCCGCCGCCGAAGCGGTCGGTCAGCCTGCCACCCAGGGGCAGCATGATGACCCCGCCCAGCCCGAAGCCGAGCAGGCTCACGCCGGTGCGGACCAGCCCGGTGCCGTGCAGTTCCTGGAAGTACAACGGCAGCAACACCATCACGCCGAACATGGCGCCCCCGGCGAAGAACCCGGCGCTGGTGGCCGCGCTGAAGCCGGGGTTGCCGAACAACCGGATGTCGAGCAGCGGCAGCGTGTTCCGCAGCGCGCGCACCAGGAATCCGGCCAGCCCGGCCAGGCCGAGCAGCACCGGCAGCCACACCGACAGCGAGGTCACCGACCCGGTCACGCCGACCTCGGACAGTCCGTAGACCACCGCCGACACGCCGCCGCCCGCGAGCACCAGCCCGAGCACGTCCAGCGGCCGCGTGGCCGTCCCGCTGCTGCGCGGCAGGTAGCGCAGGCCCAGTGCCAGCCCGATCAGGCCGAACGGAATGTTGATGAGGAACAACCACTCCCAGCTCCAGTGCGCCAGCAGGAGCCCGCCGATGGTCGGCCCGATCGCGGGCGCGCCCACGACGGCGATGCCGACCACGCCCATGACCCGGCCCATGCGCTGCGGCCCGGCAGCCTGGCCCAGGATGGTCTGCCCGGCGGGGATCATCAGCCCGGCGGCGAGCCCTTGCAGGATGCGCAGCCCGATCAGCCAGCCCGCGTCGGGCGCGAAGGCGCACGCGGTCGAGGTGAGGGTGAACGCGATCAACGCCCAGAGCCAGAGCCGGGTGACGCCGACGCGCCGCGCGAGCCAGCCGCAGACGGTGAGTGAAACCCCCAGGGCCAGCAGGTATCCGCTGGCGACCCACTGGATCGTGGCCAGCGACGCGCCGAGGTCCGCGCCGATGGTGTGCAGCCCGATATTGACCAGCGAGGTGTCGAGCATCCCCATGACCGCGCCGAACACCACCACGCCGGCGGTGCGCCAGACATGCGCGGGGATCTGGCCGGAGTCGGCGAGGGTGGCGCCGGAGTCGGTGGCGATGGATGTCCCGGTGTCCGAACGCGTTTGCGTCATCGGACCCCTCCTTCAATTGTTGATGAGCAACTCAATTGCAGAGAGTAACAATGATTGAGCTACTCAACAATAGATAGAATCGGCGAGTGACCGACGAACCATCCGCCGCCGCGGGCGTCCACCCCGCCGGGCTGCTGCGGCACCCGACCTACGCCCTGGGCAAGCTGCACAAGGCGATGCACGCCGAACTCGGGACGCCGCTGCGCGAGCACTGGGTGCTCACCTACCTCGCCGAGCGCGCCGAACCGTCCCAGCAGGAGATGGCCAATGTGCTCGAGATCGACCGCAGCGAGGTGGTGCGGCTGATCGACAGCCTCGAGAAGGCCGGACTGGTCACCCGCAATCGCGATCCCGAGGACCGTCGGAAATACCGTTTGGCTATCACCGCGGCCGGGAATCGGGTGCGGGCCGAGACCGACGCGCGGATCGCCGCGGCGACCGATGTGCTGCTCGCCCGCCTGTCCCCGGCGGAACGGGAAACGCTGCACCGGCTTTCACTCAAGGCGCTGGGCTACGACGCCGACGAGATCTGACCCACACCGGGGGGCTTGCGGTGACGGTCTAGGGTTGGGGCGTGCCTTCTCGCGCCCGCCTACCCCGTTTGCCCCAGCTCAACCCGCCGCTGGACGTCCGTCGCGGCTACTCCCAGCAGGAGATCCTCGGCGAGATGCGCCGTCTGATCCTGGAGGGCAACCTGCCTCCGGGCACCGGCCTGCCCCTGGGCGAGCTGGCCCGTTCCTTCGAGGTGAGCGCGATTCCGGTGCGTGAGTCGCTGCAGACGCTGATCGGCGAGGGCCTGGTCGAGCATCGGCCCAACTTCGGGTACCAGGTGACCCTGCTGACCGCTGACGAGCTGCGCGAGCTGTACGTGGTGCGCGAGCGGCTGGAGTCGGCGGCGCTGGCCGCGGCGGTGCACAACGCGACCGAGGCCGACCACCAGTTGGCCCGCGAGATCCACGCACGCCTCGAGCAGGCGGTACTCACCGAGAACGCGGTGGCCTATCACCGCGAGACCCGCAATTTCCATCTGGCGCTGGTACGTCCGTCGGGTATGCCGCGGGTGGTGCACATGCTGGAATACGCCTGGAACATCACCGAGCCCGTGCAGCCCATGGTGCACGTGACGACGATGGACCGCGTGGTGCTGCACGCCGATCACTCCAAGCAGTTGCAAGCCTTCCTCGCAAGAGATGCTGAAGCGTTGCTAGCGGCGACCGAAGGGCATCATGCACGATTGAACGGTGTGCTCGCGCATCTCCCGAAGGACACCGGACTTTTCGCCGAACCAGCAGGTGAAGAAGATATATAGGCCCTGAACCAGGGGTTACGGAACATATATCGTTCAGGCAATAATCGGGCAATGCCTGTTGGATAGCCTTCGCACACTCGTCTCAATCAACGGGACACCACGACACGATGGGATGTGCGAAATGCCCGATACCGTTGCGCCGGCGGCCGGGAGTTCGCTCGCCCCGGTCCCGCCCGCGCCGGAGCCCCCGGCCTCGCCCGCCCCCGCGTACGCCCCCCGGCTGGTCAACGAGGACCTGGCGCCGCTGCGGAAGCAGACCTGGGGCACGTACAACATCTTCGCGTTCTGGATGTCGGACGTGCACAGCGTCGGCGGGTACGTCACCGCGGGCTCGCTGTTCGCGCTCGGGCTGCACAGCTGGCAGGTGCTCGTCGCCCTGGTCGTCGGCATCACCATCGTGTACGGCCTCTGCAACCTCGTCGCCAAGCCCAGCCAGGCCACCGGCGTCCCGTATCCGGTGATCTGTCGCAGCGCCTTCGGTGTGCTCGGCGCGAACGTCCCGGCCATCATCCGCGGCTTGATCGCGGTGGCCTGGTACGGCATTCAGACCTTCCTGGCCTCGGCGGCCCTGGATGTGGTGCTGATCAAGCTCTTTCCGGGCCTGGCCCCCTACGCGGTCGAGGCCGACCACGGCTTCCTGGGCCTGTCCGCGCTGGGCTGGTCCTCCTACCTGATCCTGTGGGTGCTGCAGGCCGCGGTGTTCTGGCGCGGCATGGAGTCCATCCGCAGGTTCATCGACTTCTGCGGTCCCGCGGTCTACGTGGTCATGTTCGTGCTGTGCGGCTACCTGATCCACAAGGCGGGCTGGCACGGCATCGACCTGAACATGGGCAAGGCGGCCACCCACACCGGCTGGTCGGCGGTGCCGGTCATGCTGGGCGCGATCGCGCTGGTGGTGTCGTACTTCTCGGGCCCGATGCTCAACTTCGGTGACTTCTCCCGCTACGGGCGCAGTTTCGCGGCGGTGAAGAAGGGCAACTTCCTGGGCCTGCCGGTCAACTTCCTGGTGTTCTCGCTGCTGGTCGTGGTGACTGCCTCGCTGACGATTCCGGTGTACGGCGAGCTCATCACCGATCCGGTCGCCACGGTGGCGCGCATCGACAACACCTTCGCGATCGTGCTGGGCGCGCTCACCTTCACCGTCGCGACCATCGGCATCAATATCGTCGCGAACTTCATCTCCCCCGCCTTCGACTTCTCGAACGTGAACCCGCAGAAGATCAGCTGGCGCACCGGCGGCATGATCGCCGCGGTCGGGTCGGTGCTGATCACCCCCTGGAACCTGTACAACAACCCGGACGTCATCCACTACACCCTGGAAGTGCTGGGCGCGTTCATCGGACCGCTGTTCGGCGTGCTCATCGCCGACTACTACCTGGTGCGCCGCCAGCGGGTGTTCGTCGACGAGCTGTTCACCATGTCCGAGCAGGGCACCTACTGGTATCGCAAGGGCTACAACCCGGCCGCCATCGTGGCCACCGCGCTCGGCGCGATCGCGGCGGTGATCCCGGTGCTGACCGCCGGCGACGTGCCCGGCATGTACACCGCCGCCCAGTACAGCTGGTTCATCGGCTGCGCCCTGGCCCTGGTCGCCTACCGCGTGCTGGCGTTGCGCGGACCGCTGCAGATCGACGCCTCCCGCCACGTCCCGTCCTTCGAGAACCGGTGATTTCCATGCGCATTCGAGTCATCAATCCCAATACCACCGCGGCCATGACCAGCCTGATCGAGGCCAGCGCCAAGCTGGTGGCCGCACCCGGCACCCTCGTCGAGGGCGTGAACCCGACCATGGGCCCGGCCTCCATCGAGAGCCACTACGACGAGGCGCTGGCCGTGCCGGGCCTGCTGGCCGAGATCGCGCGCGGCGAGGCCGAGGGCGTGGACGGCTACATCATCGCCTGCTTCGGCGATCCGGGCCTGGACGCCGCCCGCGAGCTCGCGCGCGGCCCGGTGATCGGCATCGCCGAGGCCGCCATGCAGTACGCCAGCCATCTCGGGCGCAAGTTCAGCGTGGTCACCACACTGGGCCGCACCGCTGGCCGGGCCTGGGATCTGGCCGAACGCTATGGGATGGAACGGTTCTGCGCGAACGTGCACGCCTGTGAGATCCCGGTGCTCGAACTCGAGGATCCCAAGGCGCGCAAGGTCATCGCCGACGCCTGCCGTGACGCCGTGGCCGCCGACGGCTCCGACGCCATCGTGCTCGGCTGCGCGGGCATGGCGGATCTGTGCGAGTACCTGACCGACGAGGTCGGGGTGCCCGTCATCGACGGCGTCGCCGCCGCCACGCTGACCGTGCAGTCGCTGGTCACCATGAAGCTGCGTAAGTCCGGCCGCGGGGAATTCGCGGCCCCACTGCCGAAGCGGTATGTGGGATTGCTCGCCGATTTCGGCATCGAGGAGAAGGAGGCCCGTGCGTGAGGGTGCCACCGGAGACATTGAACGGGATCGAATCCCGTGTGCGGGACGTGGATTCGGAGCTGCTGCGGCGCTATCCGGGTGATCGCCCGGGACAGCCGGTGCACACCGCGTACGCCTCCGGCGCCGACGCCTCGATCGATCTGCCCGGCCAGTGGGGCGCGGCCGCCATCGAACTCGCCGAGACCCAGCGCGATCTGCTGGTCGAGCTGGCCGGCGCCGACGTCACCGAGCGGGTCTTCTCGGTTCTTCGCGAGCGGCCCATCCAGGACCTGCGTTTCGATTTCGAGGACGGCTACGGCACCCGCGGCGACGAGGTCGAGGACCGCGACGCCCTGCACGCCGGTGCGGTGCTGAAAGCCCTTGCCCCCGAGGTCATCTCGCGCGGCATCCGCATGAAGGGCTTGACCTCCCTGGAGTGGGCGCGCGCCGTGCGCACCCTGGAGAAGGTCCTCGAGGGCGCGGGCGGGGTGCCCGAGGGCTTCGTGTTCACCGTCCCCAAGATCCGCCACGTCGAGCAGGCCGACATCACCGTGGACCTGTGCGAGGCCGTCGAAGCCGCGCACGGCCTCGCCGCCGGATCGCTGAAGTTCGAGCTGCAGATCGAGAGCCCGCAGGCCATCATCGCCGCCGACGGCGCCTCCCCGGTCGCCCAGCTGATCCAGCGCTCGGCCGGACGCTGCACCGGATTGCACTACGGCACTTACGATTACAGCGCAGCCTGCGGGATCGCACCCAAGTTCCAGTCGCTCGAGCACCCGGTCGCCGACCACGCCAAGGCGGTCATGCAGGCCGCCGCGGCCACCACCGGCGTATGGGTGTGCGACGGTTCCACCCAGGTGCTGCCCATCGGCACCGACGCCGAGGTGCGCACGGCGGTGTCGCGGCACTTCCGCCTGGTCAGCCGCTCGCTCGAGCGCGGCTACTACCAGGGCTGGGACATGGGCGCGGGCCACCTGGTCACCCGCTGGCTGGCCACCTTCGCGTTCTTCCGCGAGGGCCTGGGCATCGCCGCCCCGCGCATCGGCCGCTACCTGGACCGCCAGGGCGGCGCGGTGATGGACGAACCGGCCACCGCACAGGCGCTGGCGACAGTGGTGCTGCGCGGACTGGAGTGCGGCGCTTTCGATCCCGCCGACGTGATCGCGATCGCCCCCGAAGCCTCTGTCGAGGTATTGCATCAATTGCGAGAAAGGAAGATCCCGGCGCTATGAGCGACGCTGATTTCACGCTGCTTCCCGATCTGGCCGTGCGCACCCTGGGCGGTGCCGTGCTGTGGGCCGACGACGAGTCCTTCGCCGAGCGGGAGAACCTGATCCGGCCCGAGGCGGCCACCTACTCCCCCGCCACCTTCGGCCACAAGGGCCAGGTCTACGACGGCTGGGAGACGCTGCGCCAGCGCGGCGAGGACGGCGGCCACCCGCCCATCGACGCCTGCCACACCGCGATCATCCGACTGGGCGTCCCCGGCGTGATCAAGGGCGTCGTGGTGGACACCGCGTGGTTCAAGGGCAACTACCCGCCCGAGGTGTCGGTGGACGCCATCGCGGTGCCGGGCCATCCGTCGGTCGACGAGCTGGTCGCCGCCGAGGGCTGGACCACCCTGGTGGACCGTGCCAAGGTCGACGGTGATTCGGAGAACCCGTTCGGGGTCGACTCCTCCCAGCGCTTCACCCATGTGCGCCTGCGCATGTTCCCCGACGGCGGCATCGCCCGCCTGCGCGTGCACGGCGTCGCCAAGCCGGATCCGGCCTGGCTCGAAGCGGGCCCGTTCGATCTGGCCGCGATCGAGAACGGCGGCCTGGTCGTCGACTGCTCGAACCGCTTCTACTCGCACCCGCAGAACGTGCTCATGCCCGGTCGCGCCCGCAGCATGGGCGACGGCTGGGAGACCGCGCGCCGCCGCGACAAGAACACCAACGACTGGGTGCTGGTGCGGCTCGCCGAGGAAGGCGTGATCACCGCCGCCGAGATCGACACCTCGTACTTCCTGTTCAACAGCCCGGGCGCGGGCTCGCTCACCGGCATCCGCGCCGACGGCACCGAGGTCGAACTGCTGGGGCGCACCCGCTTGCAGCCCGACACCCGCCACCGCTTCCTGATCGACGCCGCCGACCCGGTGCTCTCGGTCCGCCTGGACGCCTACCCCGACGGCGGCCTGGCCCGGTTGCGGCTCTACGGCACGCTCACCGACGGAGCCCGCGCACGATTGCGTGCCGAGCTGGACAATGAACGCGCATGAGCGATTTCGACCTGAACTACCCGCGGGACATGGTCGGCTACGGCCCCCACCCGCCACATCCGCAATGGCCTGGCAATGCGAACATCGCCGTCAACTTCGTCCTCAACTACGAGGAGGGCGGCGAGAACAATGTGCTCGACGGCGACGAGGGCTCGGAGACGTTCCTGTCGGATATCGTTCCGGCGGCGTCGTTCCCGGACCGGCACATGTCGATGGAGACCATCTACGAGTACGGCTCGCGGGCCGGACTGTGGCGGGTGCTGCGGCTGTTCGAGAGCCGCGGCGTGCCGCTGACCATCTTCGGGGTGGCACGGGCGCTGGAACGCAACCCCGAAGCGGTCGCGGCGTTCAAGCGGCTCGGTTACGACATCTGCTCGCACGGCCTGCGCTGGCTCTCCTACCAGAGCGTCGACGTCGAGACCGAGCGCGCGCATCTGGACGAGGCGGTGCGGATCATCACCAAGCTCTTCGGTGAGGCGCCCAAGGGCTGGTACACCGGCCGCGACTCGCCGCGGACCCGCGAACTGGTGGTGGAGCACGGCGGATTCGTCTACGACTCCGACTCCTACGCCGACGACCTGCCCTACTGGGTGAAGGTCGGCGACCGGGACCACCTGGTGCTGCCGTACACTCTCGAAACCAACGACATGCGGTTCTCCTCCCCCGCCGGATTCGCCAACGGCGAGGAGTTCTTCACCTATCTGAAGGACGCCTTCGACGTGCTCTACGCCGAAGGCGAGGCGGGCGCGCCGAAGATGCTCTCGATCGGCCTGCACTGCCGCATCGCGGGCAAGCCCGCGCGGGCGAAGGCGTTGGAGCGCTTCGTCGATTACGTGCGATCGCACGACAAGGTGTGGCTGGCCCGGCGCATCGACATCGCCGAGCACTGGCAGCGGGTACACCCCGCCTCCTGAACGCGAGACAGGAACGCGGCCCGGAACCACCAGGTTCCGGGCCGCGTTCGGTTCGTCACGCGAAACCGCTCAGAGCGTGCCGTTCTCGATATCGGCCTTCACCGCTTCCTGGGAGGCGAGGTGCGCGGCCACGCCGTTGTCCGCGGTGAAATCGATGAGCGGCTGATCGGCGACGAAGGTCAGGTGCTCGTTGACCGTGGTGGTGCCGTCACCGTTGTCGGTGAAGGTGACCACCTGATGGGTGGTGACATTGGGGATGTCCCAGGTGTCGGAGGTGTAGTAGTTCTGGTCCGGATACAGGCGCTGCTCGGCCTGGGTGTGGCCGGGGAAGGTGATCGGCCCCATCGGAATGTCTTCCAGCGCCGTGAAATCGGTGACGCGCACGCCGTCCTCGTCGCAGGTGCGGTGGACGATGATGTCCTTGAGGAAGGAGTGGCGGCCCAGGCCGTTGCGGAAGTCGGTGTACACCGACCACACCTTGTCCAGCGGGGCGTCGATGGTGATCGGCAGATCCACCTCGCGCACCGCCCGCGCGTCGGCCGGATTGCGCTGCTCGGCCTCGTAGATCGACCAGCTGAGCTGCCATTCGAGTTTGTAGTCATTCTCCGACTCGATACAGGACGGCGCGGTGTCCGCGCGCGCCACCGCCGATACCGCCGCAGGCGACCCCATCGTCGCGCAGGCGATGGCCAGCGCATAACCCACCGTGAACCTCACCCGGCGGACTTTACTCCGGTCGCAACCTACCGGCAGGTTTCCTGCGAAACGCCGGCTACCGAGAGCCGGAACGCTCGGCGCGCTCCAAATCGACTGCGCGCTTCATCATTTCGCGCGCCCGGGTGCGGTCCCCGGCATAGTCGTAGGCGCGGGCCGCGCGGTAGCTGGTGCGCCAGTTCTGCGGGTCCGCTTCGAATTCGGCCTTCACCTGCTCGAAAAGCTCATCGGCGGCGGCCTTCTCGATACGGCCGGAGGGGCGGCGCGGCAGCTCGGAGACGTCGAGCTCACCGCCCTCCTCGTGCATGCGCCTGGCCAGATGCTGGTGGGCGAACGCGGCGCGGACGCTGGTCCCCACGATCCATACCCCCAGCAGCGGCAGGATGAGCACGCCCAGGCCGAGGCCGATGGCGGCGGGCTTGCCGGAACCGATGAGGCTGAACGCGATCCGGCCCAGCAGCACGAAATAGAACCCGAGGACCAGCACCAGGGCGGCGATGAAGCCGACCCGCTTGAAGACCTCGCGGCCGTTGTTCGCCGCCGGAGCGCTCACAGGTCGAGCAGCGGGTCGATGCCCACGGTCAGCCCGGGGCGCAGCGGGGTCTTGCGCACGCCCAGCAGCACGCCCGGCACGAAGGAGGTGCGGTCGAGCGAGTCGTGGCGGATGGTGAGCGTCTCGCCCTGGGTGCCGAACAGCACCTCCTGGTGGGCGACCAGCCCGGCCAGCCGCACCGAGTGCACCCGCACGCCGTCCACGTCCGCGCCGCGCGCGCCCTCCAGCTCCTGGCTGGTGGCGTCGGGGCTGCGGCCGACACCGGCCTTCTCGCGGGCGGCGGCGATGAGCGCGGCGGTCCGGAAGGCGGTGCCCGAGGGCGCGTCGGCCTTGTTCGGGTGGTGCAGCTCGATGACCTCGACCGAGTCGAAGAAGCGGGCGGCCTGCTCGGCGAACCGCATGCTCAGCACGGCGCCGATGGCGAAGTTGGGGGCGATCAGCACGCCGACCTCGGGCTTGGCGGCGAGCCAGCCCTTGACCTGCTCGAGCCGCTCGGCGTCGAAGCCGGTGGTGCCGACGACGGCGTGAATGCCGTTCTCCACCAGCCACTTCAGATTCGGCATCACCACGTCGGGATGGGTGAAGTCGACCACGACCTCGGTCCCGGCGGCGGTGAACGCCTCCAGCGAGTCGTCCTTGTCGACCTGCGCCACCAGCTCCAGATCCGCGGCCGCCTCGACGCCCGCGCAGATGGACTGCCCGACCTTGCCGCGCGCCCCGAGCACACCCACCCGGATCCGGTTCGTGGCCACCTGGTCTCCTTCGCTATGACCGATCTGGAACCCGTCGAGCCTATCGGGTCGGCGAAACGCCTCCGACCACAGGCCGGTGACCACGGGCCTGCCGAATTGACCGAGTGGTAACTTTCGAGGGTGCGATCCACAGCCGGAACCAAGGGCGTCCCGCGCGCCGAACGCGAGGCGCAGATTCTCGACGTGGCCGCCGCGGAGATCGCCCGGGTCGGTTACGCGGGTCTGTCCCCCGCGACGGTGGCGGCGGCGGCCGGGGTGTCGAAACCCTTGGTGTACGGCTACTTCGGCTCCAAGGACGGGCTGTACGTGGCCTGCGTGCAGCGGGCCTCGGCGGTGCTCGGGGACGCCATCGACGCGGCCTTCGCCGGGCCGGCCTCGCTCGATATGGCTGAACGCACGCTCGCCGCGATCTTCACGGTCCTGGAACCGCGCCCGCACGACTGGAAGGTCGTGCAGGACCAGTCGCATCCGGACGAGGGGCCCGCGGCCGAGGCGGCGCTGGCCGCGCGCGCCCGCATCTCGGCGCAGGCCGATCGGGGTGTGTCGGCGTTCGTGTCGCTGCACGGACTGACCGATCCGCACGATCTGTCGGCACTGCGCGCGGTCTGGACGGGCGTGGTCGCCGCGCTCGTGGACTGGTGGCTGAGCCATCCGGACGAGACGGCCGAGGCCATGGTCGCCCGCAGCAGCCGGCTGTTCGCCGCCCTCACCTGACCCAGGCAACCTCGAATGTCCGAATCGGCCTCTTGTCCCTGAATTGACCAATTGGTAACTTACGAATTGGGCAATTCGAGGAGGTCCGATGTTTTCGCAGGTCTGGCATGAGATCAATACACCGCTGCTGTACGCGGTCCCGGTCTTTCTACTGTCCATCGGCGCCGAGGCGCTGGCCCTGCGCGACGATCACGACGCCACCGGGTACCTGGCCCGCGACACCCGGACGAGCCTGAGCATGGGCGTCGGCTCGCTGGTGTCGAGCGCGATCTTCAAGGCGGGGTCGCTGGTGTTGTTCGTCTTCCTGTGGACCTACGTCGCGCCCTGGCACATCCCCACTAATGTGTGGTGGAGCTGGGCGCTGCTGCTGCTCGTCCTCGACTTCGCGTTCTACTGGAACCACCGCTTCGTCCACCGGGTGCGGATCGGCTGGGCGGCGCATCAGGCGCATCACTCCAGCGAGTACTTCAACTTCGGAACCGCCCTGCGGCAGAAGTGGAATCCGTGGACCGAGGCCGTCTTCTGGGCGCCGCTGCCGCTGCTGGGCTTCACGCCCTGGACGATCTACATCGCCTTCACGATCAACCTGATCTACCAGTTCTTCACCCACACCGAGTCCGTCGGAAAGCTCTGGGGCCCGGTGGAATTCCTCTTCAACACCCCGTCGCACCACCGGGTCCACCACGGCAGCGACGCGCAGTACCTGGACAAGAACTACGCCGGGATGCTCATCATCTGGGACCGCGTGTTCGGCACCTTCGAACCCGAGATCCAGCGTCCCACCTACGGTCTCACCAAGCCGGTGGGCACCTACAATCTGCTGACGCTGCAGTACGGCGAATACGCCAAGATCGTGCGCGACGTGCGGAGCACCACGAACTGGCGCGACAAACTCGGCTACATCTTCGCCCCGCCGGGCTGGGAGCCCGAGCAGACCCGATCCTGACGCGCGGCCGGTTCACGAGCTCGGCGGAAGGTGTTCAGGCAACGGCCAACCCGGCGACGGATCGGACGTATAGGCATCTCTCGTGAGAATTCGTCCCGTTTCCCGCCGGGTTGCCGTCGCCGTCGTCGTCGGCGCAGCCGCCGTCACCGCCGCCTGCTCCTCCGGATCCGACTCCGCCGACTTCACCGCCGCGGCAGGCCAGCCGCTGGTGATCTCGCTGGACCAGCTGCTGGACAAGACCGGGGGCCACGCCGCCGTCGCGGTCGCCGACCCGCAGCACGGCACCCTGAGCCGGCGGCTGGACGGCGCGCTGGTGTACACCCCCGCGGCCGGGTACACCGGCTCGGACTCCATCACCGTCACCACCACCGACGCGGTCCGCCTGTTCACCACCGACATCCCGCCGATCGGGGAATTCGGCGGAGTTCCGGTGCAGGCCAGTGCCTACGGCTCCGCCTTCACCCCGGTCCCGGGCTCCACCGACGAGTTCTACGGGCTCACCGACCGCGGCCCGAACGTGGACGGCAAGGGCAAGAACGAGAAGATCGCGCCGGTCCCGGACTTCACCCCGCAGATCGCCAAGTTCAAGCTGGTCGGCAACAAGGCCGTGGTGGAATCCACCATCCTGCTGAAGAATCCGGCCGGGCAGCCCTTCAACGGCCTGGTCGACGCCTCCGCCACCACCGGCGAGACCATCAAGGACCTCACCGGCAAGGCGCTGCCGCCCACCGATCACGGCATCGACAGCGAGGGCCTGGTCGCGCTCGCCGACGGCACCTTCTGGATCTCCGACGAATACGGCCCGTTCCTGGTGCATTTCGACGCCAAGGGCGCGGAGCTGGAGCGGCTCGCGCCGGGCCGCGGACTGCCCAAGGAACTCGCGTTCCGCACCCCGAACCAGGGCATGGAGGGCCTGACCGTCACCCCCGACGGCAGCACCCTGGTCGGTGTCGTCCAGAGCGCGCTCAACGAGCCGGGCGTCACCAATGCCCGTGAGACCCCGATGACCCGCATCGTCACCGTGGACCTGAAGACCAAGGCGGTCAAGGAGTTCGCGCTGCCGCTCGAGTCGCCCAAGGAGAAGCTGGCGGTCTCCGAGATCACCGCGCTGTCCAACACCACCTTCCTGGTGGACGAGCGCGACGGTAACAAGGCGCCCAAGGCCAACAAGAAGCTGTGGACCGTCGACATCGCCGGCGCCACCGACATCGGCCCGGACGCCAAAGTCCCCGGCGCGCAGTACGACCCGGAGAAGGGCCTGCTGATCGATGGCAAGCCGGTCGAGGTCTACGTCGGCACCGTCAGCACCGCCGACGGCATCGCCGCGCTGAGGAAGGCGGGCATCACGCCGGTCGCCAAGACCGGCAACCTCGACCTGGGCGGGCTGCTGGACGGCCTCAATGCCGACGGCAAGTTCTTCGGCCACGACAAGATCGAGGGCGTGGCCACCAACGACCACGGCAAGACCCTCTACATCTCCAACGACAGCGACTTCGGCATCGAGGCCGTCACCGGCGACCAGCCGCCGTTCGGGCTCAAGGCCAAGATTTTGCCCAACGGCGTTCAGGACACCGGCGAGATCCTGGCGGTGGACACCACCAAGCTGCCCGCCAAGACCGAGACCAAGAAGGTCACGCTGACGGTCAAGTAGATCACCGGGATTCAGCCGGTTCCACCGGGATTCGACGCGGTCCACGGCGCTCAGAGCGCGCCGTAGGCCGCGTCGATCAGGTGGTAGGCCCGGCGGTCGCCGGAGACCCAGTCGCGGCGCAGGTTCGGGGTGAAGGCGATCGCGAGCCGATTCGCGGTGTCGCCCAGGCCGATCGCGCCGCCCGCGCCGGGATGGCCGAAGGCCGTGGGGCGGGCCGTCTCGGGCAGGATCATGTTCTCCGAGGGCAGCATGTAGCCCAGGCCGAACGCGCTCTCCAGGGTCAGCACGGCGTCGCGGCCGCGCACGCGCTCGCGGACGGCGTCGGCGAGGACGTCCGGGGGCAGGAGGTCGCCGCCCGCCAGGTCGGCGTAGAAGCGGGCCAGGGCACGGGCGGTGGTGACCAGTCCGGTCGAGGGCCAGCCGCCGGCCAGCACCTCCGGATTGTTGTAGGAGCCCAGGGGATTGGTGGAGGCACGCAAGGCCAGCGATCGGGGGTCCTGGAAGGCGCGCGCCATCTCGGCCACCGTCGCGGCACTGAGCGGGGCGGGGTCGGTCCACGCCTGGTCGGCGGCGGGCGGAGCACCCACGCGGGCGGCCTGCTCCGCGACCTCGGGCGGCGCGCCGATCCACAGCTGGTCGCCGAAGTTCCGGCGCACATACTCGCCGACCGTGAATCCCGTGTGACGGCGGACGAATTCGCCGAGCAGCCAGCCGAAGGTCAGGGCGTGATAGCCGTGTTCGGTGCCGGGTTTCCACACCGGGTGTTGTTCGGCCAGCCGGGCCGCCATCGCCCGCTGGTCCGCGGCGTCGGCGGCGGAGACGGGACGCTCGAAGACCGGCAGACCCGCTCGATGGGTGAGCAGATCGGCCAGTGTCGTCGAATCCTTGCCTCCGACACCGTATTCCGGCCACCAGTCGGTGACCGGATCGTCCAGGCCGACGCCGCGCTCATGCGCGACCAGTAGTGCGGCGGTGGCGGTGACACCCTTCGTGCACGAGTAGGTGACCACGGGGGTGTCGCGCACCCAGGGCCGGTTCGCCCGGGTGTCGGCGAGGCCGCCCCACAGGTCGACGACCGGACGGCCGTCGACGAAGACGGCCACGGCCGCGCCCGCGTTCCCCCCGTCCGCGAAGCTCGCCTCGAACACATCCCGCACCGCCCGGAATGCCGGGTCGACCTGGCCGTCCGCGAATCCGCTCATGGCCAAATTAGAACACGTTCTAGTTCAGGACGGAACCGGTATCAGCAATTGCGAGACCAGCCAGCCGGGATGCGCGCCGGTGTTCACCACGCCGGTCTGCACGAGAACCGTTCGCATCGTGCCGTTCCCGAGATCACGCAACCGGATCCGCCGCGTGGGCGGGAAGCTCGCCACCTCGCGGTCGCCCCACATTGATCGGCCCGCCGCCGACCACCGGCCCGCGGCGGGCCGCCTGCGCCTCAGTCGAAGATGATGACCTGGCGCAGGGTGTGGCCGGCGGCCAATTCGTCCATGGCGTGGTTGATGTCGTCGAGGCGGATGCGGGAGGAGACGAGGCGCTCGACCGGGAGGGTGCCTTCGCGCCACATGCGGACGAATTCGGGGATGTCGCGGGCGGGGACGGCGGAGCCGAGATAGCTGCCGATGATGGTGCGACCCTGCGCCACCAGGGCCAGCGGGGAGATGGCAGCGCGGGCGTCGGGGGCGGGCAGGCCGACGGTGACCGTGGTGCCGCCGGGAGCCGTTGCGGCGACGGCGGTTTCGAAGGCGCGGATATTGCCGGCGGCCTCGACGACGACGTCGGCCTGGATGTTGTCGGCGGCGATCTGCTGCGGGGTGTAGGCGGCGGTCGCGCCGAGTTCCAGTGCGGTCTTCAGCTTCTCGGGGACGGTGTCCACCGCGATGACCTCCTGGCCGGTGCTCGCGCGCAGGGAGGCGGCCACCAGCACCGCGGCCATGCCGACACCGCCGAGACCGACCACCATGATGCGGTCCCGCGGACCGGGCTTGGCCGAATTCAGCAGTGCGCCACCACCGGTGAGGACGGCGCAGCCGAGGACGGCGGCCACCTCCGCGGGCACGTCGTCGTCGACGGGGACCACCGAATGACGGTCGACGACGGCATGGGTGGCGAAGCCCGAGACGCCCAGGTGGTGGTGGACCTCGACACCGTCACGGAGCAAACGCCGTCCGCCCGCGAGGAGCTCGCCCGCGTTGTTGGCGAGACTTCCGGGCTCGCAGGGGGTACGGCCGTCGGTGGCGCAGCCCGCGCAGGAGCCGCAGCGGGGCAGGAAGGTCATGATGACGCGCTGGCCGACACGCAGGTCGGAGTCGCCGGGGCCGAGCGCCTCGACGCGGCCCGCGGCCTCGTGGCCCAGCAGCATGGGGACCGGGCGGACGCGGTTGCCGTCCACCACGGACAGGTCGGAATGGCACAGGCCCGCGGCCTCGATCCGGACCAGCAGCTCACCCGGGCCGGGTTCGCCCAGGTCCAGCTCGCTGATGGTGATCGGCTTCGAATCGGCGAAGGGCGTCGACGCCCCGATCTGTTCCAGGACGGCACCACGAATCCTCATGCGCCCGACGCTACTCCATCGCACCTTCCCAGACAGTCCGGAATCTGATTCCATGGAGCGGGACAGGAGCACACATGACCACTTCGCTGACCACCGGCAACCGCGCCTTCAACCATGTGGTGACGCGGTTCTGGGGCAATGTCGCCCGCGCCTACGACACCGCCGCCCTGCAACACTTCGTCTACCGCCCGCCGCAGGACCAGATGGTCGCCGAACTGCGCGCCGCCGGATCCCGGCGGATCGCCGACATCGGCTGCGGCACCGGCATTCTCACCACCCGCATCCAACGCGAACTGCGGCCCGACGCCGTCTACGGCGTGGACGCCTCGGCGGGCATGCTGGAGCAGGCCCGCGCCCGCTCGGCCGAGGTCCAGTGGCGGCATTCCGCCGCCGAGCATCTCCCCTTCGACGACGGCGCACTGGACGCGGTCGTCACCACCAGCGCGTTCCACTTCTTCGACCATCCGGCGGCGCTGCGCGAATTCCATCGGGTGCTGACGCCCGGCGGCCTGGTGGCCATCGCGACCATGCATCCCTCCGGTGCGGCGTCGCGCCCGATCCAACGGCTGACCCGCAGCCCGCGCTTCCCCGCGCACGCGCCGTCGCCGCGCGAGACCCGCACACTGCTGACCGACGCCGGTTTCGAGGTCGTCGATCAGCGCAAGGTCGCGCGGCCGCTGCCGTCGTGGCTGATCCCGGACGTCATCACCGTCGGCAAGCGGCGCTGACCGTCACGTCCCCGGGTTGTCGCCGCCGCGGAAACACACGGTGAGTTCGAGCTTGCGCCAGATCACCCAGACCGCGCCGCGGCCGTCCCGGGGACAGGACGCGCCGGAGGTGGCGTCGGCCAGCACGGCGGTGGCCTGGACGATGTGCTCGCCGGGCGTCGCGCAGTCGACCTTCGACGGGGTCTCCATGGCGGTGGTGTCGTAGCAGACGCCGGTGCGCCAGTCAAAGGTCAGGCACAGGTGGTAGCGCGGCTTGCCGGTCTTGTCCTTGGGGGCGGAATCGAGCGTGTAGAGCGGGCCGGTGCACGGGTCGGGGCCGTTCTGCAGCACCCGGTAGTTCGCGTCCACCGAATTGCAGTCCGACGGTTCGGGTGTGCCCGCTTTCCAGGTCGGGGCGCCCGAGGCGTCCCTGGCTCGCTCGATGGGGACCTCGACGCAGTCCCCCGGCTTCAGGGACGCCATGGGATCGGGGGCGGCGGGTTTGGCCGAGGTGGTCGGCTGCCCGGCCTGCACGAGTTCGGGTGGCGCGCCGATGGGCTTGCCCGCGACGGTTTCCCGGGTCATGGGTGAGAGGGTGGCCGTCACCACGGCGAACACGAGGATCCAGCCGGTCGCCGCGAATGCCAGGGCGCTCACCCGCCGCCGCTTCGATGCCGCTCCGGTCCGGCTCGCGAGGGCCGCCGCCAGGCAGAACAGTGGAACCGCTACCGCGGCAACCCAGCCGACGCCGTGGCTCCCCACCACCCAACCCCTTCAACTCCGCTCGTCTGCAAGCTATCCCACGGCGGAGTTCCGGGCAAAACGGGCGATGCGCCCGGCTGGTTCAGGAGGCGAGTTCGGAGGCGGATTCGGCCAGCACCGGCGGCCACGGGGTCGGGGAGATATGGGACGGCTTGGTCGCGGGGCTCTCGTCCCAGTCGAAGTGGACACCGACCCACGCCTTCGGGCGGTCGAAACTGACCTCGCGCGCATCGAAGGCGGCGCGGCGGAAGGAGATGTCGCCGAAGAAGTCACCCCCGGCGAAGACCACCTTGCGGCCCCCGAAGACGGTGTCGGCGAAGGAGACCGTGCCGTGGTACTCGGTGCGCGCGAACGACACTTCCTGGGTGCGGCCGGTGCGCCAGCGGATCTGCGTGCCCAGGCGGGCGCAGTCGAAGGAGCTGGACTCGGTGTAGAAGCGGGAATCGGCGAAGGTGACTCGCGCGCCGATGAATTCCGCACCCGTGAAGGTGATGCGCTCGCCGTCGAACACCGCGCGCTCGAAGGTGGTCTGGTCGGCGGCGAAGACGGCGTTGGCGAAGCTGGTCCGCTCCCCCGCGAACGTGGTGCGGTCGAACGCGGTTCGCGTGCCCCGGAATTCGGCGCCCTCGAAGCTGCCGCCGCTGCCGAAGGTGGCCTCGGCGAAGGTGGCGGCGGTGTCGTCACGGTCGGCGCGGTCCACGGCGGTGTGGGCGAAGACGGCCCGGTCGAACACGGCGGCGCTGCGGAAGATGGCCCCGCGGAAGGTGACCCGTTTGCCGAGGAACCGCGCCTGCTCGAAGGTGACCGTGCGGCCGCTCAGGAACATGGCGTTGGTGAAGCGGGTATTGCGGCCCGCGAAGACGGCGTAGCGGAAGTCGGCGTTCTCGAAGACGGCGTCGGTGAAGTCGAAATCGCAGGAGCTCCAGCGGGTCTCGGCGGAGGGGCGCAGGTGTTCGGCGATCACCCGGACGATGGTGTCGCGGACCTGCCGGTCGTTCTGGCGGTAGGTGTACACCCGTTCGACGGCGGTGCCGTGGTCCTCGATGCGCTGGGATTTGGAGACCAGGTGGCTGGCGCCCTCCTCCGGCTGGTACGGCAGCCGCAGGTAGCCGCACAGCACGTCGACGCACTGCTGGCGCCGCCAGCGCGCGGAGAACTCGTCGGCGACCCCGGCCATGGCGTAGACCCCGGCGATGCGCACCGCCACATCCGGGTCGCCGAGCTGACCGGCGGCGGCCCCGAAGACCTCGGCGAAACGTCCGCGCTCGGCGTCGCGCTGCTTGCGGTAGGCCACCACCAGCGCGACCGCGCCGCCGATGCCCGCCGCCACCGCGAGCGAAATCCGGCTCAGATCCAGCTGATTCGGCGTCTCGGCCTTGGCGCCGAGGAAGCGCCACAGCCCCCACCAGGTAAGGCCCGCGATGGCGAGCCCGCCCGTCACGGCGACCAGCACCGACACCAATAGACCCGACCGGTGTACCGTCCGGCTCACCACCCCACCGAACCTCCACCGCCGCATAGCCGAAGAATAGCGATCCGGGACGCCTCACGCATCGGATGCGGCAATTCCACCCCGACTTCGCGCACCCGAAAAACCGGGCATCGCAAATTGTTTCGCCCGGAATGCCGCGTCCGCCCCGGCGACGTGGGGTCACCGGGGCGGACGCGGGCGGGTTGTTCCGAGAACCTGGACGGCGGCGCGGCAGTCAGTCGACAATCGCGGTGGCCACCACGGCTGCCGCGGCCTCGGCGTTGCGGCGCAGGCCGATCCCGGCCGCGCCCAGGCAGGCCAGCGCGACCACCGCGACGAACCACGGGAAGACCGTGCTCAGCCCCCACGTGGTGGCCGCCCAGCCCGCCAGCACCGTCGGCACCGCCATGGCCGAGTAGGCCAGCAGGTAGTAGGCCGACATGGTCTCGCCCCGCTTGTGTTGCGGCACAACGTTGGACAGGTGCCGCAGCGATCCGCCGAAGCCCAGGCCGAAGGTGCCGCCCAGCGCGAGTCCGGCCAGCAGCACCAGCACCCAGTTGTGGGTGTTCAGCGCCGGAACGGTGAGCAGCAGCGCGATCGCCATCCCGACATCGCCGGCGATGGCCGCGCGGCGCGCCGGGATGCCGCCCGCGACGGCCTGGGCGAGTGCGCCCGCGGTCGCCGTGGAAGCCACCACCGCGCCGCCGAACACCAGATTGTGGATGCCGGTCTCGGCCGAGGCCAGCGAGGGGTACAGCGACAGCAGCACGCCCAGCACCGACCAGGCCGCCATCACGCCGAGCGCGGAGAACCAGAAATCAGCGCGGATCTCCTGCGGCACAGCCGGTTTGGCGATGGTGATGCGCTGCTTCTGCCGCGCCGCGTGCGGTTCCCGCAGCGCCATTACGCCCGCGGCGATCAACAGGCACACCAGCGTGATCACCACATACGGCGTCCGCAGGGGATGCGGCGCGTACTGGGCCAGCACCGCCGACCCCAGGATCGCCACGGCCATACCGACATTGAAGGCCACCCCGGACAGCTGTCCCGACCGCGCGCCCGCCTGCGGGCGCAGGTCCAGCAGCGCCGCCGCGCCCGCCACCACGATCGCGCCGACCGCGGCCCCGTGCAGGGCCCGCGCCAGCAGCAGCATGGCCACATTGTCGGCGAACAGGAACACCACCAGACCGACGATCATGGTCGCGAACGCGCCGAGCAGGACCGGCTTGCGGCCCACCACATCCGAGATCCGGCCCGACACCAGGACCGCGCCCAGGGCGGCCACCGCGTAGACGGCGAAGACGAACGTCGTGGTGAGCGGAGAGAAATGCCAGCTGCGTTGATAGAGCCCGTACAGCGGGGCCGGTGCCCCCGAGACGCCGAGCGCGACACCACTGGCCGCGAGCACGAGCGCGTACGCCCAGCTCTGAGCGCCCTGTTCCGCGCTGGTCTCCACCGCCGTTGCCGATGCCATCCCAGCCTCCATCAGGTAAGTTTGAACCTTATCGAACTCACCGTAGCCAAGGTTCGACAGTTATCAAACTAGTTTTCCCGTGAGGTAGGTCATGACCGACACCGACGCGCTGCCCGCCGTGGCCCCGCTCCCCGCGGTGCTCGGCGCGCTCCAGGACCCGGTCCGCCTGGAAATCGTCCGCCGCCTGGCCGAAGCCGGCGCCCCCATCCGCTGCAGCCTCACCTACGACGGCGTCAGCAAATCCACCGCCGCCCACCACTTCAAGATCCTGCGCGAAGCGGGCGTCACCGAACGCGTCACCATCGACGGCAACACCCACCTACGCCTGCGCGCGGACGACCTCGACGTCGCCCTCCCCGGCCTGCTCCCCGCCGTCCTCGCCGCCGCGAACCGCGAACACACACCGGAGTAGCGGCCCGGCCAGCACGCGAGGCGATCAACCGCGCGCTCGATCCTCCTCGGCGAAGGACAGGGTGCGGGTCCGGCCCGACCTCCCCCAGGATGCTGGGCCACCCCGGAAGCGGACCGGTGCCCGTACACCGGCGCGGCGGCGAAAGACAGCTGCCAACGTCCCGGACGCGTGGAAGCGACCGGGAACCGGCCGTGCCCGTCGAGGTTCCGACCACGCGCCACAGCGGTGGCGCGGGTCGCGTTCGGGCCTCGTGCCCGCGACCGGTCAGGACTGGGTGAGCGGGAGCGACTTCCACCAGTCGACGACACCGCTCGGGGTGGTGGGGATGCCGCGGGTGTACATGAGGAACTTCTCGCGCTTGGGGTCGTCGAAGAACGAGGTGGCGAAGACCGTGGACGGGACGTCGGCGGTGGCGTCGAAACGGTGGTTGACGTACTGCTTCGCGCCGCAGAACTCCTTGAAGGTCAGATCCTCCAGGGCGCTTCCGGCCGGACGGATCCGGCGGGCCGCCGAACGCGCCACCGCGGCGGAATCGTAGGCGAAGACGATGTACTCGCGGACTTCGTGGTCGGCGGAGTACTGGCAGTCCCAGGCCGCGGCCCAGCCCTCGAAGGCGAAGGGCGGCAGGAAATCCTTGGTGTCGTGGTCGACCACGCGGCAGCTGGCCGAATTGAATCCCGAGCCCAGCTCCGGAGAACGCGGCACCAGTCCCGGGAAGGCCGCACTGATCTGGGCGATCTCGGCGGCGGCCGCCTTCGGCTTGGCGCCGCGGCCGGAGGGACTCATGACGAACACCACCACACCGAGCGCGACCGCCAGGCCCACGCTCATCACCACCAGCATGCGCAGGCCGCTCAGCCACCGGCCCGTACCCGGAGCGGTCATACGCTGTGGCGGCGACTGATGCCGGTCCGTGCGCGGCCCGAACAGGGCGGGAATGTCGGTCAGCCGGCCCGAACGCACCGCCGTCGATGGCGGAATCCGCCGCGCCCCGGTCGTTTCCGACGGCGAGGTCCGACGCCCCCCGGTGGCGTCCGGCTGGTGCGCGCGCCGGGCTCCGGTGATCTCCGAGGGATGGACTCGCCGCGCGCCCGTGGTCTCCGAGGGTGGAACACGTCGCGCGCCGGTGGTCTCCGACGGGTGCACCCGCCGCGCGCCGGTGGTCTCCGACGGATGTCTTCGGCGCGCAGCGGAATCCGGCTGCGAACCGCGTCGCGCCCCTGACGCCTCGGACTGCTGTCCCGGCCAGACCGCGGGTGCGTCCGGCTGCTGCGCCCGACGCATCCCCGACGTGTCGAACTGCTGCCCGGGCCGGGCCGCCGGTGTGTTCGACTGCTGGCCCCGCCGCGTCCCCGAGGAGTCGGGCTGCTGCCCGGGCCAGGGTGGCGGCGTATCGGACTGTTGTCCCCGCCGCACCGCGTTGGGGTCCGATTGCTGCCATCGACCGGCCGGTGAATCCGCTTGCGCCGCTCGCGAACCCGGCGCGTTGCGGGTCCCCCGGCGGCCGGTGGACGGCGCGGCGAGCCGTCGGGCGGACGGATCCGCGGCGCGGCGGCGCGGCGGCGCGTGGGCACTCTCGACCGCGACGCCCTCGGCCAGTGCGCGTTGCGCGGCCGCCGCGAAGTCCGAACAGGTCGGGTACCGGTCGTCGGGGTTCTTGGCCAATGCGCGGGCCAGGACCGGATCCAGGGTCGCGGGGAGGTCGGGTCGCAGGCTGGCGATCGGCGGCGGGTTGTCGTACAGGTGGGCTTTGACGATCGCCCCGAGGTCGTTCGCGCGGAAGAGCGGAACCCCGGTCAGCAATCGGAACAGGGTGCAGGCCAAGGAGTATTGGTCGGCGCGGTGGTCGACCGGCTGGTTCTGCAACTGTTCCGGGGAGGCGTAGGCCAGGGTCGCCATGACCGAGCCGGAGCCGGTGAGGCGGCCGGTGTCCTCCTGTAGCCGGGCGATGCCGAAGTCGGTGAGCAGCACCCCCGCCTGCTGTTCGCGGGTCTCCCGGGCCAGCATGATGTTGGCGGGCTTGACATCTCGGTGCAGCACGCCGACTCGATGCGCGTAGTCGAGGGCGTCGGCGGTGGCGGCGACGATCTCGACGGCGCGCTCGGCGGTCATGTCGGTGACCGATTCGGCTTCGATGCCGTCGACGTACTGCATGGCGATCCACAGTCGCCCGTCCTCGACGCCGCGGTCGTAGACGGTCACCACACCGGGGTGATTCAGCCGGGCCGCGAGGTCGGCCTCGCGTTCGAAGCGAGCGTGAGTCTCGCTGTCGCCGTGGTACTCCGCGTTCAACAGCTTCAGTGCGATCCAACGCGGCAGGCGCGGATGGCGTGCCAGGTACACCGCACCCATCCCGCCGCGTCCGAGCTCACGTTCGATGACATACCCGGCGAAGTTCTCACCTGGTTCGACCACGACCCCTCCCATTCCGGCGAGGTGATCATAGCCACAAACGGGCATACCTCACCGGCGGCTGGAGATTACCGCCGAGTAAGTATTTCAGCCGACCAGATTCCGGACGGCCGAGGGCAGGTCGCGGGTGCGCCGATACGGTCCGGCCACCGCCGCCCCGAACGGTCGCGCCAACAGGCTCGTCGCGATCGAGGACACCTCCTCGGTGGTGACTTCGTCGATGCGAGCGAGGGTTTCGGACACACTGCGGTGATTGCCGTAGCTGAGCTCCGAGCGCCCGATGCGGTTCATCCGCGATCCGGAGTCCTCGAGCCCCAGCACCAGTCCCCCGCGCAGCGAACCCTTGGCGCGAGCGCATTCGGCGTCGGTGATGCCGTTGGCCGCCACCTCCTCGAGCACGCCGTGCGCCAGAGCGGCTACGCGACCGAGGTTTTCGGGCTGGCAGCCCAGGTACACCGAGAACGCGCCGGTGTCGGCGAAGGTGTCGACACTGGAGTACACCGAGTACGCCAGCCCGCGCTCCTCCCGAATGCGCTGGAACAGCCGCGAACTCAGGCCGCCGCCGAGTACGGTGTTGAGCACCGACAGCGGCCAGCGCTTCTCACCCTCGTGCCGCCCGAAGGCGCGGGTGCCGAACACCAGGTGCGCCTGCTCGCTGTCGCGGTTGATGCGGATCAGTTCCGGATTGCCGCGCGGGCGGAACTTCCCCTCGCGGCGCGGCGCCGGTTCCAGTCCGGTCTCGAGCCGATTCTCGAAGGCGCGGAACACCAATTCGACGACGTGCTCGTGCTCGATATTGCCCGCGACCGCCACCACCATCCGGTCGGGCCGGTAGCGGCGCAGGTGGAACGAGCGCAGCTGGTGCGCGCCCATGGCCTCGATGGTCTCGACACTGCCGATCACCGGACGTCCGATGGGGTGGTCGCCGAACAGCGCGGTCAGGAACGCGTCGCCGACCAAGTCCTCGGGATCGTCGTCGCGCATGGAGATCTCCTCCAGCACCACCTGCCGTTCCACGCTCACGTCCTCGGCGCGGCACAGCCCGTTGAGCACCACGTCGCTGACCAGGTCCACCGCCAGCGGCAGGTCCTCGTCGAGCACATGGGCGTAGTAGCAGGTCTGTTCCTTCGCGGTGAACGCGTTGAGCTCGCCGCCGACCGCGTCCATGGCCTCGGCGATGTCCAGGGCCGAGCGCGAGGGCGTGGCCTTGAAGAGCAGATGCTCGAGGAAATGCGCGGCGCCGGCCACGGTCGGGCCCTCGTCGCGCGAACCGACACCGACCCATACGCCGATCGAGGCCGAGCGCACGCCCGGCACATGCTCGGTCACGACCCGCAGGCCGCCGGGCAGGACGGTCCGGCGCACTCCGATATCCATTGCGGGAGACTCGTTCCGGTCGATCGCCAGCGCAGAACCCCCCTGCTCCAGGTTGCGGAGCAAGGGGGCGTTGTTCTGCACGGAGTCCTTCGCGGTGCGCGCGGAACCCGCGCGCACCGCGGACTGCTTCTTCGTCACAGAGAAATGATTACTCTGCGTTCGCGTCGACCGCAGCCGAGGTCGCGGAGTTGTCCGAATCCTCGTCGATCGGAACCAGCGAGATCTTGCCGCGGTTGTCGATGTCGGCGATCTCGACGCGGATCTTGTCACCCACGTTGACCACGTCCTCGACCTTGGCGACGCGCTTGCCGTTGCCCAGCTTCGAGATGTGGACCAGACCGTCGCGGCCCGGGAGCAGCGACACGAACGCGCCGAAGGCGGTGGTCTTGACGACCGTGCCCAGGAAGCGCTCGCCGACCTTCGGCAGCTGCGGGTTGGCGATGGCGTTGATCGCGTCGATCGCGGCCTGCGCCGACGGGCCGTCGGTCGCACCGACGAACACGGTGCCGTCATCCTCGATGGAGATGTTGGCGCCGGTGTCCTCGGTGATCTGGTTGATCACCTTGCCCTTGGGTCCGATCACCTCGCCGATCTTGTCGACCGGGATCTTGATGGCGGTGACGCGCGGAGCGTAGGGGCTCATCTCGTCCGGGGTGGCGATGGCCTCGGCCATCACGTCCAGGATGGTGTCGCGGGCGTCCTTGGCCTGGTTCAGCGCGCCGGCCAGCACCTGCGACGGGATGCCGTCGAGCTTGGTGTCCAGCTGCAGGGCGGTGACGAACTCGCGGGTACCGGCGACCTTGAAGTCCATGTCGCCGAAGGCATCCTCGGCGCCCAGGATGTCGGTGAGGGCCACGTAGCGGACCTCGTCCTCACCCTTGTCGTTCTTCACGGTGTCCGACACCAGGCCCATCGCGATACCGGCGACGGGGGCCTTCAGCGGCACACCGGCGTTCAGCAGCGACAGGGTCGAGGCGCAGACCGAGCCCATCGAGGTGGAGCCGTTGGAGCCCAGCGCCTCCGACACCTGACGGATGGCGTAGGGGAACTCCTCCTGCGAGGGCAGCACCGGCATCAGGGCGCGCTCGGCGAGAGCGCCGTGGCCGATCTCGCGACGCTTGGGCGAACCCACGCGACCGGTCTCACCGGTGGAGAACGGCGGGAAGTTGTAGTGGTGCATGTAGCGCTTGGAGGTCTCCGGGCCGAGCGAGTCGACCTGCTGCGCCATCTTCACCATGTCGAGGGTGGTGACGCCCAGGATCTGGGTCTCGCCACGCTCGAACAGCGCCGAACCGTGGGCGCGCGGCACCACGGCGACCTCGGCCGAGAGCGCGCGGATGTCCGCGAGGCCACGACCGTCGATGCGGAAGCTGTCGGTCAGGATGCGCTGGCGGACCAGCTTCTTGGTGACCGAGCGGAAGGCCGCGCCCAGCTCCTTCTCACGACCGGCGAAGGACTCGGCCAGCTCGGAGAGCACGGCCAGCTTGATCTCGTCGGTGCGCTCGTCGCGCTCCTGCTTGCCCGCGATGGACAGCGCCTCGTTCAGCTCACGCTTGGCGGTGCCCTCGACGGCCTCGTAGGCGTCGGGCTGGTACGGCAGGAAGATCGGGAACTCTTCGGTCGGCTTGGCCGCCAGGGCGGCCAGGTCGGCCTGCGCCTTGCACAGGCGGGCGATGAACGGCTTGGCGGCCTCGAGGCCTTCGGCCACAACGATTTCCGTCGGGGCGGAGGCGCCGTCGGCGATCAGGGCCAGCACGTTGTCGGTGGCCTCGGCCTCGACCATCATGATGGCGACGTCACCGTCGACCACGCGGCCGGCGACGACCATGTCGAACACGGCGTTCTCGAGCTGCTCGACGGTCGGGAACGCGACCCACTGGCCTTCGATCAGGGCGACGCGCACGCCGCCGACCGGGCCGGAGAAGGGCAGGCCCGCGATCTGGGTGGACGCCGAGGCGGCGTTGATCGCGACCACGTCGTACAGATCCTTCGGATCCAGCGACATGACGGTCACGACGACCTGGATCTCGTTGCGCAGGCCGTCGACGAACGACGGGCGCAGCGGCCGGTCGATCAGGCGGCAGGTCAGGATCGCGTCGGTGGAGGGACGGCCCTCACGACGGAAGAACGAGCCGGGGATGCGGCCCGCGGCGTACATGCGCTCCTCGACGTCCACCGTCAGCGGGAAGAAGTCGAACTGATCCTTGGGCTGCTTGGAGGCCGTGGTGGCCGAGAGCAGCATGGTCTCGTCGTCGAGGTAGGCGACCACGGAACCCGCGGCCTGCTTGGCCAGGCGGCCGGTCTCGAAACGGATGGTGCGAGTACCGAAGGCGCCGTTGTCGATCAGGGCGACGGACTCGAAAACGCCGGGCTCGACCTCGGCGGCGGAACTGGTCTGGGTGTCGGACATCTTTGTTATCTCAACCTCTCGTCTTCGCCGGATCCGGCACGTGTTCGTTCACGTGCCCACCGGCAGGCGGCCGTACCCGGCATGGGCGCGCGGCAGCCCTCGTGGCTGCCGCAACGCACACCCGGCCGGTATCCCCTTGGATACGGCGACGCGGAGGCGGTCATCGATCGAAGCCCTCCGGGCGCGCATGGTTCATCTCATACTTCGCGCCCCGAAAAGCCACTACCGAAGACCGACGCCACGCGACGGGTGCATACGGCTCGTGTCGGCGTATATCCGGCCGTGTCCCCCCTCGTGGGGAACCTCCGGCCACATATACGAAAGGCCAACGAGAAGGATTCTATGCCTCCTCGTTGGCCGGTTCGTCAACTACCTCCGCTCACCAGGTGTGTCACCTCGTGGGCAGAGGGGTCCGCGGCTGGAATCAGCGACGCAGGCCGAGACGCTCGATCAGCGAACGGTAGCGGTTGATGTCCTTGTCCTGCAGGTACTTCGACAGCCGCTTGCGACGACCGATCAGCGCCATCAGACCGTGGCGGGTGTGGTGGTCGTGCTTGTGCTTCTTGAGGTGCTCGGTGATGTCGGCGATCCGCTTCGACAGCAGCGCGATCTGCGCCTCCGGGGAACCGGTGTCCTTCTCGTGGACGCCGTACTCGGCGAGGATGGCCGACTTCTGCTCGGTGGTGAGAGCCACAGATACTCCTTGTTTCAGACCGCGCTCGGAAGGACCCGGTTCTCGGCACTCTCAGAGGCAAGCCGCTGAAACCTGCGTGAGAATCGGGGTGGGCGCCGCCGCGGACCGCAGCAAACCCGATGGGCCAGCCTACCGGAGTGCCGCGTGGTCGCGGAAATCGGCCCCGGCGCGGGCTACTCCTCGGTGTCGCCGCCCAGCACCTTGCGGGCCTGATCGCAGTCGCGGCGGATGGCCTCGACCAGTTCCTCGATCGACTCGAACTTGCGCATGCCGCGCAGCTGCTCGACGAAGTCGACGGCCACGTGCTTGCCATAGAGGTCGGCGTCGAAGTCGAGGATATGCGGCTCGACGGTGCGGTTGCGGCCGTCGAAGGTCGGGTTGGTGCCGACCGAGATGGCGGTCATGTGGCGGGTGCCCGCCAGCGGGTCGCCGCTCTCGAGGACGGTGAACCAGCCCGCGTACACGCCGTCGGCGGGGATGGCGGCATGCATGGTGGGGGCCACGTTGGCGGTCGGGAAGCCCAGGCCCTTGCCGCGGCCGTCGCCGTGCACGACCACGCCCTCGACGCGGTGCGGGCGGCCCAGCGCCTCGGCGGCGGCGCCCACATTGCCCTCGGACAGGCAGCCGCGGATGTAGGTGGAGGAGAAGGTGACCGCGTGCTCACCCAGCAGCTGCACGCCGTCGACCTCGAAGCCGTAGCGGTTGCCCAGCTCCCGCATGGTGTCGAGGGTGCCGGCGGCCTGCTTGCCGAAGGTGAAGTTGTCACCCACCACGACCTCGGACACGTGCAGGCGGTCCACCAGCAGTTCCTCGACGTACTCCTCGGGGGTGAGCTTCATGAAGTCACGGGTGAACGGCATCACCACGAACACGTCGATGCCGAGTTCCTCGACCAGTTCCGCGCGCCGGTCCAGGGTGGACAGCTGCGGCGGATGCGTTCCCGGGCGCACCACGTCCACCGGATGCGGGTCGAAGGTCATCAGCACCGACGGAACGCCGCGCACCGCAGCGGATTTCACCGCGCGGCTGATCAGCTGGGTATGCCCGCGGTGCACGCCGTCGAACACCCCGATGGTGAGGACACACCGGCCCCAGTCCGCGGGCATCTCCTCGAGGCTTCGCCATCTCTGCACACCGGAAGCCTACGCAAAGCGCGTCTCGGACAATATTCCGCCGTGCGGAAGTCCACGGCCGGAAGCATGCCCGTCACCGTGTGTTCACCGGTCCGGGGCGCTCGGCGGCGGGTGCCTCTACCAGCGAGCGCGCCGATGTGTGAAACCGCGCGGCATGTGCCTAAGCTCGGTTACGTGCCCGGAAAACGAGACATCGCCACCCGCCGCGAGCTGGCCGATCCGTCCGCACCTTCCGAACCTCACGGGACCACCCTCACCGCCGCGAGCGGGGCGTCCAGCGTCGCGCCGGTGCTGTCGTCGGTGGCCCAGGATTATCTGAAAGTGATCTGGACCGCGCAGGAGTGGTCGCAGGAGAAGGTGTCGACGAAGCTGCTGGCCGAGAAGATCGGCGTGTCGGCGTCGACGGTGTCCGAGGCGGTCCGCAAGCTGGCCGATCAGGGTCTGGTCGAACACGCCCGGTACGGGGCCATCACCTTGACCGAGGACGGGCGGCGGGCCGCCGTCGCCATGGTGCGCCGGCACCGGCTGATCGAGACGTTCCTGGTCAACGAGCTCGGCTACGGGTGGGACGAGGTGCACGACGAGGCCGAGGTGCTCGAGCACGCGGTGTCGGAGACCTTGATGGAGCGGATCGACGCCAAACTCGGGCATCCCGACCGGGATCCGCACGGCGACCCGATCCCGTCGGTGGACGGGGCGGTGCCGACTCCCCCGGCGCGGCAGCTCAGCGATTTCGGGGCGGGTGAATCCGGGCGGGTGGCACGGATTTCCGATTCCGATCCGGCGATGCTGCGGTACTTCGATTCGCTGGGGATCGCGTTGGATACGCCGATCGCGGTGGTCGAGCGGCGCGACTTCGCGGGGACCATCGCGGTGCGGGTGCAGGAGCGGACCATCGATCTGGGCAGCATCGCCGCCGAGGCCATCTGGCTCAGCGAAGCTCACTAGGCCGAGAACGCCGGTCGGGGTCAGTACTCGCCCTTGATGACGAAGAAGGACCCTCGAATGGTGCCCGCCAGCTTCGATTTCTGCCGGGCGAATTTGAACGAGTCCAGCTCCTCGGGGATTTCCATGCCGTCGGAGAGTTTGAATCCGACGGCGCGCTTGCCGGAGTCCTCGAGGGTGTACATCACGTTGATCGACAGGCCGCTCTCGTAGAAGACATAGGCCATGCGAATGCCCTCGACCTCGAATTCCGTTGCCTCGAGCGGCTTCGACTCGATGACGATCCGGCGCTCATCGGCGAGGATCTTGCTTACCCACGCAATGGTCTTCTTCGCCTTGCTCGCGGGCTCGACCGTGAAGACGTGGTCGTACTTGTTCTTGAAGTAGCGGGCCTCATTGGCCCGCAGGCCCGCCAGGGCGGGTGCGACCGGGGACGACTCCAGGCCGACGGTCGAGACCGTGGTGAAATCCACCGCATAGGACATGCCGAATCTCCTGAACGTGTCGGTCGTTTCGTGCCGGACCCTGCTCTCGAATTCTGCGCAATCCTAACTTCCTCGGACGGCTGTCCCGGTCAACCCGCGCCCGGGGACGTCCGTTCTCCCCCGCCGCGGTGGCGTGCGGGCCGTCGGTGGACTGCACCCACATCACCCTCCGACCAGCACCCGGCACCGGCTCACACCAGCCGGTGCCCGCCGTCCACGTGCGCCACGGTCCCGGTCACGAACGCGCTCTTCAGCAGCGAAACCACCGCCACCGCAATATCTTCCGGCTGCCCCAGCCGCCGCGCGGGCAGCTTCTCCGCCATCGCCCGCCACCGCTCCTCCTTGTCCGGCCACGGCATCGCCTCCCAGATCCCGGTCATCACCCACCCCGGCGACACCGCGTTCACCCGCACCGGCGCCAACTCCACCGCGAGCGCCCGCACCAACCCCTCCAATGCCGCGTTCACCGCCGCCACCATCGCCCCACCCGCCGCCGGCCGATACGCCGCGATCCCGGAAACAAAGGTGAGCGACCCGTTCTCGCTGAGCCGCGCGTGTTTGGCCAACAACATCGACCCGATCAATTTCGTCTCGATGAACCCCCGCCCTTTCTCGAAATCGAACGTGGCGATCGGCCCATAGGTCCCCGCCACATCCGCCGCGGTACTGATCACATGGTCGACAACCCCCACCGTCTCGAACACCCGCGAGACCTGCCCCTCATCAGAGACATCCGCCGCGACCGCACTGACCTTCCCGTCCCCCAACTCCCGCACCGCATCGGCCAGCCGTTCTTCCGACCGCCCGACGATCACCACCTCATACCCCTCCGAAAGCAGCGAATCGGCAATGGCGAACCCCATCCCCGACCCACCTCCCACCACAACCGCACGCCCAGCCCGCCGCCCAATCCCGTTGTCCGTCATGCCATTCAGCCAACCGCCCCGAATGGCCCCGGTCCACGACGCAGCACCGAACCCGCGTTAGCCCCGCACTAACACCCGAGGCCACCAGGTCTCGGAGATCCGAGCACATCACGAAAGGTGACCCGAGGCTCCCCCACAATCCCGATCCGCCGGGCCGCCGGAATGAGCCGCTCGGCAACGAACCGCCGAAACGCCTCCTCCGACTCCCACACCTCGGCAACCCGAATCCCGTTCTCCGTGGCCACGACCCACCCGAACAACCCCCCATCGGGCATCGGCCCGCCGGCAGGCGCCCCCACCATCTCCAGCACGCGCGCGTACTGCTCGATGGTCACCCCATCGAATTCGATTTCCACCCCGACCACCATGATCAACCCCCCTTACCGTCGAGAACCCCATTGGGCCAGATCCCTTCCACCCCAGCACGACCCCGAAACTCGGGGCAATAGAACGCCCGCGCCGACTCGGAAGTCGGCGCGGGCGTGGGGAGTTGGGTCAGGCGGTGTGGAGGGCCTCGGTGATCTTGCGGGTCATTTCGGTGACGGCGGGCTGGGGGGCGGGGGTGGTTGCGGCGGCGGCTTCGAGGGCGGTCAGGACGGTGGTGCGGAAGTTGTCGGCTTCGGCGGGGTCCTGGTGGGTGAGGAGGGTGGTGGCGGTGGTGAGGGCGGGGAGGACCTGGTCGGCGAGCTGGGCGACGGTCTTGCCGGGGAGGTGGATGTCCTTGGACTTGGCGTTCAGGAGGTGGCCGATGGGGCCGGTGGCGGAGAGCAGGGCGAGGGAGCCGACGGTGGCGGCCTTGCTGGGCTTGGCGGAGGCGGCGGCCAGCAGGGAGACGGCGCCATAGGCGGCCGAGCGGATGGTGGCCTGGTCCTGGGCGGTGAGGTTGAGGGTGGCGGACATGGTGGGTTCCTTCGAAAGTTGTTGTGGTGGCTCCCGATCCGGTCTGGGTCGGGGCCGTTCTCGTTCGATGGGAGTACTTTGTCCGGCGTCGCTGACAGCGCACTGATGGCGGGCTGACGCGGTCGCTGACACGCATGTCGGTTGGTTCCGAAATTTGTCGGCGGTGGGTGTCGAGAATGGGCGGGTGTCTCCGTCCCAGGGGTGACAGACACATTCGACCTGGATGGTCGGAGCGAACCTAGGGAGACATCATGGCCAAGTATCTGCTGCTCAAGCACTATCGGGGTGCACCGGCGGCGGTCAATGACGTGCCGATGGACCGGTGGACGCCGGAGGAGGTGACCGCGCATGTGCAATACATGCGGGACTTCGCGGATCGCCTGGAGCGGAGCGGGGAGTTCGTGGACGGGCAGGCGCTGGCGCAGACCGGGACATGGGTGCGGTACGACGGGGAGGGACAGCCGCCGGTGACGGACGGGCCGTTCGCGGAGACGAAGGATCTGATCGCCGGGTGGATGGTGATCGACGTGGACTCCTACGAGCGGGCGATCGAGTTGGCCGGGGAGCTGTCGGCGGCGCCGGGGGCGGGCGGGAAGCCGATTCACGAGTGGCTCGAGCTGCGGCCGTTCCTGAGCGAGTCGGCGGCGGCGACCGAGTGAACGAGGCGCTGCTGCGTGAGCTCGTCCCCGCGGTGATCGGCGTGCTCGTGCGCCGCGGGGCCGAGTTCGCGGCCGCCGAGGACGCGGTGCAGGAGGCGCTGATCCGGGCGTTGGAGACGTGGGAGGCCGATCCGCCGCGGGATCCGAAAGGGTGGCTGGTCGCGGTCGCGTGGCGGAAGTTCCTGGATGCCGCGCGGGCCGAGACCTCGCGGCGGGGACGGGAACTCGCCGTCGAGGAGGAGCCCGCGGCGGGCCCGGTGTCCGCGACCGATGACTCGCTGTGGTTGTACTTCCTGTGCGCGCATCCCTCGCTGTCGCCAGGATCGGCGGTGGCATTGACGCTGCGGGCGGTCGGCGGGTTGACGACTCGGCAGATCGCGGCGGCCTACCTGGTGCCGGAAGCGACCATGGCGCAACGGATCAGCCGGGCCAAGCGGCGGATCACCGGGCAGCCGCTGGATCGGCCCGGGGATCCGGGGACGGTGCTGCGGGTGCTGTATCTGGTGTTCAACGAGGGCTACAGCGGGGATGTCGACCTGGCGGCCGAGGCCATCCGGCTCACGCGCCAGCTGGTCGCCGCGACCGAGGAGCCCGAGGTGTCGGGCCTGCTCGCGTTGATGCTGCTGCATCACGCGCGCCGCGCGTCCCGCACCGGGGCGGACGGTCGCCTGGTGCCGCTGGCGCAGCAGGACCGATCCCATTGGGACACAGTCCTGATCGCCGAGGGCGTGGCGATACTACAAGCCGCGCTCGCCCGCGACCGGCTGGGCGAGTACCAGGCCCAGGCCGCCATCGCCGCGCTGCACGCGGATGCCCCGAGCACCGCGGAGACGGATTGGGTGCAGATCGTCGAGTGGTACGACGAACTGCTCCAGCTCACCGACACTCCGTGGTGCGGCTGAATCGCGCGGTGGCGGTCGGTGAGGCGGACGGGCCGCGAGCCGGGCTGGCGGAGTTGGCCGATCTGGACCCGAATCTGCCGCGCCACACCGCGGCCCGCGCCTACCTCCACGAACGTTCCGGGGACCTCGGGCAGGCCGCGGACCTCTATGCGGAGGCATCCCGCGTGGCCGCCACCGTGCCCGAGCGTGACCACCTCACCCGGGAAGCTGCGCGGGTTCGGCAGGCACTGCGTTCCTGAGCCCGTGATCAGGACCGGGTGACCGCACCGAGCTGTGGCACGAGTTGTGTTGCGACAGTGGAGACATGCTTGACGAAGGCGGCCCGGTCGGTGCCGAGACTGCCTTCGGTCCACTCCACGAACAAGGAGATGATCGCCCCGAACAGCGCGGAGAACCGCATCCGGATCGCCGGGTCGTCGGGCGATCCGGCGACGAGGTCGCCGAGCGCGGCGGTGGTGATGGCCGGAATGGTGTCGCGGACGTACCGGCGCAGGCGGGCGTCGGCGACGGGTTCCATCAGCAGGATTCGGCAGATGCGCGGGTCGGACTCCAGCAACCGGGCGGCCGCGTCGAACAGGCCGGCCAGATCGCGGGCCCCCATGGCGGGCCGGATGGCCTCCTCGAGTTGCACGAGCGCCGCCATGTACACCGCGTGCAGCAGGTCGTCGATGTCGGCGAAGCTCTCGTAGAAGAACTTCTGGCTCAATCCCGCCTCACGGCACACGGCCCGCATGCCCAGCGCGGCAACACCTTCCGTTCCGGCGATCGCGGTCCCGGCCTCGACGAGCCGGACGCGCCGGTCCGCCACCCGGTCGTCGGTGCTGCGCCCGCCATAGCTCCTTGACACACCGAGACGATATCAGGAAGCATCTGCTTCAGAAAGCAGTTGCTTCCCGATGGAGTCGCGATGTTCACCGACCACCAGTTCCAGCAGGCCCTCGCACAATCCCGCCTGGCCCAACCGATCCCGAAGATCCTGAGCAACCGAGCCGCCCCGGTCGAAGTCCTCGACGAGCAGGCCCTGACCGCCATGACCACCGCATGGTTCGACGAATACGAGCAGAAGATCGCGTTCTACGCCGGGCACGGCCTGGACATCGCCTGGACCCTGGACTGGGCCAAGAAGTACTGGTGGAGCTGGCAAGCCCGCGACATGAGCTACAACCACGAGCTCTACACCCCCGACCTCCGCTACAAGGACGTCACCACTCTGGGCGCCACCATCGTCGGCCTGGACGAGTTCGTCGCCTACAACTTCGCCTTCTTCGACGCCATCCCCGACTGGCGTTACGACCCCATCCCCGGCCAGTCCTTCGTCGACATCACGCCCGGTGGCGAGGTGCGAATAGTGGTGCGCTACTACGGCAGCGGCCACCTGCGCGGCCCCTTGAAACTGCACCCGTACGGCGACGACGCCGTCTCCATCCCCGGCAACGGCGCCTTCGTCCAGTGCACCGCCGTGGACCGCTACCACTTCAACACCGACCGCCTCATGTACGAGGGCGAGACCCTCTACGACCTGGTCGACGCCGTACAGACGGCCGGATTGCTGCCGGGCCCCCGGACCGGCTCCTTCCGGTGGATGATGCGCGGCGCGGCCCTCGCGACGCGGGCGGCAACGGCTTTCGGCCGCACCGCCCGCTGACTCTCGGCTCGACACGCTCCCAGCGGCGGGGAGTTCGAGATTGCGCATGGCGACCAGCGCGGGCGCGCACAAGGTCTCCCCGCCCTGGTCGACGCCATCGATGTCGGCCGCCGCGACCGTGATCGCTGTGCGGGCCTTCACGACCGCACCCGACCGGCAGCAGACACTCGCGGGTGCCATGACCCCGCGTGGCACAACCCACACCCGATCACCCACCTCGATCCTCTATAAATGTAGAGGGCACCCGATGCGGATCGGGCGGGCGAAGGAGTTGAGCCGAATGTCGTTGCAACCACTGGTCACTCATGTGTCCGATACCGCGCGGTGGGTGGCCGCGCACCGCGCGATCGAATCCGCTCGGCCGGACGCGTTGTTCCGCGACCCGCTGGCCGACCGTCTGGCCGGTCCGCGCGGCCGCGAGATCGCGGCGGCCGCCGGGCAGTCGATGGCGGACGACTGGTTCCTGGTCACCCGCACCCGGCTGATCGACGACCAGATCGCCGAGGCGGTCGCGGCCGATTGCGATCTCGTGCTGAATCTCGGCGCGGGACTGGACGCCCGGCCGTATCGGATGGATCTACCGGCCGAGCTGCGGTGGATCGAAGCCGACCTGCCCGGCCTGATCGCCGAGAAGAACGCGGTGCTCGCCGAAGAGACACCGCGGTGCCGCCTGACCAGAACGGCCCTGGACGTCACCGATTTCGCAGCTGTCACAACGTATCTCGACTCGGTGCTCACCGGAGTTCGCAAGGCTTTGGTGATCTCCGAAGGATTGGTGATGTACCTGCGGGAGACCGACGTGGCCGCATTGTCCGCGGCGCTGACCCGGCCCGAGATCGCCGGATGGTGTCTCGATGTCAGTTCGGCCGGTGTCGCGCACCTGATGACCGACCGCAACGAGGGCCTGCTGCGGCGCGCACCGTGGACCTTCCTGCCCGCCGAGGGCGTCGCCTATTTCGAACACCTCGGCTGGGACGCCACCTACCTCGAATCGATCGTCGTCGCCGCCGCTCGCTTCGATCGGCTCGCGCTCCCCGTCTCCCCCGAAGAACTCGAAGCCCAGCAGCCGGACCCGCGGGCGCCCGGCGACCAGCCCTACAGCGGTGTCGTCCGCCTGACTCCCACTCGACCCGGCGACCGCGCGCGCTAGCGGCGGAACTCCGCCACGGGCGCGAATTCGGCGTTCGCGGTCGCCGACTTGGTTGCGGTGCCACCGTTCTCGACGGTGGCACCGCACGCGGCCGACGACCGCGAACATGCTGGGCGACCGGCTCGCCGCCGGAATCCGATCGTCCGAGACCGCTGCGGCACAGTGGATTACGTGTCGCTCAGGCCCTTGTTCAGTAGGTGCAGGGCAGCGTCGACGGTGGCTGTGATGAGGGCGTCGTCGAGCGGTCCGGTGGCCGGAAGCATGGCGTGCAGCAGCAGCGGCCCGGTCAGGATGTCGGAAACGAGGGCGGGGTGGGCGAAGGGTGGGATTTCGCCGCGGTCGACGGCGCGTTGGAACATCGCCTCGGTCGAGCGGCGGCGCGGCGCCATGAAGCCTTCGTGGAACAGCGCGCTCCACCGGGGGTCGCTGCCGAGATCGCCGAGCAGTCCGGCGATACCCGCTGCGACGACCGGGGTTTGGAAGAACTCGACCTGCCGGCGTTGCAGCTCGATCAGGTCGTCGCGCAGGTTGCCGGTGTCGGGCGCGGGGTCGGTGCCGAAGTGCGCGGCGATGGCGCTGGTGAGCAGTGCGACGCGTCCCGGGAAGCGGCGGTACAGCGCGGTGCGGGTGGTACCGGCGAGGGTGGCGACCCGGTCGACGGTCACCGCGTTGTAGCCGTCGGACAGCAGCAACTGTTCGACGGCGGCGGCGATGGCGGCATCCAGGGCCGCGTTTCGAGGGCGGCCCATGGCGGCGGATTTCTTCTTCTCAGACATACGCTACGAAGTGTAGCGAATGACCCTTGCCAGACATACGCTACAAGTTGTAGCGTATGTCCATGGGCGAAATCTGGATCATCGGCGCGACCGGCCGCGCCGGACGCAGCATCACTGCCGAGTTGACCACCGGCGGCCACCAGATCGTGCTGGTCGGCCGCAATGCGGAACGGCTGGCCGCGGCCGCCGCCGCGGTCGAAGCGCCGGGCGGGCCCCGCCGCGGACGCTGGTCACCGACGATCCGGCGGGCCGCATCACCGCGGACACGCCGGATGTCGTCGTCAATACGGTCGGGCCATTCGGTGCGACGACCGTCCCGACCGCGCGGGCGTGCGTGGCCGCGGGCAGTCATTACGTGGATCTGGCCAACGAATTCGAGCCTGTGCGTTCGTTGCTGGAGTTGGATTCGGCGGCCCGAGCCGCAGGGTCGACGCTGGTGACCGGTGCGGGATTCGGCGTCCTGGCCAATGAGGCGCTGGTATACGAGCTGTGCGCGGGACGCCCGGCCCCGACCCGGGTCCGGGTCGCGGCGATGCCCGTCGTCGACGGCCTGGGACCGGCGGTGCTGGCCAGTGTCGTGGACGCTGCGGCGACCGGCGGGCTGATCTACCGCGGCGGCCGCCTCGAACGGACGCGGCTCGGGGCGCACCTGCAACACATCCCGTTGCCCGACGGGACGACACGCCCCACGGTGGCGGTACCGACCGGCGAGTTGGAGGCCGCGGTCCGCGCCTCCGGCGCCGGTGACGTGATCGCGACCTCCAGCGAGGTGCCCACCGGCCGCGCGACCCGAGCCGTGCTGCCGGTCGTGGGCGCGATCCTGCGGGTCGATGCGGTGCGGCGCAGCGTGATCCGGCTCATCGATCGCTTCGGACTGACACCGCCGAGCGCGCCGGGCGACACATCGTGGGCATACGCGTACGCGGAATGGGAAGGCGGAGAGACCCGCCAGGCGTGGTTGCGCACCGGCGAGGGTTACGCGTTCACCAGCCGCGTGGCGGCCCGGGTCGCGGCCCGGCTGGCCGACGGCGACGGCCGCCCCGGCGCGTTCACTCCCGGCGCACTGTTCGGCGCCGATCTCGCCCGATCCGCGGGCGGCACGATCACTATCGATTCGACGGCCGAGGAGCTGTGATGACCGACTTCACCCGAGAGCACGTACGTATCCCGGCGGGCGCGGACACCGAACTGGACTGCTGGCTGTACCTGCCGTCGACACCGGGACCGCATCCGGCGGTGGTGATGGCCCACGGTATCGGCGGAGTCAAAGCGGCCGGGCTGGCGCCGTTCGCGGAAGTCTTCGCCGACAACGGCTTTGCCGCCCTCGTGTTCGACTACCGGCACTGGGGTCGATCCGGCGGCACACCGCGCGAACTCCTGTCGATCCGCCGGCAGCGGGAGGACTACCGCACCGCGCTGTCGTGGGCGCGCCGCCATGATGCGATCGACAACGACCGATTGTTCATCTGGGGAACGTCTTTCGCCGGCATGCACATCCTCGATGTCGCCGCCCACGATCCCGGGTTGGCGGGCGCCATTGCGCAATGTCCCCTCGTCGACGGCCCGGCCGGGATGGCGAAGGTGCCCCCGGCTCGCGCACTGCGGCTCACCGCCACCGCGGTCGCCGACCTGTTCGCGGGCATCGCGGGCAAGTCGCCGAAGTACTTGCCGGTCAGCGTCGGACCCGGCAGCCACGGCGTGATCGCCACGAATGACGCGCTCGATGGACTGGATCGGCTCACCCCGGCGGACGGCGAGCCGTGGCCCAATCGGATCACCGCGCGTTCGTTGCTCGACATCGCCGTGCACCGTCCGGTCCTGGCGGCCGGTCGAATCCGTTGCCCCCTGCTGATGGTCGTCGCCGAAACCGACTCGATGGCTCCGACCGGACCGGCCACCCGGGCCGCCGCCCGAGCGCCCCGGGGCGAGCTCTACCGCAGCCGCGGCGGGCACTACGACGTCTACGCGGGCGGTCTCGACCACACCGATGTGCTGCGCGTCGAATTGGAATTTCTCAACCGACACGCCGGCGACCGCGCACGAGCGGGCCACGCCACTGACGCGTGAGCGGCTCGACTTCCGGTCGCGGCAGCGCGTAGCCCGCAGGCTTCATCTCCGCATCGGACAACGCCCCGACCGTGGTCGCCAGCCACCGGAACGACACGTGGGGCCGGATGCGCACCCGCCGGCAATTCACGGTCGGCCCCGACGGCAGGTCAGCCACATCGACACCGGCCGAGCGTGATCCGACTCTCCATGCCGACGCAGCCGACTTCGCTCAACGCCCCGCGACGACGGCGAACGTCGTTAGGATGGGGAGTCACAGTGTCGATCACATGTCCGTTGGGGCCGTGCGGCGTTCGATTGTTCTGGGTGGCGGCGGCGTCCTGGGTTCGGCGTGGATGGCGGGTCTGGCCGCTGAATTGCGCCGCCGGGGAATCGATTTGGGGTCGGCCGACTCGATCGTCGGCACGTCCGCGGGTGCGATCGTCGGGGCCGCACTGATCGTGGGGCGGGATCTGGATTCGTTCGCCGACGATCCACGCCGTCCCGGGAGCGCGGAATCGCCGAGGGCGGTGATACCGGAGCTCCTCGCCAAGGTCTTCTCGGTGATCGCGGACCGGACGGCGGATCGTGCGACGGTGCGGCGCGAGGTGGGGCGGCTGGCGATGACCGTGGAGCCCGCCCAGCCGGCGCATATCGCACCGATGGAGTGGCTGGTCGGCGGCAACGACTGGCCGGATCACCGGCTCCGGATCGCGGTCCTGGACGCGGCCACCGGCGAGCGCCGGGTCTGGGACAGCGGCAGCGATGTACCGCTGGCCACCGCTGTCGCGGCGAGCCGTTCCTTTCCCGGCACCTTCCCGCCCGTCGTCGTCGGAGACCGCTACTACATCGACGGCGGGGTGTGGTCGCCCACCAATGCCGACCTCGCCGCGGACTCGGACATCCTTCTCCTGATCGAACCGTTGGCACACCGATTTCCGCCGCAACTGATTCAGGCCGAACTCGCGGCCACCGTGGCCGACACCGTGGTCCGTTTCAGCCCCGACGCGGCCACACTCGGCATCATCGACGGGTTCGAAACCGATCCGGACGTCGTCACGAGCTGGCCCGCGGCGTTCCAGGCGGGCATCCGGCAGGCGGACGAACTGGCACAGCGGTTGCTCGACGCGGGCTGGTCACCACCGAAGCCCTGATGCGCGATCGAGCACCACAATCGGCGGCGGGCGGGGGGCGGAGTTGCCGTGGATGTCCGAATAGCCGCTCCCAGCCGGTCGGCCGGTAACCTGCCAGGCATGAGTGCAGGCCTGTTCGGACTCCTCGATGACGTGGCCGTGCTGGCCCGGCTCGCGGCTGCTTCCCTCGACGACATCGGCGCGGCCACCGGGCGGGCGACCGCCAAGGCCGCCGGTGTGGTCATCGACGACACCGCCGTGACACCGCAGTACGTGCAGGGCATCACGGCCGACCGCGAACTTCCGATGATCAAGCGGATCGCGATCGGATCGCTGCGCAACAAGCTGGTCTTCATTCTTCCGGCCGCCCTGATCCTCAGCCAGTTCGCGCCGTGGCTGCTCACGCCGATCCTGATGGTCGGTGCTGCCTACCTGTGCTTCGAAGGCGCCGAGAAGGTGCTGGGCCGGTTCCTGCACCACGACAGCCATGACCCCGAATCCGAGGGTGTCGCCGACGAGAAGGCGATGACCGCGGGCGCCATCCGCACCGACTTCATCCTGTCCGCTGAGATCATGGTGATCGCCCTCAACGAGGTTGCCCACCAGTCGTTCTTCCCGCGGCTGATCATTCTGGCCATCGTCGCCGTGGTCATCACCGCCGCGGTGTACGGCGTCGTCGGCGTCATCGTGAAGATGGACGATGCCGGGCTGGCACTGGCCCAGCGCTCCTCGACGTTCGTGCGGGCCGTTGGCCGCGGACTGGTGACGGGAATGCCGCGACTGCTGGCGGCGCTGTCGATCATCGGCACGGTCGCGATGCTCTGGGTCGGCGGGCACATTCTGCTCAGCGGCACCGACACGCTCGGCTGGCACACGCCGTACGCGTGGGTGCACCACGCCGAGGAGGCGGTCCGCGATGCCGTCGCCGGCGTCGGCGGACTGATGGGGTGGCTGACGAACACGGCCGCTTCGGCGGTCATCGGATTCGTCGTCGGCACCATCGTGGTGCTGGTCGTTCAGGCGCTGCCGTTCACGAAGAAGCACTGATTCGGGTGCGCCTTGACGGGTCTTCGAGGACCAGCCGGCGGTAGTCTCCAGGTATAGCCGTTTTCGCCAGAATCTTTGCGGCCGGATCGGGTAAGCAATCACCTGGATCAGCACTCGCCGAAAAGGGGTTCGTTATGAAAGCCAGCGTAGGTGACCAGCTTCTGGTCCACGGCCGGACTGTCGGACAATCCGACCATACGGCCGAGGTTATCGAGGTAATGGGAGAGGAAGCCGCTCCGCTGTACCGCGTCCGATATGACGACGGGCACGAGACGATCATGAGTCCCGGGCCCGACACCACCGTCCGGCACGTCGGCACCGGAGACTGAACCGACGGAATGACGCCGACCTGGTCGAGCACCGAAGGAGCGTGTGATGGACCCGATGGCATTCCTCGAAGGCGGACCGGCCGACCTTCCTTCTCGAATCGTTCCGCTCCCGCCACCGGGTGAAGAGGTGAAGATCCAGCATCGCGGTGGTTATGAGCATTTCGAGAACTCGCCTGGACATATCGAGACTCCCGAAGGCCGGCTGCCCGTATACCTGTGGTGCCGACGAACCGAGATCGCGGAGTAACGAGAAGATCCGCGACCATCGGTTCCACGAGGTATTTCCTGTCGGCGGCTACAGGCTGAAGAAAGACCCGGAAGCTGACTTTCTGCTGATTGCCCAGATCTCGGTCGGCGGCAGTGGCTTTCACTCCCATTTGCGGGGTGATCCCGATTCGCGGGTCTTGATGCCCTCGGCCGCTTTGACATCCACCTCGCTCGGGGCAGTACAACTGTCGAGAAGAAGAGGAACCGACCGGTAGCGATGCGATCAGCGTCGCGCCTGTTCGACGACACTGACGCACATGCGGGCGCAGGTAGCGGCGAGCTGGTCGGCGGTCAGGTCCGTGGCGTGGTCGAGCCAGGTCTCGATGAGCTGGTTGACGCCGCCGGTGATGAACAGGGCTGCGCGGCGTAGCGCTTCGGGGTCGTAGTCGCCGGGCAGGGCGTCGGGGACATTCTGAACGACGAGGTCGGTGATGGTGGCCAGGACTTCGCGGCGGCGTTGAGCCAGGACCGGCACGGCCTGGAAATCACTGGCGATGATGCGGTGGATGCGCCGGTCGTCGGCGATGGCCTGCAAGAACGCACCCAACGCCGCGCGGAGCCTGTCCTCGGCGGTCCCGTCCGCGGTCAGACCGGATTGCACCAGAACGGACAGCAATTCCTCGCGCAGCTGGTCGGCCACGGCGGCGAGGAGTTCGTCGCGGCCGGCGAAGTGCTCGTAGAAGTAGCGGTCGATCAGCCCGGCCTGCTTGCACACCCCGCGCACGGTCACCGCGGACAGTCCGGACTCGCCCCAGACTTCTCGCGCCGCGGCGAGCAGCCGGGTACGGCGTTCGGCGCGACGGTCCTCGGCGCTGATGCCGCCGTAGCTGCGAGCGGTTGCTGATCTGGCCATTGACAGCACTCTAACCCCTCCCTACATTGGCAGACATACGTCATCAGATGACAGTTGTCATCAGATTAGCGATTCAAAGGAGAATCCGCGATGACCGCCAGCCTCACCGCGTATCGCGCCACCACCGCACCCCTGCTCGACGAGCACGACTACACGGTCGAGCAGATCGACGGACGACTGCCCCGCGAGCTGACCGGCACCCTGTACCGCATCGGACCGGGCAAGTTCCAGGTCGGTAAATCCCTGCTGCACAACGTGTTCGACGGTGACGGCATGATCTCGCAGTTCGTGCTCGACGGTTCGTCGGTGCGTTTCCGCAACCGCTACGTACGCACCCGTCACTTCGAGCACGGGCGGACCAGCGACCGGGTGCGCTACCGCGGTGTCGGTGACCAGATCCCCGGCGGCCCGCTCGCCAATATCGGACGACTCCCCGCGAACGTGGCCAACACCAATATCGTCAACTACGCCGGTGGGCTACTGGCCCTGTGGGAGATGGGCAACCCGCACCGCATCGACCCCGACTCCCTGGAAACCTTGGGCCCCACCGACTTCGGTGGTCGGCTCGGATTCCTCGGCGCGTTCTCCGCGCACCCGAAGTGGGATCCGGCCACCGGCGACATGTACAACTTCGGACTCGACCTGCTCCCCACGCCCCGCCTGCGCACCTACCGCATCGACCGCGCGGGACGGTGTCACCGGCTGGCGACGATCCCCCTGTGGGATCTGCCCTGGAATCACGACTTCGCGCTCACCGACTCCGCCATGGTGTTCGTGCTCGACCCCGTGCTCCCGAACATCCCCAAGATCGCACTGGCCACCGACTCGTTCATCGATTCCCTGGAATTCAAGCCCGCCAAGGCCACTCGGTTCCTGCTCGTCCCCAAACGCGGGGGCCGTCCACGCATCGTCGAGCACGAAGCCCTGCTGCACGTGCACCTGACCAACGCCTACGACGACGGGGACGACGTCGTCATCGAGCTGGTGCGTCTGGATACCGAGTGGGAGCGCTTCCGCGCCATGACCGGCATGGTCAACCTCGATACCCCCGACACCCACCGCCTCGCCCAACCGGACGCACCCGTCCGCCCCTGAGCACTCCCCCGCAAACGCACTCGTCCGGCGGGATACCGCGGCGAGAGAACGCCGGGTCGATTCGGCCGGCGATGTAATCCGTCTGGAGTTCGCCGTCGAACAGCTTCCAGAGGAAGGCGTTCATGGTTGCGGCGGCAGAGGCGTGGCGGGACAGGATTTCGGCCACTACGGGCGGGACGTCGGACGGGATATGACCGGCGGCGCAGTGGATCACGTATTCGTTGCGGGCTACCGGGCCGCCGGTGGCGGGCATCGGGATTCCGCAGACGTCGGTCACCAGCCAGTTGACCAGGCGCATGGCGACGTAGGCGGCGTCGTGGGTGGTGTGGCGTTCGACGAAGTCGCGTTCGTCGGGTGACAAGTCGAAGTGCGGTGAGGTGGCCAGGCCGAAGTCGGTGAGATAGAGCCGCTCACCGTCGGTGCGAATGTTGCCCCAGTGGGCGTCCATGTGCAGCAGCTGGTGATCTCGCAGGAAGGTCACGATCTCGGCGAGCTGGTGCTCGATCGTCGCGGCCTTGTCGACCGGGTTGTCGCGCAACATATTCGCCGCCGCGTGGGGGATGTATTCGGAGAACAGGAGCAGCGAGGACGGGGCTGCGGCCAGCGCTTCCAGGCGGGTCCGAACCGCTCGCGACCCGCCTTGGGCGGCGACGACCTTGTCGATGTCGGCGTGCTCGGCCGCGATCGGCGGGCGGCCCGGCAGCACCCTCCAGTGGTAGAGCATGGGGAATGACTCGGTCTCGCCGGCCAGGATCGCGTTGGTGACGACGTTGTTCGCGGCGAGCTCACGCCACGTGTTGAAGCTCGGCCCGCCGATTCCGTATTGGCAGTGCAGCGGGAGATCGAAGAGGTTCGCCGTGGAGGCCGGGTGGGCCAGCTCCCGCTCGGACAGCGGGATGCGTTTGACGAACACCTGTACGCCGTCGACGTCGAGGACCGCGGTGCTACCGCCCACCCCCACGCCGACGGTCCGGCCGTTGTCCAGGAGCTTGGCGAGCTCGTGGTCGCTGTGGTTTCCCAGCTGATCCGAGAGTCGTTGGTGCCGCTCTGTTCTGGGGGCCGTCACCGGACAAGTCTGCCACCGGTCGTGGCGGGGACTGTGGATCGCACACAGAATGGGAGGGTTGCCGGATCCGAGTGGAAAGGAATATCCATGGTCAGCTCGGCGGCTCCGGCGCGCTCCGACAAGATCGTTCCTGGTCGCGCATTGGGGGCGCTGACCGCTCTCGTGTTGCTCCTCGTCACGGCGCTCGTTCTGGCTCCTCCTCCACTGGCCGACACGGGGAACCGCGGCTTCGCTGATCAGAACGAGCTGCGGCAGGCCTTGCGTGATGGCTTTGTGGCGTACTGGAATTCCGGTGGCTCGACTCGGCCGCCGGCTCTGACCAGCGTCATCGACTATTGGTTCCGCTTTCATGTGGCCAAGGGCGTGATCGCGGTGCTATTGCTCGTCACGCTCGTCGCTCTGGCGGCGCTGCTCTGGAAGGCGTACCTGCGCGCCGGCGGGTTCAGCGCAGGGCAGCGGTCCGCGCTGGCGACGGCGGGTGCGGTGATCAGTATGTTCGCTTTCGGGGCACTTCTGGTGGTGATCGCGAACATCCAAGGGGCGGTGGCGCCTTTCTCCTCTTTGCTGCCGATGCTGCCGTCCGGCGCGAACGACCCCCAGCTGACCACCGCCTTTGACCAGATCCGGCAGCAGCTGACCGAATCCACCGGCACCACACCGCCCGTTGACGACATGGTCGGCGATTTCGCGCGTTACCACGTCACCGTGGCCGTCATCGCCGCGATTCTCGCGATCACCGCGCTCGGCCTCACCGCGGTGTCATGGAGAAGGTTCGTGCGGTCCTCGGACACCCGAAGCAGGCGTCTCCGGTGCGCGTCCGGGATCGTCACCGCCTTGCTGTCGCTGGCCTCGACCCTCCTGCTGGCAGCGAACACCTCGGCGGCGATGAACTCCACGACTGCGCTGTCCGCCTTCTTCAACGGCAGCTGGTGAGCCATGCGGAGCGCTCTCAGGCTCTCGGGAATCCGGGCGGGAGCGGCTGGCAGTCGGGGCCGACCGTGCCCGCGCCCTGGTACTCGGGATGGTCGCTCGAAGGCTGTCAGGAAGGTCTCCGGCTCGACCGCGGGCAGATCGGTGCCGCATATTCCCGCAGGGGCGGTTGCTGATCGGCCGCGAGCGGCGGCTCGTGCGCCGCACCTGTCAGCTGCGCGGCTGATCAGCGGATCCCGGCCGGCCCGCCGATCGTCACCACTGCGCCCAGCTCGTGCCGACGGGCACTACGGACGACAGCGAGTGCGCGGGCCATCGGTTCGGTCCGTCCCCACAACGATCCCGATCGCATCGCGCCTCCTCCGGTTCGACCGTCGCTGAACCGAGCCCGACCGGTGTCGGCCGGTCACGGACGACCTCAACACCTGCTATACCAATAGTGCAGATTCGATCACCGCTCCAAGGCTTTCCATCGAGTCGCGGATGAGGTCTTCGACCACCCCGGGCCCGTCCGAGTCCGCGGTCTCGATGAACTGCACACCGAGCTCCACCGCAGGCGGAGCACCCCGATGGCGGCGTTCTCGCCGCCACCTCGGCAACGAGGGAGATCAGCATCGCGCACACCGCCGAGACACGAACATCACCCATTCATGTGATGTCGGCACCAGCGCGCCAACACAGAGGACGAGCCGAAGCAGATCCCACGACGAAGGCCAGATGCGATGTCGGATACCCAGGTGGCGGCGTTCCCCGAGCTGAATGCCGAGCAGATGGATCGGCTGCGCGGCTACGGCATCAGCGAGAAGGTCCGCGGCGGCGAGGTTCTGGTCTCCACAGGCCAGTTGGTCTACGACTTCCTCGTCCTCGATACGGCCTCGGCCGAAATCGTGCGCGAGGCCGACGACGACCAGGCCGAAGCGGTCGTGGCCCAGGTACCACCCCGGCGCTTCCTCGGTGAACTCAACCTGATCACCGGACAGGCGGTGTATCTCACCACGCGCGCCACCGCCGACGGCGAGATCATCCGCATCGATCCCGCGAACTTCCGCCGACTGATGGCAGAGGACACAGCACTGTCCGACCTCATCCTGCGCACATTTCTCCAGCGCCGCCACGAATTGCAGACCGGGGAAGGCGCGCTCAGCGTGCGGATACTGGGCAGCGGTCAGTCGCGAGAATCGCTGGCGCTGCGAACATGGGCCGTGCGCTCCAGGATCGCGCACACGTGGATCGACATCGACTCCGAATCCGGGCGCACCCTCGCGCAGTCGCTCGATATCTCACCCGGCCAGCTTCCGATCGTCGCGACACACACCGGTCTCATTTCGAACGCGACGACGGCACTGCTCGCGCAAGCCATGAACTTGACCTATGCGCCGAGCGCCCCGGCGAGCACGGAGAGCATCGTCGACATCGTGGTGGTCGGGGCGGGTCCCGCGGGGCTGGCAGCCGCGGTCTACGGCGCCTCCGAGGGCTTGCGAACGATGGTGTTCGAGGCGGTCGCCGTGGGCGGGCAGGCCAGTGCGAGCTCTCGTATCGAGAACTACCTGGGATTCGAATCCGGCATCAGCGGAACGGAATTGACCGGGCGCGCGATGGTGCAAGCCCAGAAGTTCGGTGCGCGCATCGCCAGCCCGTGCATCGTGGAATCGGTGCACCCCATCGACGGAACCTTCGAGGTCTCGCTGTCCGATCACACCACGGTCCGCGCCCGCACTGTTGTCGTCGCGACTGGGGCCCGCTTCCGAACCCTGAACCTGCCACGCTGGCACGAGCTCGAAGGCCGTGGGATCTTCTACGCGGCCACCGAGGCCGAAGCGCGGCTGTGTGAGGGTGGGCCCGTCGCCGTCGTAGGCGGCGCCAACTCCGCCGGACAGGCAGCGTTATTCCTGGCCAACCACGGCTGCCCGGTCGCCCTGGTCGTGCGATCGAACGACCTCTATGGCGGGATGTCGGCCTATCTCGCACACCGCATCGAAGCAGACTCCCGCATCCAGGTCCGGCTCGAGTCCGAAGTCACCGCGCTGACCGGGGACCGCAACCTCGCGGGGATCGCCGTGACCGACCACCGAACCAACCATGTTGACGCGCTGGACTGTTCGGCTCTGTTCTGTTTCATCGGCGCGGACCCGGCAAGTTCCTGGCTCGATGGCATCCAACTCGATGCCGAGGGATTCATCCTGACCGACTCCGCGCTGCTCGCGCGCGAGAACAGTGCCGGCTGGAACCCGGTCGACCGTGTCCCACTGCCCTTCGAGACCAGTGAGCCCGGGATCTTCGCGATCGGAGACGTCCGAGCCGGATCCATGAAGCGTGTCGCCGCCGCTGTCGGCGACGGCGCGAGCTGCGTGCGTTCCATCCACCAATACCTCGGCCTCACAAGCTGATACGCCAGCCTCTCCGGCCGGCTGTTCAGGCCCCCGTACCGAGCCGTCAGAGCGGCGGCCGGATCTCGGTGACGATGGTGTAGAGCTCGGCGATGCGGCCGTCTTCGACCCGGGCGATGTCCATCCCGCTGACCATCGGAGGCCGGTCGGGCGGCCCGTAATGGAAGCCGAGGTGACCGATGTCGTCGAGCCCGGACGCCGGGCCCGCGGGCCAGAAGACCCAGTCGGGGTTCTCCACCAGCATCTCCGCGGCCCTACGCTCGAACTCGGCACGGCCCTGATTGATCCGGTCCGGTTCATGCCACACCACATCGCGGGTGTAGGTCTCGGCGATCACGGCGGCCCGGCGATCGGGGTCGGGTTCGTTGAAGACATCGAGCAGGTTGCGTCGCATGAGCTCGGGGGGCGAACTGGTCATGTCGAATCCTTTCCTATCCCGGTGTCAGCGTCGCTGCCGATCATCCATCACAGAGTCGGCACGGCCAACGACCATGTCGGTTCCACGCCTCGTGTACTCCTAGCGTGCCGCGCTCCAGGCTTTGTGGACGAACTCGATGCGGTTACCGTCGATGTCGCGCACATTGGCAGAGTAGTAACCGGGTGCGAAGTAGGTTCGGTCCGCCGGTTCGCCTTCGTCGATTCCGCCTGCCCTGATAGCCGCGGCATAAGCGGCGTCGACCATTTCATCGCTGTCGCAGACGATTCCGAGGTAGAGGCCCGTCTCGCCGGACTCGCGCTGTCGCAGCCAAATGCTCGAGCCGACCCGCGCGCCGGAGATGTAGTCGGCGTCGCCGATGCCGAACAGGTCGGGCACGTTCTCCGGCCCGGAGGATGCGTTGTAGTTACCGAAAGCGCGCCAGCCCGCCGGGGCGAGAGCCTCGAGGTAGAAGGCCAGCGCCTGCTCGATATCGGTGACGGAGATGTAGACGTGATCGATCACTGAACATCCTCTTTCCACGCGAAGGCGTTGACCTGGGCGAACTCGTCGAAGGTTCGTGCGGGGCGGCCGGTGATCTGCTCGACCTGAGGCTGGTTATCACCGAAATATGTGAGGGATTGGACGGTCTATTCTGTCCCAGGATGGTGTTGCGGAATGTAAGCGAATCGGTGCCGGCCGGGTAGGTCGCTCACGGCTGACCAAGGCCGGCCTTCGTCAAAGGAGCAGCGCATGTCATCGCAGACCAAGCCGAGCATCGTATTCGCCCACGGGTTGTGGGCCGACGGATCATGCTTCAGCAAGCTCATCCCCTCGCTGCAGGCGGAGGGGCACGAGGTGTTCGCCTCGCAGCACGGCCTCAATTCGCTCGAGAGCGACGTCGCGTGCGTCAACTTCACGATCGACCACGTACCCGGCCCGGTCGTGCTCGTCGGCCATTCGTACGGCGGAACCCTGGTCACCAAGGCGGGCATGCACGACCGCGTCCGTGCGCTGGTATTCATCGCGGCGCTCGCTCCCGACGAGAACGAGACGTCCCAGGACCAGCAGAACCAGTTCGCCCGCACCCCGCTGTTCGATCACATCGAAGTCGGCGGCGGGCGCATCTGGCTGAAGCCCTCGGGCGTCCCGGACTTCTGCGGCGACCTACCGGCGGCCGAGCAGCGGCTCGTCCTTGCCACCGGCGCCGTGCCGGACGCCGACCTGTTCAACCAGCAGGTGCCGGGCACCGCCTGGAAGACCAAGCCGAGCTGGTACATCGTCGCCAACAACGACCGCACCGTGAATCCCGAACTGGAACGTGCCGCGGCCAAACGCATGGGCGCCAAGACCTACGACATCGACAGCAGTCACGTCCCGATGCTGTCGCATCCCGAGTTCGTCCTCGACGTCATCCGTGACGCCGCGGCGTCCATTCGGAGCGAGTAGCCGAGCCGGCGGACCGCCACCAATGCCGAACGCCGAACCAGGACGGCTCGGTCAGGGTTCGATTTGGCAGAAGCGTGATCGATCGATCGCTGCTCGACTGATCTACGTCAAATGACGGATGCCTTGGCTGTTCTGCGCCCTATATTCGATTGTGCCGTATGGCAATTCACTCGCAGAGGGAGAGTTCGAACGGTGGCGCGGTCATCACCGAGGCGGGGACGCACGAGAAGGTGGCCGCGCTCGTGTACATCACCGCATTCGCGCCGGACAAGGGTGAATCGGTGAACACGCTGCTCGGCACATTCCCGCAGGACGGCCCGCAGCCGCCGATCCTGCCGCCGGTGCAGGGATACCTGTTCCTGGACCGGGCCAAGTTCCCGGACTCCTTCGCCGGCGACCTCGCCGCACAGGATGCCAAGTTCCTGGCCGATTCACAGGTGCCGTGGGGTGTGGAAGCGCTCGGTGGGGCCATCAATGAGGCCGCGTGGAGGTCCAAGCCCAGGTGGTACCTGCACGTCAGCGAGGACAAGATGATTCCGCCCGCGGCACAGGTGTCCATGGCCGAACGCATCGGCGCGACGGTGGCCGAAACGCCTGGCAGCCATGCCATTTACGTGTCCCGCCCTGCAGCGGTCGCCGCCATCATCCGCACCGCGGCCGAAGCCGTCTGACTCAGCGGTCGGCGATGACGTGCCGCCGGCCTCACCCGGGCGTGGGGCCGACAGACTTCGTTCGCAGCGAGCGCCGTGTTCACGGCCGTTTCTCGACAATCATGTTCGGGATCAAGCTGATCGGAGATGATGCCGCCGGGAAGGGGATCCGGCGACACCCACGGCGACAACGGCTGCTCGCTCATCATCAGCGTGTCCACGAGCGGCCGCGGGCGGGTACCCCGCGCCGCCCCGGCGCCCATGTCAAGTCCTGGCCAGGCTGAGCGCTTGGCTTGAGATACCGACCGCCGGTGGCCCGGATCCCCGAGATGCGGTCAGGCGCCCCGGATTGCCGGTACAGCCTGCACGCCGGGAAACCGCTTGTGCAGCTGTTCGATCTGACGGCGAACGGCGGCGAGTTCATCGTCGTGCCGTGAGGTCCCAGCTCCGATCGGGAGGGATTCACGGCGCCGGACCAGCGTTTGCGCGTGCTCGGTGAGCTCCCGCAGGAAGCTTCGGGCTTGGGCGAGTTCGGGGTCTTCGGGCATTGTTCTCATATCGGCAGGGTGCACGCATCGGCGGGAGCGTCACGCGGGGGCAATCATTGAACCACGGGCTGTCAACCTGAGGTTTGCCAACTGTTCAGCCTCTCAGATCGATCCTCGCGCGCCGAAGCAGCACTCACCCGGGGCGGAGCCCGTGATCTGCCCCGCGCGGACCGAGTGCACGCCACCCGCCAATTCGACGGCCACCTGGTTCATCGAAACAGCCTCGAGCCCTTCAGCATCGGCGCGAGCGACCGCGGCGGCGATGCCGTCCTCTGTTGACATCCTCCAGAACTGTTTATACCTTAAACACAAATGTTTACGTCATACACAGTTTGAGGAGTCATCATGCGGATCCCGGGCTCGAAGTACGCTCAGCGACTGCGCATCACCACCGAGAACGGCATCGACGAAGCCGGGTTCGTGCGTATCGGCGGGATCGAGCAGTGGATCTCGATCCGCGGCGAGGACCGCGGCAATCCGGTGTTGCTCGAAATCCACGGCGGCCCGGGTGCTTCCAATCTCATCTACACCGGGCGTACCCGCGAATGGGAGCGTCACTTCACTGTCGTGCGCTGGGACATGCGCGGCGCGGGAAAGACTTTCGGCCGGACCGGGCCCACCGGGCAGGGCGAGATGAGTCTGCGGCGACTGGAGCTGGACACCCTCGAGGTCACCGCGCACGTGCGCTCTCGGCTCGGTGTCGACCGGGTCGTCCTGATGGGCTGTTCGTTCGGTTCGTTCATCGCGCTGCGCGTCGCCCGCGGCAACCCGGAGTTGTTCTCCGCCTATGTCGGCACCGATCAGAACATCAGCGACCGCGGGCGCGACCACACCGCCTACCGCGGACTGCTGCGGCGCCTGGACGAATCCGGCAAGAACAAGGACCTCGCCGCTGTCACCGCCATGGGCGCAGACCGTTCGGCGTGGACGACCGAGCAGTGGTCGCAATACAACAAACACACCGTCGGCTCGGACCCTCTCACCTTCGACACCGTCAAGAAGGTCGTCATGGGTTCGCTGCTGACCTCACCGCTGCATTCCCTCGGCGAGGTCCGCACCTACATGAAGGCCATGGGCTTCTCCGAATGCCGTGCCCCGCAATCGGTCACGATCGACGAATGGGCCGAGGGCACCGACTTCTCGATCCCGTTCTTCCTCTTCCACGGCGAACACGACGTCATCACCCCGGCGCAATCGGCCAAGCGGTTCTTCGACGACGTCACCGCCCCGATCAAGGAATTCGCCCTCATCGAGAACGCGAGCCATTTCGCGGCCTTCCGCCGGCCCGACCGTTTCCTCGACCTCCTGCTCACTCACGTCCGACCCACCCTCGACCTCGAGCCGAGCAACACCCGAAACCAATAGACCGACCCGCTGTCGATCAAGAGACAAACTCCGTACAACCATGACGAATGAGGATTGAGAGTGTCTTTCGAGAACTTGCGCACCGCGGTCCGCGGCGGCGTGATTCTGCCCGGCGACTCCGATTTCGATCGAGCGGCGCAGCCATGGAACACCACAGTCGCGCAGTCCGTGGCCGCCATTGTCGAGGTGGCCGACACGCTGGATGTGGCGACGGTGCTCGAACTTGTCGGTAAGCCGCCCGACGAGTTCTCTGATCTGCTGATCCTCATCATTTGCTGCCATAGTTCATGATCGCCGCACCCCTGCACACGGTCAGCCGCCGTGAATTCGATTGGGGCAGTATGCCACGATCGGCGCCATCCCGACAGCGCCTATATCGCACGCGTGCAAAGTAATTCGATGGCAGATCCGCCGAATACGCGGCTGCTCGATCGACATGATTCGGCGCTCACGGTCTCCGCATCACCGGTCATGGGAGGTCAGCGTAGGAATCGCGGGTTTGTGAACGCCATGAAAACAACCGACAAATTCATTGCCGAGAGATTGCTGCTTGACATAGTGTCGAAGAACGTCGATCGCGACGCTGCCATTTCCAGTGGAGCGCCGGTTTCCATTCAGCTTCACCACGCTGCGAATTCGACGGTCGGGAACCCGTCAGCGTAGGACCCACCATGAGTCAATTACCGTATTCTGCAACAGAATTCACACTGCCGCCGATCGCTGCGGCTCAGCCCAGCAAGGTCCTTGTCGTCGAGAGCAACCCGGCGACGGCGGAGATTGCGGTACTGGTGCTGGCCAACGCCGGCTATGAGGTGATCTCGGCCAGCAGCGCGCAGCGCGCCGTGACGGTCGCACAGCGATGGAAGCCGGACGTGGTACTGGTCGAGCTGGCCCTGCCGGACCGGCCAGGCGCGTATGTGTGCCGGCAGCTGCGGAAGCGGTCACCCATTCCGATCATCGCGACCTCCCTCGATGGCGACCCGGATGCCATCGACGACGCCTACATGGCCGGTGCGTGTGACTACCTTCCCAAACCGCTGCGAAGCGGTGAACTGCTCGACCGCATCCGAGTCCATCTCGCGGCACCGCAGGCGGTTCGAGGCGACGCTGCCGCCTAGAAGACGAAACCCGTTCAGCGGGGCGGACGGCGTAATCCGTCCATCGTCAAGTCCAGCAGCCGCTCGGCCTGCTCGCGTTGCTCAGGCTTCCCTGAGGCCAGGGCGATTCCGGTGAGTGCGGCGAACATGTCTGTCGCGCTGATGTCGGGCCGAATGGCGCCCGTCCGTACCGCGGTCTCGAGCAGCGCGGTCAGTGCGTCGAGCATCATCTCCTTACTGCGGGCGTAAGGGTCGGCGCCGGATTCCACCAGGGCGCGCAGCGCGTCGGCCATGCCGAGTTTCGCGGTCGCGTAATCGATGAAGCGGCCCATCCACTCGCGCAGCGCCCGCTCCGGGGGCATCGACTCGAGCAGCTGTGGAGCCGCGTCGCACAGTCTGGACAGCTCGTTGCGGTAGGCGGCCTCGATCAGCACCTCGCGCGTCGGGAAGTTCCGGTAGAGCGTCCCGGAACCGACCCCGGCCTCCTTCGCGATCCGTTCGAGATGGATGGAAAAGTCGCCGTCATCACCGGCGGTGCCTCCGGGGTCGGCTTGGGCATAGCCCAGGAATTCATCGATGAAGGTGCCACGGTGGTCATTACCGACCTGGAACAACAGGCACTCGACGACGCGGTGAAAAGGATCGGCGGCGACTGCACCGGCATCGTCGCCGACGTCACGCGTTCGGCTGATATGGAAGCGGTGTACCGCGAGATCGAGTCACGGCACGGGCGACTCGACATTGTCGTCGCGAACGCCGGCATCGGCGCGCACGCCGTGCTCGGCGAGATCACCGAGGAACAGTTCGATCGGACCTTCGACGTCAACGCCAAAGGCGTGCTGTTCACCGTGCAACCAGCACTTCGGCTGCTACCCAAGGGTGGGGCCGTGGTCGTCATCGCCTCGACCGCCTCCATCGAGCCGCCCACCGGGATGAGCATGTACGGCGGGGCCAAGGCGGCGATCCGCTGCTTCGTCCGAGCCTGGATTCAAGACGTGAAGGGCTCGGGCATCCGGATGAACGTCCTCAGCCCGGGCGCCGTCGACACCGAATCCCTGCGCGGCGCATTGGGAATGGTGCGCACACCGGAGCAGGTGGCCGAGGCTGTGCGGCAGATGGGCGAGGGCAATCCGACCGGTCGCATCGCCGATCCCCGGGAGATCGGGAAGGCCGCGGTGTTCCTGTCCAGCGAGGCGTCGAGCTTCATCACCGGTGCCGAACTATTCGTCGACGGTGGCATAGCCCACGTGTGAAGCGTTCCGCGACGAGGCCACCGAAGAAGTTGGCGCATGGCCGAAAATGAGGTTTTCATGGCGCGTTGAGCGGGGCGCGACTCTTCCGGCATCACGCAGACTGATCCGGCGCCGATCAATCCGAAGCGTTGTCGCCCAGCCAGTTCCAATTGTCTCAACCACGACCTTGGGCGATTCGAGTACGCAATCACAAGGAGTCCCCTATGCCTGTCGTCACCACACCCGACGGCGTCGATATCTACTACAAGGATTGGGGCAGCGGACAGCCCATTGTCTTCAGTCACGGCTGGCCCTTGTCCTCGGACGACTGGGACGCACAGCTGATGTTCTTTGTGTCCCACGGTTTCCGGGTGGTCGCTCACGACCGGCGTGGCCATGGTCGTTCCGCCCAGGTCGCCGAGGGACACGATATGGACCACTACGCCGATGACCTGGCTGCCGTCGTCAACCATCTCAATTTGTCCGACGCGGTTCACGTCGGCCATTCCACCGGCGGCGGGGAGGTCGTGCGGTACCTCACCCGGCACGGACAGGATCGGGCGGCCAAAGCCGTTCTGATCAGCGCGGTGCCGCCGATCATGGTGAAGACCGCGGACAATCCGGGTGGATTGGACAAGTCGGTCTTCGACGGCATCCAGGAGCAGGTCGCCACCCGACGGTCCGACTTCTTCCGCTCGTTCGCCGAAGGACCGTTCTACGGCTACAACCGGCCCGGTGCAAACCCCTCCGAAGGTGTGATCGCCAACTGGTGGCGGCAGGGCATGGCCGGCGGCGCCAAGGCACACTACGACGGCGTCGTCGCCTTCTCCCAGACCGACTTCACCGATGACCTTGCGAAGATCACCATCCCCACCCTCGTCATGCACGGGGAAGACGACCAGGTGGTCCCCATCGAAAACACCGGCGTCCGCTCGGCCGAACTGTTGCCCAACAGCACGCTGAAAACCTATCCGGGCTTCCCGCACGGCATGCCGACCACCGAGGCCACGACGATCAACGCCGACCTGCTCGCATTCATTCGCTCCTGAGCAACGACTCCGCCTCGAATCCCGAGGCGGGTAACGACTTACCGAACTCATCGACGAGGACCCATGCCGAAAACACGACCCGAGCGTGTCCGCGACCCGAGGGCAGATCACCTGCTCACACCCCAGAACTGCGCGATCGTCCTCATCGACTTCCAACCGGGCCAGTACGCCACGGTCGGATCAGCCACAGCCGAGGAGATCGACCTCGGTGCGGTGACCCTCGCCAAACTCGCACACGCCTACGCGATTCCGACAGTCGTGACGACCGTCGCGGTGGACATGGGCGTCAACGAGCCGACCAACCCCGGGCTACTCGACGAACTCCCCGGTACCACGGAGATCGACCGTACCGGGGTCAACGCTTGGGAGGATGCCGATTTCCGGGCGGCGGTCGAGGCCACCGGCCGGCGAAAGATCATCATGGCCGGACTGTGGACCGAGGTGTGCCTTGCGTTTCCGACACTCGACATGCTGCGCGAAGGCTATGAGATCTACCCCGTCGTCGACGCTGTCGGCGGCGTGTCGGCAGTGACGCACGACGTGGCGATCACTCGCATGGTGCAGGCGGGTGCCCAGCCGATCACTTCGCTGGCCCTGGGTTGCGAGCTGATGCGCAACTGGGCACGCTCCGATTCGGACCTGTATCGAGTGATCATCAACGACTACTTCCGACGCAAACGGGTCGTCGGAACCAACAGGGAGAATCCACTGCATCGGGCGGTCGGATAGCTCACTGTCTACCAGTTCGGGCCGTCGGTCGGCGCTGGTGTGGCGGATTTCCTCGGAATCGAGGCAAGATCGGAAGCGTCGGCGACGGCTCGCTCGTTGAGACCCTGAGAACACTGTCGAAGGAGATCGTAATGGCGGAAGCGTTCGTGCTCGGTGGTGTTCGGACCCCCTTCGCCCGGTACGGGGGTTCGCTGTCACACCTTCGGGCCGACGACCTGCTGGGGATGACCATGAAGGGTGCGTGCGAACGCGTCGGCGTGGGTCTCGATCAGATCGAGGACATTGTCGCGGGCTGCGTCAATCCGGCCCACGAAGGTATGGGTGATGTCGCGCGGTGGGCGGCGCTGGCGGCGGGATTCCCCGACACGGTGGCCGGGGCGACGATCAACCGGTTCTGCGGCTCGTCCCTGAGCGCAACCGTCAATGTCGCGCACGCGATCAGAGCGGGGGATCTGGGCGTCGGGATCGCCTGTGGTGTCGAGTCGATGTCGCGGTCGGGATGGGCCTTCATGAAGGGCGACAGCCCGTTCGGCCCCCGCGGCCCGGTCATCCTGCTCGACACCATGTGGGCGGGTGCGGGCGGTCCCGCCAATCCGGCGCTGCTGGCGCGCAATGCTTACATCGGAATGATCGAGACAGCGCAGAACGTCGCCGACCGCTACGGGTTGACCCGGGAGGAAATCGACGCGTTCGCGCTGCGGACGCAGCGAAATGCCAAGGCGGCCAGGGATTCCGGGCGGCTGGCCAAGGAGATCATGCCGGTGGAGATCGCCGCGACGAGGAAGACTCCCGCCCGCCTGTTCGAGCACGACGAATTCATCCGCGACGACACCACCGCCGAAAGGCTGGCGGCGCTGACCCCGCAGCCGGGGACTACGCAGATGACGGCGGGGAACTCGACACCCCTCACAGACGGGGCCAGCGCATTGGTCCTGGCTTCGGGGGAACGAGCGGCCGAACTCGGAGTAGAACCGCTGGCTCGGGTGGTGTCCTCGGCGGTGTACGGGATCGATCCGCTCTACATGGGTCTGGCCCCGGCGTGGGCGCTGCCGCTGGCGATCCAACGCGCCGGCCTGACACCCGAGCAGATCGACGTGTGGGAAGTACACGAGGCATTCAGCGCCCAAGCCCTGGGCGTACTGCGTGAACTGCCCAACCAGCTGGACGGCTTCGTCATCCCCGACGAGAAGCTGACACCGAACGGCGGCGCGGTGGCGATCGGTCATCCGTTCGGCGCTACCGGCGCCCGCTACGTCCTGACCTTGGCCACCGAACTGCGGGAACGCAATGCGCGCTACGGCGCGATCGGAGTCTGCATCGGATCCGGTCAAGGAGTCGCAATCGTCCTCGAAAACCCGTCCGCCGCCTGAGAAATCTACCGAGGGAACGACGTACGGGGTTCCCCGTGAGGTCAGGAGACGACCTCGATGAGCTCGCCGGTGCGTTGTCGAAGACGAATCCCGGCGTGGTCGCCAACCGCACTGCGGATTGATCGCCTTCTACCAGCTCAGCGCGATACCCGAATAGCCCTCCGCAATCGTCACCGCGATCGACACCGAACACCCGCGCCGATCGGCCTCCCCACCATGAATCTCGATACCTGAGAACAACTTCCGCGCCCAGGCGCCACGCACCTGTCGATCAATGTGATGCACCACAGGAGCATTGCTTGTCTAACGTACAAACTCTCGAAGCTGCGCCACCATATCGGTGATCTGATCTTCACCCTTGACGGTGACCTCGGAATCTGTGTCGACAGCAACAACCTGCTGCTCCCAGGGCCGACGAGCTGGCCGACCGACGTCGCGATCGAACCCGACCAGTATGTCGCCGCTCGACGGATGGTCTGCCGGCCCGGCGCTCAGCCCGACACCGCCATCCTGGATGTCCCGGTCATTCCCGCCGCCGAGAATTGGCGATGCCCCGCACAATTGCCGAACTGCGGGAGACCCGCGACGACCGGGTGCGTGAGGAAGAGGAGATGGCCCGCCAGCTTCGGCGCGAGGAACTCCTGCGCGAGGACCCGGCCCGGCGGATCGCACAGGCACAGTGGGCCCAGGTGTTCGCCATGGCGATCTGTCATCTGCAGGCTGCCGAGCTTGTTGGACACCAATACTTTTCGACACGTTTTCTCGATACATGGCCGGTTCGGGTGACCTGGGACTGCGAACCACACCGCGCCGAGGTGTCGATGGTGTTGTAAATCGACCGTTTTAGAGACAGGGTCGATCGGTGATCCTGGCAGCAAATTTGGTCGCTGCCGCGCGGTGGGTCGTCGCTGCCGTTCCATCGCGGTCAGGTCTTTGACGCTGGCCAGTTCCGGGCGCATCGCCGACAACACCAAGTCCGCCTCAGCCACTACCGACGACGAGCACACCCGCTCACCTGAGCCGCGAGGTCGGTCAAGCCCGCCTGGCCTCTGCACGCTCTCCTCGGATACGCCCGCCTCTCGGAGAGGCTGGCGTCTCGATCCCTATGATGTGTGGGCATGTTCGAGTTCGTTCTCTGGGGCTCCACTGGACTCATCGTGGCGGGGCTCCTCGCATTCTGGTGGCGTCAAGATGCCAGAGAACGCAAGGAGACCGAGCTCTTCAAGCGGTGGGCCAACGCGACCGTCTGGAACAGCGATCCATCGGCGAAGATCGTGTCGATATCTCGGACGGTCGAGGATGTCGCCACGCTCAGCGACGGCGTCGTGGAGATCGAAGCGGTCTTGACCTCAGACTCGCCAGTAGTCGCGGAAGCGGGATGGTATCTCCTCATCACGGATTGGACGGATGCTCGAGACCGTGCGAAACGAGGCGAACCCATCGCGTTCGGGCCCGCTGAGATCCTCGACTCGTTCCCACCCCACACGCCTGAGCTCGTAGATCGACTGAGGGGGCGAGGGGATCGACCACCTCGCCTAGCGAGTCGGCTGCTCGGGCTCCGGGGACTCTAGGGTGTGTCCTCACTCGCGACTCACTCGAGAATCATCGCGCGAACCATCACCGGCTTCAGGAGACACGCCCTAGTACTCCAGCCGTCAGCAGAATCGGCAATCTCCCGAATTGCGAAGTGCGGCTGGAAGCGTCCGCGGCTTGCAGGACACGATCCGCCGACACCTCCTCGCTCAGAGCAACTGATCCGATCGCCGCAGTCCAGCGCAGTACGGCCACCGTGGGAGACAGCATGGGATGACATCCCTGCGGCACAGTTGGTCAGTGGACCGATCGCCCTGTCGTTTTCCCGATGGGGTAGGCACGCCGAGCCATATAGCCAGGTCCTGAGGCGCGCCTGGCGTGCGGTCTACCTGCCCATCGGATGTGCGCTACACGGCCAGGAAGGGCAGGGGTCAGCGTTTGCCGACGGCTCACCAACTCCGGAGCCTTGCGCAATCAGCGCCGTTCAGTCCCTGGGTGAGTTTTCGAGGTGTGAGGCCCTTGGTCGACCGGCGTGGGAGGGGCGTGCTGGTGCAGGGTTAGCAGCAGGTGATCGAATTGCGAGCGTGTCGCCGGTGTGATCTGGATGGCGGCGATTTCGGTGATCAGCCGGGCCGCGAGATCTCGCAGGCGGATGTTGGTTTCCTGTGAGCGCCACACCAGTACTCGGAATGCTTGCTCGGCGCTGATGCCGTAGACGAGCATCAGCGCTCCTTTGGCCTGCTCGATCACTACCCGATGTTGGAGTATCCGCGGTAGCAGGTCGTCGAGGATTGCGTGGGTCTGTGCGGGGTCGCGGTCGGTCAGGTCGATGTAGTAGCCCTCGGTGCCGACCACGGTGCCGGCGTCGTCGGTGACCGAGTCCGACACCACCACGACATGGTGCTCGATGCCGTGGGTGTCGATGATGCGGTGGCGGCTGGAGAAGGGCGCGTGGTCGTGCACCGAGGAGACCAAGGCCGCTTCCACCCGGTCGCGGTCATCGGGATGTTTGTGCGACAGCAACAGCTCGGTGGTCGGGGTCACTTCGCCGGGCGTGTAGCCGTGCATGTGGGCCACCTCGTCGGACCACTCCCAGCGTTGGTCGGCGAAGTGGAACCGGAACCAGCCCGCTTGCAGTGCGTTGCCGGCGGCGACCACCTTCTCCACCGAGGCCACCACCTCAGCGGTGCCGCGGTCGTCCTCGGTCATGGCCTCAGTGTCGCACCCGGCGGCTGGGCGGCAGCCATGATGGTGTTCCACCAGGATCGCAGGGGGCTGGGTTCGGGCCAGTGCACCACCGGTGCGTCACCGGAATCGGGGGCGGTGGTGGGCGTGTGGCCGATGTCGCGGCGATGGTCGGTGCGGGTATGCGGATGCGGTCGGGAGGTCATGATGATTCCTCGTGCTGGCGTGGTGGTCGTGTCCGGACGGAGGTTGTGGGCTGGGGACCGTGTCATGACATGTGGTGTCGGCAGCGCGATCGGTGTTGTCGTGCCTGGTGGGGGCGGTGCGACGGGGTGGGTGCGGTGGTATGGGTGCGGGTGTAGGGCACGACGCGGGTGGCTTCGGGCCCGCGGGGGGTGTCGGCGGCGGTGAACACCACCGGCTGCCCGGCGTGCAAGGTTTTGAAGCCGGGGACGTCGATCGCCTGGTAGTCGACGAACACCGCAGGACCGGTATCGGGAGTCAGGAACCCGAAGCCCTTTCCGGTGTTGAACCAGGCGACCTGGCCGTGCCGCCAGCACCGCGATCCCTTCCCGCCGCTGGTGTGTGGGTCGCAGCGGGTGGTGTCGGTGGGGGTGGTGTCAGTCGCGGGCGTAGTCATAGTCGTCATCGAGATCCAGTGGGGTGATCCAGGCTTGGTCGAAACGGTCGGCGAGCGTGGCGGTGTCGATGGCGGCGCGCACCCGTTCGTGCGGCGGCTGCAGCGCGGCGGTGTCCAGGCCGGCGCCGCGGTCGCTGTCGTCGATGTGCTGGGCGCGGTCGAGGTCGCTGCCTGCCGGGGCGAAGGTCGCGGTGGTGGTCATGGCGGTCTCCTCCTCGGGTGGGAGTCGATTCGGTGAAAGGGCCGGGTGAGCCCGGAAGCTCGAGCTGACCGGGCTCACCCGTGGGTGGAAGGAATCTGACGTCGTGTTGTGAAGGGCCGCATGGGGGCGGGAGCGACGCGCCGTGCCTGCGATGCCACCTCGAGTGGCTGTGCACACCCGTGTCGGGTCGGGGATCGGTGCCGGGTGCAGGCTCCGGGGTCGACGCGGCCCGCCTCCCACGCGGATCGATTGAGCTGTCGGGCGATAGGCATCACCTCCTGCAACGTTCACGATGTCGAATTCGGGCCGCCATGCCACCCGGACTCGGAGGACCGCGCGGAACCGGTGGAACCGGGCCCGGATTGTGGCCGCGGGGGCACAGGCGGGCGTACGGTCCGACGCGCGCCCGCCCGGACCGGCGCGACCACGGCGCCGGCACCGGGTTCGGGCCCGGCCGCGGGGCGCGGGGCGCGGCACCGCGCAGGATGTCGTCGACCTCGGCGAACAGTTCCTCGATGTCGGGATCCAGCGCGAGCAGCCGTGCATCGAGCCACAGGAGTTGCGTGGCACTGGTACCAGTCGGTGCGGTCATCACCTGACCCCCGTCGTCGCCATGAGACAGACCCGGGATCAGGCGTTGATGGCCTGACGGTCGGGCTCGGCCCGGGTGATCTCGATCTTGCGGGGTTTGGCCTTCTCCGCGACCGGGATCGACAGGCGCAGTACCCCGTCGCGGTAGTCGGCGCGGATGGCGTCGGTGTCGAGATTCTCACCCAGGAACAGCTGGCGGGAGAACACCCCGCGGGTGCGTTCCGCGGCGATCATCGACCGGCCCGGATCCAGATCCGGGCGCGAGGCCTTCACCGTCACCACATTGCGTTCGACATCCAGGTCCAGAGAGTCCGGGTCGATGCCCGGCAGGTCGAACTCGGCGAAGAACTCGTCGCCTTCGCGCCAGGCGTCCATCGGCATCACCGCCGGCCGGGCCGGGGTGCCGAACACCGCCTGCGTGAGGCGATCCAGGTCACGGAAGGGATCGGTACGCATCAGCATGGTCGCCACCTCCCATTCACTCCATTCTCGATCGAAGGGAACTCAGATAACTTGTGTCATCTGACGTAGATTTGTTTTAGCACTCTGATGAGAAGAGTGCAAGCATCGTGGTGAGGTAATCTGGAGTCTGCGAGAGAGGAGTCCGGATGCTGCCGGATCGACACGACCATCACCCGCCCGGCCGCCGACCCGGCCCGGGGCAGGCGGTGTACGGGATCTCGGTGGCCGCCGAGCTGGCCGGAATGGGAGCGCATTCGCTGCGCCTCTACGAGCAACACGGGCTGGTGACCCCGGCCCGCAGCTCGGGGGGCACCCGCCGCTACAGCGACGACGACCTGGCGCGGCTCGCGCGGATCGCCGCCCTGAGCGTGCAGGGAATCAACCTGGTCGCGATCGCGCGGATCCTCGACCTCGAGGACGCCAACACCGCGCTGCGCGACACCAACGCCGCGCTCACCGCCGAACGCGACCAGCTCCGTAGCGACCACCGCGGCTGCTCGTGACCACCACCGACTCCGCCGCCGATCTGTTCCGAGCATCCCGCGGTCCGGAATACACTGACCTCGGTTGAAACAAACAGCCCAGCCTGCGCCTTTACGGCAATGGCGATTCGTTTGCGGTGGCCCTCGGGGGCGTCACCCGCAGTCGGACAAGGGATTTGATCCTGATGCCGGATTCATTCATCACCTCGCCAGGATCGGCTGGAGTCACGCCGAACCGGACGCGCACCCTGATGCACATCACCCACAGTCGACCCTCCCCGTCGATCACGATCGTGACCATTACCGGAGAGATCGACTGCACCACCGTCGGCGAACTGCGCCAACACCTGCGAGTGTCGCTCGCCACCACCGGCAGACTGGTCGTGGTGGACCTGTCGCGGCTGGCCTTTCTCGGTCTCCCGGGCTTACAGGCCCTCCTCGACGCCGACACCCACGCCCGCGAGCACTACCGCGCGCTGTGCGTCGTCACCGGACCGCGGTGCGTGAACCGCCTACTCGAAGTCTGCGGCCCCCTGGACCTGATCACCGTCGACTCCGTCGCTGAGGCCTGCGGGCCGAACCCCTGGATCACGACCAGCTACAGGCGCCTGCACACCTCATCCTGAGCTCAGCCCCCCCGTGTCGCGCTGCGGCACGGTTGAGTCCAACATCCAACCCCCGAGCCCTAGACCAGTTGAGCCCCATGGAATTCGGGGGCGCTTCGAGTGGTCGGCCTGCGGAAACGGATCCGGATCCGGCGAGGTGTTCGTGCTCGGCAGACGATCGTTTTCCGAACGCCGCTGAACGTGCAGCAGGTGCTCACGGCGTCACGTCCGGCGGCCATCCCGGGCGGGTTCTTCGCCCCAGGAAGTCGGGGCACCCCCGCCGACCGGAATCGGGCCGCTCCACAATTCGGCACCGCTAGTATTCACCGCGCCCGACCGGCCGCCTGCACCATCCGGGGTCCGACGGGCGCGCTACGAACAAACGGGGAGGGCAAATGACACCGCGCCATATTCTGGGACGAATCGGCTGGGCTGCAGGTGGATTGGCGGTCGCGAGCGCGACCGTCATCGGGTCGGTGGGCTCCGCTGCCGCGGCGGACTCGCCGGGCTTGACGATCCAAGGCAGTCCGATGCCGGTGCAGGTGGGCAGTACCTACCAAGTGGTAGACGATCTGACGGTCACTTCGGGCGAAACGTTCACCGGTTCATCGAACCCGTTCAAGGGCTCTACGATCTACCTCTTCGACAACGGCCGGTGCGTCGTCGCCGACATCATCGGGATGAACGGCACCGGCATCAAGATGATCAACTGGACACCGACGACCGCCGGCACGCACACACTGCAGACCAGTATGGCCTGGCGTGGGAAAACTATGACGGTCACCGTCGTACCCGCCCCGCCTGGTACTCCGGTCCCGGCTCAGACCACCTGCGGCGCCAACGGCCCTACCGGTAGCTTCGGCTCCTGAACCACCCGCGGGCCAGGACCCGGCTTCGAACCGACTCCCGGCCCGCACAGCCGACGCAGCGATTGGCGGCTTGAGCGTTCTCGCCATCGTTTTCCGAACGGGTCCGACCGAAGGGAACGGGCACGGGATGGCATTTCCTAGCACAGTTGGTCATTCGACCTCACGAACCGAATTCTGCTGTTCGAACCGTGAGAAAACTATGGGGATACGTCCGGCATCGCGGGCGCGGCTGCTCACCCGGCCCCGCTGGTGGCCTCGTGATCGGTGCCGTTCGGTTCGCTCGTTCCGGGGCCAAGGTCACTACTGGTGCGGATGTGCCGGTGCCACGCTGAAGGCATCGGCGCGGCACCACAGAATCGAGACGGCCATGTGTGAGATCGAGCGGAGGGTCCATGACGCTCCGTATCGGATTCGGTGGTCTCCGGCCCAGCAGCAGTTCGTCGCCTGCACCGACAACTTCCCGGGTCTGAGTTACGGTGCCGATTGGCCTGCCGCCGCGGTCCGGGGCCTGCAGGACACGATCCGCCGCCACCTCGTCGCGCAGAGCAACTGATCCTGATCACCGCAGCCTTCGGCTCCTGAGCCACCGGCTTCGGTAACGACCCCATCATCTGTCGGCCACGATCGCGCACCGACCGGTTCAGAAGACCGACCCCTTGGTATGCGCTGAAGTGTCGGCGCAGCACACAAACCCTGACCGCTGAGCCGATACGAGGGTCTCGCCCCACATGCACCTATAGGACGTTGGGGGCGAGACCCTTGTCCATCCCGCCGGATGGCGGCAGGAGCACATGGCGGATCCGGTTCAATGCCTGGTCAGGGGTGCGGTACGCGCTGCGCCGAGCCGCTGGCCCCGACTAGCACAGGATGGGAGAGATGTCGAGGACGGCATCGTCCTCTGAGTATGTCGCGCCCTCGCGTTCACTCGGGAACGGCGGATCGCCGCCATATCAACCGGTCCCCGAGCGGGTCGTTCAGCTCGAGGTCGCGCCGAGCCGGGATCGGAGGTCCGATACGAAATCTCCTCCGCCGCAGCCCGATACGCGGATCCGTAGAAAAAGCAATCGAATTCGATCATCGAATTCGGGGGCGGAATGAAGATCAAATAGCTTTACCTCGGCAAAGTCCGCTGTTTGCCCATTGTTAACGATGATTATTCACACAGAATCAGGAGTGGTTTTGCGGGTTTCTTCTTCATAACATTTTGGTGTGCGTCGTGATGGCGTCGTTATCTGGACTGTGAAAGGAAGCTCCCTACATGTTCTCTCGCAAGATTGTTGCCGCCGCGACCCTCTCGGCCGCCGCCCTGTTCCTCGGCCCGGTCGCGGCGGCCTCCGCTGCCGGCTCTCCCGCCACCGGCGCGGGTACGGCAGGCTCGTCCTCTGGTTCGGCTGACGCCGGCTCGTCCTCGGGTTCGGCAGGCTCGTCCTCCGGTTCCGCCGGCTCGTCCTCCGGTTCTGCCATGCTCGACTCCGGCAGCTCGGCACTCGACAACGGCAGCCACGCCATCATCAACATCCTCAGTCTGATCAACGGCACCGCGGGCCAGTCCAAGTCCGGCTCCTGATTCGGGGTGCGATGCCCGGCTCTGAGGTATCCGACGCACCCTTCGGCATGATGGTGGGCCGGGAGGGGTGCGCGACCTCCCGGCCCACCAAGTGCTCATGTCACGACCAAACCGATTGCTGTGTCGCTGATTTCGCGTAGCCGTCGGCGTGTCGCCGGATCGTCTGCCTGTGTGTGCGGATGGCTCTGTCGGGTGCCGTTGAAATACCTGCCTGTTGTCTGGGCCAGGCTTGGATCGCAGATCAGGCGGAGAGTGGCGTTTGCGCCTTCGGCGACGGTGCTGATCGGTGTGACACCGGCTTCGCGCACCATGGTCGTCGGCATGAGGGTTGCGGGGTGCAGGGCATTCACGGTGACACCGGTTCCGTCGAGTTCCTCGACATAGTCGATGGTTGCCATGATCATCGCCAGCTTGGCGCGGCAGTAGGCGGTGTACGCGTCTCCACATACCGGGCCGGAAGGTCTCAGGCCTGGCGGAAACTCCCGCTGCGGCGCGCGACCGAAGCGGTCGTCGTCGGCTGGCTGCCCGGCCACGCCGGCGGCGAGGTGTTCGGATCCCTGCTCATCGCCGCCCACGACCAAGACGGGCAGCTGGTGCTCCTCGGCGCGGTCAGGACCGGGTTCACCGACGCCGCCCGCCGCTCCCTGCTCCTCGAGCTGCTGGCACTGTCCACCGCGACGCCGCCGGTCGCCGGCACGGTGCCGTCGTCGATCGCGGTCACCGCGCACTGGGTCACGTCGCGGCTGGTCGGCGATACCGCCTACCGCGAACGCACCGCCACCGGCCTGCGCCATCCATCCTGGCGCGGACTGCGATTCGACCGCGCACCCGAAGACATCACCATCCCCGAGACCAACTGAATTCGCCCAAGACCATTGTTTGCCGAACGCGAGCATGGGCATGAGTTCACCGCGGCTTCGGTGTCGACATCACTGCAACGCAACCATGCGAACACAACCGTGCGATCCGCGCGGCCCGTTCGTTCAGGGTCATTCGTCGGTATCTCGGGGTTCCGGAGAGCCGGTAACGACCTCATCATCTGTCGGCCACGATCACGCACCGACCGGTTGAGAAGACCGACCCATTGGTATGCGCTGAAGTGTCGGCGCAGCACACAACAACCCTGACCGCTGAGCCGATACGAGGGTCTCGCCCTACGTGCACTACAGCGACGCTGGGGCGAGACCCTCGTTCATCGGACATCATTGTCCCAATCCGGTTCGAGGCGGGCCACCACCCTCGGCGGCGGCGTGGTGAGAGGGCCTGATCGGGCCGCCCGCGCCTACGATATTTCTCGGCCACCTCCCCTTCGGTGGCCATCTGTGGGAATGCATGACCACCCGCCCGGTTCTTCTCCCGGAGGCCGGGCGGGGCCATGGACCGGGTCTGCCGGATCGAGGACATGCCGGCACGGCTGCGGATCCGCTCCCTGAGCGCGATGAGCCGCTGCCCCGCCACGGTTTTCGTTGGTGAACGTGACAAACCTGACGTCGGGTTCCTCTACTGGGCCGGGTGGCCAGGCGTGTCCGGGAGCCATCGGCGCAGGTAGCTGCAGGTAGCATGGGCTGCGCCCCGCATGTGATGTGCGCATTTCGCACGGCGTCGCGCTGCGGGTGTCTGCTGCAAGTTCGGTTCTTCTCCGGATCTTTTCGACCACGTGAGGAGTTCGACGATGACGTCTGTGGCACCGGCCAGTACCTGGCCTCTCATGCTCGGCAGCGCAGCGGTGTTTCCCGCCCTGGACAGCGGTCTGAGCGCACCGTTCATTCTGGTCGGCGACTCCGACATCACCGCCGCCGATCCCGGCGCCTTCGCGCGGCAACTCGACAGCCCGGGGTACTCGTTCCGGGCAGCGCTACGCGCCGCCGGCGCCGATTTGATCCTGGTGTCGCTGGGCACATGCGAGACCCTCGACGGCGACGCCCACAACAGCGTGCTGGAGGTCTTGCTCCGCGTGAACGGTGAGCGCTCGGGCTTGAATCCGCGCACGGTGTGCGGGATCGGGCGCGGTGCCTTGCAGCTGCGCTACACCCTGGCCTGGTGCGAGTGCGACCTCATCGACCACCGGACCTGGGAGTTCGTGTCCTACGCCAGCCCTGCCCCGACCCCCGCAGAGGCCGCCGCGCTCAACAGCGTCGGTTCCTGGCCGGTTCGACCCCGCAGACTCCAGGTCGCGGGCCCGGGCGACACGGCGGAGGGCTTCGACTACGAGAACAGAGACTTCGACGGCCTCATCCTCGGCGCGGCAGCCGACCGGAACCCGCTGTTCCCCGAAGAACTGGGCACCAACATCATCGAAGAGACCATCGACCTGTAGGACACGCGCCACCTGAGGCTGGGGGGCACCGCCATCATCTACCGCTGCCAGTCACACGAATCGAGGTGGGAGGCGGCGTATCTGGGCTACCAGACCTGGGGCTCGTGCGCCGCGGGCACGATCGCGACGCACTGATAGCGCAGGTAGGCGCGCGGGAGCAGGTCGTCCGCGGTGGCGCGCCAGCGCCGGCGGATCCGATCGGGGATGGTGGTGAAATCGGCGGTGCGACTGTAGATGTCGGCGTCGAGGAGTTGGCGGTGGGCACCAGGTTGGCCGGCCGCGTGGGAACGGGTAGCGGCCGGGGCATCAGCCTCGGCGGATTCGACGACGGCGTGGTCGCCGTCGATCTCTCGGACCTCGAACACCGACTGTCATCCAGCCACCAGCAGTAGGCAGGCGAAGGTCAACTGGCCCTGCTGATCCGTCGCTGGCGGGATGCGTCATTTTGCAGTGTGAGTACGGCCTGAACCCGTACGCCGAGGTGGAGTCGGAGGCTGAGCAAGATCGGTCAAGCGGGTTTCGGGGCCGCGTTGGCAGACTCGTCGTGTGGCCAAGACCGGACGAGATCGACTACGCGAACTGCTCGACGCGGTGCTGGACGAGAACAACACCACGCTCGGTGCGATGGCGGCTGATGCCTTCGTTTCGCCGTTCCATTTCACCCGGCAGTTCTCGCGTGGTACCGGCGAGCCGCCGGTGGCGCTGAAGCGGCGGGTGCTGCTGGAGCGGGCGGTGTGGGAGCTGTCGACGGGTAAGTCGGTGACCGACGTTGCGTTCGCGGCCGGGTACGACTCGGTGGAGGGTTTCAGCCGCGCGTTCAGCGCCGCGTTCGGGCATCCGCCGAGCCTGACTCCCGCGGACGAGCGCCGACGGTGGTTGCCCACGAGCAATGGCATCCACTTTCACCCGCCCATGTCGCTGTGGGTGACGAGCGCGCCGAAAGAACAGGCCGTGCTGGATCCCACGACCCTGCTGATCCATCACGATATCGAGGACACCCGCGAACTCTTCGGCATGGCAGCGCAACTCGACGAATCGCAGTACCGGCAGGTGCGAATTCCGGGCCTGCTAGTGGAATCGTTCCGGGGGCCCGAAGAATCCATTGCCACCGTGCTCGCCCATCTCATCGAATCGAAGGAGGTGTGGCTGGCCGCGATCGACGGCGAGGATATCCCGACGGCCGCCGACGACGCCCTCCCGGAATTGGTGAAACGCCACGAGCGCGTAGCGGTTCGGTGGCTGGATACCATCCGCGATCTCACCCAGCGTGGCGGCTGGGGCGACACCCTGATCGATGCACTGTGCGAGCCGCCGCAGAGCTTCGTCATCGGCAGCGTGATCGCCCACATCCTCAGCTACTCCACCCACCGCAGGTATCTCGTACGGCATTGGCTGCGAACCGAGTTATCCATCGCCGGAACCGAAATCGGAGACGGCGATCCCATCGAATGGCTACACCAGAGAGGATGACATGACCTTCAAGACTGTCTACCACACCGCTACCAGCTTGGACGGATTCCTGGCGACCCCCGACCACAACCTGGATTGGCTGCTGTCTCGGCAGGTCGACTGGGACGGCCCGCTGGGACTGAACCGGTTCGCGGCTGGTGCGGGCGCGATCGCCATGGGCGCCAGCACCTATCAATGGATCAATGAGAATTCCACCGAGCCCTGGCCTTACAACATGCCGACCTGGGTGTTCACCCATCGCGAGTTCCCGGCCTTCGACGACGGCCGCGACGTCCGGTTGACCTCGAAGCCGGTGGAGGTCGTGCACAAGGAGATGGCCGTGGCCGCTGATGGCAAAGACCTCTGGCTGATGGGCGGCGGCGAGTTGGTCGGCCAATTCGCCGATCACGGGCTGCTGGACGAAATCATCGTCTCCATCGCCCCCGTCACGCTGGGCGCGGGCGCACCCCTGCTTCCCCGCCGTCTCGAACTGAAGGCCACGGAAGTCGCCCACAACGGCGAATTCGCCTGCGTGCGTTACTCGGTCGTGCGCTGATGCCGCGCCATCCCATTCATTCCGACAGCGGTTCCGGGTGCGGCGTTCCCGATCGGGTCTGGCAATACCGGGTCCAGCGGAGCCGGGTTGGCCGGTGACGGATCAATCATCTGCCATGATGAGCGCGGCGGCGAGCGCGGACCCGGCTCCCGCTCCGACCATGGGCAGCTCGAACATCCAGTGCTTCATCCAGGTTCTGCTCGACGGCGAGATGCCGGGGATCTGCTGATATCGCCCGCGGTCGGGCAACCGTCTCCAGAACCGACTGAGGCTCATGGCCAGCTGGCTCTAGCGAACTCCACGGCCGGCCTTGAGCCGATGGCGGGCTGTGCACCGGATCCGCACGGCCGCGCCCCACACGGTCCGCTTACCGAACACCCGCGTCGCCACAAACCTAACCTCCGACAGGGATCGACCGCGCACCAACTGCTCGCACAGGTCCTCGCGCGCTACGGCAGCATCGACGTCTTCATCGCCCGTCTGCACGCTCTGCTGGACACACCCACCGTCGAGCGCCCGGCCGCGGTGGCGCCCGCGGCCGGTGGCCGACACCGGCTCGCGGAACCCACGGGCTGCCCGCTGGCAAGCTGGGCGTATGAAGTCTTCCGGTGGGGCAGAGCAGAGCATCGCGATCAGGGACGCCGATTCCCCGGCCTGGTCGGTTCGCGCCGCAGCTGGACGGCGGCTCGCGATATCAGCCAGGGTGGACGAGGTGGCGGACGTCCTCCATCGTCTTCTCCTGGACCAGGACACCGCAGTCACGCAAGAGACTGCCGTGGCCCTGCTTGCACACAAAGACATCGTTGGCCTGCGCTGTGTACTGCTGGCCAGGAGCTACGCCGCCGAGACCTCGACCGCGGACGAGATCCAGGCTGCTCTTGACTGCTACCCGGACTGGATGACGGCTGAGGGTGCCGACCGACTGATCAAGCAGCTGCGAAAGCTGACATCAGACGACGACCCCGGTGTCCGCGATGAAGCTCAGAGGATCCTTGCCTCACTACTGCGGCGCGAAGAATGAGAACGGCCGAATACGCGAGGATGGTCGGCTGACCATCGTTTCCGAACAGCTGTCGGACTGTGCTGGCTGGCGCATGGCGCGGGCTCGAATCGGGGCTCGTTCAGCATCCCGGATCGACTGCTGCTCTTAGGCTGTCGGGGGCAGGTATCTCGTTCAGGACCACTGGACTGGGAGGCATCGAACCATGCAACACCTGAGACAGTCGGTACGGACTTTCCTCGACGGCAGCGCATGGCCCGAGGGCGTCGACGATGCGAGTCGCCGTGAACAAGCCAAACTCATGTACGACTACATCAAGTTCCATATCGGCCTGTACCTCGCCACGCCCGCCGCGATCGGGCTTCTCGGCAGCACCTTCGCCGTCGCCGACAAGCCCTCGTTCCAGGTCGGCCTTGCAACGATGATGGTCATCTATCTCGGCGCAGGACTGCACGCGTCGCGTTTCATGGGGCGGTTCATCAACGTCGCCTGGGACCAGAACGTGATGGCGACCTTCGAAGATAAGGCTTTCACTTTTCAACGGCGAGTCATGCACCACTGGACCTACTGGCTGGGACTGATCATCGGACTGGCGGGGTTGCTGATCGCGAAGCTCTGACGCGCGCCGGACCGGTAGACGGTGTAGGAGCGGCCCGTGTCAGCTGCGGTGTGGCGGGTTTCCTTGTCCGGGTGGAGTACTCATGTCGATGGCTTTGGCGATGATGGCTTATCAGTCCCGCCCGCTGTCAGCCCCGGACCGGACCGGGCTGATCGCCTTCCCGACCTGGTAGGCATGGCGGCCTGTCGTTCGAGGTCTAGCGTGGATCGGATGGCGAGCAGGGACATCGTGGTGACGGTCGGCGAGGACGACTTGCTGATGCTCGGCGATGCCGCCGAGTGCGCGGGGATGAGCGTGCAGGCCTACGTGTCCTGGGGCGTACGCCTGATGGCGCTGCAGGCCCGCGCCAAGACCGACAAACAGCGTGGAGCCGCTCCCGGACGGCCGATTCAGCCGGCAGAACGAACCAGCGAGGAATCGGAATCGGCTGCGTGGACGGAATCCTTCGCGCAGCAGTTGTCGCATCGCGCCGACCGCGACCTCCCGGACACCGAGCTGTGCCTGTAGGCACCGCGTGGGCGTGGTGCTCCTGCCACACGCCTGAGTGCACCTACGATGTTCAGCGGTTATCGGGTCGGGCCACGTCCCGGTGACCGCTGTGGAGATTGCCCGCCCCCGCCCGGCCCGGTTCCGGCAGATCCGCTGACGGGCGGGGGTCCACGCGGTGAGAACGCCCGCGGCGGGGAGTTGGGATCTGCTTGCGGGCGTACAACGATCACGGCTGAAAAAGCGGCCCTGCCTGCGTCTTTCCGGCAAGGGCCGTAACTTGCGGTGTCGTGTCCCTGCGGTCGGGTAAGGGATCTGATGCTGGGTGTCGGATCAGTTCCTCAACACGGGTGGTTCGGCTGGAGTGTCGAACCCGCGAGGCATGCTGCTGCACATTACCCGCAGCAGGCCGTCGCCGTCGATCGTGATCCTGAACGTCGTCGGCGAGGTCGACGCCACCACCATCGACGTACTGCGCGAACACCTCTCCGACGCGATCGCCACCACCGGTCGGCTGGTCGTGGTGGACCTGTCGGGCGTGACCTTCCTCAGCGTCTCCGGAATCGAAGCCCTCATCGACGCCGATGACCACGCCCGTGAGCACTACCGCGCTCGATGCGTGGTCACCGGACCACGCTGCGTGAACCGCATGGTCGAAGTCTGCGGCCCTAACCACCTGATCACGGTCGACACCATCGACGAGGTCCGCGGCCCCAACCTGTGGGTCTCGGCCCTCGAAGGGCACCAGCACACACTGCATCCTGACGCGGGCTGCTGACCATCGTTTTCCGAACAGCCCGACCGCCACACAAATCGCCGCCCAACCCCATGGAATTCGGGGCTCTCGGCGCACCGAATCCGCCGGATGTTTTGAAATGGAAATGATTAACTCTTCGCCGACGGGGCCGAGCGGTTCGGGCCCGCGCTCGATCGAAGGGTTCTCCTGCATGCGCACTTTCCTTGCGGCAGTCGGCATTGCCACCGCGCTGACCGTCGGAGCCGGGCAGGCGGTGGCCGCGCCGCCGACCTTCGCCGACGCGCCAGCCCCGGTCGCGGAGACCGGTTCCTCCAGCGGGTCGGTCGGTCTCCTCGCCCCCGTCGTCGCCTTCCTGGCGTGCATATTCACACCTACCGGTTGCAACGTACCCACGGACGGCGGCAACGTGTAGCACCGCCGGCGCGCCGCCCCGGATTCGGGTGGTCCAGGCGTCTGGCGGTGGCCCCTCGGACGGCAACCAATTGAGACCTGTCGGTTTGTTCAGTGGGTACGCTGCTGGTCATGGTGCGCCTTCCGGCGCCGATGTTCGCCACGCCCGGGCCCGTTCCCGCCGACGAGGACACCCGGTACGCCTACGAATGGAAGTACGACGGAATCCGCTGCCTAGCATGGATTTCCGACGGCGTGTGCCACATGGTCAGCCGCAACGGCAACTCCCTCAACGCGGCCTTCCCTGAGATCGCCCAGGCCTTGACGGCGCTGGCGGCGGGCCGGGAGATGACCCTCGACGGGGAGCTCGTGGCCCCCGACCGTGGTGGCGTGCCGCGGTTCGACCGGATCGGGCGCCGCCTGGGCGTCGCGCGGCCGAGCCGGTCGCTGATCCGCACCGTGCCGGCATGCCTGTACGTGTTCGACCTGCTGCGGTTCGGTAACCGCGACCTGCGCACACTGCCCTACCTGCAGCGCCGCGAGCACCTCGAACAGCTGGGCCTGCCCCATGGCCCGGTCCTGCTGTCGCCGTCCTACCGCGATATCCCGGTCTCGCGGATGCTGGAAGTCGCCGCCGAACACGACATCGAGGGCGTGATCGGCAAGCGCGTCGACAGCACCTACCGGGCCGGGCGGTCCCAGGCATGGCGCAAACTCCCGCTGCGCCGCTCCGCCCAGGTCGTGGTCGTCGGCTGGCTGGCCGGGCCACACCAGCACCGAGGTATTCGGATCCCTGCTCGTCGCCGCCCACGACGAGAACGGGCACCTGACGCTGCTCGGCGCGGTCGGCACCGGATTCAGCGACCTCACCCGCCACTCCCTGCAGCGCGAGCTGCACGCCTTGGCGGTTGCCGCGCCGCCGGTCGCCGGGGAGATCCCGCGCTCGATCACGGCCACCGCGCACTGGGTCGCCCCACACCTCGTCGGCGATGTCGCCTACCGCGAACGCACCACCACCGGCCTGCGCCACCCATCGTGGCGTGGCCTGCGATTCGACCTCTCACCAGCGGAAGTCTCGATCCCCGAGCGCAACTGATCTCCCACAGCGTGCACCCGGCCATCGTTTTCCGAACGCCGCGGAGTGGGCGGCAGACGCTCACGGCGTCGCGTTCGGCGGCCATCTCGGTCTGGCCTTCGCCCCGGAAGTTGGGGCACCCGCGCCGATCTGAAACGGGCCACTCCGGAATTCGGCACGGCTAGTATTCACCGCGCCCGACCGGCTTCCCGCATCATTCGGGGTCCAGCGGGAGCGCTACGAACACCTGGGGAGGGCACATGGCATCGAGCCATATTCTGGGACGAATCGGCTGGGCTGCAGGTGGATTGGCGGTCGCGGGTGCGACCGTCCTCGGGTCGGTGGGCTCGGCTGCGGCGGCGGACTCGCCGAGCTTGACGATCCAAGGCAGTCCGATGCCTGTGCAGGTGGGCAGCACCTACCAAGTGGTGGACGATCTACTGAACACGTCGGGAGCCACGACAAGCGCCGGTTCATCGAACCTGCTCGGCGGCCCCCCCGTGGATCTACCTCTACGACAACGGCCGATGTGTCCACTACGACCTCATCGGGATGAACGGCACCGGCATCAAGGCGATGGACTGGACACCGACGACCGCCGGCACGCACACACTGCAGGTCAGGCACAGCTCCTCCGTGAAGACACTGACGGTCACCGTCGGGGCCGCCCCGCCCGGTACTCCGATCCCGGCTCAGACCAGCTGCGGCGCCAACAGCCCCACCGGCAGCTTCGGCTCCTGAGCCACCGGCTTCGGTAACGACCCCATCATCTGTCGGCCACGATCGCGCACCGACCGGTTCAGAAGACCGACCCCTTGGTATGCGCTGAAGTGTCGGCGCAGCACACAAACCCTGACCGCTGAGCCGATACGAGGGTCTCGCCCCACATGTACCTATAGGACGTTGGGGGCGAGACCCTTGTCCATCCCGCCGGATGGCGGCAGGAGCACGTGGCGGATCCGGTTCAATGCCTGGTCAGGGGTGCGGTACGTGTATCAGATCGATGCGGCGCGGTCTGGGTGGCGTGCGAAATAATCGGATCGTGAGCGAATCACGGGATCAGGACAACAACGGCTACGTTCCGGAGTGGGTACAGGTCCCCGGGGTCCGGCCGATGGTCGGGAGCTTCCGGTTCTGGTTCACCACCGGCCGGTGGGAATGGTCGCCGGAGGTGTACGTCATGCACGGCTACACCCCCGGCCAGGTCGAACCGACCACCGAGCTGGTGCTCGAGCACAACCATCCCGACGATCGCAACCACGTCGCCGAGGCCATCACCCGCTCGATCCGCCACGGTGAGCCGTTCTCGAGCCGTCACCGTTTCCTCGACACCGCCGGTGGCGAGCACGCGGTCATGGTGGTCGCCGACCGGATCTTCGACGCGGCCGGCCGCCCTGTCGGCACGTCCGGGTTCTACATCGATCTGTCCGACCGGCTGGCCGAGGCCGAACAGCACATGGTCGAGGAGCGGATGCCGGAGATGATCGAAGAGCGCGCGGCGATCGAGCAGGTCAAAGGGGTGTTGATGTACGTCTACCGCATCAGCGCCGAGCAGGCGTTCAAGGTATTGGCCTGGCGCTCGCAGGACACCAACGTCAAACTGCGCGCCCTGGCCGAGCAGATCCTGCTCGAACTCGGCCGCGCCCAACCCGAGCCCGCCACTGTGAACGCGTTCGACAACATCCTGCTCACCGCTCACAACCGCGTCCTACCGCCCGAGCCGGGCTCGATCTCGTAGCCGCTGGCCATCGTTTTCCGAACAGCCGAATCGGCGCCACACCGCGGTCGTCCTCGACGCCGTCGTCGCGTGGACAAAGGCGTTGTCAGTCGCAGCCCTTTCCTTCGATGAGGCGCACGACGAGGGTGACCCGCCCGGCTGGCGTCCACGCACCGACGGCGACGCTCCCCGAACCCAGATGGGTGAGGGTCTCGATATCTCCCTCGTCGCCGAGATCGATCGGCAGTGCGACGCGTTCGGACGAGTCGAAGTTCTCGTCGGTGACGATCAATGCGTCCTCGGTCGCGTGCACGGCGACCCGGTCGTCGTCGATCCAGCATCCGGCGAGCCCGAAACCGTACTCGGCGTCGACGTCACTCGCGTCGAGCCGTGAGATCTCCCGCAGATCCGGCCACGACAGCATCCGTACGGTCTCCGGATCGCTCGGATACGGGGTGACGAGCAGCCTCGCGCCCGACGGACTGAAGCCCGCGATCACGGGATCATCTCCTGCGAGTATCTCGGTCAGATGTAGGCGCGATCCCTCGACATCGACGCGGAAGGCGAGGACGCCGTCCTGCCCCATGGCGAGCTTGAGAATCGCCGTGTCTCCGGCAGGATGCCGATGCAGGAAGGCGCCAGCATCGGCGGCGTCGACCGCCTGGTCGTCGAGGATCGCCCCGGTCGCGGAATCGAGTGCGAGCAGCCGGTGCCTCTCGCCGTCCGGGACGGCGACGACAAGTAGACCGCCCAGGAGCGCAGCCGCGTCGGCGGGTAGTCCTGGCACCGTGACCACTTCCTCTCCGGCGATGACGAGCCCGCCGGAGGAAGCGAGGATGAGCAGATCGAGGCCGGACGCCGCAAGGACGCGAACGTCATCGTCCAGAGGTAGCTCTCGCCGCGAGTTCTCCGCGAGTCTGTCGTCGAGAAGGCGCACTGCACCGTCTCGCCACAGCGCGAACGTCGGACGCCCGCCAGCCTCGCCAGCAAGAACGAGACCCGACATCGGGTCCAGGACGTCGATCACGTTAGCGGAGTTGAGCATTCGATCACTGTATCGAGCACAGTGGTCACCTGAACGTGCCCGATCGTGTCTGCCCCCGGGGTCATACTGCCGCTCATGCTGTTCCAACACACTCGCCAGGCTTTCAGCTGTGTGACCGGCTAAGGAGGGAACCCCGCTGCTCAGGTCGGGCCCGAATCGGACGGTGATGCGGTTGACCGTGGCGTCCTCTGCAGGCGCAGGCCATCGTTTTCCGGAAGCGGAGTAAGGGTTCAGGTCGACCCATTCCGGTGCCTGCCAGTCCGGAACCCCGACTGGTGGAGGTCCGTCATGTTCGGCGGTGCATGCGCAGGCGGCCGAGCTGTTCGAGCGGGAAGTCATGGCACCGGAGGTCGCGCCACGACTGCGGGTGAGTGAGCCCGAAGTCGTCCTACTATGCGAGGGTGGTCCCCGTGGACGGGACGATCACGGCGGACGCCCGCAAACGCGCCGCCGGACGGGCGAACGGATGGCGGACGGCATGAGCGAGGTCTGGCGAGGGCTGCAGCCCCTGCGCGTGGCACCCGGCTGGCGGATCGACATCAACAGCCTCTACGCCGTGGACCCTTCACCGGAGACCATCGAGTGGTTCTACGGCTCCGCGCTGGTGAGCGGCCACCGGGTGCACGACGGGCTCTGCTTCGACGCGCGCTGGGAGCCGGAGGGCGATCCCGAAGGGGCCTACGGCGTCGACTTCCTCCGGCTCGCCGGATTCGGACGAAAGGGACGCAGCACCCGCGAGCCCACCCCTCTCGGCACCTGGACCACCAGGAGCCGGACCGGGCTCGTGACAGCCCTGGAGGAGTTCATGTTCACCGGGAACCTCCCCACGGGCCACACCGCTCCCGAACCATCACGATTGACTACCTGACTTCGGCTCGTCAGGGTGAACCTTCGCGCAGGCCCTGATGGGTCTGGAGCAGTGGCAGTATCCGGTGGTGTGTGAGCTATGCGGATGGGGCGGGCTGACCGCCGCGGCTGGAACCACTGTGTTCATCCCTGCCGGTCAACTCCGCCACGATCGGGGTCGCCGCAGCAGCGGCCGAAATTCGGGCGGGCAACGGGCCCGATCGTGTTGGCCCTCGGGGTCGTACTGCAGCTCATGGGGTACGGCGTGCGGCGGCAGTCTCCGCGGTGAATAACAGGCAGGGGTTACCGCCGCCGCCCGACCAGGCCGGGCCGCTACCCACAGCTCCGATCGCGTGCGGGGGAGCATGCTCGGTGTAGCTCAGTCGTCCTGGGGCCATCTGGTCACCACACGTGCGGGGCGTGGACACCCACTGCCGGGTCACATTCGGATCAGGGTCAGCCGACGTCGCGGGTGTGGATTTTCAGGCTTTGAACGTCACCGGTGGGGTCGTTGACAGCGAAGCTGATGACCCGGTGCGGGTGGATGCGGATGATCGCGCCGTCGAAGCCGCTGCTGGGGTCGACGTAGACGGAGTCGGTCGGGGTGGTGAGGGCTTCGGCGTGGCCGCGGATTTCGAGCATCCGGGGCCGCCAGGGGGTGACCGAGGCCAGGTCGTCGACGACGAAGGCGACGCGCCCGTTGTCGGCTACGTTGCGGAATTTGCGGCTGGTGGCCATGCTGTGTCCAGCGATGTCGATGGTGCCGGTGCGGGAGTTGTAGTGGAATCCGACAGGGCTGACCTGCAAGGTGCCGTCGGGTTGGGAGGTGGCCAGCCGTCCGAGGGGCTGGCTGGCCAGGTAGTGCAGTTCGGCGTCGGTAAAAACCATGGCGGGATCACTCCTCGAGGATGTGGATCGCGGGTGCGCCGGTCCTGGCGTGTCAGTGCCGGGGTGTGAGACGGATGACGGGCAGTTGCCGGTCAGTTTTGCGCTGGTATTCAGCGAATCGTGGTGCGGCGGTGGTGATCTGCTGCCACGCGCGGTCATGGTCCGTGCCGTGGAGCTGTTCGGCGGTGACGTCGTGGGTGCGCCCGGCCAGTTCGATGCGGATCTTGTCAGGGTTGGCGGCGATGTTGTAATACCAGGCAGGGTTCTTCGGTGCGCCTGCGGCGGAGGCGACGATGAGCCAGCTGCCGTCCTCGCCGGGAAACCAGCCCACGGGGGTGCGGCGTTCGGTGCCGGTTTTGCGGCCGACGGTGGTCAGCACGAGAGCGTTCATGCCGCCGAAAAAGGTGCCGCCCTTGCGGATTCGTTTGGCGGCGAAGCGGTTCAGCCATCGCATCAGAGGTCCGGCCGTGGGCTGGCGGGCGCCGGTGGTGCCGTTGGGGGTGTCGAAAGTCATCGCGGCCTCTCGATAGTGGGGTTCGTAGCAGTCCGTGCCCACCCGCTTACGCCGATCTTGCGGGCCCCGACGCCGAGCCAGAGCTTTCGGCCCCGCATCGAATCACGATCGAAGCCAGGACTCGGGTGCAGGTCTGCGTTGGCCGACGCGGTCACCGTCTTCCACTCTCCAGGCACACGACGACGCTATAGCGGCTGAGCTGCGGGTACCGGGGAATTTCACCAGGACACGCGGGCACCACGTGATCCAGCCGGTCACCGTCATCGTCTTCCGAACGACGTCACCGGGTTCGCGTGACCTACTCGCGGATGCCGCCTTACGCCGAGGCGGCAAGGGGGCGGTGGTTCGCCGCGTAGTTGGCTGTGGCCTGCCGTTGACCTTGAACGCCTACCTCGAGGCAAGTCGGCCCTCTTCACGATGGCGCAGACCCGTCGGCACTGGAGGGGTCGCCGAGAACCGTCACAGCCCCACCTCCTGCATGCGGTACAGCCATGCCTCAGCCTCCACCGCGCACGCCGCGGCGATGGCGGTGAGGACGACGACCGCGAGCGGCCGCGCACACCATCAGGAACACCAACTCGGCAAATCTGCGCGGGAGAGACCATTCGGACGGAAACCAACCGATCGTTTTACGAACGGTGAGGGTGCCTGACGAGGTGGCGGTGGCGGCGACCGGTCGCTGGCGTCATGCGTGCTGGCGAATCCGGCCCCCTCACACCGGCACGATCCGGTGTGGTTCGACACGCTCGGTTGCGCGGCGGATGCCGCGCAGGAGCAGGACGGCCGTGATCACCACCACCGGGCCCGGGGTCGGCTCGACGATGACAGCGCACAGGGCGCCCCAGGCCAGCACCGTCCAGGCCAAGAAGATCGGCGGCACTATGGCGTGCCGGGCCATCCACACCACGAGTAAGCCGACGAGCAACAACGGCAGGCCGAAACCGGCTGGGTTCGCCCAGAAGGCGTTTGCCGGCCCGGTGTCCTCCCACCAGTGCCCCCAAAGCCGCAACGTAAACCAGTCCCCGAAATGGGCCGAACTGATCAACAGCCCGACGGTGAGGTGCCCGCCACCCACGACCGCGAGAACGCGGCCCGCCCATTCGATCATCCGATGTGCACTGGCCTGCTCCATTGCGACCCCTCCAGACGTTATACGGTAGCGTATAACGCTGAGCTTAGACCGTGATATACGGTTCCGTATAGATGCTTGGGGCGTGACACGGGGCTCATACACCGAGAGGCGCCGATGACGGCGGACGGCTTGAGTGTGAACGAGTAGTCGTGGTTGTAGAGCGGCAGATCCTTGATCGGAATCTCGGTGAACTGCTTTTCACCTACAGCGTCGTCCCGGGCTCACCATCGGACGTCGGCCTTCGCAAGCTCGCTTGACCGAACCCGCAACCGCTCGGTCGTTGCGGCAGAACAAGATCGGCTATTGTCCGACTCACCATCAACAGCATGCATGCGAGGGAACGTGGTGAGCGAGGCGAGGCGGGCTACTCCGGCCGACGGGGATTTGGATCCAGGATTCTTCGACGATGACGCGCAGCAGTCCGCGGAGTGGCTCGCGTGGAGCGACCAGGCCGCGATCGATGGCCGGCTCGAGTCGTTGTTCGGCGAGACGTTGCCGAGACTGGAAGCGGTGCGGGGCACCGATGGTCGTCCGGCCCTGGACGACCGGTTCAGCGCCGCTGCGTTCGACTGGGTCGTTTCACTGATCGAAGTCGCTGTGCTGGACGAGGATGGGCGTTACGGAGTCGAAAACGGCTATCTCGCTGAGCAATTCATCACCTATGTCGGTGAGTGGATGGTGCGGCGGATCGAGGGGGTTTGGTTCAACTCGCCGGGGAACGGGGTGCCGATCCTCGACGGGTTCGGCCCGGCGATCGGCTACAGGTGGTCGCAAGAATCCGCGAACGATCTTCTGGTGCCGCTGTTCATGATGGCCGTAGAAGCCGACGATGCGCCGTATGCGTATTTCGTCGACCTATTGTACGGGCGCGCACTGGAATTCGCGGAGGAGCGGGACCAGCCGGGCCTGAAGGCGGAGCTCCTCGCCTGACGGTGGGCGGATGAATCCGAGGAAACGAATGGTGTACGCAGTCCGGTCGCACGGAATACGGCTGCACCTCAGCCCGCATTCTTCGTCTCGGCTTCGAGATCATCCGGGCATGGCGCATACCGCGCTGACCGAACCGGCCAGCGCGGGTCGGACACCAGTCGAGACGACCAGCCACTCTCCCGCGCGAGAGTCACCGTTCCGGGTGATCACCACAGCGGGAGGTACGTCTCCGACGTCAGGGCCGTAATGACACCAGCTTCCGCACCCACGAACGTTTCGGATCCTCATCCGAACGCTCGTCCGTCGCTGCGGATTCGGCCGATGCGAAGGGGCACCCGGACCCTGCTGCCGGGGCATTCGCGTCCAGCGGCGCTCGCCGCACGAAGGCCGGCCGCAGCCCGGGGTCCGGCGGATCGTAGTACCGGTGGAAGGTCGGGGTCAGACTCGCCGACAGCGGCGGATTGATCCAGCTCCAATCGGCCGGGCATGCTCGGCCCGCATCCGCCTCGCGCTCGACGTGGTCGATGAACTGCTTGGCGACCGTGTGGTGGTCGACCAGATGGACGCGAGACTGCTTGTAGCTGTGCAGGATTGCACGACTGAGCTCGACCAGAGCGCGGTCGCGCCAGAGTGTCCGCTCGCTCGAGCAGTCCATTCGCGCGTGCTCGGCGATCCTCGGAAGCATGTCGTAGCGGTCGGAATCGCCGAGGTTGCGACCGATCTCCGAGGAGACGTACCAGCCGTTGAACGGCGCACACGGATAGCTGATGCCGCCGATCTCCAGGTCCATGTTCGACACCGCGGGCACCGCATGCCACTTCAAGCCGAGGTCGCCGAACCAGGCGTGGTCGGGATGAGTCAGCGGAACCTCGAGGATGAGATCCGCGGGCACCGGGAACAAGTGCACTTGCCCATCGGGCGACTGGATGAGCAGCGGGAGCACATCGAAACGGCCCTTGCTGCGAGGCCGCCATCCCTTGGCCATAGCGAGATCGGTGAGTTCGACATTCGCGGGATCACCGAGCAGGCCGCCGGGAACTCGATACCCCGCATAGCGGATGAGCTGGGCGTTGAGAATTCGGAACGCCCGTCCTTCGGGATCGGCGGGCGGCCCGATGGTGATGAAACAGCGGACCGCGCCGCCATTGGTGGCGCGGCGCAGATGCTGCCAGCATGCCTGCGCGATGTCGGCCGCGGTGCGCGCGCTACGCGCATCGAGGACTTCCAGTGCGCGCCAATGCTTTCGGCCGACGCATCGATCGTGGTTGCGCCAAGCCAGCCGGGCGCCGACGCCGAGTTCGTCGACAGTGTGCCGGTAGGTGCCGGTACTCCGGAACTCGCGCAATGCGGTCGTCACCCGGTCGGAGGGCAGGTGCGCCAGTTCAGGGTGAGCGAAGAACTCCGCGCACTCACGCAGCCGCTCACCATCCGCGCCGGTAGCGGGTGGTGTGTCGGCGTGACCGACCGCCGCCTCCTCGTGCTGCTGACCGGTCGCGGGCGTTCCGCTCCGCCGTGATCCAGATACTGCGGTGGAGATCGTCATGAAGTTGTCGCCTTCGTGCTCGATTCAATCTCGCCTGATATCCAGCCTCAGCCCCTTCCTGACTTCCTTTCCCGCCGCTGAATATCGCACACTTCGCCCGCGAGTTGCCGCGGTTTGCCGCGTTGGAGATCACGTGCGGGTGCAGCCGATCGGGAGCACCGACCGGGCACATCCCGAATGATCTCGGCTACTCGGCTCTGACGCCGCCGTGCAGCCCCCACTTATCGAGACCCGAGTAGATCAGCGCAACACGTGCTCTGGGGAAATCCATGCCCTCGGCCTCCCCGGTGTACAGCGCCACCAGTGAGTCCGAGCCTCTCCACCAGGTGTCCGCGAGGCCCATCACCTCGCGCACCGGTTCATAGTCGCCCAAGTCGATACCGTCGAGCTCATCGCCGACGAGCCTGGTGATCTGCCGCGCCCACATCGACGCGTGGTCGGCCAAAGCGAGCGATTCCACCCAGCCCTCGACGGTCGAGTGCAAAGGCACCCACCCCGCCCTGTCAGCTTGGATTCCGAACTCGCCGGACGGGCCGATCATGAACGCGAAGGGCACCGCGGTTCGCTGCGGGCCGGCTTCGAACCACCATCCCGCAGTGTCTGATTCGGGCGAATCCGGATAGAAGTAGCGCGGGCCGCCGTCGTACTGCGGCGCGGGTGGCAAATGCAGCCCGCCCCACTTCTTCTGGTAGGCCGTCATCCGGTCGATCACATCTGCGGGAATGCCTCCCTCGAGCCACCATTGCCGATGGTCTTCCACCGGCCGGACCTCGACTTTGACGCCGTGTGTGCTGACATACGATCGGGCTCGCGAGGTCAAGCCATCGGGAATACCTTCGACGGGACGGACGATCACCGGGGCGAGCTTATCCGGTGGAGCGAACCAATACGTTGGTAGAAGCTGGCGCGCTCGGCCTACCGAGAACGGTTGGGCGGTGGTGGAAACCGTGGCGTCGTAGCGGTGGGAAGAGATTCCCATCGTGCGGGGTTGACCACGCCCATGACTGTCACCGCGATATCCACCCTGCAAGCTCGACCCGGTAAGGAAGATCTGGTGCGGGCGCAGGCGTTGTCGTTGATCGAACCGTCGTTGGCCGAACCCGGATGCTTGGGTTACCAGCCCTACCAGCACCCGACGCGACCTGGGAGCTGGGTCGTGATCGAAACCTGGGACAGCCGTGCGGCTTTCGAGTCACATCTGAGCAGCCCGCACCTGCAGCAAGCCTTTGCGGCGGGCACCGAGTTGTTGGCCGGACCGCCCCAGGAACAGGTCTTCGAGGTTCCCGACCCGCTCTGATGTCGTGTGATGGTCGGCTTGTCGTCGGAGCGAGGGGCGATTTACGCGAGGCAGATCAGGAACTCTCTGACGTTGACGGCGGGCGGGAGGATCCAGGGTAGGCAGGGTAGGGCGGAGAAGCCGGCCATGGCTTCGGTCCGTTGCTCCGTTCCGAGGGCAGGCGCCGGGTCGGCTGTGGCCGCGCCCGCACCGGCGGTGGTGATGCAGGCAATCGCCAGGGCTGTTGCCAGCGCACTCGATTTCTCGGTCATGACAACCTCGCTGTCGTAGCATCGGGCGACCTCGCCCAGCGCGCTCGATTGCGCTCGGACCACTGGACACGTCGACTCGGCGGAACCGGAATGCTTCAACATCAATTAACCCTCAGGGCAGCGATCTTCCGCAACTGGACCTGCTCGGACATCGGGATTTGGCCAACCCGGGATCGGCTGAGCCCATGGAATTCGGGGCACTCGGGTGCACAGATTTCCCGAACTACTTTGAAATGGAACTGATTAACTCTCTGGGGCGCTGGGCCGAGCGGTTCGGCCGCGCGCTCGATCGAAGGGTTTCCTGCATGCGCACTCTCATTGCGGCGGTTGGCATTGCCACGGCATTGACCGTCGGAGCCGGACAGGCGGTGGCCGCGCCACTCCCCGGCCTCGACACTCCGGCCACCCCGGTCGCAGCGACCGGCTCATCCACCGGCTCGGCAGGGATGGTCTCGGCCCTGCAGTTCCTCAGCAATCTCCTCGCGTGCATCCTCCCGCCTTCTCCTGGCTGCTACACGGGAGGAGATGGGTCCGTAATCTCGTAGCGCGGCCTTCGGCACGACGCCGGGTGACGATCCGCCTGCCGCCAGATGCGCTCGATGAGGTGGAAGCCGCGATCACGCGAGCTCTCGCTCCATTCGGGAGGCAGCAAGGGTTCGCGGAGCGAGATATGTCGCGATGTTCAGTCGCGCGGGGTCAGCAGGACCAGCGGAATTTCGCGAGTGGTGTGCTGCTGATAGGCGGCGTAGCCGTCATATCTCGCGATCACCTTCGGCCAGAGCTCGGCCCGTTCCTCCGCGGTCGCCGTCCGGGCGGTCATACGTCGACGGGGGCCGCTGCGGAACGACACGTCGACCTCGGGCTGGTCCCGCAGATTCAGATACCACGCCGGATGGGCCGGGCCACCACCGCGGGACGCCACCACGACGATCGTGTCGCCGTCGACCAGCGGGGCGGTGAGCATCACCGTGTGCGATCGTCCCGACTTCCGTCCGACCGTGGTCAATTCCAGTGACGGCATGCCACTGAAGGAGTTGCCCAACTTCCCGCCGCTCGCCCGGAGCAAGCCGCGGTGCGCGATGTTCATTGCCTTCAAGGCCAGGTTGGGTGGCAAGGGGTCTCCTGTGTCGGGATTCGGCCGGTTGGCGAGCTCGGCCCGTGAGAATCGAGTATTTGCAGGCGGTCGAGCGCACCGGACAAGGCAACCAGGCCGGCCGAGTCGCGGTCTTGGATAAACGCGACAGCCTGGACTCGGACGCTCGATCCCCCGGTCTGCTGGGCGAGACACTTCGGCACAGGCATCACCAGCACTCTGTCGTAGCGCTGCCCGGACACGATGTACCCGAACCCAACGAAAACTAGAACATATGTTCGACGGTGAGATACCCTGCTTCGCGTGAAGACACCTTCGACTGCACTGGCCCAGGGTGCTCCGGCGCGGGGATGGTCGGAACTGGCCGATGTCGACTTGCTGCGCACCCTCGTCGAGACCGAACGCCACCGGCGTCGACTGGGTGCGGCCATGGTCGCGGCCGTCGCCGAGGCCGAGCGCCGTGGCCTCGCCGCCGATACCGGCTACCGCGACACCGCGGAGCTACTGAGTGATCTGCTGCGGATCAGCGCCTCCGAGGCGCGGAGGCGGATCGAATACGCCGCACCGCAGGTCCGCTCACGTTCCAGAAAGGCGTGGAGGGCGTTGACTGCGGCAGGGTGATGTCGGCCTGGAGAGCCTTGCCGAGGAGTCGGCGGCGCGGTCCGCGACTCCCCCACCAATAACGCACTACCACCGCGATGCCAGGACTCAATCGGCCCGGTGTGGCTGATGTGGGCGAGTTCGCGGGTGCTCGCGCAGTGTTCGTGAGTAGTTTCTCGGGTATGGACAACGAGGGACCCAGCCGGACGGCGCTCGTGACTGCTTACGCACGCGCCTATCATCAAATCGTTGACCGGCCAAGGATTCTCACCGATCCACTGGCGGCGCGGCTGGTGGGTGTCAGTGTGGACGAACTGACCGAATTCGGGCAGCCCGCACAGGATTGCCCCGGGACTGATGCGGACTCGGGAATTCTGCGGCTGGGGGTCAGTGATCGGCCGCGCCGCTTGTTCTTTGCCGCTCGTTCCCGTTTCGCCGAGGATCGTGTGGCCGAGGCCGTCGCTGGCGGGGTGCGACAGGTCGTGATCCTCGGCGCGGGACTCGACACCTTCGCCTACCGCAACCCGTACCCCGGCCTGCGTGTCTTCGAGGTCGATCATCCCGCTACCCAAGCCTGGAAACGCCAACGCCTCGCCGCCTCCAGCATCGCCCTGCCCGAGCCGTTGACTTTCGTGCCGGTCGACTTCGAAACCGACTCACTGGCAACACGATTGGAAACCGCCGGATTCGTCCGGACCGATCCGGCCGTGTTCGTGTGGCTCGGTGTCGTCTTCTATCTGACTCCCGATGCCGCCCGCACCACCCTCGAATACATCGCCGGCCAATCGGAGCCGGTCGAGGTGATCTTCGACTACCTGCAGGCCGCGGACACCGAGGAGGATCGCGCGAAGCTGCGGGCGCGCGGGCATCGAGCGGCAGCTGTCGGCGAACCCTGGCTCAGCTATTTCACTCCCGACGACCTCGCCGCACAGTTGCGCGCGATGGGCTTCACCGACGTCGAAGACCACTCCGCCACGGACCTCATCGCCGGATACCTCGATGGATCCACGGAATTCGAGGGCGAACCACCCCAGGCACTGCGCCCGGTCCGGTTACTGCGGGCGAGCCGCATCCACGCCTGATCCGGCCGATCGGTCCGGGCTTTGCCTCTAAAATAGAGGCATGACCGAAAGTCTCATACTGCCGGTGTGGCAATCGAAAAACCCCACGCGGCTGCCGGACCTGCTCGCCGAGGAGGCGACGTTCTCGAGTCCGGTCGCCGATTACCACGGCCGGGCCCCCGCGGCGCACCTGCTCGCCACGATCGCGACGGTGCTCGACTCGGTGCACCAGACCCGGCAGTGGACCGACGGCCGGGAGGGGATGTTCGCTTTCACCGCACGATTCGCCGACCAGGAACTCCAGGGAGTGCTGCGGGAAGAACTCTCCGAGGACGGCTATCTGACCCACGTGACGTTGTTCCTCCGCCCGTATCGGGCCCTGCGCGCGGCCATCGCGGAAATGGCGCGGCGACTCGAGAATTCACCCGCGCCGCAGGAGATGTGATCGTGGCGGCCGGAACGCCACGCCCGGGAAGCCCGGTGCGCGGGTCGACCACCGGACGCCCGATCATGGCCCTGTTCGACCTGATCGGACGGCGCTGGGCGCTACGGGTGATCTGGGAACTCGATCGAGCCCCAAACCCCCTCACCTTCCGCGAGTTGCGCACCGCCTGCGGCGACCTCTCCTCGAGCGTGCTGACCCGCCGGCTGGCCGAGCTCGTCGAAGCGCGGCTCGTCGAACACGAGGCGGGCTACCGACTGACCAGCGCCGGGCGTGCACTCGTCGAGCGGCTCACACCGCTGACGCAGTGGGCGCAGGAATGGCAAACGACGATGGATGAGTCGACACCCCGCGCTGGGCGGTAGCCCAACGCGCCGAACGGGTCGTTCTGCGGAGTCGGCAGCGGATCCGCACTGCCGACCGCCATGGAAGTACCGGCACAGCACAACACGGCCGAAACTGCGATCACAACCGAGCGCAGCTGACCGCGCTTCACCACTGAACCCGGTGCACCACAGGCTGATACGACACTGCCCATCATTCGGAATCCCCTCCCTGGAGGGGACCGACTCCCGCGGACCCCCCTAAACGCCGTCAGAGTACATCCCCCGATCGGGATGGATACCAGAACCGACGACCAAGATCGCGCCGGTCGCGACCGCCGCGCACACCGGCGAGCGACCGAACTCGGGCAGCAATAGCACTATTCTGCCGATTCCGGTGCGCCCCGCCAGGGGATCACAGTTCGGACCAAGGGGAGGTTCGGCCGGGTCGCGGGTGGAGGCGGAGGTGGGGATCGGCCAGTGCCCGGGGTGAATACTGGCCGATCCGGTTACCTCACTGCCGCTGTCCGCGCGCCGAGCTCAATCAGCATGCGGCAGTGGGGGTATTCGGGTGGGTGCCGCCGACCGTGGGGGTCGGGCCCGTTGGTCGGCGGCGCCCGGGTGCCTCATTCGGGGTGAGGCGATGCGAGCGGGAGTTGGGGGGTCACTCGCATGGAAAACGGTAGAGATCGGGTGGGCGGAAGGGAAACAGCTATTTGGGCGCAATTCATCAATGGCCGTTGTCAATTGCCGGTGCGCAGGGCGGCGGCGATCTTGCGGGTCATGTCGGCGACGACCGGCTGACCGGGGCGGCTCGTCGCGGCGGCGGCTTCGACGGCGATCAGGACGGTGGTGCGGAAGTTGGTGGCCTCGGCGGGGTTCTGGGTGTCGAGGAGGGTCGCGGCGGCGGTGAGGGCGGGGAGGACCTGGTCGGCCAGGGCGGCGACGGTCTTGCCGGTCAGACGGATGTCCTTGGACTTGGCATTCAGGACGTGGCCGATCTCGCCGGTCGCCGACAGCAGGGCGGTGGTGCCGGCGGTGGCGGCCTCGCCGGGCTTGTCGGAGGCGACGGCGAGCAGGGAGACCGCGCCGTAAGCGGCGGTGCGGAGGGTGGCCTTCGACTGATCGGTCAGGGCGAGGGTGGCGGTGGCGGCGGACATGGAGTGCTCCTTCGGAAGGTGTTGTGGCCCTGAGCCGGTCGGTGGGTCGGGGCCGTCTTGCTCGATGGGAGTACTTTGTCCGGGACCGCTGACAGGGTGCTGATGACGGACTGACGCGGCCGCTGACACCGCCGCGTCGCCGACGACGCGGCGGTCAGGCCGGGCCGAATCCCGCTGCCGGAGGGTCAGAACGGGACCTGGGTGCCGAGCGGGGCGGGGGTGGTTCCTCGGCCGGAGAGGGCTCGGCAGAATTCGATGGCGTCGAGTTCGAAGGCTTCGCCGTCGGGGTCCGGGGAGGTCCAGGCGCCGCCGGCGGGGCCGGTGAGGGTGAGGCGGTAGGGCTTGTCGTGGCGGGCCGCCCATTCGCGGACCACGTCGTCGATGATGCGGCCGTCGTGGTCGGCGGTCAGGGCGAGGGGGCGGCCGGTGGCGCGGCTGAGGTCGATGCGGTGCATCCACGGGTCGCGGGTGAGGACGACGTCGATGAGGTAGCCGAGGGTCCAATGTTCACGCTCGCCGTTGACCAATTCCGAGCCCGCCATCGGGCGGCGGCGCAGGAATCCGGGGGTGCGGCGGCGGCCCTTGGCGGCCTTCGGGCCGATCCGGTAGAGGTCGGCGACCAGTTCGGCCGGTGTGTGCCTGCCGAATTCGCGGACCTGGAGGGCGGTGAGCGCGTCGACCATCTCGGCTTCCCCTCCGAGCCGTTTTTCCGCGATGCGCATCTGGCGGCGGCTCTCGAAGGGTGATGAGGCCATCGTGGCCATGCCCACCACGTGCGAGACGAGTTGGTGCACCGTCCATTCCGTGCATTCGGTGGGTCGTTCCCAGTCGCCTGGGGCGAGGGCGGCGACCGCGTCGGCGACGCGGGTGTATTCGTCGGCCGCGAGGCGCATGGCGTCCGGGCGGGCGATTCCGGGCTGGAGCGGCGTCGCGATGGCGCCGCGCACTGTGGTCTGGTTGTCACGCATGGCTTCCCCTAATGCGGTTCGGGCCCCGATGTTTCGGAGTCCGGCGGCAGGCCCACGCCGTCGGCCCACATCTCCACGGCCCGATCCAGCAGGCGGCGGCGGGTGTCGCCGCCGGGATCATTGGCCAGCTGCTGATCCACCAGGCCACCGATGATGGCGAAGAGGATCTCCACGTCGTCGCGGTCCGCGACCCCGGCCGAGCCCAGCAGGTCGATCGCCTGCTGGACGGTCCGCACCGAGGCCGCGAACGCCTCCTCGGACGGAACGAAGCCGGGGATCGTGCGCTGATTCATCAGCTGGTAGCGGGCCAGGTCCGCCACCGAGAACTCGAAGAACGATCGCGCCATGACCCGGACCCGGCCCCGCGGGGAGTCCGGCAGGTTCCGCAGTTCCCGCCCGGACACCTCCTCGTACTCCAGCCAGGCCGAACCGAACATGGCGTCGTAGATGGCGTTCTTGGAGGCGAAATGCGTATACAGCGAGGGCGCGCGCATCCCGACCCGATCGGCCACGGCTCGCAGCGTGAGCTGCGCCAGCCCGTGCTCGCGGGCCACCGACCACGCGACATCGAGAATCTCCCGCCGAGTCGCCTCACGACGTTCGGCTTTCCTATCGCGCGTAGTTTCACCTAACACAGTTAGGAGTGTGAGCCGGGTCACGGCAGAAGTCAATAGCCGGACGACATGATCGGCGGCCGGCGCGGTATCGAGATCGGCCGGACTCAGTCCGGCGCGCAGCCCTCCGAGCGCGCCGAGGTGAGGCGGAGGCCGCCGGAGAGGGCGTCCGCCATGGTGTGCAGCAGGGGGCTCCGGGTGGCGGTGCGCCAGGCGGCGGCGTAGGTGATGACCAAGGGGCGCGGGTGGAGGGGACGCCACACCAGGCCGGGGACCGAGGCCGTGCGGGACGAGCCGACCCCGATCGACTGCGGCCGCAGGGGCAGCAATTGCAGCATCTGGGCGTGACTCATGGCGCTGTCGCTCAACACCACCGACGCGCCCCGCTCACGCAGCTGGGCCAGCACCGAATCGTGGACTTCCGGGGCGGCGTCACGCGCGAACATGATGAGCTCCTGCTCCCCGATGCACGCCGGTTCCACCGAAACCGCCGCGGCGAGCGGGTTTTCCCGGGACATGACGATGCCGAGCTCCTCGTCGGCGACGGGCGTGCAGGTGAGATGGTCGGCCAGGCGGACCGGCAGCCGCAGAACCGCGAGATCCACCTCGTTTCGATCGAGCAGCCGCGCCTGATCGCCGCTGGTGCCGGTGGTCAGGGCGACCCGGACGCCGGGCTGGCGAGCTTTCACCAGCGCCTCGATCCGGCCGGGCAGCCAGGGCGGCGCGCCGTTCACGATGCCGAGCCGGAACACCGCGTTGCCCGGCTGCGCCACCGCCCGCGTCTCCCGCACCGCGATCTCGGCCGCCTCCAGCACATTTCGCGCCGTCTTCAGCAACACCTCCCCCGCCGCGGTCAACTCCACCCCGTGATTCCCACGGATCAGCAGCGGGCCGCCCACCTCCCGCTCGATGGCCCGGATCTGCTGGCTCAATGTCGGCGTCGAGATGAACAAGCGCTCAGCCGCCCGCCGAAAATGCAGCTCCTCGGCCACCGCCACGAAGTACCGCAACTGCCGCAATTCCACCATTGAACTGTAGGCGTCCACACCGCGCACGGGACCGCGACGGGGCACGGGTTCGCGATATCGCGACCGGCGTGGGGGCGGACTGGACAGCCCGCCGATTACGCCCAGCCCGGATGCGGTGCGGGCTGGGTGACGGTGGCCCACCGCTCGGCGATGCGGCGACCTTGGAAGCGCCAGAGCACGAAGCCCTGAAAGGTCATGGGCTGACCGGTCTTCCGGTCGGTCCAGCGCCAGATATTGCGGCACATGACCTTGTCCCCCTCGGCCAGCATCTCCACCACGGTGACATGCAGACCCGGCAACGCCTCGTACATGCCGAGCATCATCTTCTCGTCGCCGATCAGGTCGGTCGGTTTCCCACCGGGGCCGTCGTGATCGAGGAAGTCGGGGGTCATGTTGCGGTGGATGACGGCGGCATTGCGCCGGTTGACGAATTCCTCGAAATGGTCCGCCACGAACTGCTTCATGGAATCGAGGGAGAGGTCGGTGGGCATGTTCGCCTCCTCTGCACGGCCGGACGACCATTCCATGGTGCCGCCCGATCGCTCACGCGGGTAAGCGATTGGGCGGCAACAGGTCAGAGATTGGGCAGTATCAGAGGTTGGCCGGTCGGACGACCATCACGGACGAGGCGCGTTTGCCGGACTCCTGAAGGAGGGCGATGGCGTGGCCGGCGGGGTCCAGGGCCGCGTAAACGCCTGGGATACCGACCGGTTCGAGCCAACGGCCGTTGCGGAGGTCGTTCGCCTGGGCGTCGGTGATGTCGCGCACCGGGAAGGCGGTGCGGACCGCGGTGTCGATGTCCAGGTTCAGGACCGGTTCACCCGCCTCGGCGGCGGCCTCGACCTGGGCCAGGCTGCGAGCGTGATCGAGGGTGAAGGGGCCGACCGCGGTGCGGCGCAGGGCCGTGAGATGGCCTCCGACGCCGAGCTTTTCGCCGAGATCGCGGGCCAGGGCGCGAATGTAGGTGCCCGAGGAACAGTCCACGGCGACATCGACGTCTACGAAATGGTTATCGCCGGTGTCGATGTCGCGGCGGGCCAGGATGTCGAAGCGGCTGACGGTGACGGGGCGGGCCGCCAGTTCCACGTCCTCCCCGGCGCGGGCGCGGGCGTAGGCGCGCTCACCGTTGACCTTGATGGCGCTGACGGTGGCGGGGACCTGCTGGATGTCGCCGGTCAATTCGGCTACACGCGCGGCGATCTCGGCGTCGGTGAGGTGCCCGGCCGACGTGGTGGCGGTGACCTCGCCCTCGGCGTCGTCGGTGATGGTGGCCTGTCCCAGGCGGATGGTGGCCGTATACGACTTCGTGGTCAGGATGAGCTGACCGAGCAGCTTGGTGGCACGCTCCACGCCCAGCACCAGCACGCCGGTGGCCATCGGGTCGAGGGTGCCCGCGTGGCCGACCTTCTTGGTGCGCAACAGCCTTCGGCTCTTGGCGACCACGTCGTGGCTGGTCCAGCCGCCCTCCTTGTCGACGATCAGCAGGCCGCCGAAGGCGTCCACCAGGGGCGGCAGCTTCTCCCGCTTGGGACCGGCCTGGCCGCGACGCTTCGCACCGCCGCGCCCGGCGCCGCGCTCGGTGTCCGCCGAGCCGGCTGCTGGGGCGGCCATGTCGGTTGTCGCCACCCCCGAGGAGACCTCGCCACCTGCCACGCCGGATGCCGCTGCCGCCGACCCGGATTCCGTCGGTGCCGCGGCGTCTCCCGCGATCGATTCCTCGCCCATCAGGCCGTCACGATCGCGGTGAGGATGAGCCCGTCGCTGACGACCCAACGGCCGTCGAAGGACGTCAGCGGAGTACCGCCGTCGGTGACGGGGCCGGGGATCAGGAGGTCGCTGTGGAAGGTACCCGCGCCGCCGTCCGCGGACTCCTCGTCCACGGTGAAGGTGATGTGGGCGTCCTCGAACCCGAGCCACAGGCCGGTGAGGGGGAACCACGCTTTGTAGGTGGCCTCCTTGGCGCAGAACAGGAGCCGGTCCAGGTGCAGGCCGGTGGCGGGGAGCACCGCGGAGAGCCACGCGCGTTCGGGCTCGAGGCTGACCGACTCCAGGACTCCGTCCGGGAGTTGACCGTGCGGTTCGGCGTCGATGCCGATCGAGCGGAAGCGGAGCTTGTGGCCCAGGGCCGCGGCGCGATAACCGTCGCAATGGGTGAGGCTGCCGACGATGCCGCGCGGGAACACCGGTTCGCCGGTGCCGCCCTTGCCGATGGCGACCGAGGGCTCCCCCAGCTGGGTCAGGGCCTGCCGGGCGCAGTAGCGGGCGCCGATGAAATCACGGCGGCGCTTCTCGACCGCGCGGGCGATCAGATGCTCCTCGCCGGGATGCGGTTTCAGATCCTCCGGGTAGGCCGTCAGCTCGGCCGCCGCGACCCCGCTCGGGAGAATTCTGCCGAGTATGCGCGCCGACTCCGTCGCCGCGACTGCCCGCTCCTCGATGACCCGCCTCCTGCTCGCTTCCACCAACTGCCGAATCGAGCCTACCGGGCAGGCCGGTCACGGACCGCTTCGCGCGGACGTGCGCGGCCCGGCCCGGCCTTGCCGCGACGGATCAGACCAGGCCGCGACGGCGTTCGGCCTGCTCCTTCATCTTCACGGCGGCCGCCTGCATCTCCGGGGTGATCTTGAAGTGGCCGCCCCACTCGTTGAGGGTGTCGCCGTAGTCGGGGACCGGCAGGATCTGGCGCAGCAGCTTGTCCGGCAGGCCGCGGCGCTGCCACTCCCGCGGGTAGCCGAGCGACACCTCCTCGAAGCGGACGCCGTCGTACCAGGTGGTGCGCGGAATGTGGAGGTGGCCGTAGACGGCGCAGACCACGTTGTAGCTGGTGTGCCAGTCCGCGGTCAGGTCGGTGCCGCACCACAGGGAGAACTCCGGGTACCACATCATGTCGACCGGCTTGCGCAGCAACGGGAAGTGATTGATCAGGACCAGCGGAGTGTCGGCGGGCAGCGCGTCGAGGCGGCGCTGGGTGTACTGGACGCGGGCGTGACACCAGGCGTCGCGAGTGAGGTACGGCTCGGCCGACAGCAGGAACTCGTCGGTCGCCACCACATTGCGGTCACGGGCGATGGCCAGCCCCTCGGCCTTGGTCTTCGCGCCCTCCGGCAGCCACGAGTAGTCGTAGAGCATGAACAGCGGGGCCAGGGTGACCGCGCCGCCGAACTCCTCCGCGCCCGCGCCCTCCCACACCGGGAACGGGTCCTCCGGCGTGACGACGTCCAGATCGCGGCACAGCGACACCAGGTAGTCGTAGCGGGCCGCGCCGTGCATCTGCACGGGATCCTTTGCGGTGGTCCACAATTCGTGATTGCCGGGCACCCAGATGACCTTGGCGAAGCGGCCGCGCAGCGTCTGCAGGGCCCAGCGGATGTCATCGGTCTTCTCGCCGACGTCACCGGCCAGGATCAGCCAGTCCTCGGGGGAATCCGCGTGGATCGCCTCCACCACCGGCTTGTTGCCCTGATGACCGACATGGATGTCGCTCACCGCCATCAACTTCGGAATCACCCGGTTCCGCCTTCCTGTTCACGACCGTCCTGGCAGCAACCATCCCGGCCTCCACCAGATTCCCATGCGAGGGAGAAACCGGCGTCACCGCACCCAGCGAAGACGAGCCGCGGCGCCGAATCCGGCCGCGACGGTGAGGGTTCCGGACGGCTCCCGGCGACACGACGCCACCGCCACATGGCAGGGGCGCGGGATCTCGGCGGGGATGCGGACGCCGCCCTCGATCTCGTAGCGCATATTGGTGACCTTCCAGCGCTGCGCCCGAGGGTCATCGGGGTCGATCGGCGGGGCGTCGGCACGGGCCACCACCATGACCTCGGTGATGCCGGTCGGCCATTGGAAGACGAGCAGGCCATTGCGCTCGGCGAGGCCGCGCACCGTCGGCAGGCCGCTGGGCTCGGGTTCGGGAGCCGCGGGACCGCCTGGCCGGCCGTCGGACGCCGAGGGTCCGGTGCCGGCGGCAGTCCGGTCCGAGCGGGTCATGTCCGAGGCGCGGCCCGAGATCGAGGCGACCACGCCGTACACCGGCACCGGTCCGGCGGGTGCGCCGCCGTCCTCCATCGCCACGCCGCGGGTGCGGCCGACCACGCGCCAGGAACCGTCCGCGAGCAGTCGGGTGATTCGGTACTCGGCCTGGTCGGTGGTGGACGGGGTCCAGGTGATCACCACCGTGCCGTCCGGTTTCCGGCTGACGGTGACGTGCTCGGGCGCGGCGACACGGAGTTCGGCCAGGGCCGCTCGGGCCTCGGCGTGGTCGGCACAGACCTCGAGGACTTCGCGCACCGCCTGCATGCGCAGGCCGGGATCGGCGGGGAGGGCCTCGAACAAGCGGCCCGCCTCGATCACGGCGGCCCGCGCACGCCCGATCAGCAGTTCCCGGCTCGCCCCACGCGGGTCCGGATTCGCGACATCGGCGGCTCGTCGATCCAGGAAGTCCAGGTGCTCGGCCAGAGCCTCCACGAATCGCCGCCCCGCACAGCAGGACACGGCGGCGCGCCAGTGCACGACCGCCTCGGCGAGCACTCGCTCGACGTCCTCCCCCACCGCGCGCACCGAGCGCGCCGCCGCCGCGTCATCGCCGACCAGCCGCCGGGCGTCGGCGATGAAAGCCGCCGCCTCCTTGGGCTTTCCGGCCCGCAGTGATGCCCGCGCCGCCCGCAACGCGGCCTCCCACGGCCGCCCTGACTGGGTCGTGCCGTCATAGGGCGTCCGCTGCCACTGATCCGGCTCGGGCGCACCGGGCGCATCCGCCCCGCCCTGCGGTGGCGCCGCGCCTTCCGAAGACCGCTGTCCGCCACCGGTTCCGGCCGCACCACCAGCGGTTCCGGTACCGGCCGGAGTTCCGGCGGCGCGACCACCGGTTCGCGCGGCACCAGCACCGTCCGCCGGGGTTCGTGCCGCGCCGCTCGTGTGGTTCGACGATGGTGTGGCGGAGCCCGTGTGCGTCGAGCCGGTCGGCCGGTGCCGGGCGGCCCGGTGTTCGTGGCCCTCGACAGTCGTGCCGAGTTCATCGGCGAGGGCGATCAGGACGCGTTCGGCATTGGCGCGGTCGAGACCGCCGGCGATGGCCACGCCGAGCAGGTAGTCGAAATCCGGTGCCACCAGGAGGTCTTCGACGAGTACGGCCGCGCGGACCTGGGGGCGCAGCTGGTCGGTGACCGATTCGGTGATGGTCAGCAGGTAGGCGTCGACCAGCGGGCCGCCGGGCTCGAGGAGATCGCCGATGTGGATGAGGAGCTCGTCGAGGACCACACGCAGACGGCCGGGCGGGAGTTCGCGGGTACGGGCGCGCAGGGCCTCGGCGCGCAGGCGGATCTCGTTGCTGCGGTGCGCCGCCGAGAAGTCCATGTCGAGCAGCGATAGCAGGGTGGGCACCGGGTCACCGGCGATGAGCCGCTCGTATTCGGCCAGCAGCGACCGGATCTGGCGGCGGCGCTCGGTACTCAGCGCGGGCGCGGCCGGGGGCGGCGGCGCGGCCGGGGCCTCGTCGATGATGCGGTGGCGGCGCACCCGGGCGGCGACCTCGGCGACCGTCAGGCCGCCCAGGCGGCCGATGTCCTCGAGGCCCGCGATCTTCCCGGCGGGAATGCCGTTGTGCCGCTGGATCAGTCGCTCGATGGCGGCATCGAGCATCTCGTAGCGTTCGGCGTCGCGACGGTCGCGCAACTGCTTGACCCGGTCGGCCTCGAGCAGCCGGGAACCGGTATGCAGCAGCGGCTCGGACAGCTCCTGATGCGCCTCGACCAACAGCCCGGCCAGCACCCGGAACTTGGGGTGGTCGCGCAGCTTCTGCCACAGCGCCCACACCTGCTCGACCCGCGCGGCGACGTCGGCGTCACTCAGCCGGGGCGCGTCGGCGAGCGGAATGTCGTACAGCTCGAAGGCATCCGACTCCGCGAGGCCGCCGCGGCGTTCGACGGCGGCGAGGACGCGTTTGCGATAGTCATTGGGATCGAAGGCGTGCATGGCTTTTCGTCGGACAGCGTATACCGGTCAGGAATTGCGGCGGCGGGTGCGCTGCAGCTGATCCAGCTCGCGCTCCACATCCGCCTGCGACAGGGTGGCCCCGGTCTGCACCGACAAGGTCAGCGGCAGATCGGCGTCCACATGGTAGGCCGTCACGTGCAGCACACCGTCGAATCCCATCTCGAAGGTCACCCGGACTTCACTACCCTCCGGATACCCCGGCGGAATATCGCGAATCCTGCCCTCCACCAGCACCTTCGTGTCCTCGGGCCGGGTCGAGGCCGCCTGTCCCTGCTGCTCGACGATGGTCAGCTCGATCTGCTCCTGGTTCGCGCGCACCGTGCCGTAGGAGCGCCGCACCTTGATCGGCAACGTCTGATTGCGATGCACCAGCCAGCTCGCCGCCAGCCCGTTGAACGGATCCAGCGCCAGCACCCCGAACCCGCGCGACACCACGGTGTCCACCTGGATCTCGATCATGCGGCGCACCAGGCTCACCGGCTGGCCGAAGGACGCGGCCACCCGCACCAGCGAGCCCTCCAGGTCGCCGGGATCGGCGTCACCGAGCGGGGCGCCGTCGCGGAGCCGCCCGCGGGTCACCAGGTCCGCGGCCACCAGCCGCTCCATCTCCAGCTTCTCGCCGTACAGCGCGGCGCCGCGCGCCACCGACAGGTCGGGGTCGCGGAGCTCACCGGTGAGCCCGAATTCCTTCTGCAGCTGCTCGGCCACCATCGGCATGCGCGAGGAGCCGCCGACCAGCAGCAGCCGGTCCACCCGCCGCACTCCGCGCTTCTCGGCGGCGGCCAGCACGGCCTTGGTCAGGTCCAGGGTGCGCCGCATGAGCGAGGCGGTCAGCGATTCCAGATCGGAGCGGGTCAGCGGGATCACCGCCCGCGCGCCGTCGTGCGCGATCACCACCTCGGTGTCCTCGGCGGCGGTGAGCTCCTGTTTGGCCTGTTCGGCGGCCAGCACCAGCAGCTGGGAGCCGACCGAATCGTCGAGAGGGTCTTCGGCATCCGGGTTGGCCGTACAGAACTGCTGCGAGAGATACAGCGCCAGTCGTTCGTCCCAGTCCGCGCCGCCGAGCTGATGGTCGCCCTCCACGGCGAGCACCGAGATGCGGCGGTCGGCCAGTTCGATGACGGTGGCGTCGAAGGTGCCGCCGCCGAGGTCGTAGACCAGCACCGTCTCGCGCGCGGGTTCCTTGCCGAGTTCGATGCCGCCGTCCAGGCGCCCGAAACCGTAGGACAGCGCGGCCGCGATCGGCTCCGAGAGCACGCCCGCCACATCGAATCCGGCGTAGGTTCCCGCCTGGATGGTGGCGCGGCGCTCCTCGTCACCGAAGTAGGCGGGCACCGTGATGACCGCGCGCCGCACCGGTTCGCCACCGGAGAACTCGGCATCGGCGGCAAGGCTTTTCAGGATGAGCGCCGACACCGCGGGCGCGGACCACAGCTGCCCGTGCGCGCCGAACCGCCATTCGGCGTCGCCCATGCGGCGTTTCACCAGGGTGCACACATTGTCGGGGTCGAGCCGGGCCTGCCGGCGCGCCCCCTCGCCGACCACATGGTCGGTCGCGGAGGCGAACAGCACAACGGAGGGAACGGTCGGTTCCCCCTTCAATCCGACCAGCACCTGCGGCCGGCCATCTGCGTCAATTGCCGCAATTGCCGAATTCGTTGTGCCCAGATCGATTCCATAGACCCCCATGGCGGCGATGGTAGCAGTCGTCGACGACAGCGGGGTCTATCGTTCGTGCATGACCGATCCAGCCCCGGCGGCCACGATTCCCCAGGCGCCCGCACCGACCGCGGAGGAGTCCGCCCCGACTCTCGACCGCATCACCGAACGCATCGACGACCTCGCCCGGGTCATCGCCCGGCAGGCCGCCACCATCGAGCGACTAGCCGACGCCGCCAAACTGAAGATCCGCGACGAGCGCGCCGAGGCCGACGCGCCCCTGCTGCGTGATCTGTTCGCCCTGCACGGGCTGGCGCAAACCTTCGTCTCCACCTCGAATTCGGAACCGGACCGTCAGGGCTTCGAGGCCATCAATCGCCGGGTCGAGCGCATGCTGGCCGAGCGCGGCGGCGAGCTGGTGACGCCGTTCCGGGGCACGGCGTTCGATCCGGAGACCATGGAGGCCGCCGAGGTCGCGGGCACCGACGATCCGGAGGCCGACAAGACCGTGGAGTCGGTCATCCAGCCGGGCCTGACCATAGGGGATCGCTCCATCCGGCCCGCGAAAGTCGTTGTGCGGCGGTATCGAGGAGCCTGATTCCGGACCAAAACTGACACGTGTTCTAGTAGGCTGCGGGTGCATGGACTGATCGATCGCGGAGGACGCAGATGAGTCAGCACTATCGCAGCATCGATGTCGGCGAACCGATGACGCGGTTCGCCCGGGGGTGGCATTGCCTCGGGCTCGCCGAGAGCTTCCGTGACGGACAGCCACATTCGGTCAACGCCTTCGGCACCAAACTGGTGATCTGGTCCGACAGCAAGGGCGAATTGCACGCGCTCGACGGCTACTGTCGGCATATGGGCGCGGACCTCGCCTACGGCAGCGTCAAGGACGACAATATCGCCTGCCCCTTCCACGATTGGCGGTGGCGCGGCGACGGCAAATGCGCCGCCATCCCCTATGCGCGGCGCGTTCCGCCGTTGGCGCGCACCAGGTCCTGGATCACCTGCGAGGAGAACGGGCAGTTCTTCGTCTGGAACGACCCCGAGGGCAATCCCCCGCCGCCCGAGGTCGCGATTCCGCACATCGAGGGCATCGAAACCGACCGGTGGAGCGACTGGGACTGGAATTCGGTGCTCATCGAGGGCTCACACTGCCGCGAGATCATCGACAACAACGTCGACATGGCGCACTTCTTCTACATTCACTTCGCGTACCCCGTGTACTTCAAGAATGTGTTCGAAGGGCATGTGGCGACCCAGTTCCTGCACTCCAAGGGCCGTCAGAACATTCACGCCAAGTCCAACTACTCGCAGGAAATGTCGTTGCTGCGTTCGGAGGCCTCCTATTTCGGGCCGTCGTACATGATCAACTACCTGCACAACGACTTCGGCGACAACACCGTCGAGGTGGCGCTCATCAACTGCCACTACCCCGTCACCCACAACTCCTTCATGCTGCAGTGGGGCGTGAGCGTGCAGCGCATCGAGGGCCTGCCGCCGGAGAAGTCCGAGAAACTCGCCAAGTCCTTCGGCAAGAGCTTCGGCGTCGGCTTCCTCCAGGACGTCGAGATCTGGAAACACAAGACCCGTATCGACAATCCGCTGCTCACCCAGGAAGACGGACCCGTCTACCAGCATCGCCGCTGGTACGAACAGTTCTACGTCGACGTCGCCGATATCACGCCGGAAATGACGGCCCGGTTCGAATACGAGGTCGACACCACCCACGCCAACGAGAACTGGCAGGCCGAGGTGGCGCAGAACCTCGAGAAGCAAGCGGCCGCCCGGGCGAACGGCGCCGGCGACTAGCGACTGCGCCGGGACGGATCACGACATCCGTCCCGGCACCTCCGCACCGACGCGGGCCCAGCGGCCCGACAACGCCCGCCACGACACCGTGATCAGGCGCAGGACCAGGAAGGCGACCAGACCGGTCCAGATTCCGCCGATGCCCCAGTCGAATTCGAGCGACAGCCAGATCATCGGAAGAAATCCGAGCAGCGCCGAACCGAGGGTGGCGTTGCGCAGGAAGGCGGCGTCACCCGCGCCGAGCAGGACGCCGTCGAGGGCGAACACCACACCGCCGATCGGGATGATCGCGACGAAGAACCACCAGACCACATTGGTGCGGTCCAGCACCGCGGGGTCATCGGTGAACAGGCGCGGAATCAGCGAGTGCCCCGCGGCGAAGAACATCGCCAGCACCGTCGCGAACACGGTCGACCAGGCCGTGACCCGCCGGGCCAAACCCTGTGCCCCACGTGCGTTTCCGGCCCCGAGCGCCGCACCGACCAGCGTCTGCGCCGCGATGGCCAGCGAATCCAGCGTCAGTGCGATGAAGTTCCACAGCTGCAACACCAGCTGGTGCGCCGCCACCGACGCGGCGCCGAACCGTGAAGCCACCGCCGCCGCCGACACGAACGACGCCTGGAAGGCGAGACTGCGCACGATCAGGTCGCGGCCCAGCACCAGCTGCGCCTTCATGATCTCCAGGTGCGGCGCGATCGGCACATGCGCCAGCCACAACGCGCGCACGAACAACGCGCCGGACACCGCCTGCCCGGCCAGATTCGCGACCGCCGACCCCTCCAGCCCCAGCCGCGGCGCGCCCAGCAGACCGTGCACCAGCGTCGGGCACAACACCCCCGAAACCACCAGCCCCGCAACCACATACATCAGCGGCCGCCGAGTCTGCTGCACCCCGCGCATCCACCCGTTCCCCGCCATCGACAACAGGATCAACGGCACCCCGAACAAGGCGATCCGCACCCACGACTCCGCCGCATCGGCGATATCGGATCCACCGGCGATGGCCCGCGTGATCGGTCCCGCGAATACCTGCACCACCAGCACGATCGCCACCCCCGCCGCCACGGCGATCCAACTGGCCTGCACGCCCTCGACGACCGCCCCGGGCTCATCGCCGGCCCCGTGCCGCCGCGCCGCGCGCGCCGTCGTCCCATAACTCAAGAACGTCAGCTGCGAACTGACCTGCGCCAGAATCAAACCCCCGACCGCCAGCCCCGCCAGCGCCAAAGCCCCGAGCCGCCCCACCACGGCCATGTCGAACAGCAGATAGATCGGCTCGGCGACCAGCACACCGAGGGTCGGCACCGCGATCCCGAGAATCCGCCGCGGCCCCGCGGCCGCCGCCTCCGCACCCCGCGCCGCCACCCGCTCGCTCCTGGCCGCCTGCTCTGCTCCGCCCGGAAGCCGCGGATCATTGCCGGCCGCCCGCTCACCCCCGGCCGAGTTCGCCGCAGCACGGCCAGTTCCGGCCCCTGCCGGGGATCCCGGGTCCTCCCCGCCGTCCGCCACGATCTCCGCACCGCTCATCCGCCCACCCTCCCATACCGGCGCGGGCCGAACCGCCCGCCGACGGCCGTGAGCGGGCAAATATATGGTTCGAGTCCAGGCGCCCACCGACTGCCGGTTCACTCCCGAGCTGTCGCGCTGCACGGCGCACGCCGACGCGGTTGCTACGGCTCGCAATGGAAGCCGCGGCCTTGATCGGCGACGGGTACCCCGAGGCGAGCGACCCGGCGTCGGCACGGGTTGCCAGCGGCTCCGGCGAGCAGGCCGACCGCTCTCGACGACGCACGCCCTCACCAGGCGCTGGCGGACTCGATCACCCGTGCGCTGGGGCCCAGCCCGGGGCCGGCTCTTGGATCAGGCTCGCACGTCGATCGTCCGGCGCGCCGGAAAGCACGGTTAGATGCGCATGTCCGCATTTGCGCATGCGTTCCGATCGCAGACGATCGATGACAGCCATCCCAGCGCCGCCCGGAGGGCTCGAACGTGACGTTCACGGTGGGCCGACTGACGTAGCCACCGATGTGGATGCCCGCGGCCGGCATCCACATCTTGGTCCGCCCACCTGATCGAGGTCCAGGTCTGCAACTACCCGAATCTGCTGGCACCGTGAAGATATCGCGCACGATCGCGGTTTGCGTGCTGCCCGGCGTCAACCTCGACCCACCGTCCGGAAGCGGACTCGCCTCGCGATAACCGCGGCCGCCCCCCCGGAACAGGGCCGGAGGCAGGCGGTTTCATTCGCGGCGGGAGGCCCACCACAATGCCGCGACGGTGACAGCGGCGGCCGCGAGCGCCGGGCGGGTGTACGGGGATCGAGGGCGGGGCGATGTGGCGCCGCGGATGGCGGCCATGCGCAGCGGGGTCGGGGTCATGGGGCGGAGTTCGAAGACGCGGAAGGTGCGGCCGCCGGAGAGCTCATGCTCCATTTCGTAGCCGGGCCAGAATTCGACGGCGGTGTCCCAAGCGCGTTTTCGTTCCACGCCGGTGATCTGGGTGACGGTGACCGGGAAACGCTGGCCGCCGACGTGGACGGTGGCGACGGTCGCGGCACGCAGGTTCGCCGACCAGGACGGGTGTTCGGGGCTGCCCCAGTTGGATCCGATGAGCAGGATGCTGTCGCCATTGGGGACGTAGAGCAGTGAGGTGGTGCGCGGGACACCCGTCTTGCGGCCGATCACGGTCAGTTCGAGGGAGGGCAGGCCCGCGATGTCGAGGACGCCGTTGCGGCCCCGCGTGATTCGCCGGACCGCGCGGTCGGACGCGAGAATCGAGCCGGATGCGTGCATGACCCAGCGCTGGGTGCCGAGACGGCGGGCGACGCGGGGCAGAACTGTGGACGCCATGGGAATTCCTCACCGGTATCGGGAGTTCCGCGAACGCGGCCGCGCATGCCTTCGCCCACTTCGAGAATGCTGAAACGTCCTTGTCATCAAGCGTATTCGCGCGGAAGCCCCGGACTGTTCCCCCGGCAAGCCGTCGGCGGAGGATGGTTGTCGCATCCACTGTAATCACACAGGTTTAATCGCGTGTGGCGAGCCGGAAATCAGATGAGATCGGCGGCACCGAGGCCGTCGAAATCGGAACGACCGCCCGGCGCGACGATTCACGACCCGACCGAACGACGGCCTCAGTCACTCAAACGGATTTTCAGCGTCTCGACCAGGTCGTCGTGCGATCCGGTCGCGCTGTACCCGGCGGCATAGCGATGCCCGCCGCCACCCAGCGACACCGCCACCCGCGCCACATCGACGCCGGGAGTGCCGTCGGCATTGGCATGCGAGCGCAGCGACACCGTCCACCGGTCCGGCTCGGTCCGCGATTCCTTGAACACGGCCGCGACCTGCGCCTCGGCCGCGGTGCGAATGAGGTCGATGACGCTCTCCACCTCCTCGGACCGAACCGTCTCGGTGTCCTCACGGCGGACCACCGCGTAGACCAGGCCCGCTCCCCCGGCCACGTCGGGCAGCAACCGCGCCGACCCCAGCACCCGCGACAGCATCGGCAGCCACGCGAAAGGATGGGTGTCCATGAGGGTGCGAGTGATGGCCGCGCCGTCGATGCCGGTGGCCAGCAGCCGTTCGGCCAGGGCGTGCGAGCCCGGCCGCACCCATTTGAACGATCCGGTGTCGGTGACCAGTCCGGCGTAGAGGCAGTGCGCGATATTCGCGTCCAGCGGCTCGGACCAGGCGTCCAGGATGCGGGCGATGACACCCGCGGTCGACTCGGCGGCCTCGTCGACGATGTTCACGGCGCCGAAGCGGGTGTTGGAGCGGTGATGATCGATCACCAGAGTGGTTGCGGCACCGGCCAATCGGTCCCGCAGCACACCGAGACGATCCGCGCTGCCGCAGTCCACCGTGACCAGAACATCCGTCTCGACGGGGACCTGATCGGGTCCGACCAGCAGGTCGGTGCCGGGCAGCGACCGCATGGACACCGGCAACCGGTCCGGTTCGGCGAAGCAGACGACGACCGGGACCCCGCGCCGACGCAGGACCTGCGCCAACGCCAGCCCGCTGCCGACGGTATCGGCATCGGGCTGGATATGGCACAGGATGGTCACCGACTTCGCGGCGTCGAGAATCTCGACCGCCGGGGTGACGTCGACGGGGGTCACCGGTGGTCAGGCTTCGTCGTCTTCTTCGTCCTCTTCGCTCTTGTACGGGTCCTCGTCACCGGCGTAGGTCGCGCCGACGGCGACCTGCGCGACCCGCGCGTCGCTGGCACGGGCCTTGGCCAGCAGCTCTTCCATCTCGCGCGCCGCGTCGGGCACGGTGTCGAGCTTGAACGCGAGGGTGGGTGTGAACTTCACACCGGTGCCGGCACCCACCTTGGACCGCAGAATGCCGGCGGCGGCCTTCAGACCGGCGGCGGCTTCCGCGTAATCGGGTTCGGCGTCGATGGTTTCACCCATGACGGTGTAGAAAATGGTCGCCTCGCGTAGATCCCCCGTCACCTTGGAATCGGTGACGGTGACGAACCGCAGTCGCGGATCCTTGATCTCGTACTCGATCGCCGTGGCGACGATGGACGAGATGCGCTTCGCGAGTCGGCGTGCTCGGGCTTGGTCAGCCATGAGAGCGCTCCTCACTTCTTCAGTCTTCGGGTCCGAAGATGCGACGGCGTACCGACAGCAACTCTAACTCCGGACGATTGGCGACGTGCCGTTCACACTTGTCCAGCACCTCGATCAGGTGATTCATGCCGTAGCTGACCATTGCCACACCGAGCAATGACCGTCGATAACGGTCATGATCTCCGCCCTCGGTGACACTCACATCGAACCGTTTCAGGTCCGCGAGGATGGGGCGGATGACAGAGCGCTTCTCTTTCAGTGAATGCACATCACCGAGCAAGATATCGAACTCGAGCGCTCCGAAGAACATCTTTTCAGTCATATGAACGCGCCCCGGGGAATGCGCGCACAGTTACCCGGAAAGGTAAGGGGCACAACCCCGCCGGACCCTGGGGCCCGGCGGGATCGCGTGTACTGCTTCGCCTAGTCGCGCGGCTTCTCCCGCAGCTCGTAGGCCTCGACGATGTCGCCTTCCTTGATGTCGTTGTACCCGACGGTCAGACCACATTCGTAGCCTTCGCGGACCTCGGTCACGTCATCCTTCTCACGGCGCAGCGACTGGATGGTGGTCTCGGCGACCACGACATTGTCGCGGATCAGGCGCGCCTTGGCGTTGCGCTTGACCGAACCCGAGAGCACCCAGCAACCCGCGATGTTGCCGAACTTGGAGGAGCGGAAGATCTGGCGGATCTCCGCCCGGCCCAGCTCGTGCTCCTCGTAGATCGGCTTGAGCAGACCCTTGAGGGCCTTCTCGATCTCGTCGATCGCCTGGTAGATGACCGAGTAGTAGCGGATGTCCACGCCTTCGCGGTTCGCCAGCTCGGTCGCCTTGCCCTCGGCACGGACGTTGAACCCGATGATGATCGCGTTCGACGCCGACGCCAGGTTGACGTTGGTCTCGGTGACGCCACCGACACCGCGGTCGATGACGCGCAGACGCACCTCGTCGCCGACATCGATACCGAGCAGCGCCTCTTCGAGGGCCTCGACGGTACCGGAGTTGTCGCCCTTGAGGATCAGGTTCAGCTCCGAGGTCTCCTTCAGAGCGGCATCCAGATCTTCCAGGGAGATCCGCTTGCGGCTGCGCGCGGCCAGGGCGTTGCGCTTGCGAGCGTTGCGGCGATCGGCGATCTGACGCGCGATGCGGTCTTCCTCGACCACGAGCAGGTTGTCACCCGCGCCCGGCACCGAGGTGAAACCGATGACCTGGACGGGCCGCGACGGCAGGGCCGCCTCGACGTCGTCGCCGTGCTCGTCGACCATGCGGCGCACGCGACCGTAGGCGTCGCCCGCCACGATCGAGTCGCCGACCCGCAGGGTGCCGCGCTGGATGAGCACGGTCGCCACCGGGCCACGGCCGCGGTCGAGGTGGGCTTCGATGGCCACACCCTGCGCGTCCATGTTCGGGTTGGCGCGCAGATCCAGGGCGGCGTCCGCGGTCAGGACCACGGCCTCGAGCAGCGACTCGATGTTGGTGCCCTGCTTCGCCGAGATGTCCACGAACATGGTCTCGCCACCGTATTCCTCGGCGACCAGACCGTATTCGGTCAGCTGCTGGCGAATCTTCTGCGGGTTCGCGCCTTCCTTGTCGATCTTGTTGACCGCCACCACGATCGGCACGTCCGCGGCCTGCGCGTGGTTGATGGCCTCCACCGTCTGCGGCATGACGCCGTCGTCGGCCGCGACCACGAGGATCGCGATGTCGGTGGCTTTCGCACCACGGGCACGCATGGCGGTGAACGCCTCGTGACCGGGGGTGTCGATGAAGGTGATGGTGCGCTCTTCGCCGTTGACCTCGGCCTCGACCTGGTAGGCGCCGATGTGCTGGGTGATACCGCCGGCCTCGCCCTCACGGACGTTGGCCTTACGGATGGTGTCCAGCAGTCGGGTCTTACCGTGGTCGACGTGACCCATGACGGTCACGACCGGCGGGCGGACCTGCAGGTCATCCTCGTCGCCGTCGTCCTCGCCGTAGGTGAGGTCGAAGTTGGCGAGCAGCTCGCGGTCCTCGTCCTCCGGGGAGACCACGTGCACGACGTAGTTCATCTCCGAACCCAGCAGCTCGAGGGTCTCCTCGTTCACCGACTGGGTCGCGGTCACCATCTCACCGAGGTTGAACAGCGCCTGGACCAGCGAGGCCGGGTTGGCGCCGATCTTCTCGGCGAAGTCCGACAGCGACGCGCCACGGGCGAGACGCACGATCTCACCGTTGCCGCGCGGCAGCCGCACGCCACCGGCGATGGGCGCCTGCTGGTTCTCGTACTCGGCGCGCTTCGCCCGCTTCGACTTACGGCCGCGACGCGGAGCTCCACCCGGACGTCCGAACGCACCCGCGGCACCGCCGCGACCGCCACCGGAACCCGGACGGCCACCGCCGCCACCACCGGGACGACCCCGGAAACCACCGGGAGCACCCGTGCCACCACCGGCACCGGCACCGGCACCAGCGCCACCCGCACCGGGAGCTCCGCCACCGCGGTAACCGCCGCCACCGCCACCGGGACGGCCGCCGCCGGCACCCGGACCACCCGGACGCGCCGGACGGCCTGCGCCACCCGGACCGGCCGGACGCTGAGCGCGAGCGGGCATGGCACCCGGGTTCGGCCGCGGGGGCATCGAACCGGGGCTGGGACGCGGACCGCCGGGACGGGGACCGCCCTGACCGGCAGCAGCCGGACGGGGACCACCCTGGCCGGGGCCGGGGCGCGGACCGCCCTGACCGGGACCCGGGCGGGGACCGCCCTGACCCGGACCCGGACGCGGGCCGCCCTGCGGCTGACCCGGACGCGGGCCGCCCTGACCCTGACCCGGACGCGGACCACCCTGCTGCTGGCCCGGACGAGGGGCCGGTCGCGGCGCGGGACGCTCGGGCGCGGAAGAGAAGGGGTTGTTACCGACACGCGGCGGCTTCGGACCCGGCTTCGGGCCACCCGGACGCGGACCGGACTGCGGGGCGGGGGCGCCGCCCTGCTGCGCCGGACGCGGGGCCGGAGCGCCCGGACGCGGAGCGTCGGCACGCGGGGCCTGCGGAGCCGGAGCGGACGGCGCCGGAGACGCGGAAGCGGCTGCCGGAGCAGCGTTTTCGCGAGCCGCGGGCTTCACGGCCGGCGCCTCTCCGGGCCTGCCCGGAGCCGGACGCGCTGCGGGAGCTGCCGGGGTCGCGGGCGATTCGGCACGGGCGGCCGGAGCCACCGGTGCGGCGGGGGCCGGAGCCGGAGCCGCGGGGGCCGGAGCCGCCGGGGTCGGACGCGGGCCGGGACGGGGACCGGCACCCGGGGTGGCCGGCTTGGCGGCCGGACGCGGGGTGCTGTCACCACTGGGCTTGGGCGCCGCCGGCTTGGCGGCACCGGAGGGGGCGCTCTTGGGTGCGAGCGACTCCCGCAGCCGGCGCGCGACAGGTGCTTCCACCGTCGAGCTCGCCGACTTCACGAACTCGCCCTGCTCCTTGAGCCGCGCGAGTAGTTCTTTGCTCGTGACACCGAGTTCTTTTGCCAACTCGTGCACGCGGGCCTTGCCTGCCACTGCTCTCCTCACTCAGAGGCCGAGCGTGACAGCCCGCTTACAACGGGGCGTCCGCACGACCTCGACTAATTTCGAAGGCCGATCATTTCTGGGACTTCACGGTGTGCTCATGAGTGCTCGTGCCTGTTCTCTACGTAATGCTCCAGGGCTGAGATATCCAGATGTCCGGACACTCGTAGTGCTCTGCCGATTGCTCGGCGCCGAACTGCTTGACTCAGACAAACCGAAGAGGGGTGCAACCAAGCACCCCTTCCGGGAAGTCTGCGCCGCGGATCCGGAACGACCACAAGGGTTTGCCCACTCTCGGCAGACCCTTGCGCCACGACCCGCATCAGATCGGCAGCCAGCTCGCGTCTGCGACATCCGATGCAGGTCCGGACGGGTGCTGATCTTGCCGGCACCCGCTCGGCGCGCGGAGAAGTCGAAGACTCGCGCTGAGCCTGCGTCCACTCTACCGCTCTCACGTCCCGATCTCCGCATCCGTACCCCTTGGAAGTTACCAAGCTGTCATCCCAGGGGTCTGTTTCACAAATCCATTTCCGACCGGGCCGGACTCATCGAGCAAGATCAGCGCGGTGCCGGGCGGCCGCGACCGAGCTACCGTGGCGCCTCGATCCCGGCCGCACGACCCTCAGTTCCGGTGCGTGTCGGAGCCGCCGGTCGCCGCCGCGGGACGCGCGCCGCCCTGCGGGTCGGCCGCCGCGTCCGAGCGGATGTCGATCCGCCAGCCGGTGAGCCGGGCCGCCAGGCGGGCGTTCTGGCCCTCCTTGCCGATGGCGAGGGAGAGCTGGAAGTCCGGGACCACCACGCGCGCGGCGCGGGCGTCGGGGTCCACGATCGTCACCGACACAACCTTGGACGGGGACAGCGCATTCCCGACGAAGGCGGCCGGGTCCTCGGCGTAGTCGATGATGTCGATCTTCTCGCCCGCCAGCTCGCTCATGACGTTGCGCACACGCTGACCCATCGGGCCGATGCACGCGCCCTTGGCGTTGACGCCCGGGACGGTCGAGCGGACCGCGATCTTGGAGCGGTGCCCGGCCTCGCGGGCCACGGCCACGATCTCGACCGAGCCGTCGGCGATCTCGGGGACCTCGAGGGCGAACAGGCGACGCACCAGGTTCGGGTGGGTGCGCGAGAGGGTGATCTGGGGGCCGCGCGGACCGCGGGAGACGCCGACCACGTAGCACTTGATGCGGTCGCCGTGCTCGTAGGTCTCGCCCGGCACCTGCTCCGCGGGCGGGATGACGCCCTCGGCCCCGTGGGCTTCCGAGCCGATGCGGACCACGACGGTGCCGCGGGCGTTCATGCGCGCGTCGCGCTGCACCACGCCGCCGACGATGTCGCCCTCGTGGGTGGAGAACTCACCGAAGGATTTCTCGTTCTCGGCGTCGCGCAGCCGCTGCAACACCACCTGGCGGGCGGTGGTGGCGGCGATGCGGCCGAAGCCCTCGGGGGTGTCGTCCCATTCGGAGATGACGTTGCCGTCGGCGTCGATCTCGCGGGCCATCACGCGCACGACACCGGTCTTCTGGTTGATGTCGATGCGGGCGTTGGGCTGGTGGCCCTCGGTATGCCGGTAGGCGGTGAGCAGCGCGGACTCGATCGCGGAGATCACCGTCTCCATCGAGATCCCCTTGTCGGCGACAATCGCGCGCAGGGCTTCGATTTCGATGTTCATTCCACGATCCCTTCGGTCAGTGAATCGGATTCTGTTGTTTCGGTTTCGTTTGTTTCGGTTTCGTTGTCCTCCCGGGCGCCCGGTTGAGGACGGCCCGGCGATACTCCCCCCGCGAGCTCCAACTCGGCCACGCCGGGCGGATTGAACTCCACCTGCACGACGGCCGATCGGATGTCGGCGAGCGGCACCGTCACCCGGTGTGGCTTCCGCTTGCCGCCGAGGACCAGGGCGATGTCGGCGCCGGAGAGGACGCCGACCCTGGCCTCGAACGTGGATTTGCCCTTCTCCTCCGGCGATTCGGCGCCGGGAGCCAGGGTGATCTTGACCTTGCGCCCCTGCGCGCGCTGCCAGTGCCGCGGGGTGGTGAGGGGCCGGTCGATGCCGGGGGTGGTGATCTCCAGCAGATACGGGGTCTCGCCGAAGTCACCGGCGTCGTCGAGGGTCTGCGAGATCTCCGAGCTCAGTTCCGCGACCGCGTCCAGGTCCGGGGATCCGTCGCTGTCGACGGTCACCTTGACCTTGCTCGCTGGACCGGCAGCCGAGATCGCGACGCCTTCGAGGTCGAATCCTCGGCGTTCGACGAGCTCAGCAACTAGCTGGCTCACCCTTTCCTCGGTCGGCATCGGCATATGGGGCGGCTCCTGGTTCAGTTGTCACGGGTTGAGTTGTCTGTTTCGGCGAAATACCGGGCCGAAGGTCTAGCGTAACGCGCGGAAAGAGTGTAAAGGACCAGCCGACCCGCCCGAGTTCGGCATGGTCGGCCGTGCGGTACCGATGGCGCGTCGAGAGCGACGCGCCCAAGACGGTTGCCCGTCGTCGCTGATCACAGCCTATCCGACCGCCCTCGCGCAGCAAGCTGTCCGCGACGGCTGGCACCATGTATCCGTGCCCAGCAGTCAGAGCGGCCTCGTGGCCGATGTCGTCGGTCTCACGGTCCCGCCGGACCGAACCGGCTCCACCCCCACCCCGATCTCGTCGCCCCGGTCCGATGCCGCGGTGAATCGGCGCTCCGCGCTGCGGCTGGCCGGGGGCGGCCTGCTGGTGGCGGCCGCCGCGGGCGCGTCGGCCGCGTGTACGAAGAACGAGCCGCCCGCCGCGCCGGATCCGCTGCTGGCGCAGGAGACCGCGGCGCTCACCGATGCCGCCGCCGCCAAGGCGGCCATCGCGACCACCCCCGATCGCGCGGGCGCGCTCCAGACCATCACCGATCAGCGCACCGCGCACGCGCAGGCGCTGCGCACCGAGATCGACCGCGCCATCGGCGTTTACGGCGACGGCACCACCCCCAGCCGCCGCACCCCGCCGCCCACCGCGATCGCCGTCAACACCCCGTCCTCGGTGGCGGCGCTGCGCACCCAGCTGAGCGCCTCGCAGCGTTCGGCCGCCGACCTGTCCACCTCCCTCTCCGGATACCGCGCCGGGCTGCTGGCCTCGATCAGCGCCTGCTGCGGCACCCACGCAGGAGTCCTTCTCGCATGACCACCCTCGATCAGCAGGCGCTCATCGATGCCCTGAGCGCCGAGTACGCGGCGGTCTACGCCTACGGCGTGATCGCCGCCTACGCCAACCACGACCGGGACAAGCTGGTGGCGGAGTACACCGCGGCGCACCGGGCCCGGCGTGACGCCACCATCGACGCGCTGAACGCCGACGGCGCGACGGTTCCCGAACCGGCGGCCGCCTATACCGCGCCGTTCCCGGTGAACGATCCGATCCCGGCGGCGAAGCTGGCGATGACCGTGGAATCCGACGCCGCGGCCTCCTGGCGGGCGGTGGTCGAACGCGCCACCGATCCCGGCGTGCGCCGCACCGGGATCGAGGCGCTCACCGAATGCGCTGTGCGCCTTGCCACTTGGCAGTCCATCCTGGGTGCGAGCCCGGTGACCGTGCCCTTCCCCGGTAAGGCCTGATCGGATACCGGGAAACCGGTCCACGGGGTTACCGGGAATTCGCCGCGTCCGCACCTTCCGTTTCCGTTCTCGATCACCGGGCACAACCCTGGATCGATAGGGTCTGTGCGGCGCGGCTCTTTTCGCATTTTTCCTGCCGTGCAACGACATTCGGTGCGAGGTTGGAGGGAGATACCGTGGCGGTCGGCACTGCGCGGGAAGAGAAGGCTGCGCGGGAGGAGAAGGCGCTACGCGAGATGACGAATCGCCTGGTCGACGACTATGGCGAGGCGCATCCGCCGGAGCGGGTCGAGGCCGTGGTGGGTGCGGTGCGCAAGCGGTTCGAGGGGCATGCGGTGCGGGATTTCGTTCCGATTCTCGTCGAACGGATTGCGCGTCGGGAGCTGGATCCCAAACGTTCCAAGAACAGCGCGGGCCAGGTCGAGCTGAGCAAGTCCGAGCCGGTCGCGGAGAATGGCGAGAGCACTTCGCCCGACGGCCATGCGGCGGACACCACGAGTGTGTTCGCGGCCGTCGCCGGCCGGTTCGTTCCAGCCCGGCTGGTCGAGAACAAGCGGGTGCTGGGGGTCGCGGCGGCGGGCGTGGCGGCGGTCACCGCGCTGGGCGTGATTCTGGCTGTGCAGCAATCGGATTCGCCGTCCGACGGCGGCACCGCCGCGCCCGCGCCGACCACGGTGCGCGGGATCGTCGGGTCGGAGAAGTCGGCGTTCTTCGACGATCCGAAGGTGGTCGACGTCTTGCGCAGGCACGGGCTCGCGGTGGACGTCGAGCCCGCGGGGTCGCGGCAGATCGCGACGTCGGTGGATCTGGCGAAATACGACTTCGCGTTCCCGTCGAGCTCGGCAGCGGCCGAGCGGATCCAGCGGCAGCGCGGGGTGAGCGGCAAGTACGTGCCGTTCTCCTCCCCCATGGCCATCGCCACCTTCAAGCCGATCGCGGACCTGCTGAACCAGGCCGGGATCGTACAGCCTGGCGCGACAACGACTTTCGACGTCGAAAAGTACCTGTCACTGGCCGAGAAGGGGGTGCAGTGGGCGCAGCTGGACGGCAACACCACCTACTCGGTGCCCAAGAACGTGCTGGTCTCCACCACCGACCCGCGCACCTCCAACTCGGCCGCCATGTATCTGGCGGTGACCGCCTACGTGGCCAATGACAACACCATCGTGCGCGGCGCGAAGGCCGAAGACTATGCGGTGTCACGGGTTTCGCGCCTGTTCACCCGCCAGGGATACACCGAGTCCTCCAGTGACGGCCCCTTCAAGGACTACCTGGCCAATGGCATGGGCACCGTCCCGATGGCCTGGATCTACGAGGCCCAGTACGTCGACGCCGCGGTGCACGACCAGCTCAAGCCCGACATGGTGCTGATGTACCCCAAGCCCACGGTGATGTCCCAGCACACCGTCGTCCCGTTCAACGACAAGGGCGACCGCCTCGGCAAACTCCTCACCACCGACCCCGACCTGCAGCGCCTGGCCGCCGATCACGGCTTCCGCCCGACCGACGTGAACCTGTTCACGAAAGCCACCGCCGCCCATCAGGTCCCGGTCGACCCGAATCTGGTGAACCAGGTCAGCCCTCCCGACTACGACACCCTCGAACACCTCCTCGACGGGGTCGCCAAGTCCTACAACTGATTTCGACACCACGAAGCCCCCGCCCGGAGAGTTCCGGACGGGGGCTTCGACGTTTTCGAAGTTCGTAGTCAGTGCCGCCAGATCCCGCTGTCGATAAAGCTCGACCACATCGGGGCAGGGAAGGACAGAACCGGTCCCCGACCATTGTCCTTCGTATCGCGGACGAGAGTGGCGTCCGGATCGTGACGGACCTCTACACACGCCGACCCGTGCTCGGATCTGCTCGACTTGTACCACGCGCCGACTGCCGGTCCCGTCACGCCGCATACTCCTTCGCGTACCGCATTACCAGGTCCCTGGTCTTCTGCTCAGTCAACGCTACCTCGCGGAGGGCCACGATGGTCCGCCCATATTTGCGAACCACGTCCTCCCGCTCGTGATAAACGCCGCCCAAGCCGTGAGCACCCTCGACGTACACGACCGGTGGATCCACAAAACCGTTCTGCAGCTTCGGAAATTCGAGCATCGTGAACGACTGCGCGGTCAACCCTCGATGCGCGCCGACCTCGAAGGTGACGACCCGAATACTGACGTTGGAGCGGTTCCCCACCTCCGCCAGCCAGCTCAGTTGTGCCGACATGGCCGACGGGCCCGCAGGCCGATAGCACAGAACCGCTTCCGACAGAATGACATCGAGCTGGAATCGATCTTCGTCAATTCTGGCTTGCCGCCGGGCGGTGAGCTCGATTCGGCGTTCCAGATCGACAGCCGACAGGTCCGGTTCATCGATCCGGATCACCCCTCTGCGGTAGTCGGCGGTCTGCAGCAGACCCGGCACGAGGATCATTTGGTGGACCGTGATCCGCCGGGCGGATGTCTCGAGTCGAAGATAGTGCGGAAAGTGGGCTTCATACTGGTCGGAATAAGGTCGCCAGAAGCCTTTCGAATTGCCCTGTTGCTGTGCCGACTTCGCCTGCTCCCGAACCTCGTCCCAGAGCGAGAGCGCCTGCACTCTAATCTCTTCCGGCGCATCGTAGTACGCCAGTAGGTCCCTGAGCTGGGATGTCGCGATCTTGGTTGCGAGGCCGTCCTCCATCCGTAGCAGCGTCTGCCGCGACACCTCGATCTCCAAACCCGCCGCCAGAGCGGTCTTTCCTGCTTGTTCACGAATCTGGCGAAGAAATCTACCGAACGCCCTGCGGGAGACCGTAGCTCCGTTCATTTCGTTAGCCTCGCTATTCGGGTTGGCACTTTTTGGGCCTGCACAAATTGAGCTTCCAACGGTGTTCGCGATGCGCCTATTCTGCGCGTTCCAAACGCGCAAGACTAGATGCGCACAGCGAGTTGACATTCAGAGACTTGGAGGCGTAATGCCTTGGGATTCTTGGGCTTTGATGTTCTTGACGGCGACCGGCGCGATAGTCTTCATCATCTGCCTCATCGAGGATTTGAGAAATTCCGGTCGGTACGAAAAGAAGCCGCGCGGCCGCCACCGCCGCCCGCGAAACGCGCCCCTCATCCGCCGGGAGGTGAATTCGTCATGGACGACTACGACCGCCTGGAAAGCTGCGACGTCCCAGACACCGAACCGCCGATGACGCCTACCGAGGCGATGGAATCCCTTGTCCTCCACCGCGACTGCCTCACCGCGCTCTGCGAACGGAAGCTGGCGGCGACCCAGACCGTCCGTATCTCCCCCGGCCGGCACTCCACCGCGAAAGTCATCCGGTTCCCCACCCACCGAACGGACCACCCCCATGCCCCGCGCGACCACTGACCGCCACCGCGCACCGCACCGACCGCCCGCCACTCTCACCGAAGCGAAGGCCGGTCTCGACCGCCACCGCCCCTGCGCCGAGGACTGCGCCGCGCGACAGCACTACGCGGCCGCCGTCCGCGACATGGTTCGCGGTCGATCCCCGGGCTGGAATATCTGGGTAGCGCGCCGTGCGTCAGGGCGCGCGTGAACCGACCGGCCCGGGCCAGAATGGGCCGCAACGAAACCGAGGGGACATCATGACGATTCACCGCATGGATCACGTCGGCATCGTGGTCGAGGATCTCGAGGCCGCCATCGCGTTCTTCGTCGAGCTGGGCCTGGAATTGGAGGGCGAAGCCAGTGTCGGCGGCCGATGGGCCGACGAGCTGCTCGGCTTGACCGGCGTCGAAGCCGACATCGCCGTCGTCCGAACCCCCGACGGCCACAGCCGCATCGAACTCTCGACCTTCCACTCCCCACCCACCGGCCCGGCACCGAACGCCCCGGTCAATACCGCCGGCATCCCCCGCCTGACCTTCGTCGTCGACAGCGTCGCCGACGTCCTCGCCCGCCTCCGCCCCCACGGCGCCGAACTGGTCGGCACGATCTCCCACTACGAAGACATCTACCGCTACTGCTACATCCGCGGCCCCGCCGACATCATCCTCGGCCTGGTCGAGGAACTCCTCTGACCGCGTAGGCAGCCGTCGGCGACAAAGTCAGCGGGTGCCGATGGCCGGTTCGAAGACGGTAGCGGCGTTTTGCGCGCTGACGCAGGTGTTCCCATCGGCGTAGGAGACCTCGACGCTCATGACGGCCGTGGCGGTGCGGAGGATGACCGTGCACCCCAAGATGGTCTGCGGCCCGACATACGCATCGCGACCATTGATCTTGGTGACGGTCGGCGCCTGCCCGCCCGGACTGTTGACCGCGGACTGGGCCGAGGCCAGGTATCCCTCGTAGGACCGGATGGGAGCCGCGGCACTGGGATGCTCGAGATACAAGCTCTCATGGCCGCTGTACGAGGTGAACCTGCACTTCACCGAATAGTCGCCGATGGTCGGAACGTCCTTCTTGGATTCCGGGTCGTATCCGGCGCTGCGAATCGCGCTCTTCCGGATCTCCTTGCACGGATCGAACATCCCCGCCGGCGCACTCTCCGATTTCGAACAACCACCGACCACCCCGACCGCGAGACCAGCGACGATCACGCCGATCAACTTCGTCCGCACACTTCCCCCGTCATACCTTCATACACAGCCACCGCGGCCGAGCAGGACGAGACTGTACTCGCCCATCACGATCCCATCCGCACCGACAGAGAAGTGTCGGCACGCGACGATACGCTCTGCCGTCGTGTACGAGATTGCCGAGACGGCGGGTTTCTATGGGGTGCACGCGATCTGGAGCGTGTCCGATTCCGAGGGGTTGACGCCGTTGCTCGGCTGTGTCGAGGACGACGGAACCGAAGGTCTGGAGCGGTTCGCTTTCGACGATGTCGCCGATGCCGTCCGGGTCGGGGGCGAGAGGTTGCGGGAGGGGCGGCCGGGCTGGGTGCGCGCCGCGTTCGTCGTCGATGCCTTCCTGCACCTGCCGAGAGGGCGGACCGATGCGCTGATCATCGACGCTGTCGAATATGCCCCGCGGCGCCGGTCGATCCGGATCGCGGTCCCGTACCGGCCGCGCAACACAGCGCAAGGCTTTGCGGTGTACCGACCGAAATTCCTGGAGACCAGCGGTTTTACCGACCCGGACTACGAGACCTTGGGCGCGGCGTTCTACGCGGGCGTGGACTCGCACGAGCAAGCCGCGGCCGTGTGGAACGCTCACCTGCTGGACGAATCCGCCTGATCGCCACCCGGGCCGGGCCGACGATCTCGGCACCGCCTCGCCGCCCTCAGGCGAGTTTCGTTCTGACCGAAGCGGTGATGGGGATTCCGCGCTCGAGGATGTCGGCGGTGAAGCGGCGGAGCAGCGGGTCGGCGGGGGTGGCGATGAGGCAGAGGAGGTCGCGGGACAGCGTCGGGTCCAGGTGTTTGAGGGTGCCGGGCGCGGACGTGGCGACAGCGGTGGTGGGGACCAGGGCGATGCCGAGGCCGGAGGCGGCCAGGTGGGCGGCGGTGGCGGCTTGGCGGACGCGGACGACGGGGGCGAGCGCGACGCCGTGGCGGGCGGCCTCGGCGTCCAGCCAGGCGGACAGGCCGTTGTCGGGGTGATAGTGGACCAGGGGTTGATCGCGTAAGTCGTTGAAGGTGAGGCGATCACGCTCGCACAGGGGGTGGTCGGCGGGCAGGACCGCGATGACCTCCTCGGAGCCGATGAGTTCCTCCGCGCCGTTCCAGCGGGTGGGCCGCGGGCCGAACGCCAGGTCGGCGGCGCCGGATTCGAGGTGGTGGACGAGGTCGTCGGCGCTGGCGGCCTCGGTGAGGTGGATGCGCACCGCGGGGTGGCGGCGGATCCAGGTGCGCAGGACCGGGGCGAGCAGGCTCGCGGTGAGACTTTCGGCGCAGGCCAGCCGCAATCGGCCGGCCTCTCCCCTGGCCGCCGATCGACCGCTGTCGACGACCCGGGCGGCGGCCGTCAAGGCCGCGCGAGCATCGGATTCGATGGCCCGCCCGATCGCCGTGGCCCGCACCCCACGCGGCAGCCGCTCGACGACCGGGGCGCCGATCTCCCGTTCGAGCGCCGCGAGTTGATGCGACAGCGCCGGCTGGGACATGTGCAGTGCCGCTGCGGCATCGGTGATCGACCCGGCATCCAGGACCGCGATCAGACATTCCAGCGAGCGCAGCGTAGGCATTCGAGAATTCTATGGCAGGAATCGAAAAGATTCAGATCGCGAAGGGATGATTCGGGTCCGGCGCGCTGCTGAACCGGGCATGACAACACTGCAGAACACGAAGATGGTCATCGTCGGCGCGGGCTCGGGCATCGCCCGCCGGATCGCCGAGGATGCGACACACCAAGGAGCCCAGGTGATTTCGGTCGGTCGACCGGAGCTGGACCTGACCGACGAGGACACCATCCGCGCCCTGGCCGAGCGCGTCGGCGAACTGGACTACCTGGTGTCCTTGGCCGCCGACCACGCCAACGGCCCGGTCACCGACCTGGACCGCGACGCCGTGCACCGCGCCTTCGACGCCAAGGTGATCGGCCCGATCCTGCTGGCCAAGCACTTCGCGCCCCGCTTCCGCAAAGGCGGCGCGATGCTGCTGTTCTCCGGCGTCGCCGCCTGGCGACCGGCACCCGGCCGCACCGTCATGGCCACCACGAACGCGGCCGCCGCCACCCTCGCCGAGGCACTCGCCGTCGAACTGGCGCCGCTGCGCGTCAACGCGATCTCCCCCGGCATCATCGATTCGGGCGCATGGGACGGGCCCGGCAAGGAAGCCTTCTTCCGAACCATCGCCGACCGCAACCCGGCCCGCCGCGTCGGCACCCCCGCCGACATCGCCTCCGCCGCGCTCCTCGCCCTCACCAACCCGTTCCTCACCGGCACCACCCTGCACGTGGACGGCGGCGGCCGACTGGTGTGAGGCTCAGCGCGGCATGCGGGCCGAGGATGGCGGCGTATCGGTCAACGACCCGCGAGCGCGGCGACGACCGGTGCGAACCGGTCCGCTACGTGCGCGCCGAAGACGAAGTAGGAGAATCCGATCTCCTCTCGTCGCCGCTGGATCTCGTCGATCGCGGCCGCCGGGTCGTCCGGTAGCACGGTCATCGCGTCGGCCGCACGCAGCGCGGCGATGTCGGTGGTGGGCGGGGCCATATGCGGCGCGACCGTATCGCCGACCACCGGCACGGCCAGCGCGAGCTCGGGTCCGTCGCTGGTGCGAAACTCCTGCGCCAGCTTCTCGACCTCCGCCCGAGGCTGATCGCCCAGCGCCAAGGTGACGGTATCCGCCATCTCCGCCGCCAATGCCCGAGCCTTCGGACCGAACACAGCCATCGCCACGGGCGTATGCCGCTCGGGCCCATCCCATTCCCGCAGCATCCGCACGGCCTCGCGCATCTCCCCCAGCCGCTGCCCGGGCGGCGGCACCCCATCGACGCCCTTCCCCGCCAACTCCTCCACGATGCCCGGCCTGCCCACGCCGATCCCCATCTCGAAGCGCCCCTCGGTCACCATCGACAGCGAATGCGCCTCCCACGCCGTCAACCACGCGGGCCGCAGCGGCGACGCGTAAACCCAAGTCCCGACCCGCAAGTCGGTCTCCGCGGCGACCGTGGCCAGCATCGGCGCGGGCGCCGGCTGCAGCTGCGGAAAGTCCGGCATCAGCAACGTCGAGTACCCGTGTCCCGCCACCCGCCGCGCCTGCTCCCGCCACCGCGCCACATCACTCCTGAGCGGCGCCACAACCCCGAATCGAAACGGCCTCGTCATCTCGAACTCCTGTCAGTAGGTATGCCCACAGGATTCGACGTCGCATCCCACCGAAATTCATCGCCCAGGATTCAGCTGCGGGCGAGAAGGCTTCGCGCCCGAAGCGGTGACGCTATGAATTCCGGCTTCTTGGAATTCCGGCTTCTTGCGCTTCGGCTCAGTCGTGGGTGTGCGAGTGGTCGTCGAGGAGATCGCTCTGATGCACATGGGGATGCGAATGCACGGTCCCATCCTCATGGGTATGGGTGTGTTCGTGTTCGTCGTGGTCATGGTCGTGCGTGCTGTGGGCGTGGGTATGGGTGAGGGCGCCGTGACTGTGCGAGTGGGTATGGGGCTCGACGTGAGCGTGTTCGTCGGACATATCCCGGGTCCTTTTCTGTATCGAGTGGGCTCTACGGCAATGCATGCTTACCAGTACGCCGCCGTGATATCCGGGATGCCCGTGTGGTCGGCGGGTGCACCGGCGACCGGAAGAGAACTCAGCCCTCGCCGAACAGCGGGATCTGCCGCGAGGGCGCGGCGCCGCCGAGTCGGCGCAGACACCTCGCGCAGGTGACGTCCGCGCGGGTCGGTTCCAGCGCGGTCGGGTCCCATCCGGCGATACCGGTGTGGCACAACAGTTCTGGGACTTCCTCGCCGGCGACCCATTGGCCGAGACTGACGGCGTGCACGGTGCGCCCCCGCCGGACGACCGCGTGCACACCCGGCGCGCCGAAGGTGGCCCGGGTGGAGGCGGCCAGGGGCCCGATGTCGGTCATACGCCCAACGATAGGGACGGGCACCGACAATCGGGAACCCGCCGACCTGAGATCTTGCGGCCCTTGACGCGAGCAGCGATTCAGTGTGGTTGCTGCACTTGGCCTTTCGCCCACGCCCAGGCCGTCAGGAGCCAGTCGGTGCCGACCTTGCGCAATGCCAGAGTGAAGACCGCGCCGGTTTGTGTGACCGGCTCGCCACGAACGTTGTAGCTGAATGTCACCGGGACAACGACATATCCGGTGGTGTCGGTGACCTCGACATGATCGGGTTCACCGAGTTCGATGCGGTAGTCGGAAACGCCGAGGTGCTCGCCCTCCGCGAGCGCATCCCGCCACCAGTCCGCCGCGGCCGTGGGGCCCTGCCACACGTGCGGCGACATCCCGTCCAGAATCTGCATCGGGTCGGCACACGCCGCAACCATCGCCTTCTCATCGCCGCTGTTGAACGCGTCGACGTAGCGGCGCACTGTCGCCATGGGATCGTTCGAGCCAGTCACAACAGCACTCCTCGCCTGTCTTGTTTCACACGATGACTGCAGGTGAAGCACGCGCCCCTCTGCGGCCACGTTAGCACCGGGCGACGGGACGGCTGAGGGACCTTTCGACCCTGGCCGGTGTCAGCACCAGCCAGGGTCAGCGCGGCGCGCCCATCCACCGGCATGCGCATGTGGAGTTCGCGGGCCTCCTCGCGGTTGGTAGGACGCAAACGACCTGGTCAGAAAGCATTGCGCGCCGGGTCGATTCGGGCCAGGGCGCCGATCTCCAATGCGGTCCATACGGCGCCGTCAGGACCGACGGAGATGCCGTGCGGCTCGGAGTGAGGGGTGGGCAAGTCGTGGACGGTGACGGACCCGTCGGGGGTGATCGTGCCGACGCGATTGCCACCGCATTCGGTGAACCAGACGCTGCCATCTCCGTCGACGGTGATCGCGTGCGGCCGGGCGGTGCGGTCGGGCAGCGGGAACTCGGTGATCTGCCCGTCGGGGGTGAGCCGTCCGATCTGACCGGCGGCGATCTCGACGAACCACAGCGCACCGTCGCGGCCCGCTGCGATCCCCACCGGCGCGGCCGCCTCGGTCGGCAACCGGTGCAGGGTGATCGACCCGTCCATGCCGATCCGGCCGATGGCGTCGGCCTGGTTGAGAGTGAACCACATTCCGCCGTCGCCGCCGGCGGTGATCGCGGACGGGAAGGCTCCCGTGACAGGGAGTTGGAACTCGGTGATTCGGCCGTCGACGGTGATGCGGCCGATGCGGCCGGCGGCGGTCTCGGTGAACCACAGCGCGCCATCGGGTCCCGCCGCTATGCCGAAGGGACCGGAATCTAGTGTGGGCAGACCGAATTCATCGATGATGCCGTCGGTGGTGATTCGCCCGATCCGGTCTGCCTTGTATTCGGTGAACCACAATGCGCCGTCGGGTCCGGGCGTGATGATGGTCGGCCCACAGCCGGGGTCCAGCGGGTGGGTCGTCGGCTGCTCACCGGGGACGAGTCGGCCGATCCGGCCGTCGTGGACCAGGGTGAACCATAATGCGCCGTCCGGTCCGGTCGTGATGGCGTACGGTCCGGCCGCGCGGTCGGCCACCGTGTGCTCTTCGATGGTTACCCGGGTCAAAGGAGGCTCCTCACAAATCGTGCTGGGCGACAGCGTGTTCGATGGCAGCAGGTGGTCCGGCCGCAGGCTGATCCGGTGCGCTCAGTACGGCGCCTGGAAGCCGCCGATCTTCTCCTCGAGCAGTTCGGCCAGTCGCAGCGGGGTGCGGTCCTCGAACATCGGGCCGATGAGCTGCACTCCCACCGGCAGGCCCTCGGGGGACCGGCCCGTCGGGATGGCGGTGGCGGGCAGGCCGGGCATCGTGGCCATACCGGCCCAGACGAGCTGGTCGAAGTACGGGTACTCGACGCCGTCGATGTCGATGTGCCGGTTCTCCAGCCCGCCGGTGTGGTTGTGCGGGAAGGCGGGAGTGGGCGTGACGGGGCAGACCACGGCATCGAATTCGGTGAAGAATCGACGCCAGGCGTGGCGGTGGAGTTCGCGCCGGTTGTTCGTCTCGACCCACTCGCGGTGGCTGAGCACCATGCCGCGCACCCGCGCGGCATCGAGACTCCGGTCGTCCGCGCCCAGGGTGGCGGCACGGGTCCGCAGCTGTTCGTACACGTCGACGGGCAGATTCGCGGCGGCGTTCGACAACATGAGCTGCAGGTAGACCGTCGCCGCCTCGGTCGGGTCGGGCAGCAGCGGACTGTGCCGTTCGACGCGGGCGCCCGCGTCGGCGAGCGCCTCGGCGACCCGGTTCACGCCCGCCCGCACCGCCGATCCGGTGGGAATGAGCGGGTGGTCCTCGAGGATCAGGACCCGGAAGTCGGCCATCCGCTCGTGACGCGCCGGCGGCAGGGCGAGGTCGTAGGCGATGCCGTGGGTCAGCGGGTCCGGTCCGGCCATCACGTCGAGCAGGAGCGTGAGGTCGCGGGCGGTACGGGCCATCGGACCGACGACAGCGAGGTCGAGGTCGATCGGCAGGGCCGGCGCGGGCGGCGCGACCATGCCGCGGGTCGGCGCCAGTCCCAGCGACGGCTTGTGCGCGTAGATGCCACAGAAATGCGCGGGGGTGCGCAGCGAACCGGCGAGGTCGGAGCCGATGGACAGCGCGCCGAATCCGGACGCCAGGGCCGCCGCCGAACCGCCGGACGACCCACCCGACGTGCGGCTGTGATCCCACGGATTGTTGGTGGTGCCGTAGATGTCGTTGAAAGTCTGGATATCTCGCAGCATCAGCGGCACATTCGTCTTACCGAGCAGGACCGCGCCGGCGGCCTTCAACCGCGACACCTGGACCGCGTCCTCGGTCGGAACATGGTTCGCGTGCTGCGGGATGCCCCAGGTCGTGGGCAGCCCCGCCATGTCGTAGGACTCCTTGACCGTCATCGGGATGCCGAGCAGCGGCCGATCCTCGCCGCGGGCGCGCGCCTCGTCGGCGTGGCGTGCGGCGGCCCGCGCACGATCGAAGTCGGGTACACAGATCGCGTTGATCGCCTCGTCGTCACGCTCGATGGCGGCGATCGCTTCGTCGGTCAGTTCCACCGAGGTCACCGCGCCGACCCGCAAAGCGGCCGCGAGTTCTTCCGCCGATCGAAGATTCCATTGCATGAATACGACGCTATTGGCCTGCCACAACAGCCATAAAATGCCGGTTCTCGCAAACGAGAAATGCCGAACGGCTGTCCTTCGGCGCGAACTGTCGGATTCGTTCTGCCATATCCCAGGTCACGGCGTCGGCCGGGCCGAATACATGGGGCCGAGCCATGAAGTGCCTTTCGGCACAACGGGATAGATGTCACAGCCGGACCCGGCGGCCCCTCCATCCGCGGGTGCGGGCCGTCAGTCGCCGGATCGATCCGGGAAATACATGCGTAAAAAGTCCGCGAGCGGCTACGCTGAACCGACAAATAGATAGCCGAGAGTTTCCTGGACCCTGCCCCGGCAGGATCGCCGCTGCACACCGCGTTGCACCGAAGTCACCTATTGGCCACTCACGCGAGGGCGAGCCCGGACGCGCGACAACCCCATCAGGAGGCCGGTCATGGCCGAAAACACCAAGCCATCAATGCTTTCCCGTATTTCGATGAAGCAATGGTTCGCCATCGCGCTGGCCATCCTGGCCCTGGTGTTCATCGCCGAGAACCGGCACCGCGTCGACATCGAATTCCTGCTGCTCACCATTCGCTCCCCCATGTGGCTGGTCCTCCTGGTGACCTTCGGCGTCGGCTGGCTCTCCGGCGTCCTCAGCCGACGCGGCCGCTGACCTCCCTCGCGACCGCGACGCCGTTGTCGAAGGTGATCCCCGCCGCGGCGACCCGATAGCGCGGGTCGACGGCTTCCCATGCCTCGACGGGGGGATCGGGCGTGGTGAACGCGACCGGGGTGAAGTGGTGGTTCGGCTCGATGGTGACGCCGTCGGACCGGTAGGTGGAGAACATGATCCAGTCGTTCACGTCCCCCGCCTGAACATCGAGGCGAACGTTCAGCGTCGGCGCATCACGGTCGGTGGTGGCCGCCGCGTTGATCGACGCGACGATCCGCTGGGTGTGGAGTTCGAGGGCGACCGATATCCGGGGTGTGTTGATCGGCGGGTCGGGCTCGTATCGGATTGCGGCGATTCGGGAGTCGAGCTCGGCGGCTGACAGCGCGCCGTGCAGCGGGACCGAATGGTCGCCGTTCGCGATGACGATCCCGTGGTGGTCGGCGATCACCGCCGGGTAATGCCGCAACTCGTCGTGCGGGCCGTCCTCGGTGGAGCGTGCCCGCAGCGCGACATCGCCGTCCCGGGTGGGATCGAGCACCCGAGCCTTGGACGCCCGGCTGCGGCCGGTCAGCACGACGAGCCCCTCCAGACGCCCCCGCCCGTCGGATCGGAAGCCGATCACCCTCCCCGGGTACGGGTTTCGGCGCATGAACTCCCGGATATCGATCGGCATCGCACTCCCTATCGGTCGACGACGTAGCGCTGCATCAGGACGGTGTTGAAGGGTCGGGTCTCGACCAGGCGGAGAGGGATGCGTTTGTCCAGCTCGGGGAACATGGGGGTGCCGCCGCCGAGGATGATGGGCGCTACGAAGAGTTGGTACTCGTCGATGAGGTCGTGGGGGATGAGGGAGGCGGCCAGGTTCGCGCCGCCGACCTCCATGACGCCGTCGCCCTCGGACTTGAGCCTGCGGACCACGTCGACCGCGTTCTCACTGACCACAGTGCTGTTCCACTCGACCTCGGAGAGGGTGCGGGAGAACACGTACTTGGGCTTGGCGGTCCAGAGCTCCCCGAACTCGCGCATGATCGGCCCTTCGTCCGCGGGAACGTGGGGCCAGAAGTCCGCCATCAATTCATAGAGGCGACGACCGTGCAGGGAAATGTCGATCTCGCGGTACCGATCGTTGTGGAACTGATGGAGTTCCTCATCCGGATCGGTCCAGTCGATATTGCCGTCGCGATCATTGATGTACCCGTCCAGGGACACGCTGATGCCATAGCTCAGTTTCCTCATAGCTGAGTAGACCTCCTCGACACTCGAAACTCATCGGTGCGCTGCGTATCCCGGCCATCATCGCACCCGGAGGCCATGGCCCGGGATACACAGCAGGTGGAATCACTCGGGTTGGAGGTCGATGGCGCTGGCGCCGGTGGTGACGTCGTAGGGGACGGAGACCTGGTCGTGGGCGATGAGCCAGGTGTTGCCGAGTTTGCGGAGGCCGTAGGTGACGCGGACCCACATACCGGGGATTCGGTCGCCGGAATTCGTTGTGCCGGAGAGGCGGGCGAAGGCGTGGCCGTAGGCGACGTCGGCGCCGATGGTGAGGGTCAGGTCGCGGAGTTCGTAGTTCACGGTGTCGAAGAACTGGAAGACCTTTGACCAGTTCGCGAGTTTGGCTTCGATGCCGACGTGCTGGAGTGGGGGTTCGACGTCGAAGGAGATGACGTCGGGGGTGTAGGCGTGGCGGATGGATTCGAGGTCCCTGGCGTGCAGGGCCTTCATCACGCCGTCGATCTGCGCGCGGATCGCGGCTGCTTCGGAGGCGGTGTGGTCGGACTGAACGTTGGTGGGTGCGTTCATGATTCGCTCCTAGGAGTTGACGAGGGTGGGGTCGGTTGACCGCAAGGATGCGAGAGCGCCGGTCCAGGCGATGAGCTGGTCGAGGGTTTTGCCGAGGGCGGCGGTATGAGCGGCGGCCGGGACGAAGGTGGTGTGGTTCTCGAAGTCGGTGAGGACCGAGATCCCCACCTGGTAGCCGACATCCGCCATACCGAGGGTGCTGCACACGGCGCGCAGCTGCACCACGGCGCGGGCGCCGCCGTTGACGCCGTACGAGACGAATCCGACCGCCTTGTTGTTCCATTCCGCGAACAGGTGGTCCAGGGCGTTCTTCACGACCCCGGGGTATCCGCCGTTGTACTCGGGGGTCACGATCACGAACCCGTCGCAGGCGGCGATGCGTTCGGCCCATGCGCGGGTGGGCTCGTTCGCGGAAGGGCCGAACATCGGCGGGACGGGCTCGTCGAAGTGCGGGAGGGGGTGCTCACGCAGGTCGATGAGGTCGTAGTCGGCGTCGCCGCGCGTCGCGGCCTGGTCCCGGACCCAGCGGGCGATCTGCGAGCCTTTGCGGTTGGGCCGGGTACTGCCGAGGATGATGCCGATTCTGGTCATGACCGAACTCCTGCTCTACTGAACGTTGCTTGCCCTACCGACGAAGCAGCCGTGCGGAATGTCAGGCCCCGCCGCCCGCCCGTCGCCCCCTGACCGAGACGCTTCGCGTCGCTCACATTCTTTGTCGCCGCATCGTCGATATCGGTAATGGCACGCAGACCGAAGGAGCCGACCATGACCGACCCGCAGCTGCCCGCGGTGATGAACGAACGCCGTCAGCTGATCAACCTCGCCTACCGGCTGCTCGGGTCGCTGGCCGAGGCGGAGGACGTGGTGCAGGAGACCTACGCGCGCTGGTACGCGCTGACCGAACCCCAGCGGCAGCAGATCGAGACGCCCGGGGCGTGGATGACCACCGTCGCCAGCCGGATCTGCCTCGACCTGCTCGGGTCGGCGCGCGCCCGGCGGGAACGGTATGTTGGCGAATGGATTCCGGAGCCGCTGCCCGGCCGGACCGACTGGCTGGACGGGCTCTCGCCCGCCGATCCCGCCGACCGGGTCACGCTCGACGAGTCGATCAGCATGGCGTTTCTCGTCGTCCTGGACTCCATGACGCCCGCCGAACGGGTCGCCTTCGTACTGCACGACGTGTTCCGGTACTCGTTCGCCGAGGTCGCCGATATCGTCGGCCGCTCCCCCGCCGCCTGCCGCCAGCTCGCCTCCAGTGCCCGACGCCGCATCGACACCTCCCGCGCGCCGTCCAGCAGCGAACGCGCCGACGTGGTCCGGGACTTCAAACGGGCTTGGGAGACACAGGATATCGAAGCGCTCATCGGGCTGCTCGACCCGCGCGCGACCGCCACGGCGGACGGCGGCGGCCGCGTGCTCGCGTTCCTCGAGCCGATCATCGGGCGCGAACGGATCGCCCAGGCCTGGATGGAGATCGCCGCACGCGGGCTCCCGATGACGTTGATCGAACGGACCGTCAACGGACAGCCCGGTCTGGTCGCCGAGCTCGACGGCGCCGTCGTCTCGGTCTACGCCTTCGACATCGCCGACGGGCGGATCACCCGCATCTGGGTGATCCGGAATCCGGAGAAGCTGCGGCCCTGGACATCCGGGCACGCCTGAGACGTCGCCGGGCCGGACCGCTGGTGTCGGCCCGGCGACCATCCTCTACTTCAGATGCCGGTCGAAGAAGCGGTTCGCCGCTTCGCCCGCATGCTGCGGGACACCGGTGTGACCGCCCATATTCGCGTTCAACGTCTTCTCCTTCGAACCGAAGGCGTCGAACAGGTTCAAGGCCATCTGCCGGTCGTTCCCCTCGTCGTCCCACTGCAGCAGGACGTGCAGCGGAATGGTGACCTGCCGAGCCTCCTCCAGGATGGCCCGGGGCACGAAACTCCCGGCGAACAGGACCGCGGCCGCGATGCGCGGCTCGACCACCGCCAGGCGGGTGCCGATGGAGATCACCCCGCCCGAATACCCGACCGGGCCGCCGATCTCGGGCAGGTCCAGCAGGGCGTCCAGGGCGGCCTGCCATTCCGGGACCGCCTGATCGACCAGCGGGAGGATCAGCCGGTCGACGATGTCGTCGGTGACGGGCTCACCGGACCGCAGCGCCCGCTGCAGATCGGCGCGAGCCTGATCGACGCCGGCGGAACGGGGCCGCACACCACTGCCGGGGAGTTCGAGGGCGGCCGCCGCGTAGCCCGCCGCCACGGCGCATCGGGCCCTGCCCAGCAATCGCGGGTACATCGTCGGCAGCCCGGCGGCGGAATGGCCGACCAGGATCAGCGGAGTCGGGGCGGCGACGGTCGTGGGCGTCCACAGGATGCCGGGGATATCGCCGAGAGTGAATTCACGCTCGAGGATGGTGTCGTCGAGACGCTTTTCGGAAATGAACTGCATGGTCGTGCCTTTCGGAGTGCACAGAACGGCGCTCCCGGACGACCTATCGCCCGACCATGACTCCGGAGGGGAGCACCCATGTCGATACTGCGTTCACGGGTATCACCTCCTCGTCCTCCGGCACGGTCCCCGGAAACGTAGCAATGGTCGCCCGGGTCGTGCAAAGGGTTTTCCCGAGGACTCCGAGGCGGTCAGAGCAGGGCGGCGACCTTCTTCGCCGTCGCCTTCGCCGACCCGGGATTCTGGCCGGTCACCAGATTGCCGTCGACAACGGCGTAGGAGACGAACGGCAGCATGGCCTTCTCATAGCGGGCGCCCCGCTTCTTCATCTCCTCCTCCGCGTTGTAGGGCACCAGCTCGTCGACGCGCGCGAGAACCTCCTCCTGCCAGGCGAATCCGGTGAGTTTGCGACCCGCCACCAGGTAGGAGCCGTCGGAGAGCCGGGTGTTGAGCAGGCCGCAGTAGCCGTGGCAGACCGAGGCGACGATGCCGCCGCGTTCGAAGATCTCGCGGGTGATGCGTTGCAGGCCTTCGCTGTCGGGGAAGTCGTACATGACCGCGTGGCCGCCGGCGAAGTAGATGGCGTCGTAGTCGGCCGAATCGATCTCGCCGGGGGCGGCGGTGTTCTCCAGCAGGGTCATCCGGGCCGGGTCGGCGCGCCACGCCTTCGCGGTGCGGTCGTAGTTGGGGAACTTCAGCGACCGCGGTTCCAGTGGGGACGGCCCGCCCGCGGGGCTGACCAGGGTCTGATCGAAGCCGTGCTGCTCGAAGACGTGCCAGGCGTGAGTGAGTTCGGACAACCACAGGCCGGTCGGATGGGACGGATCGTCGTAATGGCCGACATTGGTCACGACATTCAAGATGCGCTTGGACATGCTCGAAACTCCTTCTGGTCGTAGACTATTCGGTTACGCGGGAGGGGCTCCCGGCGGCGGGCAGGGAGAGGACGGCGGCGAACGCGGCCCGCACGTGATCGGCCACCTCTCGGCTCGACTCCGCCGGGAGCTTGCCGTCCAGGTGCAGGAACGCCAGCCCGTGGGCCAGCGCCCAGCCCGCCGAGGACAGCGCGTCCGAGCCGCCGTCCGGGAAGACGCAGGCCATCGCGAGACGCAGGAGATCGTGGATCTCCTCCGCCGCCGCGACCCGCTCCTCACTGCCCGCGTCGCAGGCGGTGCTGAACATCAGGCGGAACAGGGCGGGGCGGCGCAGGGCGAACTCGACGTAGACGACCGCGAGTTCGGCGAGGTCGGCGCGTGATTCCGGGAGCTGGCGGCCCTGGGTCAGGTCGGCCTTCAGGTCGCGCAGACCGTGGGCGGCCAACGCGGATTCCAGGGTTTCGCGGTCGGCGAAGTGCCGGTAGGGGGCGGTCGGCGAGACGCCCAGCTCGCGGGCCAGGGCCCGCAGCGAGAACGGTTCACCGGCCTCGAGGCCGCGCATCGCCGCCGCCAGCAGCGAGGCACGCAGGTCGCCGTGATGGTAGCCACTCTTCACTGATGTTGACACTGCTTACACTCCCTCCTAGCCTCATGTTAGCAATGTAAACATACCGCGTTCAGGAGAAAGCTGATGACACCGGTCTTCGATCCGTTCACGCTACCCAACGGCGTCACGCTGCCGAACCGGCTGGTCAAGGCCGCGATGGAAGAGAACATGGCCGCCGCCGGGCAACTGCCCGACCACGCCCTGTTCGAGCTGTACCGGCGCTGGAGCCGCGGCGGCGTCGGGCTGATCATCACCGGCAACGTCATGGTGCACGCGGACGCCCTCACCGGGCCGGGCGGCGTGGTCCTCGACCAGGATTCGCCGCTGGAACCGTTCCGGCAGTGGGCCACCGCGGCCAAGAGCGGCGGGGCGCGGGTGTGGATGCAGATCAATCACCCGGGGCGGCAGGTGCGGGCGGATATGCCCGGCGTCGCGTGGGCCCCTTCCGCGGTCCGGGTCGATACCGGCAAGACCAGCAAGATGTTCGCCGAGCCGGTCGCGATGAGCGCGGCGCAGATCACGGAAACGGTGCGGCGATTCGCCGAAACCGCCCGCCGCGCAGCCGAAGCCGGGTTCGACGGCGTCGAAATCCATGCCGCGCACGGCTACCTGCTGTCGCAGTTCCTCTCGCCGTTGGCCAACCGGCGCACCGATCAGTGGGGCGGCAGCCTGCAGAACCGGGCCCGGCTGCTCCTCGACATCGTGCGCGCGGTCCGGGCCACGGACGCTCCCGAGTTCGCCGTCGCCGTCAAACTCAACTCCGCCGACTTCCAGCGCGGCGGATTCGACGCCGACGACGCGGCCGCAGTGATCGCCATGCTCGCTCCCCTCGGCGTCGACGTCGTCGAACTCTCCGGCGGCAGCTACGAGGCGCCCGCCATGACCGGCCAGGCCGGCGACGACCGCACCCGAGCCCGCGAGGCCTACTTCCTCACCCTCGCCGCCGAACTCGCCACCACCAGCCCACTCCCCCTCATGCTGACCGGCGGCATCGTCCGGCGACGAGTGGCCGAGGAAGTCCTGGCGGGCGGCGTCGACCTGGTCGGCATGGGCACCGCCCTCGCCGTCGACCCCGACCTCCCCACCACCTGGCGCCACGAACCCGAAGCCGCCGTCGAACTCACCCCCGTCCGCATGAAGAACAAAGCCATAGCCTCCGCCGCCTCCATGGCCCGTGTCCGCCAGCAACTCCGCCGCCTCGGCGCAGGCCGCCCCACCCGCCCCACCCTCAACCCCACCCTCGCCCTCCTCCAGGAAACCGCCCTCCAACGCCGAGCCCTCCGCCGCTACCGCACCTGGCTCACCACCCGTGCCGCCCTGGCGAATTCGGCGCACTGACCCGCGCCAACGCGGCCATCCGGCGACCCGCACGGCACCGAATCCTCGTATGACAGTGGCCATCGGGGGGGTTCATGACGAGCGGCGAGCGACGCGTTGGATCGGGGCCGGGCCTCGGTAGCATGGCCGATATGCCGACCCCGCCCGTCGAGCGACCCGACCTTCCACAGTTCATGACGTGGGAGGAACTCGAGAAGCTGCCCGATGAGATCGCCGGGCAGATCGAGTTGTGGGAGGGCCGCGTGGTGTGGGTCCGCAGGGGCCCGGCCGAGCATCAGGACTATTCGGTGGAACTGCGCAATGCGCTGCGACGATGCGCCCGGGAATCCATGGCGGCACAGCCTCAGCACTGCTGGCGGGCCTCGACCGAGACGAACATCTTCTTCGGCGCGACCGGGAAGTCCGATTTCGTCACGCCGGATTTCCTCGTCTATCGGTGCCCCGAGCAGGACTACCAGGACATCCGCGCGACCGCCGTGCTCATTGCCGGTGAGGTGCTGTCACCGTCGTCGAACACAGACCGCGACATCGAGGCGAAGAAAGCGCGATACGCGGGAGCGGGCATCCCCTGGTACTGGGAAGTGATCCTCGGCCGAGACCCGCGGCGGATCTCCACCATTCGCGTGTACGGCCTCGAGACCGGGCACGCGAGCCTGCCGGAAGGGGTTTATTCGCCGCGGCCCGCCAACTACATCGTCGCGGGCGAGTGGAATTCCGGCGCGTCGGCTGTCATCGCCTTCGACCACCCATTCCCCATCCACATCGCTTGGGACGACATCGAATTCTGATCCGGTGGGGCCATGCCGTTCATGTCGGCTGAGCCCTCGGCCATGACGCGCAGGACCAGGATGGCGGCGACCAGGGCGATCAGGAGGCCGAGGATCGCGCCCAGCAGTACCCAGGCCGCGTCTCCGAGTTTGCGCCGCATCGGGCCCCCTTCAGGGATTCGGGATCGAACCTGACGCTATCGGGAGTGCATAGAGCGGGGCGGGCGTTCGTGGCGATCTTATTCCGTTGCCCGCCTTGGGGTTTGCGTCGACAATGGGGCCCACTGTCGACCGGGGGAGGACGTTCGTGAATCTGGATTTCGGTGTGCACCCGCTGTTTTCGTGGTACGTCGTACTACTACTGGTGAGCGGGATCGTCCTGTGGATCCTGGTGATCCCGCCGCGGCTGGACTGGTGGTGGCGGCTGGCCAACGCGGCCTGCGGCAGCCTGTGCGCCGGATATGGAGTGTATCTCGCATTCTTCTACCACTCCGGGACCTACCTGGTGATTCTCCAATTGTTCCTGCTGCCCGCCATGCTGGTGGTCATCTCGGTGTCGGCACTGCGCGGGGACACGACGCGCGGGCAGGGGTGACACAAAAGTGGCGCATCACCGGGAGGTGATGCGCCACTCGAGTTGGTTGGGTCAGCCGCGGATCTTCGCCGCCACCGTCGCGACGGCGGAGTCGGCGGGGAGTTCCTCGGCGGTGCCGGCGAAGCGGTCGCGGAGTTCGATCTTGCCTTCGGCCCAGCCTCGGCCGACCACGACGATGTAGGGCATGCCGAGGAGTTCGGCGTCCTTGAACTTCACGCCGGGAGACGCGGTGCGGTCGTCGAGGAGGACCTCGAAGCCGAGGGAATCCAGTTCGGCGGCAACCTGTTCGGCGCCCGCGCGGGCGGCGTCGTCCTTGTTGGCGATGACGACGTGGACGTCGAACGGGGCGACCTCGCGGGGCCAGCGCAGGCCCTTGTCATCGTGCTTCTGCTCGGCGAGCACCGCGACCATGCGGGAGACGCCGACACCGTAGGAGCCCATGGTGAGGCGGACCGGCTTGCCGTTCTCGCCCAGGACGTCCACCTGGAAGGCGTCGGTGTACTTCTGGCCCAGCTGGAAGATGTGGCCGATCTCGATGCCGCGGGCGGCCTCGAGCACGCCGCGGCCGTCGGGCGACGGGTCGCCGTCACGAACCTCGGCGGCCTCGATGGTGCCGTCGGTGGTGAAGTCACGACCGGCGACCAGGCCGACATAATGCTTGCCGGGCTCGTCGGCGCCGGTGATCCAGCTGGTTCCGGACACCACGCGGGGGTCGACCAGGTAGCGGATGCCGTTGTCGAGCAGGGCCTTCGGGCCGATGTAGCCCTTCACCAGGAACGGGTTGGCCTTGAAGTCGGCCTCGTCGAGCAGTTCGACGGCGGCGGGCTCGACCGACGCCTCGAGACGCTTCTCGTCGACCTCACGGTCACCGGGGACGCCGATGCCGAGCAGCTCGGTCTTGCCGTCGGGGTAGACCAGCTTGACCATGACGTTCTTGAGGGTGTCGGCGGCGGTGACCTCGCGGCCCAGCACCTTGTCGATGCCCGCGCCGTTGGCCCAGTCCACCAGGGTGGCGATGGTCGGGGTGTCGGGGGTGTCGTGGACGACCGCGCCGGCCTGGCCCTCGATGGCGATCGCGGGCGGCGCGGCGGTGACCACGGCCTCCACGTTCGCGGCGTACCCGGACTCGCGGCAGATGACGTAGGTGTCCTCACCGACCGGGCTGTCGGCCAGGAACTCCTCCGACGCCGAACCGCCCATGGCGCCGGAGGTGGCGGCCACGATCACGTACTTCACGCCGAGGCGGTCGAAGATCTTCTGGTAGGCCTCGCGGTGGGCGCTATAGCTGTTCTTCAGCCCGTCCTCGTCGAGGTCGAAGGAGTACGAGTCCTTCATGACGAACTCGCGGCCACGCAGGATGCCCGCGCGCGGACGGCCTTCGTCGCGGTACTTGGTCTGGATCTGGTACAGCGTGACCGGCAGATCCTTGTACGAGTTGTACTCACCCTTCACGGTGAGCGCGAACAGCTCCTCGTGGGTGGGGCCGAGCAGGTAGTCCTGACCCTTGCGGTCCTTGAGCCGGAACAGGCCGTCGCCGTACTCGGTCCAGCGGTTGGTGGTCTCGTACGGCTCGCGCGGCAGCAGAGCCGGCAGCGAGATCTCCTGCGCGCCGATGGCGTTCATCTCCGCCCGGACCACGTCCTCGACCTTGCGCAGCGTGCGCAGGCCGAGCGGCAGCCACGAGTAGACGCCGGGCGCGATGCGACGCACGTATCCGGCACGCACCAGCAGCTTGTGGCTGGGCACCTCGGCGTCGGCGGGATCGTCGCGCAGGGTGCGCAGGAACAGGTGGGAGAGGCGGGTGATCACGGATGAACACAGTAGCCGCTGCTAGCGAACAGTTCCCAAGGCATTACCGTGTTGGCTCGTGCTGGTGCTGCTGCCTCCCTCAGAAACCAAGTCCGACGGTGGTTCGGGCGGTCCCCTGGACCTGGATTCCCTCGCGATGCCGCAGCTCACGGCGGTGCGCGACAAACTGGTCACCGAGGTGATCGGATTGGCCGCCGACGCCGACGCCTCCCGGGCCGCGCTCGGGCTCGGCAAGGGGGCTGACGCGGAGATCGCCCGCAATGCCGCCCTGCGCACCTCCGCCACCCGCCCGGCCCTGGACCGGTACACCGGCGTCCTCTACGACGCGCTGGACGCCGCGGGCTTCACGAAGGCGCAGCGCGCCAAGGCCGAAGCCCGCCTCGGCATCGGCTCGGCACTGTTCGGCGTGGTGCGGGCGGGCGACCCGATCCCCGCCTACCGGCTCTCGGGCGGCTCCAAACTGCCGGGACTGCCGACGCTGCCATCGCTGTGGAAGCCGGTGCTGCCGGGGGCGTTGCGCGCCGAGGCGGCCGGACAGCTGGTCGTGGACCTGCGCTCGGGCACCTACCAGAACCTGGGCCGCATCCCCGGCGCGGTCACCGCGACCGTCCTCACCGAACGCCCCGACGGCTCCCGAACCGTCGTGAGCCACTTCAACAAACACCACAAGGGCCTGCTGGCCCGCGCCCTGGTGCTGACCCGCACCGAGCCGTCCACCATCGACGCCCTGGCCAAGGTCGCCGAGAAGGCCGGGCTGCGCACCGAGATCGCGTCCCCGACCGAGCTGCTCATCATCACCAACTGATCCGGGCCTCGATAGAGTGGCCGGGTGGAACCCAACGAGCTCTCCCCCGAGGTCCTCGAACTCGCGAGCAAGATCTTCGACCTCGCCCGCACCGGCGACGCCGCCACCCTGGCCGCCTACCTCGACGCCGGCGTCCCGGTGAACCTCACCAACGACAATGGCGACACCCTGCTCATGCTCGCCGCCTACTATTCCCACCCCGACGCGGTCACCGCCCTCCTCGACCGCGAAGCCGACCCCAACTTCGGCAACGACAAGGGCCAAACCCCGCTCTCCGGAGCCGTTTTCAAGGGCTCCGACGAGATCGTGAACGCCCTCCTCGCCGCCGGAGCCGACCCGGACGCGGGCAGCCCGTCCGCCCGCGACGCCGCCGAAATGTTCGGCCAGACCAAGTACCTGAAGCTGTTCGACGCCTGAGTTCGACGCCCCGAGCCCACCGGATCGACACCACATCCCCACAGTTTCGACGGGGTGATCCCGGCACGCCCTGCCGATAATGTCGATCCGGTGATACGAAGCGGCAGAACTGATTTCGAACAATCCGCCGAACCACCCGAGGCCGACGACACGGCCGATACACCCTCGAGGATCGGCGACGTCCTGGCGGTAGCACTCGGCATGCTGATCGGCCTGCTCGTCTTCCTGGCCCTGCTCGCCGCGTTCTTCTACGAGATGAGCAAGGCCTTCGGTGATGAGAACGCCGCCGGCATCACCGAAACAATCGTGGACCTGCGAAGCGGCTGAGCTGGATCCACCCGGCCAAGATCCACCAACCGATCTCTCGACGCCGGTTGAGCCCGATGCCGACGGGGGTGTGCGACGAGCCGGATGTCCGGGTTCTGCGGAGCGCCGATGAATTCGGGTGGGTGATGGCGTCCACAGAGGGGAATGTGAGCCGAGCTGGGAGGTATTCCGAGTGTCGAAGACGTCTTCTCGTGACGAGTTGTGGGCGATGGTGCGGGCCGAGCGTGGAGCGCTGGCCGAGGAACTCGCGGGGTTGAGTTCCGCGCAGTGGGGTGAGCGGTCACTGTGTGGGGAATGGACGGTCGAGGAGGTTGTCGCGCACCTCACGGCGGGGGCCAGTACGGGGCGATTGCGGTGGATGGTCAGTGTGGTGCGGAATCGGTTCGACTTCGGTCGGCACAATGATCGGCAGTTGGCCGGGCATCTCGGGAGCACGCCGGAGGAGACGCTGGAGCGGTTTCGGGCGGTCGTGGACAGTACGGTCGCGCCGTCGGGGCATACGGCGGCGTGGCTCGGGGAGGTGGTTGTCCATGGGCAGGACATTCGGCGGCCGTTGGGGCTGACGCGGGAACCGTCGATCGAGGCGGTGAGCGAGGTGGCTCGATTCTTCGCGAGCCGGGACTTCACCGTCGCGGGGCGCAGCGCGATCGAGGGGCTGCGGTTGGAGGCCAGTGACGGGCCGTTCGCCGTGGGCGACGGTCCGGTGGTCGGTGGGACGACGATCGCGTTGATCATGGCCATGGCGGGGCGGTCGGTCTATTGCGACGATCTCGCCGGGCCCGGGGTGGACGTACTGCGCGGTCGGATCTGAATCGAGTCCAATGCCGGTTCGGCGGTTACGCATTGGGGGCGGTCCGGGCGATTCAAAATTCGTGCTGGGAATCGTTCGGGGGACCGCCGAACGGCGGACCGTGCCGGCGGGGCCCTCGTGCTCGACTTCACCGGGGCACCGAATCCGGATGCCCCGCAATGGAATGTCCCGCCCGTGACGCCCGGCACCTGCGGACCCGTCGCGGCCGACTTCGAGCAGTGGAACATCCTGCGCAAACTGGCCGCGACGGCGGGGTGGAGCCTGTGACCTACTGCGCGGAGTGACCGGGCAGCACGCAGACCGCGTCCAGGCCGAGCACGTGGTTGAGGCGGCCGAAGGCCAGCCAGGAGCCCAGGCACATGGACAGTTCCACGATCTCGGCGTCGGTGTAGTGCTTCTTCATGCGCTCGAAGAACTCGTCGTCGAGCGAGTGGTGGTCGAGGGTGTAGACCTCGGCGTATTCGGCGGCCATGCGGACGCGGTCGTCGAAGTTCTCGGTGGTGCGCCAGTTGGTGACGTCGTCGGCGAAGGACTCCTCGACCTTCTCGCCATCGCGATCGGTGCGCCAGTCCAGGCAGAACAGGCAGCCGTTGATCTGCGCGATGCGCAGCCGCGCGGCCTCGAACTCGCGCAGGCCCAGGGTGCTGTGCGAGTACACGGCGAGGGAGAAGTTGGAGGCCGCCACACCGATGCCGGGGACCATCTCGCCCCAGACGTAGCCGATGGGGTCCTTGCCCTCGGGAATGTCGATGATCATGCGGGATTCCTTCCGAGAGTGCCGAACGGCAGGGGCACATCGAGTGCGTCGTACAAACCGGGTTCCGCGGTGGCCAGCCACGGGAGCGCGTTGACCAATCTGCCCACCGCGGTGGCGTTTCCGCCCGCGGAGTGATTGCCGTCCTCATCGGTGGCCTGCACGGTGATCTCGATGCGGGGACGGCCCTCGATGATGACGCGGTGCGCGCCCGCGCCGCTGGGCGGCTGCGGCCAGTCCGGGGCGCAACTGGCGTGGATGCGGGTGACGTGCTCGATGACGATGCGCGGGCTGCCGTCGACGATGCCCTGCACCTCGAAGCGCACCGCGCCCTGGGTGCCGGCGTCGAACTTGCCCATCAGCTCGGTCTCCACGGTGTCCACGAGGGGGCGGCGCTCCACCACCTCGCGAATGTCGGTGAGCGCCACGCCGAGTCCGCGCGCGATGAGCCGAATCTGCCCGCCCCACACCATGGTCGGGATGGTCGGGGCCAGCATCGGCGGCTGATAGTCCATGGGCTGCCCCATGCCGACCAGGTAGCGCACCGAATCGGGCTGGTCGTAGGTGGTGTAGTCGAAGATCTCCTGGCAGCGCAGCACGTCCACGGTGCTGCCCAGGCCGCTCATCAGCAGCGGCAGGATGTCGTTGCCCCAGCCCGGGTCGATGCCCGAGACGAACAGCGTGCCACCGCCTTCCGCGGCGGCCGCGCTGACCCGGTCGCGCAGTTCGGCGGGGGCGCTGCGGTGGTCGTAGAGCGCGTACAGGGCGGGGGTGACCACGACGGCCCCGGCGCGCAGCGCGCGTTCGATATCGGCGACGGCGTCGTCGGGGCGGATATCACCGGAGGCGGCGTACACCACGGCCCGCGGGCCCGCGGCCAGCGCGGCGTCGATGTCGTCGACGGCCGCGACCCCCAGTTCGACGTCCAATCCGGCGAGCGCGCCGGCGTCGCGGCCGACCTTGTCCGGATTGTGGACCAGAACGCCGGTCAGCTCCAGTTCAGGATGCGCCGCGACGGCCCGGATGGCCGCACGGCCGACATTGCCCGTGCCCCAGACCAGGGTGGAAATCATGTCCGAAACGTAGCAAACGCTTGGTAGGTTGGTGTCCGATTCGGCTACATTGCGGTATGGATATCGCAGCACTCGAATCGATTCGCGCACTCAAGTACCGCTACCTCCGCACCCTCGACCTCAAGCAGTGGGACGAGTTCGCGGACACGCTGTGCGCCGACATCGTCGGCTCCTACGGTTCGCCCTCGGGCGGGCTGCCCGCGCAGTTCACCAGCCGCGACCAGATCGTCGACTACATGCGGGGCGCGCTCAGCGGCAACATCATCACCGTGCACGTCGCCAACCACCCAGAGATCACCGTGGACGGCGACACCGCCTCGGGCAGCTGGTGCCTGGAGGACACGGTCATCGCCGCCGACTACGGCCTGCTGATCCGCGGCGCGGCCTACTACCACGACACCTACCGTCGGGAGGACGGCGTGTGGCGCATCGCCAGCACCGGCTACCAGCGCATCTACGAGTCCAAGATGTCGACCGCCGAGCTGCCGGGCTACGCGCTCACCGCCAACCGCTGGGCTCCGGCCGAAGAGTCGCGCTGACACCACCGACCGACGCGGAGTTCCGCTGTCACACCGGCGGTTTCCGCCGTCGACGGCAGGCGTCAACCCAGCGTGATCGCGTCCAATCGGGTGCGCAGGAACTCGGCCGAGACCACCGGCGCCAGGCCCGCGACGCGGCCGATGGGCGGATCCAAGGGCGTCACCCGGGCGTCGTGGTCGAGTTCGTAGAAGTAGATCAGTGAGACCAGGTCCTCCTCGGGCGCGGCGGCCTGGGGCGGCAGCACGCGGTGACGCCCCGCGGGCCAGCGGTGGCCGCTCCAATACGCCAGCAGGTCACCGATGTTCACGGTGAGGGCCTCGGGGTCGTAGGGCGCGTCGGCCCAGCCGCCGTCGTCGGTGTACACCTGCAGGCCGCCCGCGCCGGGTTCGCGGTCCAGGACGGTGACGGTGCCGAAGTCGGTGTGCGGCCCGATGCGGAACTGTCCGGGTTCGGGCGGGCCGATCGCGGTCAGCGGCGGGTAGTGATTGATGTTGCAGGTCCAGGTGGGCCGAGCGGCCAGGCTCTCGAAGGGGTTGCGCGACAGACCGAGTGCCGCCGCGAACAGCGCCAGCAGCTCGTCGGAGAGCACGCGCACGGCGGCGGTGTAGGCGAGCAGCGGCTCCCGCAGTTCACCCACTTCACCGGGCCACACATTGTCGAGGAACCAGACCCGGTCCACGCGCGGGTCGCCGGTCCGGGTGTCCGCGCCGACGGCGAAGGTCTCCTTCAGATCCGGCGGTGTCGCGGTGCCCTCGGAGTACCCATTGGCCTCGAGGCCCGGACCGATCCACCCGCGGCCGCCGACCGACACCGCGTAGCGCTGCTTCACGGCCGGCGGCAGTGCGAAGAAGCGGCGGGCGGCGGCGCGCACGTCGCCCGGAAGTCCTTGCGGCACACCGTGTCCGCGCACCAGCAGGAATCCGGCGCGACGCAGGCCCGCGTCCACCTCGCGCAGCACCCGCGCCGCGGACTCGCCGCCCGCGCGCCAGCGGTCCAGATCGACGGTCGCGATGGGGGTCATCGCGGCACCCCGATGTCCTCGTTCCAGAGTTCGGGGCGTTCGGCGATGAACCGGGTCATCATGTCGACGCAGGCCGGGTCGTCGAGCACGGTGACCTCCACCCCGTGCTCGGCGAGCCAGTCGTGGCCGCCGGTGAAGGTCCGCGACTCCCCCACGATGACCGCGCCGATGCCGAACTGCCGGACCAGGCCGCTGCAGTACCAGCACGGGGACAGCGTGGTGACCATGATGGTGTCGCGGTAGTCGCGACGGCGACCGGCATGGCGGAAGGCGTCGGTCTCGGCGTGCACGCTCGGGTCGTCGTGCTGGACGCGGCGGTTGCGGCCGCGGCCGAGCAGCGTCCCGGTACTGTCGAAAAGGGCGGCCCCGATGGGGATTCCGCCCTCCCGCAGGCCGAGTTGCGCCTCTTCGTAGGCGGTGGCCAGCAGATCCCGCGCAGTGATCATGCCGACCATGCTGCCACCGCCCATGCCTCGAAGCCGGGTATCCGCGCTCAGCGCTCGTGCGATTCCTCGAGCACCGTCCGGCCCAGCAGCGCGTACCGTGCCGGGTCGGTGCGGCGCAGACGGGCGGCGTAGCCGAGACCCGCGAGGGCGACGGCGGCGACCAGGTACGGCGTCGCCTTCAGAATCATCGACCCGGCCTCGGTTCCGGCGGCGGTATCCATATTGAGGACCAGCAGCAGCACCACGCCGAGCATGGCCACGCCGCCGATCAGCGGGGCCACCAACGTGCGGAACCAGTGGCGGCTCTCGGGATGGTTGGCGCGGAAATAGGCGATCACCGCGAACGAGCAGGTGGCCTGGACGATCAGGATCGCCATGGTGCCCAGCACCGCGAGCAGGGTGTACAGGCCCGCGTACGGATCCTTGCCCGCGAGGCCGAACGCCAGCACCAGCAGCGCCGCCACGGCGGTCTGCACCAGGCCCGCGATATGCGGCGAACCGTGCCCGGGATGAGCCGTGCCGATGGTGCGCTGGAGCACCGGCACCACGCCTTCGCGGCCGAGCGCGAACAGGTAGCGGGCGGCGCAGTTGTGGAAGGCCATGCCGCAGGCCAGCGAACCGGTGACCATCAGCCACTGCATGACCTCGACCGCCCAGTGCCCGACATAGCGTTCGGTGGGCCCGAAGAACACATTCATCGGATTGTCGGAGGAGGCCAGTTCCAGAGCCTTGTCGCCGCCGCTGCCCGAGATGGCCATCCAGGACACGAACAGGTAGAAGACGCCGACGCCGAGTACCGCGATCATGGTGGCGCGCGGGATGATTCGCTTCGGATCCTTGGATTCCTCGCCGTACATGGCGGTCGACTCGAATCCGACCCACGACCAGAACGCGAAGAACAGTCCCAGGCCCGCCGACGGCCCGTGGAAGGCGTTGGCGGGGTTGATGGGCGCCAGTGACAGGCCGTCGGGGCCGCCGCCGTGCAGCAGCACCGACACGGCCATGACGAACAGCACCGTGACCTCGGTGGCCAGCAGGACCACCAGCAGTCGTTCGGCCAACGCGACGCCGAACCAGGTGCCCACCGCGTTGATCGCCAGCATGAGGATCGCGAAAACCCACCAGGGCACGTCTTTTCCGAGCTGATCGAGCACCGTGTTGTGGGCGAAGCTGGAGAAGATGCCGATCAGCGACGGCTCGAACACCATGTAGGCGAAGGCCGCCAGCAGCCCGGCCGCCAGCCCCGCGCTGCGCCCCAGCCCGAAGGAGATGAATCCGTAGAAGGCGCCGGTGGCGGTGATGTGCTTGGCCATGGTGGTGAATCCCACGGTGAACACCGCGAGCACCGCCATGGCGATCAGAAAGGCCGCGGGCGTGCCGATTCCGCTGCCCGACGACATCATGAACGGCACGTTGCCGGTCATGGCGGTGATGGGCGCGGCGGTCGCGACGGCCATGAACACCACGCCGAGCAGGCCCACCACATTGGGTTTGAGCCGCGACACGGCGGGTTCGGGTTCGCCGGATTCTCCCGAAATCGCTACCGGTGTACTCGGTTCCATGGTGCAACTCCTCTATCTCTGGTCGATGACCTGCGAGGAATTGTGCGGACGGGAATGTTGCACGGATATGAAACGGAGTTACTACAACCGACCAATGGTGTGACTCAGATCACGACTCTTACAGTCGGATTGAAAGACCGTCCAGCCCTTTACAAATCGTCAGGCGGATACCGCACACCGACTTGACTTCAGTTTGCTGTATTCAGCCGATACAAGTGGGCCCATGGACAACGCCTTCGCCCGCGGCCTGTGGCGGGTGCTGGAACCGATGCACGCCGTCACCTACTTCGCCGCGGACTGCATCGCCGCCAACAAAGCCGTTGGCCTGCGCGGCTTCTGGATGGGCTACTTCGCCGCCCGCTCGGCCCACGTTCGGCACGGCCGGCCCCGCACCGACACCCTCGCCATGACCGCCTACCGCGTGGTTCCCGGCATCGTCGAGACCCTCGCGGTGCTGACGCCCGCCGCCCGCGCCGTGGCCCGCGGCGGCGAGATCCCCTACCCGAATCCGATGGGCGCCGACCCGGCCCGAGCCGGGCTCACCGGGCATCGCCCGCGGTGGCCAGGTCGCGGATCAGCAGCGCGGCGTGCAGGGAGGTCCGGGTCTCGCCATTGTCCAGATCGACGTCGAGGATGCGCTCGATCCGCGACAGCCGGTCATAGAGGGTGGGCCGGCTGATATTGAGCCGCTTCGCGAGTTCGGTCTTGTTGCCCGCCAGGTCCAGGAACTGGCGCAGGGTGCGGGTCAGGTCGGTGGCATTGCGGATGTCGTGGCGCAGCAGGGCGCTCAGTTCGGTCTCGGCGAACCGCTGGACCCCGGGCTCGTCCCGGATGAGCGAGAGCAGGCCGCGCAGCCGGACGTCGCCGCTGCGATAGAACGGGCGCGGAGTCGAAGCGTCCAGGGAGAGCGCCACTTCCGCGACATGCGCGGCCTGGGCCAGTTCGCGCGCGGTGTCGAGCAGCGAATCCGATTCACCGCCGACGCCGATCACCGCGCGTCCCACGCCGGGCACCCGGCGAACCTCGGCGAGCATGGCCACGCAGATCGCGGTGAGCGCGGAATCGACGTCACCGCCGCGCGGCACGCCCAGCACGAAGGTGACCCGGTTGCCGTGATCGGGCGCGGCCAGCGCGGTCGCCTTGGCCAGCGCCACCCCGTGCAGCGCCGCGTCCAGCAAGGCGGCCGTACGCCGTTGCTGCGCGACCGGATCCGACTCGGCGGCGGCGGCGACCTCCAACGCCAGGGGCACGTAGCGGACCCGGCGGGCCAGCCCCAGCGCGGCGGCCAGCGCGACCGCGTCGCGTTCGTCGGTGAGGCGGCCGTTGACCATGTCGTCGATGAGCCCGGTCTGCGCCTGCCGGTGCAGACCGAAACGATCGCGCTCGATCATGCGGTGCAGGGTGAGGGTCTGGGCCGCGCGTTCGAGCACCATGCGGGCACGGGCGCTGGTCACGCGGTTCGAACGCAGGATGAGCCGGCCCCAGCGCTGCGTATGCGGGCCCACCGGAACCACATTCGGATCGATGTCCGACAGCAGCCGGGAGGTGGCCTCCCAGCGGTCGAGCAGCGCCGAGGTGCCGGTGTGGCGCGCGGTCAGCGCCAGCACCCGGTGCGCCAGATCCTCGAGCACGACCGAGGCGTCCAGCATCCCGGCGGCGGTCTTCACGATCTCGGCCAGCGACGCCCGCCGCACGCTGAGCGCGGTGAAGGTCTCGTGCACGGTGCGCGCGAACTCCAGCTCCTCGTACTGGTCGGCCACGATCACCCGGTGCACCGCCTCGGTGATCTCCACGAACCGCACCACCCGGCGCAGCGCCACCACCGGCAGACCCAGCCGGTTCGCGGTCCGCGCCACCACGGGCGTGAACTCCCGCACCGAGGTGCCCAATTCCACCACCAGCCCCGACACCCCCGCCGCGGCCAGGGATTCCAGATAGGCCACGGTCTCGGCGTCGCTACCGGTCAGCGCCTGCCCGGTGGTGAGAATGAGTTCCCGGCCGACCAGCAGCTTCGCGACATCGGCCAGCTCGCTGACGTGCACCCACCGCACCGGCCGATCCAGCGGGCCGCCGCCCGCGACCTCCGGCAGCCCGGCGCGCACGACCGGCATGGCCAGCACGTCAGCAACAGAGAGGAGCACCGACGAATCGTAATACGAAGACGGAAAATGGATACACAATGTCGGGAATCAATCAGCCGGTAATGACGCAGAGTAGGGACGGACGAACCCCGGCCCGACCGGTGGAATCACGGAATCGAGGAGATATGCAGACCATCGCACACTGGCTCGACGGCAAGCCCTTCACCGGTTCCGCCGAGACGACCGCGCCCGTCACCAATCCCGCCACCGGCGCGGTGACCGCACGGGTCGCCCTGGCGTCCGCGGCCGACGTACGCACGGTGATCGACGCCGCCGTCGCCGCCTTCCCCGCCTGGCGCGACGCCTCCCTGGCCAAACGCACCCAGGTGCTGTTCCGGTTCCGCGAACTGCTCAACGAGCGCAAGGAGGAGCTGGCCGCGATCATCACCGCCGAACACGGCAAGGTGCTCGCCGACGCCCTCGGCGAGGTGTCGCGTGGTCTGGAGATCGTCGAATTCGCCTGCGGCATACCGCATCTGCTCAAGGGCGGCTACACCGAGAACGCCTCCACCAAGGTCGACATCTTCTCGGTGCGCCAGCCGCTGGGCCCGGTGGCGATCATCTCGCCGTTCAATTTCCCGGCCATGGTGCCCATGTGGTTCTTCCCGGTCGCCATCGGGGCCGGGAACACCGTGGTGCTCAAGCCGAGCGAGAAGGATCCCTCGGCCTCGTTGTGGATGGCCGAACTCTGGCAGGAGGCCGGGCTGCCCGGCGGGGTGTTCAACGTGGTCCAGGGCGACAAGGTCGCCGTCGACGAACTGCTGGCCAACCCCGCGATCAAGGCGGTGTCGTTCGTCGGCTCCACCCCCATCGCCCGCTATGTCTACGAGCACGGCACCGCCGCGGGCAAACGGGTGCAGGCGCTCGGCGGCGCCAAGAACCACATGGTGGTGCTGCCCGACGCCGACCTGGACCTGGCGGCCGACGCGGCGGTCAACGCGGGCTTCGGGTCGGCCGGGGAACGATGCATGGCCATCAGCGCGCTGGTCGCGGTCGGCGATATCGCCGACGACCTGGTGGCACGAATCACCAAGCGCGCCGAGACCATTCGCACCGGCGACGGCACCCGCGGCACCGACATGGGCCCGCTGGTCACCGCCGCGCACCGCGACAAGGTGGCGGCCTACGTCGCAGCGGGCGAATCCTCCGGCGCGACAGTGGTTCTCGACGGACGCACGGTGTCCCCGCAGGGCGGCGCCGACGGATTCTGGCTGGGCCCCACCATTCTCGACCACGTCACCCCCGAGATGAGCGTCTACACCGACGAGATCTTCGGACCGGTGCTGTCGGTGGTCCGGGTGGACAGCTACGACGAGGCGCTGGCCCTGATCAACGCCAACCCCTACGGCAACGGCACCGCCCTGTTCACCAATGACGGCGGCGCGGCGCGCCGGTTCCACAACGAGGTCGAGGTCGGCATGGTCGGCATCAATGTCCCCATCCCGGTCCCCATGGCCTACTACAGTTTCGGAGGCTGGAAGAACTCCCTGTTCGGCGATTCGCACGCGCACGGCGCCGACGGCGTGCACTTCTTCACCCGCACCAAGGCCGTCACCACCCGCTGGCTCGACCCCAGCCACGGCGGCCTGAATCTCGGCTTCCCCCAGAACCACTGACGGCTGACACGATCGAAGGACCTGCGATGACCCTGCCCCATGGCCTGACCCCCGAGGCGGCGCGCGAACGGGCCGCCCGCGCCTACGAACTGGATCGCAAGCACGTCTTCCATTCCTGGTCCGCGCAGAAGTCGTTGAACCCCATGGTGATCACCGCCGCCCAGGGCTGCTACGTGTGGGACGGCGAGGGCAACCGGCTGCTCGACTTCTCCTCGCAGATGGTGAACACCAATATCGGACACCAGCATCCGAAGGTGGTGGCCGCCATCCAGGAACAGGCGGCCACGCTGTGCACCATCGGCCCGGCCTACGTCAACGACGCGCGCTCGGAGGCGGCGCGGCTCATCGCCGAACGCACCCCCGGGGAGCTGAACCGGATCTTCTTCACCAACGGCGGCGCGGACGCCGTCGAACACGCGGTGCGCATGGCGCGCCTGCACACCGGGCGGTACAAGGTGCTCGCGCGCTACCGCTCCTATCACGGCGGCACCGAGACCGCGATCAACCTCACCGGGGACCCGCGCCGCTGGCCCAACGATCACGGCAACGCCGGCGTCGTGCACTTCTTCGGGCCGTTCCTGTACCGCTCACAGTTCCACGCCGGCACCGAGGCCGAGGAGTGCGAACGCGCGCTGCGGCATCTCGAGCAGACCATCGAACTCGAGGGGCCGGGCACCATCGCGGCCGTCATTCTCGAATCGGTGCCCGGCACCGCCGGAATCATGGTTCCGCCGCCGGGTTACCTGGCGGGCGTGCGGGAACTGTGCGACCGCTACGGCATCGTGTTCATCGCCGACGAGGTGATGGCGGGCTTCGGCCGCACCGGACGCTGGTTCGCCATCGACCATTTCGACGTGGTGCCCGACCTGATCACCTTCGCCAAGGGCGTCAACTCCGGGTACGTGCCGCTGGGCGGAGTCGCCATCGCGCCGCACATCGCCGCCACCTTCGACGACCGGCCGTATCCGGGCGGGCTCACCTACTCCGGGCATCCGCTGGCCACGGCCGCGGCCGTCGCGACCATCACCGCGATGACCGAGGAGCGCATCGTGGAGAACGCCGCCGACATGGGTGAGCGAGTCCTCGGACCGGGACTGCGCGAACTGGCCGAACGGCACCCGAGCGTCGGCGAGGTCCGCGGCCTGGGCGTGTTCTGGGCCATCGAACTCGTCCGCGATCGCGCCACCCGCGAGCCCCTCGCACCCTACGGCGGCACCAGCCCGGCCATGACCGAGGCCGTCGCCGCCGCCCGGGCCGCCGGACTGCTGCTGTTCGTGAACTTCAACCGGCTGCACGTGGTCCCGCCCTGCATCATCGGCGAGCCCGAGGCCAAGGAGGGACTCGCGATTCTCGACCAGGCACTGACCGTCGCCGACGGCCATACTGTGTGACCCCCATCCGCGGATTCGATTCTTCAGGAGCGCAGTGAATCAGCAGGACCTGCAATTCATCGGCGGCGCACGGCGATCCGGGTCCGGAGCGCCGCTGTCGATCACCGCGCCGGCCACCGGCGCGGTGATCGCGACGGGTGCGGGCGCGAACGTCGCGGACGCCGCGGCGGCGGTGGCGGCGGCCCGGGACGCCTTCGGGGACTGGGCCGCTCGCACGCCCGGCGCGCGATCGGATCTCATGCACGAGTGGGCGCGGGTGCTGCGGGAACGCGCCGGGGAACTCGCCGCCGTCGAAAGCGTCAACGCGGGCAAGCCGATTCGCCTGGCGAGCGAGTTCGACGTGCCCGGCACCATCGACAACACCGCGTTCTTCGCCGGGGCCGCCCGGCAGCTGGAGGGCAAGGCGGCCGCGGAGTACTCCGGCGATCACACCTCCTCGATCCGGCGCGAACCGCTGGGTGTCATCGGGTCCATCGCGCCGTGGAACTATCCGCTGCAGATGGCGGCCTGGAAGATCCTGCCCGCCGTCGCCGCCGGGAACACGGTGGTGCTCAAGCCGTCCGAGCTGACCCCGTTGTCGACTCTGCTGTTCGCGGAGGCGGGCACGGCGGCGGGCCTGCCGCCCGGGGTGATCAATGTCCTCACCGGCACCGGCGGCGCGGCCGGGCAGCCGCTGGTGGAGCATCCCGCGGTGGCGATGGTGTCGTTCACCGGCTCCACCGCCGTCGGCCGGCGGGTGGCGGCCGCCGCCGCGGGCGCGGTCAAACGGGTGCATCTCGAACTCGGCGGCAAGGCGCCCTTCGTCGTGTTCGACGACGCCGACCCCGAGGCCGCCGCGCGCGGCGCGGTGGCGGGCGCGCTCATCAATGCCGGACAGGACTGCACCGCGGCCACCCGCGCCTACGTGCAGCGGCCCTTGTTCGAGGAATTCGTGGGCCGGGTCGCCGAGCTCATGGACCGGGTCACCCTCGGTCCCGTCGAGGACCCCGGCACCGATATGGGACCGCTCATTTCCCGCGCACACCGCGAGAAGGTGCACGGCATGGTCGAGCGGGCCCGCGAATCCGGCGCGAAAGTCGTTCGGGGCGGCCGAATCCCAGCGCGGACGCCCGCCGGGGGCGCGTATTACGAGCCGACCCTGATCACCGGCGCGGCCCAGGATTCCGAGATCGTGCAACGGGAGATCTTCGGCCCGGTCCTGGTGGTATTGCCGTTCGACACCGATGACGAGGCCATCGCGCTGGCCAATGACACCGACTACGGCCTGGCGGCCTCGGCCTGGTCGCGCGACGTGTTCCGCACCCAGCGGGCGAGCCGGGAAATCCGGGCCGGCTGCGTGTGGATCAACGACCATATTCCGATCGTCAGCGAAATGCCGCACGGCGGGTACAAATCTTCCGGATTCGGAAAGGACATGTCCGCCTACGCATTCGAGGAGTACACGAATATCAAGCACGTCATGTCCGATATCACCGGGGCCGCCCGCAAACCCTGGCACGACGTGGTTTTCCAGGCCGAATAACTCTCCACGAGGTCGCGGAAAGGCTTCGATCAGGATTTTCTCCGCATTCCTGAGCTATCCTCGAGGCATCAAGAGGAGGCGGAAATGGACCTGCCGATGATGCCGACCCAGGTGTTGCGGTCCACCCTGCGCATGCCCCGCCGCTCCGAGGATCGCGCCGCCACCAGCTGACTCTCCCGCAAGCCGCCGACTGGTCCCGTCCGGGACCATCGGTGGCCTTTCACGTACCCCGATGCGTGCCGCGCGGTAGGAGAGAAGGAGTTGATCGGCCATGTCGGCCAAGGAGAGCAAACCGTGGGCGTCGGCGCTGGCGGATGCGGCGCCGACGCCGTACTGGACCGACCGGCCCGAACGGCCGACCCCCACCGATCCCCTCACCACCGCCGTCGACGGGGGGCTGGCCGTCATCGGCGGCGGCTACAGCGGGTTGTGGACGGCACTGCTGGCCAAGGAACGCGATCCGGAAACCGATGTGGTGCTGGTGGAGTCGGGGCTGTGCGGACACGCGGCTTCCGGGCGCAACGGCGGCTTCTGCTCCGCCAGCCTCACCCACGGCCTGGCCAACGGGCTCGAACGCTTCCCCGACGAGATCGGGCAGCTGGAACGACTGGGACGCGCCAACCTCGACGACATCGAGAAAGCCCTCGTCCAGTACGGCATCGACTGCGACTTCGAACGCACCGGGGAACTCGAAGTCGCCACCGCGCCACACGAACTCGCGTGGCTGCGCGAGAGCCACGACGCCGCCGAGGCGCTCGGCCACCGCACCCAGCTCCTCGACGCCGGACAGGTCCGGGGCATGGTGCACTCCCCCACCTATCTCGGCGGATGGTGGGACCGCGACGGCGTCGCCATGCTCGATCCCGCGCGGCTGGCGTGGGGATTACGGCGCGCCTGCCTGGAATCGGGGGTGCGAATCTTCGAAGGCACTCCCGTGCAACGCCTGTCGAAATCATGCGGCGGACTGACCCTGCACACACCGCACGGCGAGGTGCGCGCCCCACGGGTCGCCCTGTGCACCAGCGCATTCGCGGGACCGCTGCCCAAGGTGACCCGGCACGTGGTGCCGGTCTACGACTACGCGCTGATGACCGAGCCGCTCACCGCCGACCAGCTCGACAGCATCGGCTGGGGCACCCGCACCGGCGTCGGCGACGCCTCCTACCGCTTCCACTACTACCGACTGACCAGCGACAACCGCATCCTGTTCGGCGGCTACGACGCGATCTACCACTTCGGCAACCGCATCGCGCCCGGACTGGAGTACAACGAGGCCACCTTCGAGACGCTGGCCCGGCACTTCTTCCAGACCTTTCCGCAGCTCGAGCGGGTGCGGTTCACCCATCGCTGGGGCGGGGTCATCGACACCTGCGGCCGGTTCTGCGCCTTCTTCGGCTCGGCCCACAAGGGCCGGTTGGTGTACGCGGCCGGGTACACCGGGCTCGGCGTCGGCGCGACCCGCTTCGGCGCGGAGGTCATGCTCGATCAGTTGTGGGGCCTCGACACCGAACGCACCCGGCTGCGGATGGTGCGTTCGCGGCCGTTGCCGCTGCCGCCGGAACCGTTGCGCTCCGCGGGAATTCACCTCACCCGCTGGTCCCTGGCCCGCGCGGACGCGCGGCAGGGGCGGCGCAATCTGTGGCTGAAGACCCTCGACTACACGGGGCTGGGGTTCGACAGTTAGCCGGCGGTGGCGCCCGGGCGGATGCCCAGGCGAGTCGACAGCAGTTCCAGGGCCGCGAGCACGTCGGCGAGGGCGGCCGGATCGGCGTCGCCCAGGGCCGCGGCGACGGTGTCGTCGACGCTGGTCGCCCGGACCCGCGACACCCGCTCGGACAACTCGCGGGCGGGCTCGAGCAGTGAGCGGCGGCGGTCGTGCGGATCGGTCCGGGCCACCAGTGAACCCGTCTCCCGCAGCCGGGCCACCGCACCCGAGACCGCGCTCTGCGGGAGCCCGGTGCGGGCGGTCACCTCGCTGATGGTGGTGCCCGGGTGTTCGAGCACGTCACCGATGACGACCAGGACCGCCCGGCTTCCCGTGCGCTCGCCCGCGCCGGGCAGGGCCTGCTCCCCCATCTTCATCAGGGCGCGACCCAGCAGGAACAGCTCGACTCCATTCATACGGCGACGATACATCAATTCAGATACATCACTCTTGATACATCAGAAAGGATGGATTATGGTGATGGCATGACCACGATCGAGACCGCCACCCTCCCCGTCGACGGCGCCGAGCTGTACTACGAAATCCGCGGCACCGGGCCGATGCTGCTCATCTCCCAGAGCGGCGAAGGCGACGCGCGCCGCAGCGAGGGCCTGGTGCGGAACCTGGAGAACGAGTTCACCGTCGTCACCTACGACCGACGGGGGCTGTCGCGCAGCCGGATTCACGAGCCGAGCCCACGGCCGAGCGTCGCCGCCCACGCCGACGACGTGCACCGGCTGCTGACCGCCATTACCGACCAGCCCGTACTGATGCTCGGGTGCAGCATGGGCGCGTCCCTCGGATTGCACCTGGCCGCAACGCATCCCGAGCAGGTGCACACCCTCATCGCGCACGAACCGGTCTCGCCATGGCTGCTCGCGGCCACCCAGCGCGCACACCACCAGCGCGAACTCGAGGAATGCCAGCAGGTGTGCCGTGCCGAGGGGTGGCGGGCCGCGCTGGCCCCGATGGCCCGCACACTCGGCATCAACCCCGCCGATCAGGAGATCGAGGAGGGTGTGCGGCTGCCGCCCATCACGCCCGAAAGGGCCGCGAACTTCACCTATTTCATCGAGCAGGACTTCACGGCCATCCGCGAGGACCGCCTCGATGTCGACCGGCTGGCGCGGACCAGCACCCGCATCCTGCCCGCCATCGGACGCCGCACCCCGGCGCAGGTCTTCGACCGCCTGTGCGCGTTCGAACTGGCCGAACTGATGGGCGTCGAGGCCACCGAATTCCCTGGCGGCCACAACGGCAACCTGACCCACCCGGCCGCCTACGCCGAAACCGTTCGGCGACTGGCGGATCGGTAGCTCAGCGCGGAGCGCGCAGGATCAGCAGGGTGATCTCGCTCGGGGCGAACAGGCGCAGCTGCGGACCCCAGAAGCCGGTGCCGCGGCTGGTGTAGAGCTGGGTGCGTTCGCCGTGGCGGCTCAGGCCCGCCACCACCGGCTGCTCCAAGCGGACCAGGTAGTGGAACGGCCAGATCTGACCGCCGTGGGTGTGGCCCGAGATCTGGAGGGCCACATCCGAAGCCACCGCGTCGGCGACCTGGCGGGGCTGATGCGCCAGCAGGATCACCGGCAGATTCGGGTCCGCGCCGGCGAGGGCGGCGGGCAGATCGGGGCCGTGGCCGCTCAGGCTGGTGCCGGTCGGGTCGTCGATGCCCGCGATCACCAGGCTGTCGCCATCGCGGGTGATGACCTCGTGCTCATTGCGCATGGGCCGCCAGCCCAGGCCCGCCATGTGCTCGATCCAGCCGGGAGCGTCACCGAAGTACTCGTGATTGCCGGTGATGTAGAAGCGCCCGTACTCGGCCTCGACCTTGCCCAGCGGATCCACTTGCGCGCCACGCTTGGCCACCGAACCGTCCGCGAGATCGCCCGCGTGGCAGGCGATGTCGGGGCGCAGGGCGTTGACCTCGGCCACCACCTTCTCCGACCAGCGCAGCCGGTCCGTCGCGGCGAAATGGGTGTCGGTGACCACGGCCAGCCGGAAGCCGTCCAATCCGGCTCCCAGGCGCGGAATCTCGACCTCCACGGTCCGCACCGTCGGCACCTTGCGGGCGCTGTAGATCGCGTACGCGGTCAGCACCACCGCGACCGCGAGCACGCCCGCGGCCACGATCCGGGAGCGGGCCGGATCGTCCACCCCGGCCACCGCCAGGCCGCCGCGCACCACCGCGCCGATCGCCGACCAGCTGAACACCACCCACATCACACCCAGCAGGGTGTCGCCCACCAGGGCCGCCGCATCCGACTGCCGGGGCCCGTGCCCGAGCAGCATGCCCGCGGGCAGCGCCAGGTATCCGAGCAGGAAGACCGCGGTGCCGAGCCAGAACGCCGCACCGGAGAGGGTGGTGTAGACCAGCAGCCACCACGGGAGCAGGAACAACAGCGCGGGTACGCAGAGGAACAGAACCGCGCGGGGAACGTACTTCACGGGAGATCATCCTTGTCGGACCGAATGCCGCCGGAGAAGGCGTGCTCTCCAACGTACCGGGTTTCTCGGGAAGGATGATCACACGTGACCGACCAGACCTCCGGACGCGGCGCCCCGCACCTCGACGACATCTCCAAACGCATCATCACCGAACTGCAGGAGGACGGGCGGCGGGCCTACGCCACCATCGGCAAGGTGGTCGGGCTGTCCGAGGCGGCGGTGCGGCAGCGGGTGACCAAGCTCGCCGACGCCGGCGTCATCCAGATCGTGGCCGTCACCGACCCGCTGCAGGTCGGACTGTTCCGGCAGGCCATGCTCGCCATCACCGTCGACGGGTCGGTACAGCCGGTCGCCGACGCGCTCGCCCTGATCGACGAGATCAACTACGTGGTGATCTGCGCCGGACGCTACGACATCCTCTGCGAGGCCGTCTGCTCCGACGACGAAGCACTGCTCGACCTGGTCTCCCACCGCATCCGCGCGCTGGCAGGCGTCCGCCACGCGGAGATCATGGTCTACCTGAAACTCCGCAAACAGACCTACAGGTGGGGCACCCGCTGAGCCCGACTGCCGAGCCCCGCGCGGCAAGCCGGGCCGTCAGCATGGCCGGCCGACCCGAATCTGCGCGCCTGGCACAGCCGATGGACGCACCCGGCCGGCCGACTCGTGGGCCTCGCCGCGACCCGCGGGCGCGGCCCGTCCACCCATCGGCTCGGGCGGCCGATCCGCGAACGCCGCTATTCGACTGTGAGCGAGGCCATTTCGGCGGCGAGGTTGGCGCGGGCCGCGGCCTCGTAGCGCCGCAGTGCGGTCGGGGTGCGGAACAGGGCGGGGCCTTCCGCCAGAGCGGCCAGGACCGCGGCGCGGCCCTGGCGGAACAGATCATCGGGGACGTGGGCGTATTCGGCGCGGACGGCCGCGGTGTAGGCGGCGTATCCGGCCGGGTCGGCGGCGAGGATGGCCAGGTCGGCGTCGCAGAGGACCGCGCCATTGCGGTCCGCCGGGGCCGGGTAATGGCCGCCGGTGAGGCGGACCAGGCGGGCGACCTCGGCGACCCGGCCGGGCGCGACTCCCAGTGCGGGCAGGGTGGTTTCGGCCAGACGGGCGCTGGCCTCCTCGTTGTCGGTGCCGTCCATGGCGTAGACCGCGTCGTGGAAGAACGCGGCGTAGCGGACAGCGTCCAGGTCGTCGGCGTCCACGGCCAGGTCGTCGATGACCGCGAGCATGGCGGCCAGGTGTTCGACGGTGTGATAGCGGCGGTGCGGCTCGCGATAGCGGCGGACCAGGTCCTCCCCCACCGCCCGCGCCTGCGGCCCGGCCAATGTCGTCCAGCGGTCCAGCAGTTCCGTGTCCAGGCTCATCCCCATCCGGGCAGTGTGCCGAAAACCCGGGCCGGTGAAAACCCCTCGAGAACGGTGGCTTTCACCACTCGGCGGGTCAGGTCGGGGACAGGTAGCGCTGGATGGTGGGGCCGATCTCGGCCACGATCTGCTCCTGGGTGAGCGCCACCACCGGCGGCAGCCGCAAGATGTAGCGGCACAACGCGAGTCCCAGCATCTGCGCGGCGATCAGGCCCGCGCGGTGCGGCGCGTCGGCCGGGTCGCCGAAGCCCAGCACCGCGGGCATCAACTGCTGGGCGAAGATGCGCCGGGTGCGTTCGGCCACCGCCTCATCGGTGAGCGCGGACCGCAGCAGGGTCAGCAGGATCTCGCTGGTCGGCGGCTGCTCCCACAGTTCCAGGAAACGCGCCGCCAGCAGGCCGCCCACCGAATCCGGCTCGGCCGCACCGAGATCCGGCAGGGCCAGGTCGACATCGAGCGCGGCATCGAACAATCCGTCCTTGTTGCCGTAGTACCGCATCACCATCGACGGATCGATGCCCGCGTCGGCGGCGATGGCCCGGATGGTCGCCTTGCGGAAGCCGTCCTCGGCGAACCGTTTGCGCGCCGCCTCGAGAATCGCCGCGCGGGTGGCGTCCGAGCGCCGGGGACCCGTCTCCACAGTCATGCCCACAAGTGTAGGCCAACACGCGTTGACACCCAAGCGACCCCGGGCGCCCGGCTCAGTTCTTCTGCGCCTCGTCCTGCGCGTGCTGCGCCTGCGCCAGCTGCGCGGGCGTGTACCGCAGCGTCAACGCCAGCAGGCCCATGACCGCGGTGCCGATGGCGCACACCAGCAGCACCAGGGTGTAGCCGCTGCCCAGCGCATCGATCTGATGGTGGGTCATCGCGCTCACCTTGCCGGTCGCGCCCTTGTCCAGCGACAGCGTGCGGGACAGGGCGACCGGGCTCAGGATGCCGACCGCGAACGGCGTGCCCATGTTCATGAACATCTGCCCCACCGCCGACAGCGGCCCGATGTGGGCCATGTCCACCCCGACCAGCACACACAGCGGCAGGATCACGATGCCGATACCGATGCAGAAGCCGACGATCGACATCATGACCAGCAGTGTCGGGAAGTAGTCGGCCGAACTGTCCAGAGTGGAACCGAAATACAGCGCGCCCGAGAGCACCACGGCCGCCGCCAGCAGCAGCCAGCGCGCCTTCACGTACATGCACGCCTTCGACGCCACCGCGGTGCCGATACCCGCGCCCAGGGTGAACGGGATGCTGGCCAGACCGGCCTGCAACGGGCTGTAGCGCAGCACGTTCTGCAGGAACTGCGCCACGAAGAAGGTGGTCGCGCCGAGCACGCCGGAGGTCAGGAAGATAGCGATGAACGTGATCACGCGGTCGCGGCTGTCGAACAGCGACCACGGCAGCAGCGGATTCTCGACATCACGCTCGGCCAGCACGAACACCACCAGCAGCACCAGACCGCCGATCACCGAACCCAGGATCACCGGACTCGTCCAGCCCAGCTCGGGCCCCTCGGTCGCGCCGAACACGATCGCCACACACGCCAGCGTGCCCAGCACCGCGCCACGCACATCCATGGACATGCGCTGGTGCACGGTGTCACGCAGCTGGGTGACCGCGCCCCACACGATGAGCAGACCGATCGGCACATTGATCCAGAAGATCCAGCGCCAGTCCACCTGAGTCAGCGCGCCACCGATCACCAGACCGCCGACCGACCCGACACCCACCATGGAACCGAAGATGGCCACCGCCTGGTTGCGGGCCGGACCGGGCGCGTAGGTGCTCGCCACCAACGCGAACGCCGTCGGCGCGGCGATGGCCGCACCCGTGCCCTGCAGCGCGCGGGCCGCGATCAGCCACGCCTCGTTCTGCGCGGTGCCGCACAGCGCCGAGGCCACCGTGAACAGCGCGACACCCGTGATGAGCATGCGCTTGCGCCCGAACGAGTCACCGAGCCGCCCGCCCAGCAGCATGAGCCCGGCGAAGGGCAGACCGTACGCGGTCACCGTCCACGCGCTGCCCGCGTTGGACAGGCCCAGCTGCTCCTGTAGTCGGGGCAGCGCCAGGATCATGACCGTGCCGTCGAGCACGACCATCAGCTGCAGCCCGCTGAGGACGAGAATCGCGAGCCCGAACGCCCGCTTGGTCACCGGATACTGCATCGTCGCAGCGGGGTTATCGAGCACGGGCCCACTCTAGAGGATGCAGTGACCGGGGCAACCGTCCTCATCACGCGCGTCAGCAGTCGGCCAGGTCCGGAGCTCCGGCGGTGAACCCCGCGGTGGGGCCGATCACGATGATGGCCGGCGGACGAATGCCCTGGGTCCGGACCCGTTCGGCGACCGTGGCCAGGTCGGCGCGCAGGATGCGCTGGGTGCGCAGGCTGCCCTCCTGGATGACGGTGACCGGGGTGTCGGTCGCGCGGCCGCCGGAGATCAGGGCGTCGGCGAACTTCTCGATCCGCTCGACCGCCATGAGCAGCACGATGGTGCCGCGCAGCCGGGCCAGGGCGGGCCAGTCGACCAGGGAGTCCGGGTGGTCGGGGGCGACGTGGCCGCTGACCACCACGAACTCGTGGGTGACGCCGCGGTGGGTGACCGGGATACCGGCCAGCGCCGGAACCGAGATGGCGGAGGTGACGCCGGGAACCACCGTCACCGGGATGCCCGCGTCGACGCACGCCTCGAGTTCCTCGTAGCCGCGGCCGAAGACATAGTTGTCGCCGCCCTTGAGCCGGACCACGAACTTGCCCGCCTTCGCGCCCTCGATGAGCGCGGCATTGATGTGCTCCTGCGCCATGGCCCGGCCGTAGGGGATCTTGGCGGCGTCGATGACCTCGACATCGGGGCCCAGCTCGGCCAGCAGCTCCGGCGGCGCGAGCCGGTCGGCGACAACGAGATTCGCGCGGGCCAGCAGGCGGCGGCCGCGCACGGTGATCAGATCCGGGTCGCCGGGGCCGCCGCCGACCAGGGCCACGCCCGGGGTGACGGGGGCCGAATCATCGGTCACCACACCGGATTGCAGGGCCTCGAGCAGCGCGTTGCGGACCGCGGCGGAACGGCGGTGCTGCCCGCCCGCCAGCACGCCCAGGGTCATGCCGTCGTAGCGGGCGGTCGCCGGGGTGACCGCGGTGCCCAGGCGGGCGGTGTCGGCGCGCACGCAGAAGATGCGGCGGCGGGTCGCCTCCGCGACGACGGCGGCATTGGTGTCCGGTTCGTCGGTGCAGGCCATGGCGTACCAGGCGCCGTCCAGATCGCCGTCGGCGTAGGCGCGCAGCTCGATGGTCAGCTGCCCCATGGTGCCCATGCCCTCGACCGCCGGAGTGACCTCGCGGCTGATCACGTGCACGTCCGCGCCGGAGGCGATGAGCAGTCCGAGCCGCCGCTGCGCGACCGTGCCGCCGCCGACCACGACCACGCGACGGCCGTTCAGATCGAGGCCGACCAGGTAGTTCGGGTCACCGGTCTCGGCCCGGGACGCGGGAACCGGCTGGTCATCGGGGGTGGCTGCGGGGTTCTGCACAAGGATTCAGGGTACGGCGTGCGGGGCCGCGCACGACAATCGCCTGGCGTCCGTGCAGCAATCGATAGGAAGTTCACGATCCGCGCGGACAGCACGCGGCGGTCCGCGTAACTTGCGACGGAACCGGCCCTACAGTTCTTATGCTGAATAGCTATGACACGCAGGGTCGTCGTGGTCGTTCGCAGTCTCCTGCTCGCCGCGCTCCTGGCGCTCGGCCTCACCCCGGGCACCGGCCACGCGGATCCGCCTGTGGAGAGCGCGTATTCGCAACCGGGCCCCTGGCAGGTGACCGAGCGCACGGCCTTCACCTGCTGCGATTCCACCGGAGCGGCCTACGACATCTGGTATCCGACCGACCTGGGGGCCAGGGGGTTCCGGCATCCCATCATCACCTGGGGCGACGGCACCGACGCGCACCCGGGCCAATACGCCTACCTGCTGCGGCATTTCGCCTCGTGGGGGTTCGTGGTGATCGCCACCGAGAACGCCGCCACCGGCTCCGGCGTGGACATCGCGGGCGCGGTGGACAAGCTGCTGAGCCTGGCCGCCGACCCGGGCAGCGTGTTCCACGGCAACCTCGACCCGGATGCGGTCGGGGCCGTGGGACATTCGCAGGGCGCGACCGGAGTCCTCAATGCCATGGCGCATTCCGGCGGCCGGATCACGACCGCGGTGCCGATCGAACTGCCGATCCAACTGCTGTGCGTCTTCGGCGTGTCGTGCCCCGATATCCGGGCGCTGACGGCGGGCTCGGTGTTCTTCGTCAACGGCGCGGCCGACACCGTCATCTCGCCCTCGGACCAGATGCTGCCGTCGCAGGCCATCGGGCTGGAGTCCGTGCGGGCCTACTACGACGCGGTGCCCGCCGGCATCCCGAAGGCGTGGGGCACCCTGGTCACCCCGAATCACAATGACGTGCAAGGCCAACCGGATTGCGCCCGCGCGGCCTGGCCGTGCGCGATCGGGGTGCACGGGTACCTCGGGTATCCGACGGCCTGGCTGGCGGCCCACCTGCTGGGCCGGACCGACGCCAAGCAGGCCTTCGTACGGGGCAGCGGCGAGTTCCTCGCGCCGAATCCACTGTGGGACAACCAGTGCAGCACCGTCGGTGTCAGCTGAACCGCGGCACGTCCTGGACCAGGTGAATCCCGCCCTGCCGCAATCGGATATCGCTCTCGTCGACCCGTTGCAGGGTGACCGTCACCGGATGCCCGGACACATCACCGGTCAGCACCAGCCGCTCGAATTGCGGGCGCTCGAAAGTGAAGGTGGCCAGCGGCCGCGGCCCGTCCGAGCCCGCGCCGCCGGGCGCGAGCAGCGCCAGCGTGTGCGCGGACGCGTCGATCTTCGCGCCGACCGTGGTCAGCGTGTCGTCCATCGACTGATAGGAGGCCGCCTCGGGGTTGTCGAACACCAGTCGCCGCCACCGCGTTTCGTCGGTCACCAGCGGCGGCACGGTCTGGCCGTCGCGAGTGAACTCGGTGACCGTCCAGATGCCGTACAGCTCGGACTGCGGCCGCCCCGGACCCCACTCGTGGTAGGCCCGGGTCTGCTGCACCACCTGCGCGATCAGGAACCAGGCGAGCAGCGCCACCTGCCCGATCGCGAGGATCCGGCGGCCCCTGGCGCTCGATACCGGCTCCGGGGTGTCCGCGGGTCCCGCCGCCCGGCCGGTGAGCACCGCGGTCAGGCGCCGCGCCTCCGGGACCAGCAGCACCAGGCACAGCAGCATGAGATGGAACGACAGCAGCTTGACCGGGATGTCGAAGGTCATGTTCAGCACCCACACCTGCGCCATGCTCACCAGACTCAGCAGCACGCCCGCCAGCGTGGTGCGCGGCAGCAGCAACAGGACGCCGCCCAGCACCTCGGCCCCGCCCAGCAGCATTTCGTAGACCGGCGAGGTGCCGACCTGCAGCCACAGCATGGACGAGTGGGTGACGTTGCCCAGCGGCTGGACCAACGCGTCCAGCGGCGGCACCGGCATTTGCGTCGGAACGAGTTTGGCGAAGCCGTAACCCAGCATCTGCCCGGCCAGGCAGAGCCGGATGAACAGCAGGAACCAGCCCGCGAGGCGGCGGTATTCGGTGCGGCGGCGGTCCAGCACAGTCCAGACCAGGGTGCCGGCGACGGCGACCACCAGCACACAGAAGACCAGCACCCACAAATAGCCTTGATCGCCGCTGCCCGATTGCGGATTCAGGGCGACCTCGGCGCCGAATACGGTCCGCCCGACCCATTCGATCGGCGCGTGATACCAGTTCACCATCGTGATCTGGATATTCTCCGGCAGCCATTCCGCGATGACGCCGAGAAAAGCGAAGATCGGCTGCGGATAGAAAACGCAGAACAGTCCGAAATAGAGAAAGCCGAATCGGAAGAGAATCCGGGTGGCCGGTTTCCAGCCGGCGCGCTCCCCCGGCGGCCGCGCCGCCAGATCGGTTCCGTCCTCGGCCGTCAGCAGGCTCATCCCACATCCCCTCGTCGTCGATCCGGACCTTCGACGCTAGGTTCCGGACCCCGCCCGGCGCCTCCGTGAAGACCCTGAGCCGACCCGGAATATGCCTAATCGGAAGTCCTCCCAAGGGATTACGGGACAGCACGAGTCAACACCCCCGACCAGCCGTCATCCCGGTCAGCGGTACTGCTTACACCAATCGCCGAGAGCGCTTCCCACCCCCCACTAGAACCGGTTACATTTTGGGCACGTGTTACTCAGACCACACGGCCGCCGCCGATGCTGGTGCGCTAGAAGGGACGGCAATGTCCGCCGACGACCTCAATGAGAAATGGGAATTGACGGTCTCCGACCGCGATGACGACGAGCTCGCGACCAGATTGACCCAATGGCTGTCCACCAAGGTCGAATCGGACACCCCGCCGCGGGTCACCTCGCTGACCCATCCCCAGGCCGGCGGCATGTCCAGCGCCACACTGCTGTTCGACGCCGAATGGACCGAGAACGGTCAGCCCGCGGGCGGCTCCTTCGTCGCCCGGCTCGCCCCCGAGGCCGATTCCTTCCCGGTCTTCGAGAAATACGATCTCGGCGGCCAGTTCGCCACCATGGCGGGCGTCACCGAGGCCACCGACCTGCCGATCCCGCCGCTGTGCTGGTACGAGGCCGACGAGAGCATCCTCGGCTCGCCGTTCCTGGTGATGCGCCGCGTCGGCGGCCAGGCGCCGGCCGACAACCCGCCCTATGTGTTCACCGGCTGGCTCTTCGACGCCACCCCCGAACAGCGCATGGAGATCACCCGCAACACCGTGGACGTGATCGCGCGCATCCACGCCATCGACAAGCCCGCCGAGCGGTTCCCGCACCTCGACGGCGACGGCCCCGCGCTGCGCCGCCACCTCGACGCCCAGAAGCGCTGGTACGCCTGGGCTCTCACCGACGACGGCTACAACATTCCCATCCTGGACCGCGCCTTCCAGTGGCTCGAGGACAACTTCCCCGAGCACCCGAGCGCCGACGTGCTCAGCTGGGGCGATGCCCGCCCCGGCAACATCATGTTCGAGGGCCTCACCCCCAACGCCGTGCTCGACTGGGAGATGGCCGCCATCGGCCCGCGCGAACTCGACGTCGCCTGGACCCTGCTCATCCACCGCTTCTTCCAGGACATGGCCACCAAGTACGGCCAGCCCGGCGTGCCCGACTACATGCGGCGCTCCGACGTCGAGAAGCTCTACACCGAGGCCACCGGCCACACCCTGCGAGACCTGGACTGGTACCTCACCTACGCCGCCCTGCGCCACGGCGTCGTGATGGCCCGCATCTGGCGGCGGATGATCCACTTCGGCGAGACCACCGAACCCGAGAACCGCGACGAATTCGTCATGCACGCGGATCTGATCGAAACACTGCTCGACGGCACGTACAACTGGGATTGAGAGACGAGGACATGATCGGTCCGCTGGACGAATACCCCATCCACCAGACCCCGCTGCCGATGGCGCGGGTGGTGAGCAGTGATCGGAACTTCTACGACCGCAGCTACTACAACGCCATCCAGACCGGCGGCGACACCATGCTCATCACCGGGTTCGGCGTCTACCCGAACCTGGGCGTGACCGACGCCTTCGCGACCGTGCGCCGCGGCGACACCCAGCGTGCGGTGCGGTTCTCCGACGCGCTCGAACAGCGCGGCCTGGACCTCGCGGTCGGCGGCTACCGCATCGAGGTGATCGAGCCGCTGCAGAAGCTGCGCGTGATCTGCGAGCACGACGACCTGTCGTTCGACCTCACCTGGGAGGGCGCGCACCCCGCGGTCGCCGAGCAGCCGCACACCATCATCACCAAGCTGCACCGGCCCATCATCGACGCCCAGCGTTTCGCCCAGGTCGGAACCTGGTCGGGCACACTGAATGTCGACGGTGACGACTTCGCCATCGATCCCGCCGTGTGGTGCGGCACCCGCGACCGCTCCTGGGGCATCCGGCCCGTCGGTGACGCCGATCCGGCCGGGCGGGTCGCCGACGAGCCGTCCGAGGGCTTCTGGTGGCTGTACGTGCCGCTGAAGTTCGACGACTACTCGATCATCGTCATCGTGCAGGAGGAGCCCAACGGCTTCCGCACGCTCAACGACGCCACCCGCGTCTGGCACGACGGGCGCGTCGAGCAGCTGGGCTGGCCGCGTGTGCATCTCACCTACAAGTCCGGCACCCGCATCCCGACCGCGCTGCGCCTGGAACTCTCCACGCCCGACGGCAAGCCCCTGGAAGTCGAGGTCGAGGCCGGAACCTTCATCGCGCTCAACGCCGGCTGCGGCTACGGCGGCGACCCGGACTGGCTGCACGGACAGTGGAAGGGCCGCGACTGGTCCGAGAGCAAGCTCTACGACCTGACCGATCCCGCTGTGGCCGGGCGGATTCCGTTCGGCGTCATCGACCACGTCGGCAAGGCGCGCTGCGGCGACGACGAGGGCTGGGGTTTGTTCGAGCACGGCACCATGGGACGGCACGATCCGACCGGATTCGCCGATTGGGGTTCTGTCGCGCCCTGATCGCGTGAAGTCGCAGCCCTCGCCGATACCCAACCAGTCGGCGGGGGCTGCGGCGTGTCAGCCGTTCGGCCACCAGTAGTGGTAGACGACGTAGAGGCTCAGGAGCAGGCCGGGGAAGAAGATCAGCGCTCCGATCGGGATGCTCAGGGACGGCCGCCAGCCGCGTCTGCGGGCCATTCGCCCCAACTGCCAGGTGACGGCTCCGCCCGCCGCCCACACGTACATCGGGAACGCGCCGATGGTCAGGGTGATCCACGGCGGGCAGGGGTGCCGCCAGCCGCAGTAGGCGGGGACGCCGTCCAGATCGCTGATGATCAGGAACGTCAGGAAGGCCGAGCCGCAGAAACCCAGGATGCCCCAGAAGCGCCACCAGGTCAGAAAGGTGCGCCAGTGGTCCGGGGTGAGGGTCAGGGTGGGGTCGGCCACATGGCAAAAGATAGAGAAGAAAAGGTCTGAGGCCAAAGACCGAAAGCGGCAAAGATCAAAAGACGCCTGGAGAAGGAAGAGAGGTGGCCGAGCTTGCGAGGCCCCTCGCCTACCAGCCCCCGCACGGCTCGGCCGTGCAGCATCCCGGAGCAAGACCGTCCAGCATCCCGGAGCAAGACCGTCCAGCATCCCGGAGCAAGAAGGGGTGAGGGGTTGGGGTTCGGGCTCGAGCAGGTGATGTGTGCGGTCCGTGGGCTGGGATCGGCGGGAAGCGGATCTCAGCCCGGCGTCAGCCCCAGTCCGGCAGGGCAGGCGACGCGACCACGCTCCCCGTCGCTTTGCGCACGCCAGCAGGGCACGAGCAGCCGGGAGTCACGCTGCCCGCGAGCGCCACGTTCGGCAACTGGAATCGACGGCAGCGGCGATCGCCTGCCCCACGTGATGACGATCGTTCACGCGTGGCGTGCCGGTGGGATCAAGACTCTTCGGTGCAATCCACCCCGTCCGGCCCGCGTGGGGCGAATCTTTACCCATCACAACGGTTTTCCAACCATCGGGCCCATCATTGATCAACGCGTGGCAGTGGTCGCACGCCAGGGTCAGATTGTTGATGTCGGTGGGTCCGCCTTTGGTCCAATCGTTGATGTGGTGGGCGGCGCACATGTTGGCGGGTTGTTCACAACCCGGCCGAGTACAACCCTTATCGCGGGCCAGGAGTGCGAGGCGTTGGGCCCGGTTGGCGGTGCGGCAGGAGCGTCGCAGGTAGAGCGGCATCCCGTCGCCGTCGAGGACCGCGATCACCGGGCGGGTTCCCTCGGCCATCTTCAGGGCCTCGTTGATCGAGATCTGGGTGCCCGACGCGGTGGTCGCAACCCCGGTCCCGTTCTCGAGGTCGGTCAGGCTCATGGTGAGCACGACCTCGACCGGCAGGCCACGGTGCATGCCCAGGGTCCGCATGTTCACACCCGGCTGCACCAACGCCAGCAACGCGTCGTGAGTCCGCTGCCCGGCATCACGACGATCCCAACGCGCGGCAGCATCGAGGATGCTGTCGGCGATGAACCCACCCGTGGCAGACGGGCTTTCCGGGTCCTCGACGTTGCACATGCCCGGGCGGGCGAGCTTGGCGAACACCGCATCCAGGCAGGCACGCAGTTCGGGGGTGATCCAGCCCTCGATGCGCGTCATACCGTCCACGCCGGGGCGGCACAGGGTGATCCCGCGACGGCGACGACGATCAGCATCGGAGACGACCTTCCCATCGGGATCCAGGCGGGCGAGGATGTCGCGGCCGATCTTCAACAGATCATCGGGCCACCCATGACGCGAGTAGTCGACCAGGATCTGTTCGGCTTCCGCCCGTGCCTCGGCAGGGACGTCGACGGGCAGGTGGTTCATCACGTCCATGATGTGGCGCACGTGATCGCGGGAAATGTCCCCGGCCGCAAACGCTTCGGCCGTTACCGGGAGCACCGGCGGGGCGATGTGTCCGGTCTGCTGGACGAATTCGCCGCAGTGGTGGGTGATCTTCACCCGCACCGACGCGTCATACCGCGACAGCCCGAGGGTGTGGCGCAGGAACGGCACCATCTTCCCTGCGCCACTGCGTGAATGCAGCGACCGTTCTCCGGCTTCGATGATCAGGCGGGTATCGAGTGCGGCGAGCTGACGCTTGCAGGTTTCGAGCTGCTGCATCAACGACACGACATCCTCGTCGGAGAACTCCGTCATCTTCCCACCCTGCGAGGATTCCGAAAGGGTCGAGACCGCGGCCGCCAGTTCAGCGATGCCGCAGTCGTCGAGTGTCACCCCATCCGAATCCATGCCTCCATAATACGCCCGCATGATCACCCAGAGAACCCGAAATGTCCAGTATCGCAATGATTTTCATAATTCTCGTCGAAGTTCCGAAGCTCAGTCCATCGCTGGGAATCGAAGCGCTGAGTCGTCTTCCCGTTTCAGATCGAGTCCCGGAAGGGCGGCATCATGAACCCAGGTCTAGCGATCCCGACAAATCGAATTCCACAGCAGCAACCACGATTCCGGATACAACTGTCTTGGGGAGCGTCAAATCCCCACCCCCACCGGCCAGCACGGCAGCGGCCTCCGCGACGCTCGTGGCACCGACAGCCTCCGAAACCCGGCTTGACGGATTGGGAACGGCCACGGCTGCCAATTCCAGAGCCGAGAACCCCATGGCCACCGCGTGCAGCCGCAACGCCGCCTCTAGAAACCCTGGTTCACCGGCGCGCCGGTCGAGGGTCGCCAATCGGCCGACCGCCCTGTCCCCCAAGGCTTCCCGCACCGCCGCCACGATGACCTCGGCGGTCGTCCCGGGGCGCAGCCCGACGCCGACCGCCAGGTCAGACCGTGACATCGGTCCGGGCGAAGTCGGCCGCCGCGGCGACGAACCGTCCGACGGCCGCCGGGTTCCCGGCCGGGTGCGTGTGCAGGTAGGAGGCGTGCACACGGTGGAGCACCGTGCCCTCGCGGACCGTCTCGCCGGCGGGTGAGCGCCAGGCCCAGCCCGATTCCGACGACCCCGCGGAGGTCAGCCGGGTGCGGTGGAATTCGTGGCCGCGGACGCGGTCGCCCGCGTTCCAGAGCGGAGAGTCGGTGAGCGCCACCGCGTCTCGGTAGCCGAGGGTGAGACGCGGGCCGAACTCGGCGTCGGCGTCGAGGACACCGGCCATGCGGTGGCCGTCGAGGGTGCGGGTCAGGTACAGCAGACCGGCGCACTCGGCGTGGATCGGGAGGCCGCGGCGGGCCTGGTCGGCGATGGCCGCCAGCAGGCCGGTGTTGGCCGCGAGGTCGGCGGCGTGTTCCTCGGGGAAGCCGCCGGGGATGACCAATCCGGCTGTGCCGGAGGGCAGTTCGTCGCGCAGCGGGTCGAAGACGCGGACCTGGGCCCCGGCCGCCGCGAGCAGCTCGCGGTGCTCGGCGTAGCCGAAGGTGAAGGCCGGTCCCCCGGCGATGGCCACCACCGGTCCGGATTCCTGGACCGCCACTTCCGCGGCCGGATCCCACGCCCGGCCCCGCACATCGGAGGCGGCCAGGGCGGCCACCGCGGCCAGATCGATGTGCGCCGCGACGAGATCCGTCATGGCGTCCACGGCCGCCTGGGCGGCATTGCCGTGTTCGACCGCCGGGATCAGGCCGAGATGCCGTGAGGGCACGGCCAGTTCGGCGAGCCGGGGCAGGGCGCCCAGCACCGGCAGGCCCACGCGGGCGCAGGCGGCGCGCAGGACCTGTTCGTGGCGTTCGCTGCCCACGCGGTTGAGAATCACTCCGCCGAGCCGGATTCCGCTGTCGTAGGTGGCGAAACCGTGCAGCAGGGCGGCCAGGCTCTGGCTGTGGCCGCGCGCGTCCACCACCAGGATCACGGGTGCGCCGAGCATGGCCGCGATCTGGGCGGTCGAGCCCTCGGCGATGGGTTCGGTGTGGTGTTCGTCGATGCGGCCGTCGAACAGGCCCATGACGCCCTCCACCACCGCGAGATCGCTGTCGCGGCTGCCGTGCAGGTACAGGGGTGCGATGCGGTCCGCGCCGACCAGGACCGGGTCCAGATTGCGGCCCGGGCGACCGGCGGCCAGGCCGTGATAGCCGGGGTCGATGTAGTCCGGGCCGACCTTGAACGGCGCGACCCGGTGCCCGGCACGGCGCAGCGCGCCGATCAATCCGGTGGCCACCGTGGTCTTCCCGCTGCCCGAGGCGGGCGCGGCGATGACGACGGCGGGGGTGCTCGCCGGGCTCACCATGGCGGGCCCGCTCACCACTCGATGCCGCGTTGGCCCTTGCGGCCGGCGTCCATCGGATGCTTGACCTTGGTCATCTCGGTGACCAGGTCGGCGGCGTCGATCAGGGCCTGCGGGGCGTCGCGGCCGGTGATCACCACGTGCTGATTGCCCGGCCGCTCGCGGAGCGTCTCGACGACCTCGTCGACATCGACCCACCCCCACTTGAGCGGGTAGGTGAATTCGTCGAGCACATAGAAGCGATGCTGTTCGGTCTCCAGGCGTCGCCGGATCTCCTTCCAGCCCGCTGCGGCGGCGGCCGCGTGGTCGTCGTCTGAGCCCTGCTTGCGGGTCCAGGACCAGCCCTCGCCCATCTTGTGCCACTCCACCGCGCCGCCCGCGCCGGTCTCGTCGTGCAGCTGCCCGAGGGTGCGGAACGCCGCCTCCTCGCCCACCTTCCACTTCGCGCTCTTCACGAACTGGAACACCGCGATGTCGAAGCCCTGGTTCCACGCCCGCAACGCCATCCCGAACGCGGCCGTCGACTTACCCTTGCCGGGTCCGGTGTGCACCGCCAGCACCGGCTGGTTGCGCCGCTGCCGGGTGGTCAGACCGTCATCGGGAATGGATTCCGGGAGGGGAACACCCTTCGGCATCGCTGGAAGCTCCTTTCGCTGCGGCAAGGCACACCGCTGTCGACGTTCACCGTGCCATACGGCGGCCCCGGCCCCGCACGGCGGCCCGGCCGGAGTCGCCACGGGGCGGACAGAATCGAGGCCGCTACCGAGTCCACGTATCAGACCTCGAATCGCGGTGAGCTCCAGCCGCGCTGCCGTGGTGCTCGGATTCGGGGGTGCTCGCCGACAGCCGGTGGCCGATCCCGTTGCTGCCGCTCACCGTGTTCGCGATCCGGCGGCCGGTCATCGCGCCCTGGGCACGGCATCGCGGTGTGCGATTCGGACAGAGCTGTGCCCACTACCGGAACCGGGTGTGGCGGTGGCCGCAGGGGCGGGCCTATGCGGCGCGGGTCGCGCGCACCACGTGCGCCACGGCGTCACCGGTGAGTTCACCCAAATGCAGGTAGCCGCCGCGCAATTCGGCGGCGATGTCGCGGGCCAGGCCGAGGCGGATCATGCCGCGTTCGCAGTCGACGACCATGGCGGTGACGGAATCGTTGGCCAGCATGCGGGCGGCGGCGCGGGCGCGCGGGACCGGGTCGGTGCCGCCGGTGGCGCGGCCGTCGGTGAGCAGAACCAGCAGGGGGCGGCGGTGGGGGTCGCGGGTGCGCTCGCGGCGGATCAGGTCGCGGGCCCGCAACAAGCCTTGGGCGAGTGGGGTTTTGCCGCCGGTGCGCAGGTCGGCCAGGCGGCGGACGGCGATGTCGACCGAGGATGTCGGGGGCAGGACCAGGTCGGCTTCCTGGCCGCGCATGGTGATGACGGCGACCTTGTCGCGACGCTGGTAGGCGTCGCGGAGCAGGGCCACGACCGCGTTGGTGACGGCCGAGAGGCGGTCGCGGGCGGCCATCGAGCCGGAGGTGTCCACGACGAAGACGACCAGGTTGCCCTCGCGGCCTTCGCGATACGCGCCGCGCAGGTCGTCGGGGGCGAAGGCGAGGGGGCCGGTCAGGCGCCCACGCTCGAACTGGCGAGGAGCCGCGGCGAAGATGGTGCCCAGCAGGTGCAGGCCCGTGGAGGTGTCGTCGGTGGCGCGGACGATGCGGCCCTGGCGGGTGTGGGCGCGGGAGCGGCGGCCGGGGGCGCCTTCACCGACACCGGGCACCTCCCAGCGCGGTGGCTTGGGGAGGGTGGCGGCAGGGGCGGCGACGCTGCCCTCCCGGGCGGGGCGATCGGCGGACGGGCTGCGCTCGGCGCGGTCGTCGGAGGGATTCCGGTCTCCCCCAGGGGGATTCGGGCCGCCGCCGGGGAAATCCGGGCCGCCGTCCGGCGAGTCCGGGCCACCATCAGGCGAGTCCCGGCCATTATCAGGCACGTCCGGACCGTCGGGACGGTCCACCGAGGCCGAGTCGGCGGGATTCCGGCCCGCGGGTGAGTTCTGTTCCGCGTCAGGCGAATCGGCGTCGCGCCCCTCGCCCTCCGCCGGATTCCGCGGTCCCGCGCCGTTCGGCGGGACCGCTTCACCTTTTCCCAGGCCGTCAGCTCCATCCTGCTCGGCGCGGGCGGCTTCGTCGGCGGCGTGCCGCATGGCGTCGTCGAGTTGTTCCTCGCTGATGCCGGGTTCGTCGAAGGGGTCGCGGCGGCGGCGGTGCGGCAGCGCGAGTTCGGCGGCGACGCGGACGTCGGACTCGGTGACCTCGGCGGCGCCGCGCCAGGCGGCGTGGGCGGTGGCGGTGCGGGCCACCACCAGGTCGGCGCGCATGCCGTCGACGTCGAAGGCGGCGCACAGGGCGGCGATGCGGCGCAGCTCGACATTGTCGAGGCTGACCTCGGCGAGGTGGTCGCGGGCGGTCAGAATGCGTTCGGCCACCTCACGATCCGCGGCCGCGTAGCGGTCGGCGAAGGCGGCGGGGTCGGCCTCGTAGTCGAGGCGGCGGCGGACCACGGCCATGCGCGTGTCCACGACGCGGGAGGCGACGACGTCCACGGTGAGGCCGAAGCGGTCCAGCAGCTGCGGCCGCAGCTCGCCCTCCTCGGGATTCATGGTGCCCACCAACACGAATCGCGCCGGGTGGGTGTGCGAGACGCCGTCACGCTCGATGTGCACCCGGCCCATGGCGGCCGCGTCGAGCAGGACGTCCACCAGGTGGTCGTGCAGCAGATTCACTTCGTCGACGTAGAGCACGCCGTGATGGGCGGCGGCCAGCAGACCCGGCTTGAACGCCTGCTCCCCGTCCCGCAGCACCCGCTCCAGGTCCAAAGACCCGACCACGCGGTCCTCGGTCGCGCCGACCGGCAGCTCCACCAGCCGCGCGGGCCGCGCGCCGGACTCGTCCACGACCGGGGGCAGCAGCTGCGCGAGCGCGCGCACCACGGTCGACTTGGCGGTCCCCTTCTCCCCGCGCACCAGCACCCCGCCGATGCCGGGATGCACCGCGCACAGGATCAACGCCAGCTGCAGCCGCTCCTGCCCCACCACCGCGGAGAACGGAAATCCGGCCTCGTCACCGGCCGCACGAACACTCTCGGAGTACGCCACAGAAGGAACAGACACGCCGCCAACTCTATGCGCGGCGCATTTCTCCACCCCGGCTACCCCTCGGCACCGCACATGCGCCCGCCCCCGCGTCATGCATGACCGAACCGTGCCCCCGCGCTCACGGGGCTCGACGCCCGCTCCCCCGAACGGCCGCCCACCGGCCCGCAATCACTCCGGCCGAGCCCACGCTCCCGCAGTACGGTCGAACCACACGCTCCCGCGACCCAGCACTCGCTCCGACCCGGGCCGTCCGCGGCCGCCACGACATCGGGCGCGCTGCCCCGGGTGGTACGTGAGCACGGCCCCGCACCGCCGACTGGCGCCGCGCACCGCGCACGCCGCATACGCATGAAACAGCCGCGCCCGCTGTGGGTTTCACAGCGGGCGCGGGACGTTGCGGGGGGCGGGATCAGCCGCGGCGCATGGGGATGTGCGGGATGCCGTCTTCGATGTACTCCGGGCCGTCGACCTTGAAGCCGTGCTTGGTGTACATGTCGAGCAGGTAGGTCTGGGCGTTCAGGCGGACCGTCGCCGAACCCGCTTCGGCCAGGGCGGCCTGCAGCAGGCGGGTGGTGTAGCCGTGGCCACGGGCCTCGGGGGTGGTGCAGAGGCGGCCGATCCGGAAGGATTTGACGCCGTCCTCGTGCTCCTCCATGAGACGGAGGGTGCAGATGGTCTCACCCTCGTCGTCGAGCCAGAAGTGACGGGTCTCCGGCAATAGATCGAACCCGTCCAGTTCCGGGTAGGCGCACTTCTGCTCGACGACGAAAACCTCCACGCGAAGTTTCAACAGCTTGTACAGCGTCGCGGTGTCCAGGTCTTGGGACCACGACCGTTTGAGAGCAACCGTTGACATCATCGCGTCTTGCTATCACATCTACGCGTGAGAAGCGATACCCGTGGGCTTCGGCGTGTTGTCGGCGTCCAGCTGCAGGGCCTTGGTGGACCAGTCCCACACATCGCGGAACAGGGCCTGGTTCTCGGAGAGCTTCACGCCCAGCGACGGCACCATTTCCTTGAGTTTCGGCTCCCACGTGGAGAATTCGCGCGGGAAGCACTTCTTCATCACGTCGAGCATGGCGCTCACACAGGTGGACGCGCCCGGCGAGGCGCCGAGCAGACCGGCGATGGTGCCGTCCTCGGCCGCCACGACCGCGGTGCCCAGCTCCAGCACGCCGCCCGCGCCCTTGCGGCGGATGACCTGCACGCGCTGACCGGCGACGATCAGCTCCCAGTCGTCGCCGTCGGCGCGCGGGATGAACTCCTCCATCGAGCCGATCCGGTCGTTCTGCGAGTTGAGCAGCTCACCGACGAGGTAGTTGACCAGGCCCATCTCGGTGACGCCGACACCCAGCATGGAGAACAGGTTGTTCGGCTTCACCGACTTGATCAGGTCGGTCAGCTTGCCGTCCTTGAGGAACTTCGGCGTCCAGCCGGCGTACGGGCCGAACAGCAGGCCCTTCTCACCGTTGATGACGCGAGTGTCCAAGTGCGGCACCGACATCGGCGGCGCGCCGACCGAGGCCTGGCCGTACACCTTGGCCTCGTGCTGGGCCACCAGCGCCGGGTTGGTGCAGCGCAGGAACAGGCCCGACACCGGGAAGCCGCCGAAACCGCGGATCTCCTTGATGCCCGACTTCTGCAGCAGCGGCAGCGCGCCGCCGCCCGCGCCCACGAACACGAACTTGGCGTTGATGACGCGCACCTTGTTGCTGCGCAGGTTGCGCACCTTCACCAGCCAGGAGCCGTCGGACTGCTTGGTCAGGTTGGTCACCTCGTGGCCGAACGCGATGTCCGCGCCGGACGCGCCCAGGTAGGCCAGCAGTTCCTTGGTGAGCTCACCGAAGTCGATGTCGGTGCCGTAGTCGGTCCAGTTCAGGCCGACCGGGTCGGAGAAGTCACGACCCTTGGACATCAGCGGTAGTCGCCGCGCGAACTCGTCGGCGTCGTCGATGAACTCCATGCCTTCGAACAGCGGATGCCGCGACAGCGCCTCGTGACGCTTGCGCAGGTATTCGACGCCGTCCGCGCCATGAGTGAAGCTCACGTGCGGGATGGGGTTGATGAAGTTCGACGGGTTGGCCAGCACGCCGTTCTCGACCGAGTAGGACCAGAACTGGCGCGAGACCTGGAAACGCTCATTGATGTCGATGGCCTTGGCGATCTCCACCGAGCCGTCGGCGTTCTGCGGCGTGTAGTTCAGCTCGCACAGGGCCGAGTGGCCGGTGCCCGCGTTGTTCCACGGGTCGCTGCTCTCGGCGGCCGCGGCCTCGAGGCGCTCGAAGATGGTGATCGACCAATCCGGCTGCACCTGGCGAAGAAGGGCACCGAGGGTGGCACTCATGATGCCGGCACCGATGAGTACTACATCGGTCTTTTCAATCGTGGCAGCGTTCGACACGGCGGGGATCGACTTCCTTGTCTTTTTTGGGTCACCAGGTGGGGGTTAGGTTACCCGTCGTTCACTTGGACTCAATTCTGCCCCTGACCATTCCCGAATCCCGCTTCGAAATCCCCGAATGTGAGAGATCCCTCCCAAATAGACATCTACGCGCCGCGGTCTATGTTGAGTTGGTGACCCGCGAAACGTCCTCCACCACGTCTTCGACCACCGCCTGGCAGCCCGACGTCCTGGGCGCCGACTACCAGCAGCTGACGCTGTCGATGGGCCCCGACCCCGACGGTCAGGGCGACGCCGTCGCCACCCTGGTCCGCTACACCCCCGCCGACGCCCCCGCCGCGACCGGAGCCGTGCTGTACGTGCACGGCTTCACCGACTACTTCTTCCAGGAACACCTGGCCCAGCACCTGGCCGCCCAGGGCTACGCCTTCTACGCGCTGGACCTGCGCAAATGCGGGCGTTCCACGCGGGCCGGGCAGACCCCGCACTATGTCAGCGACCTGGCCCTCTACGACGAGGAGCTCAACCGCTCGCTCGAGGTCATCCGCGCCGAGACCGAGTTGCCGGTACTGATCATGGCCCACTCCACCGGCGGTCTGGTGACCTCGCTGTGGCTCAACCGGCTCGAAGCCGCGGGCGGCGTGCGCGCGCAGGGCATCACCGGACTGGTGCTCAACAGCCCGTGGTTCGACCTGCAGGGGCCCGGCTACTACCGCTCGGTGGGTACGCCGGTGCTGGAGGGCCTGGGCCGGTTACGGGCTTTCGCCCGGATCCCGCTGGGCGTGTCCACCAGCTACGGCGACAGCCTGCACCAGACCCAGGCCGGTGAGTGGGACTACAACCTGGACTGGAAACCGTTGAGCGGCTTCCCCGTTCACGCGGGCTGGCTACGCGCCATCCGGCGCGGGCACCTGCGGCTGCACAAGGGGCTCGATATCGGGGTGCCCGCGCTGATCCTGCGCTCCAAGGTCACCAAGTTCATGCGCAACTACGGACCCGCCGCCGATGTGTCGGACGTGGTGCTCGATGTGCGGCAGATCCAGCGCTGGTCGGGCTGCCTGGGCACCCGCACCAATATCGTGCCGATCGAGGGTGCGCGCCACGACGTGTTCCTGTCGTCGGAGAAGCCGCGCACCGAGGCGTTGCGGGAACTGGACTCCTGGCTGAAATGGCAGGCTGAAACACCGGCGGCGGCCGCGGCGCCTGCCGTGGTCACGCAGGCTGCCGCGTCCAGGCCCGTCGCGGCCGCCGGCTCACCAGAAGCTGGTGCGTAGCACGACCTCGGTGGCCAGTTCGTGGCCCGCTTCGGCGGCCACGGCGGTGACATCCATGGGGACCAGCCGGAATTCGCCGTAGACGAACCTGGCCGAGCCCTCGGCCACCTCGCGCGGGAAGGGCTTGGTGGCCAGCAGGGTGGTGGGGATCTCCACCGGCGGGCAGGCGGCGTCGCGGACGGTGCCGTCCACACCGGGCACCGCCGGGTGGCCGCCGCCGGCCACGATGAGGCTCATGAAATGGCTGAAGTGGCGGGCGGCCAGTTCCCAGGCCAGTTCCGCGCCCGCGCCGATGCCGACGAGGTTGACGTACGGGACCTTCAGCCGGCCCAGGATGTCGACCACCGTCGCGGCGTCGAGACCGTCGATCGACTCGAAGGCGATGGTGTGCAGGTCCGAGGTCTGCAGTCGTTCGCAGACCTGGTCGTAAACATCGGCCGGATCGCCCGCATCGGGGAGCAGCAGGACGTGGTGCCGGGTGTCGGGCCCGCCGACTCGCACCGCCCACTCGCGGTCACCGACCGTGATCCGCCGAGATTCCATGGTCGATCACGCTACAGCAGGGGTGTGGAGGCCGACCGCCAGTCGGTCGGATAACTGTGACCGGGGTCACTTTCCCACGGTCAGGGTCGGGAGATCCAGGGGTGCGCCCGCGTCGATCAGACGCTCGAGCGCGTCCGGATCGAGGTGCTTCTCCATCAGATCCGCGAGCAGGTCGAGCTGGGAGGCGCGCACCTCATCGACCGAGACGTCCTCGGCGACAACGAAATCGGTGCGACCCGCGCGCTGGGCGACCTGGTGCAGCCAGGTCCGGCGAAACTCGTCCGCCGCCAGGGCCCCGTGCAGGTGCGTGCCCCACACCGATTCGCGCACACTGCCTTCCGGGGCGCCGCCGAGCTCGAACCAGGGCCGGTCGGCGGTGCGGGTGACGCGGCCGTGGTGGATCTCATAGCCGTGCACGGGGAGATCGGTGTCACCGGCGCGATCCAGGACCCGGCCGCCGGAGCGGCGCAGCACCTTCGGATCCGCGAACTCGATGTCCAGGTCCAGCAGACCCAGGCCCGCGACGGTCCCCGCGCCGGACTCGACGCGGTCGACGATGGTGCGGGCCAGCATCTGATAGCCGCCGCAGATGCCGAGAATGGGGCCGCCCGCGGCCGCGCGGGCGGTGAGGGCGTCGGCGATTCCGGTGCGGCGCAACCACTCCAGGTCGCTGACGGTGGATTTGCTGCCGGGGATCACCACCAGATCGGCCCCGGCGAGGCGGGACGGGTCACCGGCCCAGCGCACCGAGACGCCGGGCTCGCAGGCCAGGGCCTCGACATCGGTGGAGTTGGAGATGCGCGGCAAGCGGATGGCGGCCACGGTCAGCCAGTCGCGGCCCAGCGGCGGCCGGGAGCGGCCCACGGGGGCGTCGGCGACGGTGCCGAGGGAGTCCTCGGCGTCGATCCACAGGTCCTCGGCGAAGGGGATGACGCCGAGCGTGGGACGGCCGGTGAGTGCGGTGAGCTGATCCAGGCCGGGCCGCAGCAGGTCCACGTCGCCACGGAACTTGTTGATGATGAAGCCCGAGATCAGTTGCTGGTCTTCGGGTTCCAGAATCGCGACGGTGCCGAACAGGTGGGCCAGCACGCCGCCACGATCGATGTCGCCGACCACCACGACCGGAAGCCCGGCGGCGCGCGCCAATCCCATATTCGCGAGATCGGTTGCCCGCAAATTGATCTCGGCTGGTGAACCCGCGCCTTCACAGATCACCACATCGAATTCGTCGCGCAGCGAAGCCAATTCCTCGGCGACCACGGTTCGCAGTTCTCGCCGATGCCGGAAATAGTCCTTGGCCCCGACGGTGTCGACGGCCTTGCCCCGCACCACGAGCTGCGACCGTCGATCACTGCCGGGCTTCAGCAGGATCGGATTGAACCGCACGCTGGGTTCGAGCCCACAGGCCCGCGCCTGCAAGGCCTGCGCCCGCCCGATCTCCCCGCCGTCGAGGGTGACGACGGAGTTGTTGGACATGTTCTGCGCCTTGAACGGCGCGACCCGCACCCCGCGCCGCGCCAGCATCCGGCAAAGCCCCGCCACCACAACGCTTTTGCCCGCGTCGGAGGTGGTTCCGGCGACCAGCAGCGCACCCTTCACTCGCGTCGACTCACCGGGTGCTGTACTCCGCCCGCGGGCGGTAGACATAGTGGTCGCGGCCGCTGCTGGTGTAGGCGTCCCGATTGTCGTAATCGCCGCGGGTGTCGGCGACGACGTCCTGCTTGTCGGCGTCGTCCACCGGCCGACCGGCGGAGAGTTCGACGTGGCGGCGCATGGTGGCGCGCAGGGCCCCCTGACCCTCGTCCCGGGGGTTCGGGGGAAGGAAACGGGAGGGCTTGCGCCGGGGGCCGCGGGAGCCGATGCCGCGCGTGGTGACGCCCCGCTGGGGCATGGCGATCTTCACGGCAGCGTCAGGATCTCTGCGCCCTCGTCGGTGACGACGAGAGTGTGCTCGAACTGGGCGGTCCACTTGCGGTCCTTGGTGACCACGGTCCAGCCGTCGTCCCAGATCTCGTAGTCGATACCGCCCAGATTGATCATGGGCTCGATGGTGAAGGTCATGCCCGGTTCGATGACCGACTCCACGGCGGGCTGGTCGTAGTGCAGGATGACCAGGCCGGAGTGGAAGGTGGGTCCGACGCCGTGGCCGGTGAAGTCGCGGACCACGCCGTAGCCGAAGCGGTTGGCGTACGCCTCGATGACGCGGCCGATCACATTGAGCGCGCGACCCGGCTTGACCGCTTTGATGGCCCGCTTGGTGGCCTCCTCGGTGCGCTCGACCAGCAGGCGCACCTCCTCGTCCACGTCACCGGCGAGGAAGGTCTTGTTGGTGTCGCCGTGCACGCCGTGGATGTAGGCGGTGACGTCGATATTGACGATGTCGCCGTCCTCGATCACGGTCGAGTCGGGGATGCCGTGGCAGATGACCTCGTTCAGCGAGGTGCAGCAGGATTTGGGAAATCCCTTGTAGCCCAGGGTCGACGGGTACGCGCCGTGGTCGAGCATGTACTCGTGGGCGATCCGGTCGAGCTCGTCGGTGGTGACGCCCGGCGCGACGGCCTTGCCCGCCTCTTCCAGGGCCTGCGCGGCGATCTTGCCCGCGATCCGCATCTTGTCGATGGTCTCCGCGGTCTGCACCCAGGGCTCGCTACCTTCGTTGACCGTCTTCTTCCAGACGTACTCCGGCCGTTCGATGTTCTTGGGGACCTCGCGAATGGGCGACTGCGTGCCGGGTGCGAGGGGCTTGCGGGTGCGCACAGACATGGGTACCAGACTATCTGCCGGTCCGAATGGTGGGATTCCCAGGTCCGGGGCACGCGGGAATTCTTCCGGACCGCGGTCCGTTTATCCTGTCGGTTGACTTGGCAACAAGACTCGAGAAGGGCAACGGCCGTGGAACTGGGACTGACGACATTCGCCGAAACGCATCCCGTCGGCGGCGACGGGCCGGTGCCGACCGCGGGCGAACGCCTGCGGCAGGTGGTCGAGGAGGCCGTGGCCACCGAGCGGGCCGGGCTACACGTGTACGGCGTCGGCGAGCATCACCGCAAGGACTTCGCCGCCTCCTCCCCCGCGGTCGTGCTGGCCGCTATCGCCTCGCGGACCGAGCGCATCCAGCTCACCAGCGCGGTCACCGTGCTCAGCTCCGCCGACCCGGTCCGCGCCTACCAGGACTTCGCGACCCTGGACGGCCTGTCGAACGGCCGCGCCGAATTGATGGCCGGGCGTGGCTCGTTCATCGAATCGTTCCCACTGTTCGGCTACGACCTCACCGACTACGACGACCTCTTCGAGGAAAAGCTCGCGCTGCTGCTGAAGATCCGCGAGGACGAACCGGTCACCTGGTCCGGCAAGTTCCGCGCGCCGCTGGACCACGCCATCGTCTATCCGCGCACCGAGAACCGGCCGCTGCCGGTGTGGATCGCCGTCGGCGGCAGCCCCGAATCCGTTGTGCGCGCGGGACTCCTGGGCCTGCCACTGGCCATCGCCATCATCGGCGGGCAGCCGGCGCGGTTCAAGCCGCTGGTGGACCTGTACCACCGGGCGCTGGCCGAGGGCGGGCACGAGCCGCAGCCGGTGGCGGTGCACGCGCACGGGTACATCGCCGACACCGACAAGCAGGCCGTGGAGGACTTCTACGGCTCGTACGCGCGGGCGATGACCGGCATCGGACGTGAGCGCGGCTGGGGTCCGATGACCCGTCAGCAGTTCGACGCGCTGCGCTCGCAGAGCGGGTCGCTGTTCGTGGGCACGCCCGACTACGTCGCCGAGAAGATCGCCGAGGTGCGCGACACCCTCGGGCTGGACCGGTTCATGCTGCACACCAGCGTCGGCACGCTGCCGCACGAGAAGGTGCTGCACAGCATCGAGCTGCTGGGCGCGAAAGTGGCTCCGCAGCTGGGCTGACCGCGAGCTCGGCACCGGCCGATCGCGGGCTCAGTAGTCGGTGAGCTTGGCCTGGAAGGCGATCCGGTCGCCGCGGTACAGCGAGCGCACGCGTTCGATCGGCACGCCTTCCCCGTCGACGCTGCGGCGGTGCAGCAGCAGCATGGGCAGGGCCGTCGTGCATTCCAGCAGCGCGGCCTCGCGCGGGGAGGCCAGCACCGTCTCGATGCGTTCGGTGGCGACCGCGTACACCACGCCCATGCCGCGGGTGGCGACGTAGAGCGAGGTCTGCGGGTCGTAGAACTCGCGCAGGACGGCGAAGCGGTGCAACGGCATCCAGGTGCTCTCCAGGCCGATGCGTTCCCCGTCGGCGAGCAGGATGCGTTCCAGGTGCATGACCGGGGTGCCCGGTTTCACGGCGAGATCGTGGGCGGTGTCTGGGTCGGCGGGGACGTCGGACCAGTCGACGAGCAGACGGCCCGGTTTGCGGCCGAACTTGATCGCGCCCTCGGTGTAGGAGCGTAAGGACAAGGGCTGCACCATCTTCGGGCGCGAGACCACGGTGCCGCGGCCCTGCCGGCGAATCCGCCCCTCCACCAGCAGTTCCCGCACCGCCTGACGCACGGTCTCGCGGGCGACGCCACAGCGCAGCGCGAGTTCGCGCTCGGACGGCACCGGGTCGCCCTCGGAGAGCTCACCGAGCAGCGCCTCCAGTTCGGCGCGCACCCGGTACGACTTGGGCATGCGCCCGGCGGACGCGGAATCGGTTCCCGCGCCGGCTGTTCCGGCCGCCGGACGCCCCGGCCCCGCCTGGTCTTCCACCCCGGCGGCCTCCCTCGTCTCCATGCCCCCAGCGTACACAGGATTGGTCTATACCAATTATTAACCTACCGTTTCCACACGAAACACCCGTAGGTCTAGACCATTGCCCACGATGACAACCATGCGATTGGTCATCATCGGCGGAGGGATCCTCGGTACCGCCCACGCTCTCGCCGCCATCGGGCGCGGCCACCACGTAGTCCACCTCGAACGCGAGGTGGAGGCGCGCGGCGCGACCGTGCGCAACTTCGGTCTGGTGTGGGTGTCCGGGCGCAGCGCGAGCGAACTGGAACTCACGCTGCGATCCCGGCAGCTGTGGGAGGAGATCGGCGGCAAGGTGCCGGGCGTGGGCTTCCGGCCCGCGGGCTCCATCACCCTGGTCCGCGGCGAGAACGAGCTCGCGGTCGCCGAGGCCGCCGTGGCGCACCCCTCGGCCGCCGAACGCGGTTTCGAACTGCTCGACCCGGAGCGGGTGCGCGCGCTCAACCCCGCGCTGCGCGGCAAATTCCTCGCGGGCCTGCACTGTTCGACCGATGCCGCCGTCGAGTCCCGGCAGGCGCTGCCCGCGCTGCGCCGCTATATGGAGGCCGGCGGCCGCTACAGCTTCTTCGCCGGCACCGAGGCCCGCACCGTCACCGGCACCACCGTGATCGACGACCGCGGCCGCCGCCACGAGGGCGACCTGGTCCTGGTCTGCCCGGGCGCGGCGCACACCGGCCTGACCCGCGAACTGGTCGGCGACCTCCCGGTGCGCCGGGTGCGCCTGCAGATGATGCAGACCGCTCCCCTGGGCGAACCGCTCACCACCGCCATCGCCGACGGCGACAGCTTCCGCTACTACCCGGCCTTCGCCGGACCGGAACTGGATCGCCTCAATCGCGAAGAGGCGCAGCCGTTCACGGCCGCCCAGCACAAGATGCAGCTACTGGCCGTGCAGCGCCTGCACGGCGGGCTCACCATCGGCGACACCCACGAATACGACGAGCCGTTCACCTTCGACGTGGACGAGGCTCCCTACGAGCACCTCACCGGCGTGATGGAGGAGCTGCTGGGCCGCAAGCTGCCGCCGATCGTGCGGCGCTGGGCGGGCGTGTACAGCCAGTCCATCGATCCGGGCGCCATCGTCACCCGCGCGCAGGCCGCGGACGGCGTGTGGGTCATCACCGGTCCGGGCGGACGCGGCATGACGCTGGGCCCCGCGCTCGGCGAAGAGACCGCCGACCTGCTCGAGCTCTGAACGAACCTCACCTAAGGAATCATCGTGTCCGACAAGCAGATCGAACTCGCCGTCTTCGACATGGCGGGCACCACCGTGGCCGACGACGGGCTGGTGGAGCAGGCGTTCGAGGTGGCCGTCACCGCCGCGGGCGTGCCCGCCGAGGGCCCGGAGCGCGAGGCCGCCCGGACCTTCGTGCGAGACACCATGGGGCAGTCCAAGATCTGGTGCTTCCGCACGCTGCTCGGCGACGAGGACCGTGCCCAGGCCGCCAACCGCGCCTTCGAGGCCGCCTACACCGAGCTCGCCGAGGCGGCCGGGGTGACCCCGATTCCCGGTGCCGCCGAAGCCATTGCCGCGCTGCGGGCCGCCGGGATCAAGGTGGCGCTGACCACCGGCTTCAGCCGCGAGACGCAGGACAAGCTGCTGAACGCGCTGGGCTGGAACGACATCGCGGATCTGGCCCTGGCGCCCTCCGACGCCGGTCGCGGCCGCCCCTACCCGGACATGGTGCTCACCGCGGTGCTGCGCCTGGAGATCGACGCCGTGGATCGCGTGGCGGTGCTGGGCGATACGACCAGCGACATCGCCACCGGCCTGGCCGCGGGCGCGCGCATCGTCGCGGGCACGCTCACCGGCGCGCACACCGAGGAACAGCTGCGGGCCGCGGGCGCGACCCACGTGCTGCCCTCGGTCACCGAGTTCGCGCAGCTGCTGCTCGCCGAGCGCGGCTAGAGAATTCCGCGGCCCCGGCGCGCCTCGCCGGGGCCGCGGATCACCCCCCGTTCCTACGATCCGTCACGTCCCCTGAACCGAAAGTTGCAGTCACCGTGCGTAATCCGAACAACCGCCTCGCACGCACCATCACCCGGACCGCCCTGATCCTGACCTCCGCCACCGCGGTCGCCTTCAGCCTGACCGCCTGCGGCGGCACCGGCGCCGGCGACTCCGGGGACAAGACGGTCACCGTCTACTCCGCCGACGGTGTCGGCGACTGGTACAAGACCCAGTTCGCGAAGTTCAAGGACCAGACCGGCATCGCGGTCAACCTGGTCGAGGCCGGCTCCGCCGAGGTCGTGAGCCGTGTCGACAAGGAGCAGTCCAACCCGCAGGCCGACGTGGTCGTCACGCTGCCGCCGTTCATGCAGAAGGCCGACAAGTCGGGTCTGCTGCAGACCAGCGGTGTGGACACCGCCGCTGTCGCGGCCACCGACAAGGACGCGAACGGCAAGTGGGTGACGCTGGCGGGCAACTACCTGTGCTTCATCGCCAACCCCTCGGTCGACTCGTCCAAGCTGACCTGGGACGACCTGCTGAAGCCGGAGTACAAGGGCAAGCTGCAGTACTCCACCCCCGGCCAGGCCGGTGACGGCACCGCCGTGCTGATCCTGCTGCAGCAGCTGATGGGCAAGCAGGGCGCGCTGGACTACCTGGGCAAGCTGCAGGCCAACAATGTCGGCCCGTCGTCCTCCACCGGCAAGCTCCAGGCCAAGGTCGACAAGGGCGAGATCCTGCTGGCCAACGGCGACGTGCAGATGAACCTGGCCACCGTGAAGGAGAAGGGCTCGAAGTTCAACGTCTTCTTCCCGGCCTCCGCGGGCGGCAAGCAGTCCACCGTCGCGGTGCCCTACCTGATGGGTCTGGCCAAGGGCGCGCCGCACTCGGACGCGGGCAAGAAGCTGATGACCTTCCTGCTCTCGGCCGACGCGCAGAAGGCGCTGCCGGACGCCTACGCGGTGCCCGCCCGCCAGGAGCTCAAGGACGCCGCGCCGTCCGCCGCCGGCGCGCAGTCGCCCGCGCAGGTGATCAAGAACGTCGAGGTCCTGCACCCGGATTGGACCAAGGTCCTCGACGAGCTCGACGCCGACCTGGCGGCCTACACCAAGGCCACCGGTAGCTAACCCACCCACAGGAGCAGCAGCCATGTCCTCCGCGTTGACGACATCCACGGTGGTCACCGACACCACCGCCGAACCGGCCATCGTGTTCGACCGGGTCGGGGTCACCTACGGCCGCGGTCGCAAATCGACTGTCGCACTGGCCGATTTCAACCTGCGCGTCGCCGCGGGGGAAACGGTGGCGCTGCTCGGGCCCAGCGGCTCCGGCAAGTCCACCGCGCTCAAGGCCCTGGCCGGATTCGTCCGGCCCACCTCGGGCGCGGTGCGACTGGCCGGCCGCGACGTCACCGACCTGTCCCCCGCCAAGCGCGGGATCGGGGTGGTGGTGCAGTCCTACGCGCTGTTCCCGCACATGCGGGTGCGCGACAATGTGGCCTTCGGGCTCAAGGCACATCGGGTGGCGCGCAACGAGATCGGGGGGCGCGTCACCGAAGCCCTCGAGATGGTCGGCATGGGCGGCTACGCCGACCGGCTGCCGCGCGAACTGTCCGGCGGCCAGCAGCAGCGCGTCGCCATCGCGCGCGCCCTGGCCATCCGCCCCAAGGTGCTGCTGCTCGACGAGCCGCTCGCCGCCCTGGACGCGCAGCTGCGGCAGAACATGCTGGGCGAACTCCAGCAGCTGCGACAAGCGTTGCCGGACACGGCGATGCTGTACGTCACCCACGACCAGTCCGAGGCGCTGGCGCTGGCCGACCGCATCGCGGTGATGCGCGACGCCCGGCTGGTCGACATCGACACCGCTCGCAACCTGTGGCAGCGGCCCGCGACCGAGTTCACCGCTTCCTTCCTCGGCGGCGCGAACCTGATCGCCTGCGAGGTCAAGCACGTCTCCGGCACCGCGGCCCTGGTCACCGCCGGTGAGCACACGCTGCGCGCGGACGCCCCGCCGCCGGGCATCGGCCGCCCCGACTGGGTGCCGAACGCCGAAGCCCAGCTCTGCGTCCGCCCCCACACCGTCCACATCGTCCCGATCACCGAACGAGACGCGTTGCGCGCCACCGTGATCGCCAGCGTCTGGAAGGGCGCCTCGACCCGCCTACACCTCGAAATCGCGGGCCTGCCCACCGAACTCGCCGCCGACATCCTCGGCCACACCGACATCGCCCCCGGCGACCACGTCGGCGTCCGCTTCGCCGACCCGGCGGGTGTTCTGATCCCGCCGGGCATCGGGACCCCCTCCGCCGCAGAGGAACCCGAGGTGCGCGCATGAACGCCGCCGATACGGCTGAATCCACCGCGGTCCTCGCGATGCCCGGGCCGGTGCGGCCGGGCCGGACCGTGGCGCAGTCGGCGGCCACACCGCTCCCACGACGCTCGCCGGGTGCATTCGCCTGCGCCGGAATCACTTCCGACTACGAAGACGACAGCACGATGGGCACCGGCGGTCGATCGATCAGCCTGCTGGATGGGACTCGCCGGGCGGAGCCCCGGCCGCGGACGGTGGTCGGCGGCGTCTGGGCCGCCTTGTTCGCCGGAGTCACAGCGGCCCGGGAGCGGAGAACGTCATGACGGCACTGCTCGAATCCCCATCCGTGCCTTCCGATCCCGGGGCCCGGAAGGCCGGACGGTCGTGGCGACCCGTGCTGTGTACCTTGCCGCCGGTGCTGGTGGTGCTGCTGATCGCGGTGTATCCGATCGCGCGGGTGCTGTTGGAGTCCACCGAGACCAAGTCCGGGCGAGGGATCGGGACCTGGGCGAAGGTGCTGGGTGAGGAGTCGTTCCGGAATGCGCTGTGGCGCACCGTCACCATCGCGGTGAGCTCCACCGCAGGATGCGTGGTGCTGGGGACGTTCCTGGCGATCGTGCTGGCGTTCGTGCCGTTTCCGGGATCGCAGGTGGTGGGGCGGCTCATCGATTCGGTGCTGACACTGCCGTCGTTCCTGGTGACGCTGGCGTTCACGTTCCTGTACGGGACGGCGGGCGCGGTGAACGCGTTGATCGATCGGATCACCGGGGGCACGCAGCCGGTGCTGGACTTCCTGAGCACGCCCTGGGGCGTGATCCTGGCCGAGGTCACCTTCTTCACCCCGTTCGTGGTGCGGCCGCTGCTGGCGGCGTTCGCCCAATTGCCCAGGGAGCAGCTGGATGTGGCGTCCAGTCTCGGGGCCTCACCGTGGCGGGTGCTGCGGCAGGTGGTGCTGCCCGAGGCGTGGCCCGCGCTGGCGGCGGGCGGCAGCCTGGTGCTGCTGCTGACGCTCAACGAATTCGGCATCGTGCTGTTCACCGGCGCCAAGGGCGTGATCACGCTGCCCGCGCTGATCTACACCCGTGGCATCGTGACCTTCGATCTGCCCGGCGCGGCCGTGCTGGCCTCGGTGCAGGTGCTGCTGTCGCTGAGCCTGTACCTCGGATACCGACTGCTGTTCGCGCGCCTCACCGGCGCGCGCAAGGAGAGCTGACCCATGCTGGTGTGGACGCGTCGCGGGCGGGCCGTGGTGCTCGCGGTGTTCGGGATCGTCGTCACGGTGGTGTTCGTCGCGCCCATCGCGACCGTGGTGGCCGCGGCGCTGGCCGGGCACTGGACCGGGCCGCTGCCCTCGGATCTCGGCTTCGCCAACTTCGATCGGGCGCTCTCCGGCGAGGAGTCCGCCAGCTTGTCCGTCAGCTTGCAGACCGCGCTGCTGGCGAGCCTGTTCTCGCTGATCCTCGGCACCTGGGCGGCCCTGGCCGCGATGGAGGCCCCGGCCTGGCTGCGGCGGCTCACCGACGCGGTGTTCCACGTGCCGGTCGCGGTGCCGTCGGTGGCGATCGGGCTGGGCGTGCTCATCACCTTCAACGAACACCCGCTGCTGCTGGGCGGCACCAAATGGATCGTCATCCTGGCCCACACCGTGCTGGTGCTGGCGTACGCGTTCAGCGGCGTCTCCGCCGCCCTGGACCGGCTCGATCCGGGCTACCGGCAGGCCGCCGAATCACTCGGCGCGGGACCGGTGCGCGTCCTGCTGCGCATCACCCTGCCGCTGCTGCTGCCCGCCCTCGGGGCCGCGGCCGGCCTGGCCATCGCCCTGTCCATGGGCGAACTCGGCGCCACCATCATGGTGTACCCGGCCACCTGGAAGACGTTGCCGGTGAGCATCTTCGCGGCCACCGACCGCGGCGCCGTCTTCGACGCCGCCGCCAGCACCACCCTGCTGGTCTTCGTCACCCTCATCGCCCTGATACTGCTGGGCCGCGTGAAAGGACGTGCGGCGCTGCGCTGAACGGCGCGGCCGCACCCGCACCGCTGACCGGGTCATGAGGGGACGGTCAGCGGTGTCTTGCGTCGAGGCCCGGGCGTGGCGACGCCCGGGCCGGTAAACTCGCCTGGAACTCATGTATCGGGCGGGGGCTGTTCGATGGTGGTTGTCACAGGTCTGTCCGGCGAGTCCTACGACGTCGACGGCGAACCCTTCCATGCCGCGGGTGCGCGCTCGGTGCAGTACCTCTGCCGGGATCCCCGCGGGCACCAGCGGCTCTACAAGCTCTACCGGAACCCGGTCACCGCGCCGGATGCGATCGAATGGGCCCGGCAGGCCATGCTTTTCGGGCGGCAGACCGTGGTCGCCGCCACGAGCGGATCGTCCGGGGCGGCCGAGGCGGTGAACTGGCCGATCGACCTCGTCCAGCACGACGCGGCGCTGATCGGCGCGGTCCTGCCGCTGATCCCCATGGACTATCTGCAACCCGACGGCAGGCCGCGCACCCTGGATCAGCTGTGGGCCGCACCGGGGCAGACCACGCCGTATCTCCGTGCGGGACTGGCGGTTCGGCTGTGCGAGATCGTGCGGGTGCTCGAGGAACGGCAGCTGATCCACGGGGATCTGTCGGCCGCGAACGTGCTGTGGCAGCCCGCCGCGCCGCTGGTCCATCTCATCGACACCGCCGGGCTGATGCCCGCCGACCGGGCGCACGATCGGTACAAGGATCGGTACGACCTGGCGGCGCTGCTCTACCGGACCCTGCTGCCCGACAGCGCGGGCCCGCCCGGCGCGCCATGGCAGCCGGGTGGCGTGCCGGCCGATCTCGATCCGCGGGTGCGGGCGCTGTTCGACCGGGCCTTCGGCAATGGCGGATTCGGGCCCGACGCGCGGCCGTCCGCGCAGGAGTGGGGCGACACGCTGCGGACGGTGTACCTGACGCAGGCGGGTTTCGGCTCGTCGACGGCGCCGCTGCCGCCGATCCACACCTCACCGACCGGTTGGTCCGCACCGCAGCCGCTGGTGACGTATCAGGGTGCACCCCAATCGAATTCGACCAATACCGCCCTCAAAGTGATCCTCGGCGTCCTGCTGGTGGTCCTCGTCATCTCTATCGGCGTGGGCGCGGTCGTGCTCTCCGGCGACGACAAGACCACCGACGGAGCCAAGGGCTCGAGCATCACCACCACCGCCCCGACGACCACCACCAGCACCACCGCCCCGTCCACCCCCGGCACCCCCGGGGTCGACAAGGCCACCCTCAACCAGCAGGGCACCGACAAGACCCCGTTCACCGCCGACGCCCTGCTCCCGTCGAGCTTCACCGACAGCAAGGGTGTGGTGTTCACCCGCCGCTCCTCCGGCGTGAAGGACTGCATCGCGAGCAATATGTCGCAGAACGTGAAGACCGCGCTGCAGGCCAACAAGTGCGTTCAGATGGTGACGGGCACCTACATCGACAAGTCCGACAAGCTCATGACCTCGCTGGAGGTGTTCGCCTTCCCCTCCAGCACCGAGGCCGAGGCCATCTACACCAGCCTCAAGGGCCAGAAGCAGACCTGGGACGTGTGGTGCCCCACCCAGGGCATCGGCGCCAGCGTCTGCCAGTCCGACCTCGATACCCTGTGGGCCGCAACCTATTCCAGCTGGGGTCGCTGGCAGTACCGGTACCTGTACGAGGCGTACTCGCTGTCGATCGACCTCGCGGTCGACGCCTCGCTCCAGCCCAGCCTGGACGCGCCGTCACGCACCATCCTGCAGCTGGTAGGGCCGGACAACTACTGGAAACCTCGCTGACCCAACCACTTTCGGCCTCCGAGTGCGGGTCAGAGACCCGCGGCGGCGGCCAGGAGGGCGCGGGAATGCGTGTCGTCGGTGGCGCGGATGAGGCCCGCGGCGAGCAGATAGGCCGCGGCCATGTCCTCGGCGGAGCTCCGCAGCGCGGTGAGCGTGCCGGTGAGGTCGCGGCCCTTGCGTTCGAAGCCGCGCCGCAATTGCCGGGCGGACCCGAAATCGCCGAAGCCACCGAGGGTGTGGACACGGTGGCTGCGGTCGATGTGCGGATCCAGCACGGCCGCGAACCGCAGGAAGGTTGCGGCGCAGTGGCGCGCGGTTGCGACGTCCAGCCGGAAGTCGCCGGTACGGGCCCGTTGGTACAGGTCGGTGGCGGCGCCCTCGCCCTGGTTCATGTCGAACTCCCCCCTCATAGTGCGGAACGCCGTATTTCACCCGCACGGTCATGAATTCGAATCCGTGTGAATGAAATACTTCGCGAATAAAACACCGGACGGTTGGTTCTAAACGCTTCTCACTAATTCAGGGCGGGCGTGCCGCGCCAGTCGACCACGCGGCACGCCGGGCGGGGCGCCCCGTTGCGCCCGCCGTCTACGGGCGGGACGAATCAACGATTCGGTGGCAATACATCAATTGTGTCAATGCATTCGGGATCACTGTTCCGGCAAACGGCGACGACCACCGGCCACGTCGAATACGAGATCAGTGTAGCCGTCAACCAGTTCGGCCAGGTGGTACCAGTGTTTATGGGTGTTATCACTGGAAGCGCCCTCGTGATCGATCACCTGGTTGGCTTCGACCCAGCTCCGGGCCATGCGGTCCACCACGGCGCCCAGGCTCTCGGTGTGCATGGTGGCGCCGTTGCGGTGCTGCGGCAGTTCCTGCTCCACCCAATCGTTGATATCGTCAACGAGTTCGCCGCGGCGGCAATCGATCTCGCTGACCATCATGGGATCCCGTACCTGGGCGCGACGTTCGTGCAGTTCGGCGAGTGCGTGCGCGGACCTCAGCAATACTCGATCTTGAAATCGCCTCCCTTGGAACGCACAGAGCAATTGCGGAGCGGTCGGCAGAACACCGGCTATCGACATGGTCATCGAGACTCCCTATACGCACCCGACAGCATCACTAATCGCACCAACATGATTGGTCTCCGGATTCAGCTATACCGGTCATCGGATCGGTTGTTCACGAATAGGCTAGCTGGATCATGCTCTTACAAATGCAAGAACGCAATACTGCGTTCTAGCAAGTGCGCCAAGGGAAAGGGTCGTCATGGCAGGCAAGCGCACCGTGCTCACTGTCCGTTTGCGGAGGCTCGCCGCGATGCTCCACGAGATGCGGGAGAGCGCCGGGCTCAGCAAAGAAGTGGTCAGCGCCAAGACCGGCATCAACGTCACCACGCTGTACCGGATCGAGACCGCCCAGGCCAGGCCGCAGCGCCGCACCCTGACGGCCATGCTGGACCTCTACGGGATCGGTGAACCCGCGCGTTCAGATGCCTTGCAGTTGCTGGTCGACGCGTTACGTCCCGGCATGGCAAGGTCTTTCGAGGACGCGGTGTCGGAGGTCTACGGCGCATACATCAACTTCGAGGCCGAGTCGCTCTCGGCGCGGTTCTTCCAGTCCACCTACGTCCCCGGCCTGTTGCAGACCGAGGCGTACGCCAGCGCGGTCTACCAGACCACCATGCCCAAGGTGTCGGATCAGGTTATCGAGCAACGGATTCGGGCTCGGCAGGAGCGGTCGAAGGTGCTCACCAAGGACAACCCCCTGGAGCTGTGGGTGGTGCTCGACGAGGCCGTCATCCGCCGCATGGTCGGCGGCCCCGAGGTGATGAACCAACAGTTCAGTCAGCTGCTCGACCACACCAACAAGCGGAACGTGATCCTGCAGATCCTGCCCTTCGACGCCGGCGCGCACCCGGGCATGCTGGGCTCCTTCACCCTGCTCGACTTCCCCGACCCCGCCGACCCGGAGCTGGTGTACGTGGAGGGCATCGCCAGCGACGAGCTGATCGAGGGCCACCCGGAGGTGCGCCGCTACGGGGTGATGTTCGACCAGCTCCGGGCCATGGCGCTGAGCCCGCGCGACTCGATCACCATGATCTCGGCGGCCATGGACGCCCTGAACGGCTGATCTTCCACCCACCCCAGGGTGGGACAACGCGCACCCTCGGAGCGGATTACGGCAGCACTGTGGTCGCTACCGGCGGCGGCTCGCGGCGGCGAAAGTGGATACATACCGAACGCCACCGCAAGCGGCCCCTCCGAGAGGATGATGTTCATGTGCAAGACGGTCGAATCGCCCGCGGCTCCCACGGCCATCGCGGTGACCACCGCCGACTGCGACCTGAGCTACGCCGAACTGGATCGCTGGAGCAACCGGGTGGCGCGCATGCTGCTGGGTCTCGGGGTCCACCCCGGGGCCAAGATCGTGATCGCGGAGACGCCGCGAGTCGAGGCCATGGTCTCCCGCCTGGCCATCGAGAAGACCGGCGCCATTCCCGTCCCGGTGACCACCGAGTCCAGCGTGGCCCGCGCCGACTTCGGCGTCACCACCAAGGCCGGACTGGATCTGGTCACCGACCCGAGCCGCTGGCTGGTGCTCGATGACCGCAGCACGCTGGTGCAGTACCTCACCGGCTCGGACGCCCCGCTCAGCGAGGCCGAACTGAACCTGGCGCGGAAGGCCTCCTGACCGCGCCGAAGCCGCCGCAGCCCGCAGAAGGTTTCCGCAGTATGGCTCTCAGCAGTCCCCTGCCCTCCACTCCCGACACCTCGGCGGCCTTCGCCCTCTCCGCCGCACAACGCGGCATCTGGTTCGCCCAGCAGCTGGCCGGGGACACCCCCGTCTCCATCGCCCAATACGTGGAGCTGACCGGGTCGATCGACGCCGAACTGCTGGCCGACGCCGCACGCCGGGCCGGACGCGAGTTCGGCACCGGCTACCTGCGGCTGATCGAGATCGACGAACTGCCGTGGCAGCTGGTCGACACCACCCTCGACGACGCCGTCCAGACCGTGGACTGCACCGGCGCGCCCGACCCGCGCGCCGCCGCCCAGGAGTGGATGCGCGCCGAGTACACCGCGCCCCTGGACCTGACCCGCGACCGCCTGTGCACCATGGTGATGCTGCGGCTGGGCGAGGACAGCTGGTACTGGTATTCGCGGTTCCACCACATCCTGCTCGACGGCGTCGGCGCGCTCACCATGCTGCAGCGCACCTCGGAGATCTACAACGCCACCGTCACCGGGCAGGAGGTCCCGGCCGGCAAGGCCGAACCGTTGCCACGCATCGTGGAAGCCGATGCGGCCTACCGGAATTCGGACAAGCTGCAGGCCGACCGCGACTACTGGCGCGAGCACCTGGCGGGGATACCGGAGCCCGCGCTGCTGGGGCGGCGCACCGGCGCGGTCGACGCCCACCCGCGACTGCTGAGCGGCGCGCTGCCCGAAGACACGGCGGCCCTGCTGGACTCGCTGACCGCCGCGCAATCCACCAGTCCGGCACCGGTCGTGGTGGCCGCCTTCGCCGCCTACGTCGGAGCCATGACCGGGGCGGGCGAGATCGTGCTGAGCCTGCCGGTGTCCGGCCGCACCACCGCCACGCTGCGCCGATCCGGCGGCATGGTCGCCAATGTGGTGCCGTTGCGCCTGCCGCTGTCCCCCACCGCCACCGTCGGCGATCTGCTGCGCGCCACCCAGGGTGAGCTGACCGCGGCGCTGCGCCGCCAGCGGTACCGGCAGGAGGACATCTTCCGCGACCTGGGCTGGGCCATGGACGAGGTCGCCGGCTTCGGGCCGACCGTCAACCTCATGCTGGCCGACACCCGCATCCGTCTCGGCGGGGTGACCGGGCAGCTGCACGTGCTGACCTCGGGCATGATCGACGACCTGTTCGTCAACGTCTATCCGGGCACCGGCGGTGAACCCACCCACATCGACTTCCAGGCCAATCCCAACCGCTACGACGAACCCGAACTCGCGGCACTGCACGCCCGGTTCCTGGACTTCCTGCACCGCTTCCTGGCGGGCGGCGTCGAACAGTCGCTGACCGCGGTGACCGCGCTGTCGGAGGCCGAACGCGCCGCGCTGGCCCCCGCGCGCGGCCGCGACGGCAGCCGGCCCCACACTTTGCCGGAGATCCTGGCGGGGGGCGCGGCGAAGGCCCCGTCGGCCATCGCGCTGCGGGTGGACGGCACCGCCTTCACCTATCGCGAGCTCACCGAGTACGCCCACCGGCTGGCGCGGGTGCTGATCGCCGCGGGCGCGGGACCCGAACGCGCCGTGGCGATCTCGATTCCCCGCTCCGCCGAGTCGGTGCTGGCCATGTGGGCGGTCGCGGCGACCGGCGCGGCGTTCGTGCCCGTCGATCCCGGCTATCCGATCGACCGGATCGAGCACATGCTCACCGACAGCGGCGTGGTCGCCGGCGTCACCGTGGCGGGCTCGCGAGCCGCGCTGCCGGACCGGGTGCGGTGGCTGGTCCTCGACGATCCGGAGACCGAGAAGACCATCGCCGCAACCGATTCCGCTCCGATCACCGACGCCGACCGGTTGGCTCCCGTGCGCCTGGACCAGGTCGCGTACCTCATCTACACCTCCGGCTCGACGGGTCTGCCCAAGGGTGTCGCGGTCACCCATCGCGGTTTGACGAATCTGGTGACCGGGTCCGGGGCGGCGTTCGGAGTCGGCTCCGATGCCGTGGTGGCGCACGCGGTCTCCCCCAGCTTCGACATCTCGGTGGAGGAGCTGCTGGTCGCGTTCGCGGTCGGCGCGACGGTGGGCGTGGTGCCCCCGGCCGCCTACGCGGGCGAGGATCTGGCGCGGGTGCTGCGCACGCTCGAGGTCACGCACCTGAATGTGACTCCGGCGGTGGCGAATTCGCTGGAACCACAGACCTTGCCGCGGCTGCGGACCGTGGTCGTGGGCGGCGACTCCTGCCCGCCGGAGCTGCCGGTGCGGTGGGCCGGCCGGTGCGTCATCAACGGGTACGGGCCGACCGAGGCGACCATCACCGCCACCCTCAGCGCGCCGCTGACGCCGGGCGAGGCGATCACCATCGGCGCGCCGTCGCGCGGGGTGGGGGCGCTGGTCCTCGACCCGTGGCTGCGGCCGGTGCCGCCCGGGGTGGTCGGCGAACTGTATTTGAGCGGTGCGGGTCTCGCGCGTGGCTACCACCAGCGCATCGGGCTCAGCGCCGGACGATTCGTGGCCAGCCCCGTCGATCCCGGCGCCCGCATCTATCGCACCGGCGACCTGGTGCGCTGGCGACGGCGGTCCGGCCGCTGGGAGCTGGAGTATCTGGGCCGCGGCGACACCCAGGTGAAAGTGCGCGGCTTCCGCATCGAACTCGGCGAGGTGGACGCGGCCGTGGCCCGGCACCCGGGCGTCGAGATGGCGGTCACGATCGGCGCGACCACACCCGGCGGGGCGACCGCGCTGGTGTCGTACGTGCTGGCGGCCGATTCGGTGGTCGCGCCCGAGGACGTGAAAACCACCGTCGCCCAGCAGCTTCCGGCACACATGGTGCCGTCGGTGGTGATGGTGCTGCACACGCTGCCACTGACCCCCGCGGGCAAGGTGGACCGGCGCGCGCTGCCCGCACCCGACTTCGGATCCGGGCCGCGGGCCGGACGCGCACCCTCGACCGACGCCGAACGGGCGTTGGCCACGGTGTTCGAATCCGTGCTGGGCGTGGAAGCGGTGTCGGCCGACGACAATTTCTTCGCCCTCGGCGGCGACAGCATCGTGGCCATCCAGCTGGTGGCGCGGGCCAAGGCCGCCGGACTCGGGCTGCGCGCCCGGGATGTGTTCGAGCACAAGACCGTCGCCGCGCTGGCCGCCGTCGCCACCGCGGTCACCGCGCCGGTGATCGAGGAGCTGCCCGGCGGGGCGGTGGGCCCGGTGACCCTCACCCCGATCGTGCACGACATGCTCGAACACGGCGACACCTGGCCGAGATTCGCTCAGGCCGTGCTGATTCCGCTGCCGCGCACCGAAGACATAGTCGCCTCCGGCGAAGCCGCCCGGGCCGCGCTCACCGCGGGCGTCCAGGCCCTGCTCGACCGCCACGACCTGCTACGCAGCACCCTCACCCACGAGCCCGGCACCGGCGCGCACCCCTGGGTGTGGCGGGTCGGCGAGCCCGGCGTGGTGGAGGCCGGAGCCCTCATCGACACCGTCACCGCCGAACCCGGCAGCGACGGCGAGGACGAATTGCAGCGCGCCGCCGACCTGCTCGACCCCTCGGCCGGGGTGGTGGCCCGGTTCGTGTTCATCGACCGGGGCGAGGCCCTGCCCCTGCTGTGGGTGGTGCTGCACCACTTGGTCACCGACGGCGTCTCGTGGCGCATCCTGCTGCCGGACCTGGCCACCGCGTGGGCGGGCGGCGCCCTCGCGCCCGTCGGCACCTCCTTCCGACGCTGGGCGCACGGGCAGTCGGAACAGGCCCCCGCCCGCGCCGCCGAACTCCCCTTCTGGCGCGAGGTCCTCACCGCGCCCGACCCGCGGCTGGGCACCCGCGACCTGGACCCCGAGCTCGACACCGTGGCCACCATGGGTCAGCTGCGCACCGTCATCGACCCCGACACCGCTACGGCCGCACAGGAACTCATTCCGGCGCGGTTCCACTGCGGACTCGAGGACGCGTTGCTGACCGCGCTCGCCCTCGCCTCGAGTCGGCTGCGGCAGACGCCGCGGACCCTGCTCACCGTCGAAGGCCACGGCCGCGAGGAAGCGGTGCTGCCGGGCGCGGACATCTCCCGCACCATCGGCTGGTTCACCAGCGTCTTCCCCGTCGCCCTCGACCTGGGCGAGCTCGATCTCGACGACGCCTTCCACGGCGGACCCGCGGCGGGCGCGGCGCTCAAGGCGGTCAAGGAGCAGCTGCGGGCCATCCCCGACAAGGGCGTCGGCTTCGGCATGCTGCGCCGGCTCGACGCCGCGACGGCGGCCGAACTCGCGGGCGCGCCCACACCGCAGCTCAGCTTCAACTATCTCGGCCGCACGGGCGCCGGCGTGGAGCATCCCGGTGGCGCGGAAACCCCTTGGGTGCCGGTCCGATTCGCCGCCACCCAGGACGACGCCGCGCCGCTGGCCGCCGTCATCGACATCAATGCCTTCCACACCGCCGCCGGCCTCGAGGTGACCTGGGCCTACGCGTCGCGGGTGCTGTCCGCCGCGCAGGTGGAGGAGTTGGCGCGGCTGTGGGGGCTGGCGGTGACCGCGCTGGTCACCCACGCCCGCCACGCCGGGGCGGGCGGGCACACGCCCTCGGACTTCCCGCTGGTGGCCGTCGAGCAGGCGCAGATCGACGCCTGGGAACGCGAATACCCCGACCTCACCGAGGTCTGGCCGCTGTCACCGTTGCAGTACGGCCTGCTCTTCCACGCCCGCTACGACACCGACACCGCCGACGGCTACACCGTGCAGACCCAGCTGAATCTGGCCGGGCGCGTCGACTCCGGGCGGCTGCGCACCGCGGCGGCGGCCCTGCTGCAGCGGCACGAGGTGCTGCGCGTCGCCTACGTCGAGACCCCCGACGGCCCCCGGCAGCTGGTCCTCGGCCAGGCTGAGATCCCTTGGCAGGACATCGATCTCACCCGCATCGCGGAACCGGCCGAACGGCAGCGGGAACTGGCGCGCCTGATCGCGGTGGACGCGGGCACCCGTTTCGACCTCACCCGGCCGCCACTGCTGCGCTTCAGCCTCATCCGCACCGACGCCGAGGCGTACACGCTGCTGATGACCAATCACCATCTGGCGCTGGACGGCTGGTCCACGCCGCTGGTGGTGCGCGAACTGCTCGCGGGCTATCTGGCCGCGGTCACCGGGCACGAGATCCCGCAGGCCCCGGCGCACTCCTATCGCGAATTCCTGACCTGGCTCGGCGAACAGGACGACGCCGCCTCACTGGCCGCCTGGACCGAGGCCCTGGCCGGGGTCGACTCCCCCACCCGGGCGATCCCCACACTGGCGGGCATCACCTCCACCGAATCCGGCATGGTCTCCGCCGTTTTCGGCACGACGAAACTGGAGCAGCTCACCGAGACCGTGCGCGCCGCCGGGGCCACGGTGAACACCGCGGTGCAGGCCGGGTGGGCGCTGCTGCTGGCTATGCTCACCGGACGCACCGACGTGGTCTTCGGCGGCACCGTCTCGGGACGGCCGCCGCAGCTGGGCGGGATCGAGGAGATGGTGGGGCTGTTCATCAACACCCTGCCGGTGCGGGTGCGACTGGATCCCGGTGAGCGCGTGGGCGATCTGCTGGCGCGGGTGCAGACCGAGCAGGCGCGGCTGCTGGACCATCAGCACATCGGGCTGGCCGCCATTCACCGGGCGGTCGGGCTGCCGGAACTGTTCGACACCCTCACCGTGTTCGAGTCCTATCCCATCGACCGCGAAACCCTCTCGCGGGCACTGGATATCGCGGGCATGCGGATCCTGGACGTGTCCGGCACCGACGCCACCCCCTACCCCCTGAACCTGATGGTGATCCCGCAACGCGCCGCCGACGGCAGCGAAAGCCTGCGCATCACCGTCAAATTCATGGCCGACGAGCTGCCCGAGGCCGCCGCGCGGCGACTGCTCGACCGGTTCCTGCTGCTGCTCGACCAGATCGCCGAACACCCCGAACGCCGCACCGCGCAGCTGCAGCACTGCGACCCCCTGGAGCGGGCACAGCTGGTGCCGGTCCGCGGCGGCACGCCCACGCCGCTGCGCACCCTGCCCGACATCCTCGCCGCGGGCGCGCGCGCCAACCCCGATGGCGTCGCGATCAGCTCCGGCACCGTGTCCATGACCTACCGCGACCTCGACGCCTGGTCCAACCGGTTCGCGCGAGTGCTGTTGCGGCGCGGGGTCGGTCGCGAGACCTTCGTGGTGCTGGCCCTGACCAGGTCGGTGGAATCGGTGGTCGCGGTGTGGGCGCTGGCCAAGACCGGCGCGGCGTTCCTGCCACTGGACCCCAACTATCCGGTCGAACGCATCGAGCACATCCTCACCGACTCGCGTGCGCCCATCGGCGTCACCGTGTGCTCGGTCGGCGAGACCCTGCCCGGCACCATCGACTGGCTGCTGCTCGACGACCTCAACACCATCCGGCGCGTCATGACCGTGTCCGACGCGCACATCACCGACGACGAACGCGGCGGGCCCATCAACCTCGCCCAGACCGCGTACCTCATCTACACCTCCGGATCCACCGGCAAACCGAAGGCCGTGCTGCTCAGCCATCGCGGACTCGCCAATCTCGCGGCCTCCCAGCAGAGTCTGCTCGATCTGGACGAGACCTCCAGCACCCTGCAGGTGGCCTCGCCCAGCTTCGACGCCTCGGTGCACGAGCTGCTCATGGCGCACGGCGCGGGCGGGCGGCTGGTCATCTCACCGCCCGACGTCTACGGCGGCGACGCCCTCGAGGAACTGCTGCGCACCGGAGGGGTCACGCACGCGGTCATCACGCCGTCGGTGCTGGCCACCATGAACCCTGCCGGACTCGACGGCCTGACCTGCCTGTCGGTCGCCGGTGAGGCCGCCGGGCCCGAACTGGTGGCGGCCTGGTCGACCGGGCGGCGCATGGTGAACCTGTACGGGCCCACCGAATTCAGCGTGTGGGCCACCGGCCCCGGCGAACTGCGGCCCGGCGAGCAGATCACCATCGGCGCCCCCGTGCGCGGCGCGGCCACCCTGGTGCTCGACAGCTGGCTGCGGCCGGTGCCGCTCGGGGTGACCGGCGAACTGTATCTGGCCGGGCCGGCGCTGGCCCGCGGCTACTTCAACCGGTTCGGGCTCACCGCGGCCCGCTTCGTCGCCAATCCCTTCACCGCACCCGGCGCGCGCATGTACCGCACCGGAGACATGGTGCGCTGGGTGGAGGTCAAGACCGCCGACGGCACCCAGCTGGAACTGGAATACCTGGGGCGCAGCGACTTCCAGGTCAAGATCCGCGGCCTGCGCATCGAACTCGGCGAGATCGACGCCGTGCTGGCCGCCGACGAGCAGGTCGACTACGCCGCCACCCTCGGCTGCCCGGGACCCGGCGGGCAGACCGTACTGGTCTCCTACGTGGTCGCCGCCCCCGGGCAACGCCTCGACACCGAACTGCTGCGCACCCGCATCGCCGCGGCGCTGCCCGGCTACATGGTGCCCAGCTACCTCATCGAACTCGACGACGTGCCGCTCACGCCCGTCGGCAAACTGGACCGGAACGCGCTGCCCGCACCGGATTTCGCGACCTTCGATCAGCAGTACCTCGCGCCGCGCACCGAGATCGAGACCGCCGTCGCCCGGGTCTTCGCCGACGTCCTCGAGGCCGAGGAGGTCAGCATCGACCGGTCCTTCTTCGAGCTGGGCGGCAACTCCCTCACCGCCACCCGCGTGGTGGCCCGGGTCAACGCGGCCCTCGGCGCGACCATCGCGCTGCGCGACCTGTTCGACGCGCCGACCGTCGCGCAACTGTCCGCGCGCATCGTGCCCGGCGCGGAACTCCCCGGCCTGCCGACCCTGGCCCCGCGCATCCGGCCGGACCGGATCCCGTTGTCCCCGGCCCAGCAACGCATGTGGGTGCTCAACCGGCTCGACCCGAACTCGGCCGCCTACAACATCACCGCCGCGCTGCGCCTCACCGGCGAACTCGACGTCGACGCGCTGCGCCGGGCGGTCGCCGACGTGGTGACCCGGCACGAATCGCTGCGCACCATCTATCCCGCCGACGCCGACGGGCCCCGTCAAGTGGTGCTCAGCGCCGACGCCGCGGCCCCCGAGATCAGTTTCGCCGACACGAACGATGGCCCCGACCTGCACGCCGCCATCGCCGAGAACACCGGGACCGGTTTCGATCTCACCCGCGAATCCCCCCTGCGCGTGCACGTCCTGCGCCTCACCCCGCACCCCGGCGAACCCGCCGAACACGTGGTGGTGCTGGTGGTGCACCACATCAGCGCGGACGGGGCCTCCATGGCGCCGCTCGCCACCGACCTCGTCACCGCCTACCTCGCCCGCACCCACGGCGCTGAGCCCGAGCGGCCGCCGCTGCCGGTGCAGTACGCCGACTACTCGATCTGGCAGCGCGAACTGCTCGGCGACGAGAACGATCCCGAATCCCGTGCCGCACAACAGGTCCGGTTCTGGAAGCAGCGACTCTCCTCGACACCGGACGTGCTGGAACTGCCCACCGACCGGCCGCGCCCCGCGGTGCAGAGCCTGCACAGCCGCGACCTCGAATTCCGCATCGACGCCGGCACCCACGAAGCGCTCACCGAATTGGCGGCGGCCACCGACACCAGCCTGTTCATGGTCTTGCACGCCTCGCTGGCGGTGCTGTTGTCGCGGCTGGCCGGAACCCCGGACGTACTCATCGGCACCGCGGTGGCCGGGCGCGGCGAGGCCGCCCTCGACGACCTGGTCGGCATGTTCGTCAACACCCTCGCACTGCGCACCCCGGTCGACCCGGCACTGGGATTCCGGGACTTCCTGGCGCAGGTCCGGACCGCCGACCTGGACTCGTTCGCGCACGGCGACGTGCCGTTCGAACGACTCGTGCAGGTCCTGGACCCGCCGCGCTCCACCGCCCAGCACCCGCTGTTCCAGGTCTCGCTGTCGCTGCAGAACTTCGAACCGCCCACCGTGGAATTCCCGGGCCTGCGGGTCGAGGTCGAACCCATCGAACGCGACGCCTCCCAGTTCGACCTGACCTTCGACCTGCGCGCCCCGCTGCCCGGCTTCGACGAGGCCGGACTCGACGGCACCCTCACCTTCGCCACCGACCTGTTCGACGAGACCACCGCCTCGCGGCTGGTCACCCGCTGGCGGCGCGTGCTCACCGCCGTCACCGCCGACCCGGGCATCCGGCTCTCCGATATCGAACTGCTCGACCTCGCCGAACGCGCCGCCCTGGTCCCGGTGCGCGGACCCCGGACCAGCGGAATCACCACCCTGGCCGAGGTGTTCCGGGCCGCCGCCACCGCGCACCGGCTGTGCCCGGCCATCATCGCCGACGGGCGCGCGGTGTCCTACCGCGAACTCGACACCGCCTCGCAGCGGCTGGCCATGCAACTCTCCGCCGCCGGAGCCGGATCGGAAACCGTGGTGGCGCTGGCCCTCTCGCGCGGCGCGGAACTCATCACCGCGATCTGGGCGTGCGCCAAGGCCGGGGCCGCGTTCCTGCCCATCGACCCGCGCCACCCCCTCGACCGCATCGACCACATGCTCGCCGACTCGGGCGCGGTGCTCGGGCTCACCACCAGTGCGCACCGGGAGGTGCTGCCCGACCGGATCGGCTGGCTGGTGCTCGACGACCCGGCCGCCTCCAGCGTGCGGATCCCGCTCGGGGGCGGGCGGGTTCGCGCCCTGCGCAGCCACCCGGACCACCCCGCCTGGCTGATCTACACCTCCGGGTCGACCGGCACGCCCAAGGGCGTGTCCGTATCGCACCGCGGCATCGCCGATCTGGTGCGGGCCCAACGGGAACTACTGGCACTGGGCGAGCACTGCCGCGTACTCCAGGTCGCCTCACCGAGTTTCGACGCCTCCGCCTTCGAGGCGCTCATGGCCTTCGGGTCCGGCGGCACCGCCATCGTGGCCCCGCCCGACGTGTTCGGCGGCGAACCGCTCACCGAGCTCATCGCCACCCAGGGGGTCACACACCTGGTCATCACGCCGTCGGCGCTGGCCACCCTGGACCCGGACGCCGTGTCCAGCGTGCGGGTGCTGGCCGTGGCGGGCGAGGCCATCGGGCCGGATCTGGTGGCGCGCTGGGCCACCGGGCGCACCCTGATCAACCTGTACGGTCCCACCGAATTCACCATCTGGGCAACGGCTTCCGAGCCGCTGGTGGTGGGGCAGCCCGTCACCATCGGCGCCCCGATCCGGGGCGCGGCCACCCTGGTCCTCGACGACCGGCTGCGGCCGGTCCCCATGGGCGTCGCCGGCGAGCTGTACCTCGCCGGGCACGCGCTGGCCCGCGGCTACCACCATCGCCCCGGCCTCACCGCCGCCCGCTTCGTCGCCGACCCGTACGGGCGGCCCGGCGAACGCCTCTACCGCACCGGCGACCTCGTGCGCTGGACCGGCTACCTCGACGAACCGCGCCTGGAATACCTGGGACGCACCGACTTCCAGGTGAAGGTGCGCGGACAGCGCATCGAGCTCGGCGAGATCGACGCCGCGCTGTCCGCCGCCGACGGCGTCGAATTCGCCGTCACCCTCGGCGTTCCCGGCCCCGGCGGCGCCACCGCCCTGGCCGCCTACCTGCTGCCCGAACCCGGCCGCGAGATCGACCTCGCCGACCTGCGCGCCCACGCCGCCGACCGGCTGCCCGGTTACATGGTGCCCTCGGCCTTCGTGGTGCTCGACGCCATCCCGCTCAACGCCGTCGGCAAACTCGACCGGCGCGCACTGCCGGCCCCGGTGTTCGAGGCCGAGACCGAATACCGCGCGCCCAGCGGCGATCTGGAGACCGCGCTCGCCGAGATCATCGCCGAACTGCTGGGCCGCGACAAGGTCGGCGTGCACGACTCGTTCTTCGCCCTCGGCGGCGACAGCATCCTCGCCATCCAGCTGGTGTCGCGGGCCAAACTGCGCGGCATCGAACTGACGCCGCTGCAGATCTTCGAACACCGCACCGTCGCCGCGCTGGCCGCGCTCGCCGCGGCCGGAGGCGACTCGGTCGTACTCGAGGAACTGCCCGGCGGCGGCGTCGGCGACCTGCCGCTCACCCCGATCGTGCGCTGGATGCTCGAACGCGGCGGCGACCACCGGCGATTCGCGCAGACCGCGGTCCTGGAACTGCCGCAGGGGATCAGCCGCGAACAACTCGTGGCCACCGTCACCGCCGTCGTCGACCACCACGACGCGCTGCGCGCCCGGCTCGCCCAGGAGGACGGCGAGTGGCGGATGAGCGTCGGGGAACCGGGCTCGGTCGACGTCGACGCACTGCTGTACCGCATCGAATTCGATACCGCCGACGCGGTCGACCTGCGCGAATACGCCGTCACCGAAACCGATTCCGCACTCGGCCGCCTCGATCCCGCCACCGGCACCGTGCTGCAACTGGTGTGGCTCGACCCCGCGCCCGGCAGCCCCGCCGACCGGCGCGGCCGCCTCATCCTGGTCGCCCACCACCTCGTCACCGACGGCGTCTCCTGGCGCATCCTCGTCCCCGACCTGATCGCGGCCTGGGCACAGATCAGCGGCGACACCACCCCGATCCTGCCCGAGACCGGCACCTCGCTGCGCCGCTGGGCGCACGCCCTCGAGGAGGCCGCACGGCGCGACACCCGCACGGCCGAACTCGACTACTGGCGCGAGGTGACCGCCACGCCCGACCCGCCGATCGGGCCGCGCGAACTGGACCCGGCCGTCGACCGGGTCCCCACGGTGCGCGCCGTGGAGATCGAACTCGACGCCGAGGTCACCGACACCCTGCTCACCACCCTGCCCGGACTCTTCGACGGCACCGTCGAGGACACCCTGCTGGCCGCGCTCACCCTGGCCGTCATGCGCTGGCGCATGGACCCGTCCGAGGCGGTACTGGTCCGCCTCGAAGGACACGGACGGCAGCAGGAGATCGTGCCGGGCGCGGACCTGTCCCGCACCCTCGGCTGGTTCACCACCGTCTACCCGGTGCGGCTCGCCCTGTCCCACATCCCGATCCGGGACGCCTTCGCGGGCGGACCCGCCATGGGCGCGGCCATCCGGGCCGTCAAACACCAGCTGTTGGCCGTGCCGGACAAGGGCATCGGCTACGGCCTGCTGCGCTACCTCAACCCCGAGACCGCCGCGGCCCTGCCGCACCGGGTGCCCGGGCGCATCGGCTTCAACTACCTCGGCCGCTACGCCACCGCCGACATCCCGGCCGGGCTCGAGGACCTCGGCTGGCTGCCCACCGACGAATTCGGCGACCTACGCACCACCGAACACGCCGACGTGCCCGTCACCGCCGAGATCGAGATCAACGCGGTGGTGGCCGGAGACCGGTTGCAGGCCAGCTTCACCTTCCCGCAGACCCTGCTGCCCCGGCACGAGATCACCATGCTCGCCCACCTGTGGACCGACGCGCTCGCCGCCGCGGCGTACTTCGCCACCTCGCCCGCCGCCGAATTCGCGGCCGAGGCCGAACGCCGGCACATGGCCGAACTGCGCGAGCAGCAGGCGGCCGCCGCGCTGGAAGCCTCGCGCGCCGAAGCCGGTCCCGGACTCGGCCTGGATGTGGTGCTGCCCATCCGGCCCGGCGGCGATGAGCCACCGCTGTTCTGCGTCCATCCGTCGTCCGGCATCGCCTGGACCTACCTCGGATTCGCCGAGGCCCTGGCTCCCGGGCGGCCGATCTACGGCCTGCAGGCACCGGACCTTTCCGGCGAACCGCACGCCCGCAGCATCGGCGACTTCGCCGAACGCTACGTGGCCGAAATTCGCAGACTCCAACCGAACGGGCCTTATCATCTGCTCGGATGGTCATTCGGCGGCCTGATCGCGCACGCCGTCGCCGCCCAGCTCGAGGCAACCGGAGACGAGGTCGCCACCCTGGCCCTACTCGACGCGGACAGCACCGATATCGACGGTGACAGCATCGACAAGCTCACCGCCGGTTCCTTCGTCGCGACCTTCGGGTCCGTCTTCGGCATCACCGACATCCCCGCCGACACCACCGCCGCGCAGGCCGCCGCCATGATCCGCGACCGCATGGGCGGGGTCGACCTGGTCGACGCCGCCACCCTGGAACGGATGGCCGCCTCCTACAACGCCTCCGCCGCCACCCGCACCGGCTACCAGCGGCCCGTCTTCCACGGCGACGCGCTGTATTTCAGCGCCACCGTGCACACCTCCGACATCTTCGGCCCCGAAGGCTGGCGGCCCTGGATCACCGGCACCATCACCAACCACGACATCGACGTCAGCCACGAAGAACTGACCGCACCGCACGCGCTCGCGGCCATCGCCCGAATTCTCGACGCGCACCTGGGAGGGACGCCGTGAACACCGACAATGGCAAACCCGATACCACCGATGTGAACACCACAGCAGCCACCCTCGGCACCGACGAACCGGCCACCCTCACCAGCTCGGCGGACACCTCGGTCGACGGCGTGGTCGTCGAAGGCGTCGAGAAGTCCTTCGGCGCGGTCCAAGCGCTGCGCGGAGTCACCTTCAAGGCCGCGCCCGGCGAGGTCCTGGGCATTCTGGGACCCAACGGCGCGGGCAAGACCACCATGGTCAACATCCTGTCCACCCTCATCGCACCCGACGCCGGGCGCGCGGTGGTCGCCGGGCACGACGTCGTCGCCGACGCCGCCGCCGTCCGCCGCTCCATCATGCTGACCGGACAGTTCGCCGCCCTCGACGACGCCCTGTCCGGCTACGAGAACCTCGTCATGTTCGGCCGCCTGATGGGCCTGCGCAAACGTGCCGCCCGCGCCCGCGCCGACGAACTCGTCGAGGAATTCGACCTCACCCAGGCCGCCGGACGCCGCGTCGGCACCTACTCCGGCGGCATGCGGCGACGCATCGACATCGCCTGCGGACTGGTCGTACGACCCGAAGTGGTGTTCCTCGACGAACCCACCACCGGACTCGACCCCCGCAGCCGCCAAGGCGTCTGGGACCTGGTCGGCGGATTCCGCAAACACGGCATCACCACCCTGCTCACCACCCAATACCTCGAAGAAGCCGACGCGCTGTGTGACCGCATCATCGTCATCGACCACGGCCTCGTCATCGCCGCCGGCACCGCCGACGAACTCAAGGCCCGCACCGGCGGCAGCTACTGCGAGATCGTCCCGCTCCGCCTGGAAGACCTGCCCGCCCTCATGACCGCCCTCGGCGACCTGCTCCCGGACACCGTTCGCGAAGCGCTGACCGAGGATTCGGACCGGCTCGCCATTCCCGCTCCCGAAGGCGCGAAAACCCTCGCCGAGGCGCTGCGACGACTCGACGCGGCCGGACTGGAACTGGTCGACATCGCGCTGCGCCGCCCCTCCCTCGACGACGTATTCCTCGAACTCACCGGGCACATCCCCAAAGCCGAGGAACCCGAAGAGGATTCACCCTCGATCCGGCTCCGCGGGGACAGCGGCCGCCACCGCGCCACCGAGGATCGGACCCGGGCATGACCGCCACCGCCGCACGCACCGGCTGGCTCACCGACGTCCGCGCCACACCCGCCACCCTCGCCCAATGGTGGGTGCTCACCGTGCGGCTGATCGTGCCCTCGGTCAAGACCGGCGAGATCATCACCGCCATCGCCGCACCCATCACCTTCACCGCCAGCTTCTACATCCCGCTCAACCGCGTGATGACCTTCGCCGGACTGGGATTCAGCAGCTACGCGCAGTTCATGGCGCCCATCGTCATCCTCCAGGCCTGCGCGTTCACCGGCGTCTCCGCCGCCTTCCGCGCCGCCACCGACGCCGTCTCCGGACTCGACCGGCGCTTCGACGCCATGCCCATGCACCCCATCGTGCCCGCCGCGGCGCGCATGGCCTCCAATGTGTTCCGGCTGCTCATCGGGCTCGTCTCGGGCGTGATCAGCACCTACGTGATCGGCTTCCGATTCGCCGGCAGCTTCGCCCACACCCTCGGATTCCTGGCGCTCGGCCTGCTCATCGGCATCAACTTCTGCCTCGGCGCCGACGCCATCGGCACCGCCACCCGCAGCCCCGAGGCCACCACCCAGATGCTGGTGCTGCCACCGCTGATCCTCGGCATGCTCTCCACCGGCCTGGCCCCCGCCCACCAATTCCCGCACTGGGTACAGGGTTTCGTCCGCAACCAGCCGGTCTCGCAATTCGCCGAGGCGCTGCGCGCGCTCGGCGGCGACCCCGGCGGCAAAGCGCACCCGGTCACCTGGTCACTGATGATGCCGACGGTGCTGTGGATCGTCGGCACCATCGCCGTGTCCTGCTATTTCATCGTCCGGCAGAACCTGAAGAGGTCGTGATGGCCACCCTCGCACACCCCGAAGCCACCGACACCCTCCTGTTCGGCGAAGGCTCCGCCCCGGCCTTGTTCCGGCACACCTGGATTCAGACCCAGCGGCTGCTGACCCGCTGGGTGCGCGACCCGGTCACGCTGCTCGAGACCCTCGTCGTGCCCTGCCTGCTGCTGCTCATGCTCGACATCGTGGTGGGCTCGCAGATCGAGAAGTTCTCCGGGCACAGCGCCCTGTATGGATCCACGCCCATGGTGACCCTGGTCGGCGCGCTGTCGGGAACGGTAGCCAGCGGCGTCATGCTCGGCCGGGAACGCGAGGCGGGGATCCTGGCCCGCTTCTGGGTGCTGCCCGTGCACCGCGCCTCCGGACTGGCCGCGCGGATCATCGCCGAGGGGATCCGGATCTTCGCGGGAACCGTGGTCATCATCTGCTTCGGCATGGCTCTCGGCTTCCGCTTCCAGCGCGGCCCCTGGCAGGCGCTCGCGTTCCTGGGTATTCCGGTGCTGTTCGGGCTGGCCTTCGCCACCATGGTCACCGCCATCGCGGTGTTCACCGCCAAGGCCGCCCTGGTCGAGGCGGTGGCACTGCTGTCCTCGCTGCTCATGTTCTTCAGCACCGGCTTCGTGCCGCTCGCGGCCTACCCCAAGTGGATTCAACCGGTGGTCGAGCATCAGCCCATGTCGGTGGCGGTCGACACGATGCGGGCGCTGGCCGCGGGCGGGCCGGTCGCCGGGCCGCTGCTCAAGACGTTCGTGTGGTCACTCGGGCTGATCATCGTGTTCGCGGTCCCCGCCGGCTACGGCTATCGGCGGGCAAGCCGCAGCTGAAAGATCAATACCCCTATCCGGAAAGTCGGCGCGCGGGTGCCCCGACCTCGCGCGGCGACGCGGGCGGCGGATTAAGCTGTCCGCCGTGCTCGAACCCGAAACCGCCGTCGCGCCCCACCCCGATATCGCCCACCTGGCCCCGCTGCTGGGCACGTGGCGCGGCCGCGGCCGCGGCGAATACCCGACCATCGACTCGTTCGAGTACCTGGAGGAAGTGCACTTCGGCCATGTCGGCCGTCCCTTCCTGACCTACCGGCAGCGCACCCGCGCCGCCGACGGCAGCCGTCCCATGCACAGTGAGACCGGCTATCTGCGCGCACTGCCCGACGATCGGATCGAACTGATCCTGGCCCACCCCACCGGCATCACCGAGATCTGCGAGGGCCGGCTGGTCCAGGAGGACGGCGAGCTGCGCCTGGAACTCGACTCCACCTCGATCGGGATGAGCAGCACCGCGAAGTCGGTGACCGCGCTGGGCCGGACCATCTCCGTCACAGGCGACACTCTCGACTACTCCTTGCGCATGGCTGCCGTCGAGCAACCTCTCACGCACCATCTGGCGGCAACCCTGCAGCGCACGAACTGAAAGTAAACTTTACGGTCGGATAGTGGCCGCTACCTGCCGTTCTTCGCTACAAGCGGAGTGTGGCAGCACACTTACACCTTGCCTCGGCATAAGTCACCGATTACCGTTTCCTGCATCGGCAAACAATCAGCCAACTCCTAATCGAGGACCGGATCACCGAATCCATACCGTTCGGGTCTCCTTACTCATCCCAAAACAAGGGAGCGGGATATGAAGCGCTCGGCCCTTTTGCTAGTCACCACCGCGGGCATGATTCTCGCGGGCGCCGGTGTCACCGAGATGCTCGGTGACGGATCCGTCGAGGGACCACCCGTCAGGACCTTCGCCGATCAGCGATTCGTGACCGACAATGTCGGTGAGATCCAGTCCGCCGCATGCGTGAAGGTCGACGGCCGCTACACCGGGCGCTGACTTCACTCCCGAGTGCTCACAGACCCACACCCCTCCTCGATAGAACCGCCAGGCAGCCTCAATACCCGGTAGGCAGGGCCGCGACCATATCGCGAGTCACCGCCACGGCGTTGTCGGAACTGCCTCCACGCACCACCAGGGTGGCCCAGGCCAGATCACCGCGGTACCCGATGAACCACGAATGCGAACCGCCGTCCACCTCGGCCTCACCGGTCTTCCCGTACACCTCACCCTGATCGACGATGCGCTCGGCCGTACCGCCGAGCACCACCTTGCGCATCATCAACCGCAGACCGTCGATCACCCCCGGCTTCAACTGCGGACGGTCCCCCGACACCTGGGTCTGATGACCCGCGATCAGATACGGCGTCGGCGCCGAACCGTGCGCGACCGTCGCCGCCACCAACGCCATCCCGAACGGACTGGCCAGCACCTTGCCCTGCCCGATGCCGTCCTCGGCGCGCTGCACCAGATCGTGGTCGGCGGGCACCGAACCCGAGGCCGTCGGCAGGCCCGCGATCGTGTAGTCCACGCCGAGGCCGAGCGCGGCCGCGGCCGTGCGCAGATCGTCGCCCTCGAGTTCGGAGGCCAGCTTGGCGAACGACGTGTTGCAGGACCGCTCGTAGGCGGTCGCCATGGCCACACTGCCGACACTGAACAGGTCGTAGTTCGGAATCGTGCGCTCCCCCACCACGATCTGGCTCGGGCACGGGACCACCGTGTCGGGGGTGGCGTGGCCCGCGGTCATGGCCGCGGCGGCGGTCACCGTCTTGAACGTCGAACCCGGCGGGTACAGACCGGTCGCGGCCACCGGACCGTCCTTGTCGGCCGCCTCGTTCTGAGCGACCGCCAGAATCGCGCCCGTCGAGGGCTGCACCACGACCATCATGGCCTGTTCCGTGCGGACGTCCACCGCGTGCTGCGCGGCGTTCTGGACGTAGCGGTCGACACTCAGCGAGAAGGACGGGGAGGTCTGCGGATCCACCTCCTCGAGCACATCGGTGTCGACGCCGTTGGCGTTGACGGTCACCACGCTCCAGCCCGCCTTGCCGTCCACCTCGTCGATGACGGTCTTGCGGATCTGGGTCATGAGATCCGGGGCGAAGTGGCGGTCGGTGGGGACCAGGTCGAACTCCTTGTTGAAGATGACCCCGGACAAGCCCATGAGGACCGAATCGACCTCGCCGAACTCCCATTCCGAGAGCTGGGCGACAGTGTAGGGACCGTCGGCGCGGCGCGCGGTCCGCAGCAGCGTGGCGGCGTCGATCTTCTCGTCGAAGCGGCGCAACGCATTCGCGAGCGCGATGCTGACGCCGTTGGGATCAGACGAAGCGGACGGTTTGAACTGCACCCGATACAGCGCGCCCGGCACCAGCACGTCCCCGCCGGAGCGTTCGTTCACCCGAGCGCGCGGCGCCGGGTTCGAACGCAGTTGCAGCGTCTGGGTATTGCCCAGCTGCGGATGGATGTCGGCGGCCGACCAGCGCACCTGCCACTGGCCGCCGGCGCGGCCCATCTGCAACTGGCCCTGGTAGGTCCAGACGCGGTCCTTGGGCAGATGCCATTCGTAGGTGTAGTCGACGATGGCGGTGTCGCCGGTGATCCGCGCCGCGCCGGTGGTCGCCACCAGCTTCTCCGCCTGCAACCGGTCCCACGCCGAACCGAGTGCGGCACGGGCCTTTTCGGGTTGGCTGGTGCGGTCGGCGGCCGCGTCCACATCGTGGTCGGCGAAATCGGACACAAAGGCCTCGGCGGCCTGGGCGGGGCCCTGGGGACCCGAGGAGCAGCCGGCCGCGGCGACCGCGACCGCGGCGGCGATCAGCGTGGAGAAGACCCGAGTTGACATCGGATCCGATGCTAGGAGCCAACTGCTGGCAAACCGGCGCGACACACTGCACCGGAACAGATTTCACGCCGACATCCCGCTCCGCCACCCCGCGCTCGAAATTCGGTCAATCCAGCAGCACTGTCGCGAATGTGGCGATCTGCCGGAAACCGACCTTCGCGTAGGCGCGGCGCGCAACCTCGTTGTAGCAGTTGACATACAGGCTGGCCGTGCGCCCCGAGGACACCACCACATTGGCCACGGCGGCGGTGCCGGATGTCCCGTAGCCTTCGCCGCGTTTGTCCGGATGGACCCATACACCCTGAATCTGCCCGGTGCGTCGCGACAACGCGCCGACCTCGGCCTTGAAGACGACCTCACCGTCCTCGAAACGCGCCCAGGCCCGGCCTGATTCGATGAGTCCCGCCACCCGGCGGCGATAACTGCGCCCGCCGTCCCCGGTACGCGGGTCGACGCCGATCTCCTCGGTGAACATGGCGATCGCCGCCACCAGGTACCGGTCGATCTCCTCGGGCCGCACCCGGCGTACCCGCAAATCCGGGGCGATGCCCGCGGGCCGATCCAGCGCGAGCAGCGGCTGATCCGCGCGCAACTCCCGCGGCGGCCCCCAGTGCCCGGCCAGCAACTCCCACAGCGGCAGCGTCAGCTCGCGTCGCCCCACCACCGACGAGCAGATCCGCGGGTTCTTGATCGCCTTCTCCGCGAACGCGCGCAGATCCTCGCGGCCACCGCGCAGCGGCACCAGATTCGCCCCCGAGAAACACAGTGAATCCTCCGGTCCGCCGCGACTCCACAGTTCGCCGTAGACGCCGCGCTGATCCAGTCCGAACTCCTGCAGGCGCGCGGCCACCATGCAGGTCGCCACGGGATCGGTGTCGAGCACACGCAGAACCTGCGTCAGGTCGCGGTTCGCGAGCTGACGGGCCCCGGACGTCCGGCCCCGGCGAGTCGGCTCCAGCACACTCCGCACGCTCACAGCCTGCCAGAACTTCCCGCCGCGCGCCGCAAGATTGCCACCAGCCGCCCGGCGACCAGCGAAAATATCACGCGCCCAGGGGGATCGGAGACGGCGACGGCCCGGTCCTGCGCGGGCCGGGCCGTGTCGATCGGGGTGGGTCAGCCCGCGGTGACCACCGGGGCGCCCGAACCCGCTTCGTCGCCCATCTCCTCGGCGATGCGCAGGGCCTCCTCGATGAGGGTCTCGACGATGAGGTGCTCGGGCACGGTCTTGATGACCTCACCCTTGACGAAGATCTGGCCCTTGCCATTGCCGGAAGCGACACCCAGGTCGGCCTCGCGGGCCTCGCCGGGGCCGTTCACGACGCAGCCCATGACGGCCACGCGCAGCGGGACCTCCATGCCCTCGAGGCCCGCGGAGACCGCGTTGGCGAGGGTGTAGACGTCGACCTGGGCGCGACCACAGGACGGGCAGGAGACGATCTCCAGCTTGCGGGGGCGCAGGTTCAGCGACTGCAGGATCTGCGAGCCGACCTTGATCTCCTCGGCGGGCGGGGCCGAGAGCGAGACGCGGATGGTGTCGCCGATGCCCTCGCTGAGCAGCGCGCCGAAGGCGACGGCGGACTTGATGGTGCCCTGGAACGCCGGACCGGCCTCGGTCACGCCCAGGTGCAGCGGGTAGTCGCACTGGGCGGCGAGCTGGCGGTAGGCCTCGACCATGATCACCGGGTCGTTGTGCTTGACCGAGATCTTGATGTCGCCGAAGCCGTGCTCCTCGAACAGGCTCGCCTCCCACAGCGCGGACTCGACCAGCGCCTCGGGAGTGGCCTTGCCGTACTTCTCGAGCAGCCGCTTGTCCAGCGAACCGGCATTGACGCCGATGCGCAGCGGGATGCCCGCGGCCCCGGCCGCCTTGGCGACCTCCTTGACGCGGCCGTCGAACTCCTTGATGTTGCCGGGGTTGACGCGCACCGCGGCGCACCCGGCGTCGATGGCGGCGAAGATGTAGCGCGGCTGGAAGTGGATGTCGGCGATCACGGGGATCTGCGACTTCTTGGCGATGGTCGCCAGCGCGTCCGCGTCCTCCTGACGCGGGCAGGCGACGCGCACGATGTCGCAGCCGGACGCGGTCAGCTCCGCGATCTGCTGCAGGGTGGCGTTGATGTCGTGGGTCTTGGTGGTGGTCATCGACTGAACCGAGACGGGGAACTCGCTCCCCACTCCGACATTGCCCACCATCAGCTGGCGCGTCTTGCGCCGTGGTGCGAGGACGGCCGCCGGTGCGGCCGGCATCCCCAATGCGATGGCACTGCTCACGATCGGCTGCCTACTTTCCACTGATTCCTCACCCTTACCGGCTCCGAGCTTACCGAGGCTCGAATACCGGTCGCCCTGTGACGGCGGCGACAACGGTACCCGCGCCGGAAGCGGGACTCGGAAGCGGCCGGGAACTACAGTTCATATTCGTAGCAATCGACGCGAAGGTTTACGCTCCGAGAAGTGAAGGTAGCGAATCCCGGCGACTGGCCGTCCACACCGGAACAGGCAGTGGCACTTCAAGATCGGCTACGCAGCGCGGTGATTCCCGCGAATCCCCGGCCACCGCAGTTCCGAACGATTGCCGGCCTCGATTCCGCCTACGACGACCACGGAAATGTGGCCGCCGCCATCGTCGTTCTCGACGCAACCACCCTCGACACCGTCGAAACCGCCACCGCCCGCGGCACCACCGCATTTCCGTACGTCCCCGGCCTGCTCGCCTTCCGGGAACTCCCCACCACCGTCGCCGCCCTCGAAACCCTCACCATCACACCGGATCTGATCATCTGCGACTCCCAGGGCCTGGCCCACCCCCGCCGTTTCGGCTTCGCCTGCCACCTCGGCCTCCTGACCGGAATCCCCACCCTCGGCGTAGCCAAGAACGCCTGGGGCGATTACGACGAACCGGCCCCCGAACGCGGCTCCTCCGGCATCATCACCATCGACGGCGACCCGGTCGGCCGCGCCCTGCGCACCCGCACCGGCGTCAAACCCGTCTTCGTCTCGATAGGCCATCTCATCGACCTGGACACCGCCTGCGCCCAGGTCCTCGCCCTGACCCCGGAATTCCGCCAGCCCGAAACCACCCGCCGAGCCGACCGCCTCTGCCGCCAACTCCTCCGTGAAATTTCCCAGGTGCAGCCATGAGATCGAGTTCCGACAAACCGAACGACGCACAACTGCGACTCCGATTCGAGCATGCCCTCGCTGACGCACAGGTCGGCATCGAGCGCTCATGCCTCGGGCTGGGGTCGCGTACAAAGGCCGCGCTGGGGGCCATCGCCGACGCCACACCCGACGTGCCTCCGGAACTGCTCGCACAGGCCGAAGCAGCCTTCACCCGCGATATCGAGGCGAGGAAGACACCACGGCCACCGCACCTATGAGGGCCGAGGTGCCCGATCGGCGTCTGGAAGCGCTGACGTCAGGGCCTCGGGCGCGATAACGTTCGCGCGCCCTGAGCCAGGTTGCGGCCCCGACACCGGACCTGGGGGCTCCTACGGGGACACCAGGCCCAACTTCTCGAGGGTGATTCGGTCGGCGTCACCGGTTTCGGCCAGGCCGGACCGGCGCTGGAACTCGCGGACGGCCGCTGCGGTCTTGGGGCCGTAGTCACCGTCGACGACCAGGTGGGAGAAATCGGGGAAGTCGCGGTTGAGGCGCGCCTGGAGCATGGCCACCGCCGGGCCGGCGCTGTCCAGGTTCAGCGGTAGCTCCGGGACCGCGCCGACGGCCAGGTCCACCAGGGCGGCCTGGGTGCGTTCGGCCGCGTCGGCCGGGGTTCCCATGAACTCGAAGTGCATCCAGTCCTTCTTGCCGTGGTAGTTGCCACCCCACGCGAATCCGTACCACTTCCATACCGTGGCCACCAGGTCGGTCACGGTGTGCTGGGGGTCGAAGCTGAACGGGTTGTCCTTCCAGTTCAGGTCCACCGCGATGGCCCAGGAGTGGTTGGAGGCGACACTGGTGTTGTCGATGGGACGGCAGTTGAATCCGCCGCACTGCTCAGGCTTCAGCCGGTAGTTGCCGCCCTCGGGGCGCTCGGTCCAGTCGACCAGCGTATCCACCAGCACAGCCAGTGCTTTGCGGACCGCGAGGCTGGTACCGGACCGTGCGGACACCACGGTGGCCAGGTCCGAGCCGGCGACACAGTTGGGCCAGCCGCTGCCCCAGCCGCGGTCGGCAGCGGTGTGGGCATAGTCGGTGAGGTCTATGGGCATTATCGGGCCTCCTGCGCGGCGATCGCGGCAAAGTCCCTTTCGGTGGGTTCGATCGACCAGTTGGCCGGCCATTCGGGATCGTCCGATGACCGGTAGGCGCGAATTCGCGGGAAATTCGGGTCCTCGGCGGGGTCCCGCCGGGGGTCGAGCGCATCCCACGTCTTCGGGCCGACAATCCCGTCGACCGTCAGACCGTGGGCGCGCTGGAACTCCTTCACGGCGAGCTCGGTGGCGGGTCCGAAATCCTGGTCGATCGCCACATCGAAGCCGAGCGTCCGGAGCATGGTCTGCAGTGTGCCGACCGCCTCGCCCACCGAACCCCGGTGCAATACCGGACGGGGATCGGGATGTCGGCCGTCAATTCGATGCGCCTCGATACGGGCCAGTTCGCTCTTCGCCCTCGCGAGGAGTGTTCGACGATCGGCCAGCCCGTTGAGGCCGCCGTTGATCTTCCTGGTCACGGTGATGATGTCGTCGCGGTCGCAATCGGGATTGATCTTGTGCCGTTTCCAGTACTCACACGCGATCCGCAGTGAGAGTGCCGGCTCGGCGGCTCGCAGCGGATCGCCTTCCAGGTCGACGCCGAGCGCTTCCCCGTAGGTGCGGTAGTTGGCTCGGCCGGTGAGCTGCAGCAGGCCCCGGCCCTTGTAGCGGCGGCCGTCGCCGGGGTGAATGTTGCCCAGGTCGACGCGCCCCTCGTATTGGTCGCCGCTGGCGAACTCCTCGGTGGTGCGGTAGCCGGCCGACTCATGGCAGGTCTGCGCGAGGAAATGCGCGATCCGCAGCGAGGTCGTGATGTCGAAGCTCGCCAGCGTCGATTGCAGGACCGGAGCGACCTCGGCGATGATCTGGGCTTGCCGGACCCCCGCCTGGCCCGTGAAATGTGGTGCGATAGCACGCATTACGCCGCCGTCGATCGGAATCATCGGCTGTCCTTATCTGTGTCGGCGATGGAACCTGACCACAGCACGGTGCACTGACTATCCTCGAGCGCGCTCCACTCTCATCCAATGGTGAGGGTCGGGGCCGCCACGCGGATAGGTAACAGCCGAATTCGTCCGGCCTTTTCGGGGGAGCTACGGGAAGAGCTTCACCGGGTTCACGATGTCGGCGACGAGGGTGAGGATCATGTACGCGCCGCCGAGGACGACCACGACGTAGGTGGCGGGCAGCAGCTTGAGGTAGTCGACGGGGGCGCCGTCGGGGAGGCCCTTGCGGTTGCGGAAGAGGTTGCGGAACTTCTCGTAGATGACCACGGCCATGTGGCCACCGTCCAGGGGCAGCAACGGCAGCAGGTTGAAGGCGCCGAGGAAGAAGTTCAGGCTGGCCAGGGTCAGGATGAACATGGACCAGAGGCCGTGTTCGGCGGTTTCGCCGCCGATCTTGGAGGCGCCGTAGACCGAGACGGGGGTTTCGGGGTCGCGGGTGCCGCCGGTGACGGCGTGCCAGAGGTCGACGACCTTGGCGGGCATCTGGGCCAGGGACTCGACGGTGCGGACCGCGATCTGGCCGGTGAAGGCGCCGGCGGCCGGGATGGCGGAGAGGACGTTGTACTGGACCGGGCCGTAGAAGTCCTGGCCGACGCCGACCTTGGCGACCGTCTTGGGGGCGCCGTTCTTCTCCGGGTAGACGACCGCCATCTTGGGGGTGACCGGGGCGGTCATGGTCTTGCCGTCGCGTTCGAAGGTGTAGGTGAAGGGGCCGGTCTGCTTCTCGGTCTCGGCGCGGAATTCCTTCCACGTCGTGATCGGGACGTCGTTGACCTTGGTGACCTTGTCGCCCTGCCGGAGTCCGGCCGACTGGGCGGGGCCGGTGCCGGTGCAGTCGATCAGCTTCTGATCGGCGGTCATGTCGGAGACGCAGCCGAGCTTGCCGAGCTGGGTTTCCGCCGGCTGATCGAAGCGGGGCAGGCCCCACCCGACGGCCAGGATCACGATGAGGATGTAGCCGATCAGGAAGTTCATCAGGATGCCGCCGGACATGACCAGCAGGCGCTTCCAGGTGGCCTGCCGGTACATGGCCCGGTCCAGGTCCTCGGGCTCGAGCTCGTCGAGGGCGGTCATGCCCGCGATATCGCAGAAGCCGCCCAGCGGCAACGCCTTGAGACCGTATTCGGTCTCGCCGCGCCGCCACGAGAAGATCTTGGGCCCGAAACCGATGAAGTAACGGCGCACCTTCATCCCGGTGGCCTGCGCGGTCCACATGTGACCGCATTCGTGCAGGGCGACCGAGGCCGTGATCCCGAGGGCGAACAGTGCGAAGCCGATCGCGTAGACCATCCGGTTACGAGCCCTCTCCTGGAGTCAGCCGCGCACGATCGTGCGAGCGGTGTCACGCGCCCACGTATCGGCCGCGAGCACCTCGTCCAAGCTACCGGGTTCGGCGGCCCAGCGGTCGGCGGACTCCACGACGCGCGCAACGGTTCGCACGATGTCGGGGAATCGGATGAGACCGTCCAGGAACGCCTGCACCGCGATCTCGTTGGCGGCGTTGTAGACCGCGGTCACGCAGCCACCGGCCTTACCGGCGCTGCGGGCCAGCTCGACGGCCGGGAACACCTCGTTGTCGACGGGCTCGAAGGTCCAGGTCGAGGCGGTGGAGAAGTCGCAGGCGGCGGCCGCGCCCGGCACCCGGTCCGGCCAGCACAGGGCCAGCGCGATGGGCAGCTTCATATCGGGCGGGCTGGCCTGGGCCAGGGTCGAGCCGTCCTTGAAGGTGACCATCGAGTGCACGATCGACTGCGGGTGCACGGTGACGTCGATGTCGTCGTAGCCGATGCCGAACAGCAGGTGCGTCTCGATCAGCTCGAGGCCCTTGTTCACCAGCGACGCCGAATTGAGCGTGTTCATCGGTCCCATGGACCAGGTCGGATGGGTCTTGGCCTCGGACGGATTCACCGACTCCAGCATCTCGGTGGTCCAGCCCCGGAACGGCCCACCCGAGGCGGTGAGCACCAGCTTGGACACCTCGTCGGCGCGCCCGCCGCGCAGGCACTGGGCCAGCGCCGAATGTTCGGAGTCCACCGGCACGATCTGCCCCGGCGTGGCCGCCCTCGTCACCAGCGAGCCGCCCGCCACCAGGGACTCCTTGTTGGCCAGGGCGAGCCGCCGCCCCGACTCCAGGGTGGCCAGGGTGGGTTCCAGCCCGAGCGAGCCGACCAGCGCGTTGAGCACCACGTCCGCGTCGGTGCGGCGCACCAGCTCGGTCGCGGCGTCCGGACCGGCCAGCGCCACACCGAGTTCCGCGGCCGCGGCCGCGTCGGCGACCGCCACATTGGTGGTGCCGGTGGCCGCGATCTGGCTCGCCAGCAGTTCGGTGTTACCCCCGCGGGCCGCGAGCCCCACCACTTCGAAGCGGTCGGGATTGGCGGCGATCACCTCCAGTGCCTGCGTACCAATCGAACCGGTGCTGCCCAGCAGCAGAACTCTCACAACGTCGGACACGCACTTATTGTCCCCCGCCCCCTGGTCGCTACGACGCTGGGTCGTATGTCACGATATTGGCCAGCAATCGATTCGAGCCGTAAAGGAGCCACAGTGGCCGCCACGGAACTGGAACCCGCGCACCCCTCTGAGGTCGTCACCAAGGTCGACACCGCCGAGGTTCCGTCCGCAGCGTGGGGCTGGAGCGGCGAGTCCCGCCGGACCTTCCGCATCGCCGGCTGGGTCGTCGTCGTGATCCTGCTGACCATGCTGTTCGAGAACCAGCAGGGCAGCTCGTCGGGTACCGGCAATATCGGCTACATCTCGCTCGTGCTGTTCGCGGCGGGCCTGGCGGTCATCCTGATCCGCGACTCCATCCTGTCGCGTCGCCCGCGCTAGTCGCGTAGCCCCACAACGACATTCGGTCCGGATCGCCCTGCACGCGATCCGGACCGAATTGTTTTCGCCCGCCGGCCTGTGGTCGCGACCGGCGGAGCTACCGCCTCAGTTCGCCGGGGCGGAGTCCGGAGCGGTCATGCGGTTGTAGAGGCCGATGCCGACCGCGATGGCCGCGGGCACACCGGTCAGCACCAGACCCGACGCGGCGCCCAGCGGGATGCCGATGGCCGCACCCGCGACACAGCCCGCGATACCGGTCGGCACGGACATGATCACGACACCGGCGATCGCACCGCCCGCGGCGCCGATGGCGCAACCCGCGACACCACCGATGACGGTGCCGAGCAGAGTGCCCATGGAGGTGGACAGACCGAACTGGTTGACCGCGGCCGACATGGCGGCGTCCTGATCAGCCTGGCTGGCGACGCTGTGCAGGGCGGGAGCGGGCAGCGCCGGGGCGGGGAAGGCGGCAGCCGGGTCCAGGTTCGGGGTGAGGGTCGCGGTGTTGCCGTCGATCTGGGCGGCGACCGGGTGGGCCACATCGCCGGTCACGTAGCTCAGCGGGAACTGGGTGACGACCGCGCCGTCGGCGGCGCGCACCTGGAACTGACCGTTCTCGGTGGTCAGCGAGCCCGCGTCAGTCTTCAGAACGACGGAAGCACCCTCGATCTTGGTATCCCAGTGGATGCCCTCGGGGGCGGCGGCCGGGGCGGCATTGGCGGTACCGGCGGAGATGCCGACGGCCGCGATGGCGAGAGCCGAGGTGGCAGCAAACTTCTTGAAACGCATTACTTTTCGTCGCTTTCTTGACTGGGCGCTTCCCTCACGGGAGCGAGGTCCTCATCGAGCACCCGAGACAAGATAAGTCAGCAAATGTTGCCTATTTGTTGCTAAATCGTGGCGAAAACGGTCCTGAACGTATGTTTTGCGTAAAGACGGTGTTTGCCGATCATGTGTTCGGTGATCTGAGCAACTTCTCAGAACATCAAGCGACCCGCGTCACACCCCACCGTGGGGCATGGCCGCGGGCCGCGGTACGCGAACTACCGGCTACTGCTCGGCCGGGTTGTTGATGCGGTTGAGGAAGATGATGCCGACGATGATCGCCGCGGGCACGCCGACCAGCACCAGGCCGGCCGCCCCGCCCAGGGTGATACCGGTCGCGGCGCCGGCGAGGGCGCCGGGGATGGACAGCACGCCGCCGCCCGCCAGGCCGCCGACCAGGAAGCCGAGGGTGCCGCCGATGACGGTGCCGACCAGGGTGCCGATGGCGGTGGCCAGGCCGAACTGGGTGGCCGCGGCCGAGATGGCGTCATCGAAGCTGGCCTGGTGGTCGCTGGTGACCTCGTGCAGCGGCAGGCTGGTCGGGCGCGCGGCGGCCCGATCGGTGTTCGGGGTCAGGGTGGCGCGCAGACCCTCGACACTGGCCTGGATCGGGTAGTCGAGATCCTCGACGGTGAACGACAGCGGGACCGCGGCGACGACGATGCCATTGTCGTCGCGCACCTGAAGCCGGCCGTTGTCGGTGGTCATCGAACCCTTGTCGGTATCGACGACGATGGCGTTGCCCTCGATGCGGGCGTTCCAGTGGATGGCGGGGGCCACCTGGTCGATGCCCTGGTTCACGCCGTCGATCAGCGAGGGCAGGACCGGAACGGGGGCCGGGGCGGGGTCGGCGTGGGCGACACCGGCGGTGATGCCGAGGGCCGAGATGACCAGCGCCGAGGTGGCGGCGAGTTTGCTGAACTGCATGACTTCTGGCTTTCTTACGGGCGGGCTTCCACCGGGTTGGCCCGGAAGATCGGAAGGGACGCAGTTCGAGCTTCCCTGATCGAGCGTCCAATAAGAAGCTACTGAGAAATAGCCACAAATGTTCCTTTGATAGCGAACATCACTCATTGCCAGAACCGGTGACACAGGCCACTATTGGAGCCCGCCGATCAGCGGCGGAAGCGTTCCCGCAACTGCGGATCGTGCTCCCACCACAGTCCCGTGGAGACCGGCTCCTCGGCCTCGACGGCATCGAGTTCGGCGTCCAGCGCACCCGCCTCCCGCTTCTCGTCGTCGGCGAAACGCCGCATCACGACCAGGGAGTAGATCAGGCCGAGCAGATCCCCGAGCAGCCACAGAATGCCCGCGCCGATCGTCTGATCCAGGCGGACATCCGGTCCCCAGGTGCGGCCGAGCGAACCGTAGTACCCGGCGGCGACGAGCGGGCCGAGCCACAGCACGATGCCCAGGATGCCGTCGGCGAGGGATTCGCCCACCGTGATGAGCAGCGACAGCCCCTGCGTGAAATGCCGTGGCACCGGATCGATCTGCAAGCGGGAGTAGAAGTACAGAAACCCGATGGCCACCACCAGGATTCGCGTGACGGCGTCGACCGCGCCGTGCCGCAGCACCGCCTCGTACCAGGGCGAGAGGAACAGCGCCCACGGCAGCAGCAAGATCAGCATCGACGCGGTGGCCGGATGGGTGAGCACCCGGGCCACGTCGCCGGACAGCATGGCGTCCAGGCGTTTCCGCCCCGCATCGCCGAGCGCCGCGCGCAACACGGTGAACGGCGCTCCGGCCGCGAGCGCGAACGGCACCACGTACAGCAGCAACAGCACCTGCAGCGCGCGCACCCAGAACAAGGTGTCCGAGTACACCCCGGGCATCCCGAGGCCGGTGTACAGCCACACGCCCAGCCCGGCGACGCCGAAGTACGCGGCCCGGATCACCGGAAGCTGTTCCCCGCGACGGCGGCCCAGTACGAAGCAGAACGCGTAGGCGAGGCCCAGCAGCGCGACGACCAGCGCCGTCGAGGCGTCCCACCGCCAGGCGCTCACCAGTCCGCCGAGTTGCAGCGGTGCGTCGATCCGAACCACGGCCCCAGTATGCGCGCTGCGTTCGCGGCGTTCCCTGGGAGATCGCTGGGAATCAGTCGGTCTCGGGGGTCATCGGGCCCGCATGGGACACCTCGTAGTCGGCCTCGAACGAGCGCTCGCGGCGGCGTTCCCGCAGCTTCCACACGATCAAGGCGACCACCACGATCGCGGCCGCGCCCAGGGCCAGATCCCGGCCGACCGTCTTGGCCACCGCCTCGTAGGACTGTCCCGCGACGAAGCCGAGCACCACGAAGATTGCGCCCCACACGATTCCGCCGACCGCGTTGAAGATCAGGAAGCGGCGGTACGGCATGCGGGAGGTGCCCGCCAGCGCCGGCATCATGGCCCGGAAGAAGGCGGTGAACCGGCCCAGGAACACCGCCCAGCCGCCGCGGCGGGCCAGGTAGTCCTGGGCGCTGTCGAGGCGGCCGCGATGGCGATCCAGCATCCGGGCCTGCAACAGTTTCGGGCCCACCCGCTTGCCGACCTCGTAACCGACGCTGTCGCCGATGATCGCGGCCGCGATCACGAGCACGATCATCAGCCACAACTGCACGTGGCCCTGGCTGGCGGCGACGCCGCCGAGCACCGCGGCCGTCTCGCCGGGAATGACGAAGCCGACGAAGATCGCGTCCTCGGCGAACACCAGCAGCGCGACGACGAGGTACACCCAGACCGGCGCGATATCCAGGATCCGGTGCATCAGCGAATTCATGTCCGTCACGGTACCGACGGCGCCGTTCACCCGCGGGGCCGGTCGCACGATCCGGGCGGGCGCAACGGTTTTCGGGTGGCTCGGCGTCGATTCCGGTCCGGCTCAGCGGGTCACGTCCGCACCGAGGAACGCGTCGAGCAGCTTCGCGGTGGCCTCGGCCGGGATGCCGTGGTCCGCGCCGCCGGGCACCTCCGCGTAGTGAGCGCGGGCGAGGCGGGCGGGCAGGGCCTCGGCGGCGGAACGGACACCCGGCCAGGATTCGAGGCTGCTGATCACCACGGTTTCGATATCGAGGCGGACCATCTCATCGGTGGGCACGTTCGGCGGGCGGCAGATGGCGGCGTCGTAGACCACCGTCTGGGCGATCGCCTCGAGGTGCGGCCGGATCGGTGACCGCTTGACCTGCTCGACCACCGCCGCAGGCAGGCCGATGCCCTCGAGCTGCATCAATTCCACGGCGGCTCCGCGCTCGCCGCGGGCGATCAGGTCGGCCAGTCGTTCGGGCAACCGCTGCGGCGTGTGATCGGCGAGGCCGCCCAGCGCGAACGGCGGTTCGTAGAGGGCCAGGCGGGTGATGCGCGAGCCCGCCGCGGCGGCGCGCAGGGCCAGGATGCCGCCGGAGGAGAAGCCGAAAACCGCTGCGCTGCCGCCGATATCGGCGATGACCGCGTCCAGGTCCTCGATCTCGCGGCGCACGTCGTAGCGGCCGGCGTCGGCGGGGGCGAGGGCGTCGGTGCTGTCGCCGCGGCCGCGCCGGTCCGGGCGGACCACGGTGTAGCGGTCGGCGAGCTGTTCGGCCAGGGCCGCGCAGGTGCCGCTGTCATTGAAGGCGCCGGGCAGGAACACGATGGCCGGGCCCGCGCCGGCGCGGTGATAGGCGATGGTGGTGCCGTCGGTGGACGTCACGGTGGGCATGGTCGTCTCCGGTCTGTGGGTGGACTCGATACCGGATCGACGAACGGGAATCCCGGCAATGGACAGCGGCGCTCGGCATAGTGATGTCCATCCGCGTCCGTCCCGTTCGTCGTGCGGGTGAAAGGAGACGACCATGCGATACCTCTTGCTGATCAGCGCCGACGAGAGCCGGGTCGACGAGCACCGCACCGACGACGGGATGAGCGAGTTCCGGGACTGGCTCGACGACCTGCTCGCCCGCGGCGTGCTCACCGCCCACGAGGGCCTGCATCCCAGCCACACCGCCACCACGGTCCGGGTGCGCGGGGACGAGGTGCTGCTCACCGACGGGCCGTTCACGGAGGCGAAGGATCAGATCGGCGGGTTCGCGCTCATCGAGGTGGCGGATCTGGACGCGGCCATCGAGGTCGCGGCCCGGCATCCCGCCAGCCGGTTCGGGCAGATCGAGATCCGGCCGGTGCTGACGCTGTGACCGAGGTCGACGCCGCGATCACGGCCGCCTTCCGCACCGAATGGGCGCGCCTGGTCGCCACCCTGATCGGCGGGCTCGGCGACTGGGACCTGGCCGAGGAGTGCGCGCAGGAGGCGTTCGCGCTGGCCTGGCGCACCTGGCCGCGCGACGGCGTGCCCGAGCGGCCCGGGGCGTGGCTGCTGACCGCGGCCCGCCGCCGCGCCGTCGACCGGCTGCGCCGCGAACGCGTCGGGGCCGGGAAACTGCGGGAACTGGCCCGCGCCGCGATCCCCGATGCGGGAGAGGCCGTGTCCGGCACCGGCATTCCCGACGATCGGCTGCGGCTGATCTTCACCTGCTGCCATCCGGCGCTGGCGTTCGAGGCGCAGGTGGCACTGGCATTGCGCACGCTGACCGGGCTGACCACCGGCGAGATCGCCCGCGCGTTCGGCGTTCCCGAGCCGACCATGGCCAAGCGGCTGGTGCGGGCCAAGCAGAAGATCCGCGACGCGGGCATCCCGTATCGGGTGCCGCCCGCGCATCTGCTGCCCGAGCGCACCAATGCCGTGCTCGGGGTGATCTATCTGCTGTTCAACGAGGGGTATCTGGCCGCGGCGGGGCCGGATCTGCAACGGCCCGATCTGGCGGCGGAGGCGCGCCGGTTGGCCGCGCTGGTGGTCGAGTTGATGCCCCATGATCCCGAGGCGGGCGGGCTGAACGCGCTTGTCCTGCTCCAGCAGTCGCGGGCCGCGACCCGGACTCTGAACGGGGTGCTGGTGCCGCTCGAGGAGCAGGATCGGGGGCGGTGGGATCGGGAGTTGATCGCGGCGGGGCTGGCCGAGTTGCGGCGCACCGCGCGCCGGGATCGGCTGGGGCCGTATCGGTTACAGGCCATGATCGTCGCCTGCCATGTCACCGCCGCGGGTCCGGAGCAGACGGATTGGGCGCGGATCGCCGAACTGTACGACATGGTGTGGGCCCGGATCCCCTCCCCCACGGTGGCCGTGAACCGGGCCATCGCGGTGGCCATGCGCTCCGGGCCCGAGGCGGGCTTGGAGTTGCTCGACACGGTGGTGGCACCGGCCGGGTCGGAGGTGGCCCGGCAGGTCACCGCGACGCGGGCCGATCTGCTGCGGCGGCTGGGCCGCGACGATCGCGCGGCAATCGAATACCGGGCAGCCCTCGACCTCACCGCCAATGACGCCGAGCGCGACTATCTGCGCCGCCGGTTGGCCGAGGTCGAGGGCTGAGGGTCAGTTCGCCCGCGTGCGGGTCATCAGCAGCAGGGGACGTCCGGTCGAAACCACCCAGTACTCCCAGGCATTCAGGCCGACCAGGACCGCGGTCACCGCGGCCAGCGTCACGATCTCCGGCAGCAGCGTCGAGGCGAGGGTCAGCGCCGCCAGCACCAGCGCGGCGATGAACCGGCCCAGGGTGGCCGCGCCGAACATGCGCCAGCGGGTGAACAGGAAGGTCGACACGTACAGGGTCGCGCCGATCGGCAGCAGGAACGCGTTGACGCCGTGCGCGGTTTCGGTCGGATGCTCGACCATGCTGCGCGCGCCCACCGCCACCCCGACCAGGCCGATCACCAGCAGAATGTGGCCGTAGCTGAGCACATCCCGCACCACGGTGCCGCGAACCTGGTTGGTGCGCAACGAATGTTCGACCGCGGAGAACCCGTAGGCGAAGTACAGCCACCACAGGCCGCAGCCGAGCACGAAGATCAGCACCACCGCGATCCACGACATCACGCCCAGATGCGCTTCCGCCGCTTCCGAACCCACCGATGCGACCGTCTCGCCGAGCGCGATGATGACGAAGGTGGCGAACCGCTCCGGCAGATGCGTCGCGCCGAACTGCACCGACTCCATCCGCCGCGCCAGCAACGCCGGGCCGCCGAAGGCCAGCAGCACCGCGACGATCCAGAGCACGTTGCGCGCCCCGCCCTCCGGAACCAGCGCCGCGATCACCAGCAGCACCGCCGCGACCAGAGTGATCGTGAACGGATTGACCCAGCTGCCGAACACGCCCGCCTGCGAGAACGCCCGCTTGCGCCGCATCTCGGCCCACAGCAGCAGCCGCAGCACCAGATGCGCCACCGCCAGGATCAGCGGCAGCGCGCGACCGATGAACGCGTGCGGCGCGGCGATGGCGATCACGAACATGCACAGCCCACACGCGAACAGGAAGATCCGCTGCCGATTCGAGTCCTCGACCCCGTGCACCGACAGCGTCGTCCCCACCCACGACCACCACATGATCGCCAGCAGCAATACCGTCTGCCCGACGGCTCCCCAGCTCTCCCCGGCCACCGCCACATGCGCGGCCTGCGTCACCGCGAACACCAACACCAGGTCGAAGAACAACTCCGCCCAACTGGCCCGCTCATGCGCCTCACGTAGAGGTTCAGTCACACCCGTCATTCCCTGCCTAGCACCATTTCCAGCGCGTTCACTCTAGTCACACCAGATGACCGGTTTGTCCCATTAGTGACCGCGGGACCGGTCACACCCGGGCGCTGCGGCACATCACGCTCGACCTCCTCACCACTCTCCGATGCCCGCGACTCATCGCACTGGTGGGCCCGCGGCTGATCGCTTTCGTGGGCCCGCAAGTCACCGCACCCGACGGCCCCTCGAGCCATCACGCCAGATCGGAACGGGGCCTGTCGCGGGGGCTGGCGGATCTGCGCGACGGCGACGAGATCCTCTACAGCCCACGCGAGGCAACTCCGCCGCTCGCCTCACCCGATGATCGTTCGCGCATCAACGCGCATCAGAAGGGCTGGGCAGCGTCGGCTTCGGCGAGGGCGCGGAGGAAGGCGGGCGGGACTTCGGGCCAGGTCTGGTCCCAGTTTCCGTCGGCCTGGTCGGCGGATAGCTCGTCGAGGGTGGCCACGACGTGGGGGCCGCCGTCGAGGAGGAAGCGGAGCGCGCCGAGTTCGGCGCATTGGGCGGTGATGGTGGCCAGCAGCGATTCGGCCGCGGTGGTGCGGCCGGTCGCGGCCAGGCAGGCGACGAGCAGGCGGCGGGCCTCGAGTAGATCGCGGGGGCGGCGGGCGACTTCGAGCTCGTCGACCCATTCCTGCGCCCAGGCGCGGGCCAGTTCCCGGGATTCGGTGGTGGATTCGGCCAGCAGCAGCCGGATCGCGGTGAATTCCTCATAGAGAACGGTGAATTCGTCGATGGGGTCGGTGGGCTGGCGGCGGGCGGCATGATCCGCCCCCGGGAACGGGCCGAAATCCGGGTGCGGCGGCAGACCCTGACGGACGCGCTCGTGCTCGATCTCGGCGCGCAGGCGGGGCAGCGACATCGACTCGGCCACGCGCGCACCCTCGTTCAGGCGGCGGATGGCGGCGCCGCGGTCACCGCGCAGCGCCTTCACCCGCGCACCCACCACGTAGCGGGCGAGTTTGAAATCGACCACTCCCGCGTCGGCGCCGAGCTTGTAGCCCTCGTCGAGCAGCCGTTCGGCTTCGGCGACCTCACCGCGTTCGTAGAGCAGTGCCCCCAGCAGCGACCCGGCCAGCCGCGCACCGTAGGAGTGGCTGCCCGCGAACTGCTTCGCGATCTTCAGTGCCTTGCGGAAGTACCGCTCGGCGCGCGGGAGGTCCAATTGCAGGCCGGCGGCCAGGCCCAGGAAGCACAATCCGTGAATATTGTTGTAGCAGCCCTTGTTCCGGCGCATGTAGGGCGCGGACCATTCCTGCAGGCGGACCGCCTCGTCGAAGTCGTAGCGGTAGCCCGCGGCGAAGCTGGCGCAATTGGCCCCGACGGCCACCACGTACGGCGAGAGCTCGTCGGCCATGCCGAAACACGGTGCGAGCCAATCCTCCACGCCGTTGAGCACGTCGGCGCGCACGGTCACCACGGCGTGCACCACGCCCGCCTCCGCGTGCAGCCGGGCCGAGGTCCGCGCATCGAACTCGCCACTGTCCAGGGTGCATTCGGCCAGGAACAGCGCGCGCTCGGCCTGCGAGGCCCGGTGCAGCAGGATATTGGCCCAGGCCAGATCCAGTTGGAGCCGCGGATGGGTTTCGATGACCGCCGGGGGCAGCTTGTTGACCAGGACGATGAGGCTGGCCATCTGGCCGTACTCCAGCAAGGACATGCCGTCGCGCTCCACGATGTCGACGGCGCTCTGCTCGTCACCGGCCAGCAGGGCGTGGTCGACCGCCTCGCTCACGTGCCGGTGGTCGGCGAACCAGCGCGAGGCGGCGCGGTGCAGCTCGTCGATCCGCTCGGGCCGGTCGTATTCGAGGCGCTGGCGCAGGAAGTCCTGGAACAGCTGGTGGTATTGGAACCATTGGCCGCCGTCGACGCGGCGCAGGAACAGATCCTGCTGCTCGATGTGTTCCAGCAGGGCCTGTGCGTCCGTGACGCCGGTGAGCGCGGAAGCCAGTTCGCCGCAGGTTCTTTCGGTGATCGAGGTGGCGACCATGAAGTCGAGCACCCCGGGTTCGAGGGTTTCCAGCACGTTCTCCGCGAGGAATTCCCCGATGGCGTGGTGGCGGCCGGTGAGACGGCCGATGAGCTGTCCGGGATCGTCACTGCCGCGCAGCGACAGCGCGGCCAGCTGCAGGGCCGCCGCCCAGCCGCCGGTGGATTCGGTGAGGTCCTCGACATCGCCGCGATCCAGGTCCAGCCCGCCCAGCCCGACCAGCAGCTGATAGGCCTCGTCGAGGGTGAATCGCAGTGCGGCGGTGTCGATTTCCACCAGGTCGTCGCGCACCCGCATGGAGCTCATGGGCAGGCCGGTCTGGAAGCGGCTGGTCACCACGATGCGCAGCGCCGGGCTGGCGCCCTCGATCAGGAACCGCAGCGCGGCCTGGGTTTTCGGGTCGGTTACCCGCTGCCAGTCGTCGATGACGACGGTCACCGGCTCACCGCGTTGGTCGATGTCGTTGATGAGCGAGGTGAGCACGAACCGCGTGGCCTCGTCACCGTGTTCCTCGAGCAGCTCGCCGAGTTCGCGCGCGAGGGCGGGCCGGACCGCGCGCACGGCCTCGATCAGGTGCGAGAGGAACCACACCACATTGTCGTCGTCACTGTCGACGGTCAACCAGGCCACCGAGGCGCCCGACGCCGCGAGCACCGCACTCCACTGCGCGGCCAGGGTGGTCTTGCCGAAGCCGGTGGGGCCGTGGATCACCGCGAGCCGACGGTCACTGCCCGCACCCAGCGCGTCGAGAAGGCGGGGTCGTTCCACCAGGGCGCGGGTGATGGTGGGTGGGCGCAGGCGGGTGGCGGGGACCGGCGGCGTGGCCGCCGTATCGCGGGCGCGGCGGCGGCCGCCCAGGGTCGGCGTGGCCGGGCTCGGCGTGGGCGGCGCGTTCCCCGGCTCGGACTCCTCGGCGGGCACCGGGATCGGCAGGTCGTCGACCGGCAGCCCGTGCGATTGCTGAAGCTCCCGCAGCGCCGTGCCGAATTCGACGGCCGAGGCCGGGCGTTGCGAGCGTTCTCGCGCCATCGCGGTCTCGATGATGCCGGTCAGGTCGGCGGGCAGGCCCGCAACGGTGAGGTCCGGCAGCGGACGCTTGGTAATCCGCACGAATTGTGCGACCAGCTGCTCCCCGCTGCGCCGTTCGAACACCGCGTGCCCGGTGGCCGCGCAGAACAGGGTGGCCGCCAGTCCGTAGATGTCGGCGGTCGCGTCCGGGGCCTGGCCCTGCAGCACCTCGGGCGCGGTGTAGGCGGGCGATCCGGTGACCATGCCCGCCGCGGTCTCGAACCCGCCGGGCACCCGCGCGATGCCGAAATCGGCCAGCTGCGGTTCCCCGTACTCGGTGAGCAGGATGTTTCCCGGCTTCACGTCGCGATGCAGCAGCCCGCGCCGGTGCGCGGTCTCCAGCGCCCCGGACAGCCGCACTCCGAAGTGCAGCACCTCGGGCCAGTCCACCGGGCCGCGCTGCTGAATGCGCGCGTCCAGGGACCCGTGCGAGTGATACGGCATCACGATGTAGGGCCGCCCGGTCTCGGTGGACCCCACCTCGAACACGGGCACGATGTTCGGATGCCCCGACAACGTGCCCATGGCGAGCTGCTCGCGGACGAACCGCTCCAAACCATCGGATTCCAGGTCCGAGGTCAGCACCTTGATCGCCACCGTCCGCCCCAGTGACGGCTGGAAACATCGGTAGACCACGCCGAATCCGCCGCGCCCGACCTCGACCGCCTCCCCGAATCCGGCAGCCTCCAGCTCCGCCGCGTACCCGAGGGTGGTATCGCGGCGCGTTGAGAACGGATCGACATGCGCCACGGCGACCTCGATACCCAGAACGTGCCAGTAAACCCGAGCATAAGCCGATCACCGCCCGCCGGCGGGGCCATTCGAACCGGCGCGCGCCCGGACCCGCCCCCGAGGCCCGCGCCCGGGAAACCGCCGCCGCGCCTCGATCAGCCAATCGGGCCGTTCCCGTCGCAGCCGCCACACCTCCCCGACCGTCCAGCCGGCGCCGAGCTCCGGAAGATCCGCCACCGCGATTTCCAGCCGGGCCGCCGCTGCCGCCCGCTTCAACGGTTGTGCCGCCGAGTCCATTCGGCTTCGTTGTGTGCTCATATGTCAAGGCTGGCCTCGCGGCGCGGCACACCGCGGCCGTTCGAAAACTTCGCACCCCGCGATCGATCGCCCCGGCACACGACGAGTGCGCGCCGCCGGGCACCGGCCCGAGTCACGGTGCCGCCCAAGCAGATCCGGCTGGAGTCGGGCCATCGAATCGCCGGCAGGGAGGTCAGGCGTGCGCCACGACCAAGCACCACAAGCGACTGCACGCACACGCCGAACGGGCGGCACGAAGCAGTTGCTTCGCGCCGCCCCGGGTCGCTACCGCGCGAACGGCCACCCACGCGGGCCGGATTCGCCCGCCCGCCGACCGCTCCGGCCGAGTGATCCCGTGGCGTCACGGCTTCCAATCGATCGAGCGCAACCACGCCGGCAGATCCAGCAGGCCAGGGTGTTCGGCGCGCAGCGCCGCCAGGTCCAGCGGCCCGTCCGGGCTCTCGTTGAAGTGCGTGAACATCTGCCCGACGTGCGGGTCGAACGCCCGGACCTGTTCCAGTGGCACCACATTGCTGCGCGCGGGCAGTCCGGCGTGCGCTCCGATGATCTCCGCGATCCGCGGCGGGGTCAGGTAGTCCCCGGCCAGCGGCACCGTGCGGCCGAGGAACTCCCGAGGCCGGTCGAAGGCGATCGCGGCGAAGGCGCCGATGTCGCGCGTCGCGATCAGCGATACCGGAATGTCGCCTCGCACCGCGAGATCGATCTGCAGCACGCCGTTCTCGTCGAGCACCGGCCGGTTGAAGCCGTTGAGGTTGTCCATGAAGAAGGTGGGCCGCAGGATGGTGGCGGGCAGTTCGAGTTCGCGAATGTACCCCTCGATGGCCGTCTTCGCCGCGTAGTACTCCACGCCGGTGTTCTGGCCCGCGCCCCGCAGGGAGCTGTAGACGAAGTGCTCGATGCCCAGCTCCTTCGCCAGCTCCGCGACCGTCCGGCCCCGGCGCTGTTCGGCCGCAATGCCTTCCGTGGTGATGTGGACGCCTTCCATCATGGTCAGCATCATGAACACGCCGTACGCGCCTTCCATGGCGGCCCGGATCGAATCGGTGTCGTCGAGGTCGCCCTGGATCAGGTTCGCGCCCTCGGCGCGCAGCGCGGTCGCGGCGGGCGACTCCAGGTTGCGCACGAAAGTGTGTACTTCCCAGCCGCGTTCGAGCAGCTGCCGGGTGGTCGCCCGGCCCTGCTGTCCGGTCGCGCCGATGACCAGAACCGGTCCCTTGTCGTTCGTCATGTCGTTCTCCCCGTGAGCGGCGATCCGTGTCGATCACCTGATGCCTCTGACGGTAAGGACGCGCCGACACCTGGTCCTGGTACCGATACTGCTAGCCACAAGGGGATGCGATGCCCGACAATCACCGTTCCGAACTGGCCGCGTTCCTCAAAGCGCACCGGGCCCGGCTCACGCCCAAGGACGTCGGCCTGGTCGACGATCTGGAGCCGGGTCGCCGCCGCACCCCCGGGCTGCGGCGCGAGGAGGTCGCCGAGCTCGCCGGCGTCAGCCTGACCTGGTACACCTGGCTCGAACAGGCCCGCAAGATCGTGGCCAGCCCTCAGGTGGTCGACGCCCTGGCCCGCGCCCTGCTCCTGTCCCCCGCCGAGCATCGCCATCTGCGCACCCTGGCGGGCCTCGCGGATCCCTTGGAGCACAAGGATATCGACGACGGCCGACTACAACGCCTGGTCGATGCCCTGATGCCCGACCTGGCCGTCGTCCACGACGCCCGCTTCGACTTCGTCGTCTGGAACGCCGCCTTCGCCCGCGTTCGCATCGACCCCGCCGAGCTCCCCGCCGACCGCCGAAATCTGTTGTGGTGGATGTTCACCGACGACCGCACCCGCGCCATGATGCCCCGCTGGGAACGCGCCGCCCGAGCCATTCTCGGCCAATTCCGCGCCGTAGCCGGCCGCACCCCCGACAATCCCCGCCTCACCGCCCTCATCGCCGACCTCACCGCAGCCAGCCCCGAATTCCGCACCTGGTGGCAGGAATACCCCGTCCAGGACTTCCGCCCCGCCACCATCACCCTCGATCACCCCACCGCAGGCCGCCTCGACCTCGACGTCTACCAACTCCGCCCGGTCGACAACCCCGACCTCCTCATGGTCGTCCAACTCCCCGCCACCCCCGCCGACCGCCACCGCATCGCCACCCTGCTCGATAACGATCGCGCAAACTGACCTACCGGGTGGTAGGTCATCTTCTAGGGTCGGCGGCGATCCCCTCCCCGCTCTGCCACCAGGACCCTCTCTTGAAACTGAAACACTGCCTGTCCGCAATTGCGCTGATCGCCGCAGCCTCCCTGACCAGCATCACCCCGGCCGCCGCCGACAGCGGAAAGTACGTGGCCCTCGGCGATTCGTATGCGGCGGGGGTGGGCATCTCGACCATTCTCGACAAGAGCTGTTCCCGGTCGGACCGCAACTACGCGCACCTGTTCGCGGCCCAGCGCGGGTATGCGCTCACCGATGTCACCTGCGGGGGCGCGACCATCGACTCGGTGGCCAGCACTCAGCTCTCCGCGGTCACCGCCGACACCACGCTGGTCACCCTGGGCGTCGGCGGCAACGATATCGGCTTCGGGCAGCTGGTCAAGGACTGTGTGCTCGCGGGCACCCTCGGAACAGGCAGCGGCACAGGCAGTCTCGCGACGGGCAGCGCCAGCGGCAGCGCGGGAGCGGTCGCCGAATTGGTGGCGGGCTGCAAGAACAAGTACGGCCCGGAGATGCCCGGCCGTCTCTCGATGACCGCCGCCAAGCTCGCCCAGCTGCTCGCCGCCATCCGCACCCAGGCCCCGCAGGCCCGCATCGTCCTGGTCGGCTACCCGAAGATCCTGCCGGACAACGCATCCCTGTGCGCGGGCCGCCAGCCGGTCCTGGCCGCGGACGCCGACTGGATCCGCGACAGCGTGATCGGCGGCCTCAACACCATGCTGCGTTCCCAGCCCGGCACCACCTACTTCAGCACCTACGAGCTCTACGACGGCCACGACGTCTGTGAGGTCATCCCGGACCGGTGGGTCAACGGCACCTCGGTCGACAATGGCGAAGGCGCGCAATTCCATCCGAACCAGTACGGTCACGCCGCCACCGCGCAGCGGATGATCGCGACCCTCTGACGCCGGATACGAAGCCGGGCGGCCGACCCGCCCGGCCACCCGCCCGCACTATTCGAGGTAATCCTGCAGCAACTGTGAGCGCGACGGATGCCGCAGCTTCGACATCGTCTTCGACTCGATCTGCCGGATCCGCTCGCGCGTGACGCCGTAGATCTTCCCGATATCGTCGAGCGTCCGGGGCTGCCCGTCGCCCAGTCCGTAACGCAGGCGCACGATCCCGGCTTCGCGCTCGCTGAGCGTGCCCAGCACCGCCTGCAACTGCTCCTGCAGCAGGGTGAACGCCACCGCCTCGACCGCGACGACGGCCTCGGTGTCCTCGATGAAGTCGCCGAACTGGCCGCTGCCCTCGTCACCGATCGTCTGGTCCAGCGAGATCGGTTCCCGGGCCATCTGCTGAATCTCCAGCACCCGCGCGGCGGTGATGTTCAACTCCTGCCCGAGTTCCTCGGGCGTGGCCTCGCGACCCAGCTCCTGCAGCAGCTCACGCTGCCTGCGCCCGAGCTTGTTGATGATCTCCACCATGTGCACGGGAATGCGGATGGTGCGCGACTGGTCGGCCATGGCACGGCTGATCGCCTGGCGAATCCACCACGTGGCATAGGTCGAGAACTTGAATCCCTTGCTGTAGTCGAACTTTTCGACCGCACGCACGAGCCCCAGATTGCCCTCCTGGATCAGATCCAGAAAGGCCATGCCCCGCCCGGTGTACCGCTTGGCAATCGACACCACCAGGCGCAGATTCGCCTCGAGCAGATGATCCTTGGCGCGGACGCCGTCACGCACGATCCAGGTCAGGTCCCGGCGACGCGCGGCGGTGAGACCGGACGGGCCCTCGGATTCGATCCGCAGCTTCTCCGCCGCGTACAGCCCCACCTCGATCCGGACCGCCAGATCGACCTCCTCCTCCGCGGAGAGCAGGGGGACCCGGCCGATCTGCTTCAGATACGCCCGCGTCGAATCCCCACTCGCGGTGAGCCCGGCTTCCTTGCGCGCCCGGCGCAGGGCGGCGGACTCGTCCTCGTCCCAGATCCCGGCGTCGGTGTCGGCGCTCTCCGGCCCGCCGTCTGCGAAATCCTGGTCATTCGTTTCGCCTGCGGTCGTTGCCACATGTGCCTCTCCGAGAAATTTCGGGCGGCATCGCGATTCGAGAACAGGACCGCAGAGAGGCCTCGAGCGGCTCGGCAATCGCCGGGCCTGCCGTCAGGCTACTGCTTCTCAGCCGATATCTCGCGGCTCCCACCCCGGGGCGATACGGAGCGCGCCGGCCGAAATCCTCGGATCAGGCGGCGACCGTTGATCGCCGCCCTCCGACCGCGACCGGTCAGGCCGCCATGTGCCGGAGGTTCTCGCAAACCAATGTGACGCTGTTGTACAGCATTTCGCCGGGGCCGTCCCGCAGGGCGGAGACCTCGATCTTGGACGGCCACGCGTGCTCGAGCAGGTAGCCCGGGACCGGGGTGCCCTCATCGCCGTACATCGCCAAGGTGCAGTCGCGGCGGGCAACGGCCATCTGGCCGTTGCGCGCCGACTGGTGCCAGGCCCACAGGTCGGCGGTGCCGGTGCGGCCCCTGCACAGGGTGACCTGGGGCGGCTTGACCTTTCCGGGCAGTTGGATCGGACCGCCGCCACCGCCTTCGAGGTAGGACACCGGTTCGATCTCCGAGACGATGCCGCCCAGCTCCGCGAAGGACGCGATCTGGAGGCCGTCGATGACGATGACGAAGGAGGAGATGGTCGTGAGCTGCGACATTGGCATCATGCGCTCCTCGGCCGATCGGACGCCCGGCAAGCGTCCGCCTTCAACCCAGTGTAGGAAGCGCGGGACGCCCGGCGACAGGAAATCAGCCGCATAGCTACCTTTGGGCAACAAGTCCGCCGGTGGGAACGCTATTCGAGAATTCCGGTCGGGCGGGCGATACCGGCGACATCGCAGAGCGCGAAGTAGGCGTCCTGGATGGTCTTCGAATCGACGACACCGGTCACAGCACCGTCGGCGTCGAGGTCGATGAACGCGCCCTCGACGATGAACAGGACATCGGCGTCCTCGGCGACCGTGAGGGTGTGCACAGACCCGGCGGGCTCGTGGATGAACGTCCCGGCGGTGTAATGGATGCCCTGCTCGGCGTAGAACCAGTCGCCGGAGAAGGTGTACGCGTTCACCGCACCGGTGTGCTTGTGCGTGGGCAGGCTGAACCCGGCCTTGAACCGATTGCGCAGCACGAACCCCGACGGCGAGACGCGCAGCAGCTGCAAGCCGACATCACCGGCCCACACCCAGGGGATATCGGCTTCGTTCACGTGCCCTACGAGCGGTTGCTGCAACATGAAGCAAACGCTAGGTCAAGAGCCTTCCCGGCGAAGGGAATCCGGAATATCGAGACGGTGGCGTTCCACACTCTTGCTCCGACGACCGCGGAAGCCCGCCCGCCCACCAGGTTCCGACGTGATTTCGGGTGCGCTGTCGGCGTCGAGCTCGGGAAATGGTGTTCGATCTGGTATCCCAATGACCCGGTCAAGATTCTCCCGACCGGACCGGACGGGAAGTTCGCGCTGCCGAGGAACTGCCGCAGATACCACTCCCCTCGGGTCTCGGTGGCCAGGTCCCGTCGAGTGAATTTCTCGGCGCCGTCGGGGAAATGGCCGCAGAAGGTGACGATCTGCTCCCACATGTTCTTCGCGACATTGGCGGTCAGGTTGGCGCGGACGGTCGATTTCCAGTTCCGTGTCGACAATGCGGGGAAGGCGACATAGTCCTTGAAGAGCTGTCTGCTCGCCTTGCGGAGAATCTCGTCGCGGGCCCCTCTGAGCTCCTGCGGATCCTTGCGGCCCGCCACGACTTTCGGGATCTCCAGATGATAGACGCACATCCCGAACTCGTAGAGCATCGAGATCGGCAGGACGTAAACAGCGTTGCCCAGATGGCAGGGGCGCCATCGCCGGTCGCGAGTGACCCGCAGCAGCCCGTACACGAAAAGTCATGCCGGATAGCCGACTTGGCCAAGGCCCCGGCGAGACCGGCGCCCGGGTCAGCCTTCTGCGGCGAGCTGGCCGCAGGCGGCGGCGATCTCCTGGCCACGAGTGTCGCGGACCGTGCAGGTGACGCCCTGCGCCTGGACCCGGCGGACGAACTCGTCCTGCACCGGCTTCGGGGACGCGTCCCATTTGCTGCCGGGTGTCGGGTTGAGCGGGATCAGGTTGACGTGCACCAGCGGGCCCAGCGCCTTGTGCAGCTTCTTGCCGAGCATGTCGGCGCGCCAGCCCTGATCGTTGATGTCGCGGATCAAGGCGTACTCGATGGAGACGCGGCGGCCGGACTTGTCGGCGTAATAGCGTGCGGCATCGAGGACTTCGGCGACCGGCCAGCGATTGTTGACCGGCACCAAGGTGTCTCGCAGCTCGTCGTCGGGGGTGTGCAGCGAGACGGCCAGCCGCACCGACATGTCCTCGTCGGCCAGCTTGCGGATGGCGGGAGCCAGGCCGACCGTGGAAACGGTCACCGAGCGCTGCGAGATGCCGAAGCCCTCCGGCGACGGAGACGTGATGCGCCGGACCGCGTTCACCACGCGCTTGTAGTTGGCCAGCGGCTCGCCCATGCCCATGAACACGATGTTGGACAGGCGGCCTGGTCCACCCGCGACCTCGCCGTCACGCAGGGCGGCCGCGGCGGCCCGGACCTGGTCGACGATCTCGGCCGTGGACAGGTTGCGGTTCAGACCGCCCTGACCGGTGGCGCAGAACGGGCACGCCATGCCGCAACCAGCCTGCGACGAGATGCACAGGGTGTTGCGGTCGGGGTAGCGCATCAGCACCGACTCGAGCAGGGTGCCGTCATTGGCGCGCCACAGCGACTTGCGGGTGGTGCCGTCATCGCATTCGATGTGCCGGATCTCGGTCAGCAGCTGCGGGAACAGCGCCTCCGCGACCTTGGAACGCATCGCCTCGGGCAGATCGGTCATCTGATCCGGGTCGGCGACCAGGCGGCCGTAGTACTGGCGCGCGATCTGGTCGGCGCGGAATTTGGGGAGGCCGAGCTCCTCGACCACCGCCTTGCGCTCCCGCGAATCGAGGTCGGCGAGATGCCGCGGCGGCATGCCGCGACGAGGGGCGTCGAAAACGAGGGGCAACGGGGTAGTCATAACCCTTCCAGTGTTCCATCCGAAACACGCGTTCGGCGCCGCGGGGTGCGGGGCGCTCGTCACACCGCCCGGACCAGGTGACGGTAGCCGCGCGATCGATCAGAGCAGGGCGGTCAGCACCAGCCACGCCACGAAAGCCGACGGCAGCATCGAGTCGAGCCGGTCCATGATCCCGCCGTGCCCGGGCAGCAGGGTGCCCATGTCCTTGATGCCCAGCTCCCGCTTCACCTGCGATTCGATCAGGTCGCCGCTGGTCGCCACCAGCACCAGCCCGACGCCCAGCAGCACGCCGATCATCGAATTCGCCTGTAGCAGCAGCGTCACCGTCAGCAGACCGCCGATCACGCAGAACACCAGCGAACCGCCGAAGCCCTCCCAGGACTTCTTCGGGCTGATGTGCGGCACCATCGGGTGCTTGCCGAACAGCACGCCCGCCACGTAACCGCCCACGTCGGAGCAGACCACCAGGATCATGAAGGACAGCACCCGCAGGTTGCCGTTGTCCTCGGACAGCATCAGCACCGCGAACGAGGCCAGCAGCGGAATCCAGGTGAGCGTGAACACCGAGATCGCGGTGTCGCGCAAGTAGTTTCGCGGGGTGGCCGTCAGGCCGTGGTCGAACAGCCGCCACACCATGAGGGTGAGCGCCGTCGCGCCGAACGCGCCCAGCACGCCTTGCGGTCCGACCGGCCAGGCCAGCCACACCACCGCCTGCCCGCCGATCAACAGCGGAATCCGGGGCACCAGCACGTCGGCCTCACGCAGCCGCTTGGTCACCTCCCAGGTGGCCACCGCGACCGCGACCGCTATCACGCCGACGAGCACCTTGGGGGCCCACAGCAGGATCGCGATCAGGGACAACCCCAGCCCGAATCCGACCGCCAGCGCCGCGGGCAGGTTGCGGCCCGCCTTCGACGCGGGCGCGCTCGGCTTCCCGCCCGAGGCGGCCTCGCCCGCATTGTCCGGCGCGGCCGAATCCGCGGCCGGCGGGTCGGCCGGCGATGCGGTGGCTTCCTCCGGCAGCTCGCCGGTGGCAGCAGTCTCTTCGGCCACGATTGTCCCGTCGCTCACTTGTCGTCCGTTCCCTACCCCCGGCCGAAGATCGGCCGTCTAGACCTCGAGCAGTTCGCCTTCTTTGTGCTTCACCAGCTCGTCGATCTGCGCGACGTACTTCTGCGTGGTCTTGTCGAGTTCCTTCTCGGCGCGACCGACCTCGTCCTCGCCCGCCTCGCCGTCCTTCTGGATGCGGCCCAGCTCTTCCATGGCCTTCCGGCGGACGTTGCGGATCGAGATCTTCGCGTCCTCGCCTTTGGACTTGGCCAGCTTGACCATTTCCCGGCGCCGCTCCTCGGTGAGCTGCGGGATCGAGACCCGGATGATGTCACCGTTGTTGGTGGGGTTCACCCCGAGATCCGAATTGCGGATCGCGGTCTCGATCGGCTGCATCTGCGCCTGCTCGTACGGCTTGATCACCACCATGCGCGGCTCGGGCACGGTGATCGAGGAGATCTGGGTGATCGGCGTCATCGAGCCGTAGTACTCGACGACGATCCGCGCGAACATACCAGGATTCGCGCGACCGGTCCGGATCGAGGCCAGGTCGTCCTTCACCACCGAGACGGCCTTCTCGAACTTTTCCTCGGCGTCGAAGAGCGCTTCTTCAATCACGGCGTTTCCTCCACTGCGTCATGGTTCTTGTCGTCGGTCACGACCGGACCAGGGTGCCGATCTTCTCACCGGCGACGGCGCGGGCGATATTTCCCTTGGTCAACAAATTGAACACCAGCATCGGCATCTGGTTGTCCATACACAGGCTGAAAGCGGTGGCATCGGCGACCTTGAGGCCCCGCTCCAACGCTTCCTTGTGGGTGATCTGGGTGAACATGGTGGCGTCGGGGTCCTCCCGCGGGTCCGCGGTGAAGACGCCGTCCACGGCCTTGGCCATCAGCACCACTTCGGCGCCGATCTCCAGGGCGCGCTGCGCGGCGGTGGTGTCGGTGGAGAAGTAGGGCATGCCCATACCGGCGCCGAAGATCACGACGCGGCCCTTCTCCAGGTGCCGCTTGGCGCGCAGCGGCAGGTACGGTTCGGCGACCTGACCCATGGTGATGGCGGTCTGCACCCGGGTGTCGATGCCCTGCTTCTGCAGGAAGTCCTGCAGCGCAAGGGAATTCATGACGGTGCCGAGCATGCCCATGTAGTCCGAGCGGGCCCGCTCCATGCCGCGCTCCTCGAGCTCGGCGCCACGGAAGAAGTTGCCGCCGCCGATCACCACGGCCACCTGGACGCCGTCCTCGACGACCTCCGCGATCTGCTCGGCGACCGCCTGCACCACATCGGGGTCCAGCCCGACACGGCCACCGCCGAACATCTCGCCACCCAGCTTGAGGAGCACTCGGCGATAGCCCTTGCGATCGGGGGCGGTATCCGGGTCCGTCATCGGTCTCCTTGTCCAGACGTTCGAGCGTGCGCAGGCACATGAAAAGACCATCCCGGCCGACGAATTGCACGGGACGGCAACAAAGCTCCATCCATCCTGCCTCACGACCGGTCACGAGCGTGAGCCGACCCTCGTATCGGGCTACCGGTTCGTCACAATCCGGGCGCACGGGAGTCCCCGCGGCAACTGTTCCCGCAATCGCGGAGCTATGCCTTTCCCACCGTACCGGCAGGGCCCGGCAAGGATGTGCCACCAAGAAATCGGGGGCACGCATTCAGATTTAACGCACTCGCATTTCACATATCGTCGGCCCGTGAACTCGAAGAACCTCACGGCCCGAACAGGATTCGCCGCCTTCGCCCTCGCCGCCGCCCTCACCACGGTCGCCGCGCCCGCCTCCGCGGAGATCGCCCTCACCCCCGCCGAGGCGCCGACCGCCGTCGCGGGCACGACGACCGGCTCCGGCACCGGATCCTGGAACCCCTACACCGGTTCCGCCAACAGCCCGGTCGTCCCCTACATCTCCCCTGGAAGCGCGAGCGTCATGGGCAACCTGATCGACGCGCTCACCATCCTGATGGGCGGAAAGCCCTGCCACGGCTGCGCCAACGACCCCGAGTGAATCGATTAGCCCGGGGCGGCACCCGCCCCCGAAAGCTGGGGCACCCGTTTCCAAACGGAATCACTTGTGTTTCACATATGTTCGGCTCGTGAATTTCAAGAACCCCACGATCCGCATCGGATTCGCCAGCCTCGCGGCCGCAGCCGCGCTCACCGTCACGGCCGGTCCTGCCGCAGCCGAGACACCGGTACCGTCGGCGGCCACCCCGGTCGCCACCGACACCGGCAGCAGCGCTCTGAATGTAGTTGGCTGGTTGATCGAACAGCTTTTCCCGAAGCCGTCGACCGACCCCTGCCACGGCCTGTGCAGCTGAACAAGCACGAAAGAGGCCCTTCGCTCATCGGAATCCGATGGGCGAAGGGCCTTTTCGATGCTTCAGGCGATTACGCCTGGCCGACCTCGAAGCGGGCGAAGCGGGTGATGGTGACACCGGCGTCGTCCAGCAGGGCCTTGACGGTCTTCTTGGAGTCGGTGACCGAAGCCTGCTCCAGGAGGACGACGTCCTTGTAGTAGCCGTTGACGCGGCCTTCGACGATCTTCGGCAGCGCGGCCTCCGGCTTGCCCTCTTCCTTGGCGGTCGCCTCGGCGATCTCGCGCTCCTTGGCGACGAGCTCGGCCGGGACGTCCTCGCGGGTGAGGTACTTGGCCTTGAGGGCCGCGACCTGCATGCCGGCGGCGCGGGCAGCGTCGGCGTCGGTGCCGGTGTACTCGATCAGCACGCCCACGGCGGGCGGCAGGTCGGTGGCACGCTTGTGCAGGTAGACGGTGGTCTGGCCGTCGAACACGGCGACGCGGCGCAGCTCGAGCTTCTCGCCGATCTTGGCGGCCAGCTCCTGCAGCACCTGGTCGGCGGTCTTGCCGTCGACCTCGACCGCCTTCAGGGCGTCCAGGTCGGCCGGGCGGGCCTTCGCGGCGGCGGCCACGATGGCGGCCGCGACGTCCTGGAACTCCTGGTTCTTGGCCACGAAGTCGGTCTCGCAGTTGATCTCGATCAGGACGCCGTCCTGCGAGACGACCAGGCCCTCGGCGGTGGCGCGCTCAGCACGCTTGCCGACATCCTTGGCGCCCTTGATACGCAGGAACTCGACGGCCTTGTCGAAGTCGCCCGCGTTCTCCTCGAGCGCCTTCTTGCAGTCCATCATGCCGGAGCCGGTGAGCTCGCGGAGCCGCTTCACATCGGCGGCGGTGTAGTTCGCCATCTCGGGCGAGCCTCCCTGTGTGAGTGAAAGTCTGTGGTGGTCACACCTTGCCGACCGTCATCGAACGACAGCGGTCGGCAAGGTGAACAGATGCCTGGCGGCGGTGGATCAGAAGTCGGCCGGGGTCTTGGTGGCCGGGTCTTCCTTCAGCTCCGCCTCGGCAGCGGTCTCCACGGGGGCCTCGGCGGCAGCCTCGGCCGGGGCAGCCTGCGACAGCAGCTCCTGCTCCCACTCGGCGAGGGGCTCGCCCGCGCCGGCCTCCGGCTTCGAGTCGCCACCGGCGCGCGAGGCACGAGCCTGCACACCCTCGGCGACGGCGGAAGCGACGACCTTGGTCAGCAGCGCGGCCGAACGGATCGCGTCGTCGTTACCCGGGATCGGGTAGTCGACCAGGTCGGGGTCGCAGTTGGTGTCCAGGATCGCGATGACCGGGATGTTCAGCTTGCGAGCCTCGCCGACGGCGATGTGCTCCTTGTTGGTGTCGACAACCCAGATGGCCGAGGGAACCTTGGCCATGTCCCGGATGCCGCCCAGGGTGCGCTCCAGCTTGTTCTTCTCACGCGTCAGCATGAGGATTTCCTTCTTGGTGCGACCCTCGAAACCGCCGGTCTGCTCCATCGACTCCAGCTCCTTCAGGCGCTGCAGCCGCTTGTGCACGGTCTGGAAGTTGGTGAGCATGCCGCCCAGCCAGCGCTGGTTCACGTAGGGCATGCCGACACGGGTCGCCTCAGAGGCGATCGACTCCTGGGCCTGCTTCTTGGTGCCGACGAAGAGGACGGTGCCGCCGTGGGCAACGGTCTCCTTGACGAACTCGTAGGCCTTGTCGATGTAGGTCAGCGTCTGCTGCAGATCGATGATGTAGATGCCGTTGCGGTCGGTGAAGATGAAACGCTTCATCTTCGGGTTCCACCGGCGGGTCTGATGACCGAAGTGCGCGCCGCTGTCGAGCAGCTGCTTCATTGTTACGACAGCCATGGCTCCGTAACTTCCTCTCGTTGCTGGTTGACACAGGAATCGGCGATCCCTGCCCTGGCGCCCACGGCCACCGGAACCCTCCGAGAACGAATCAGGGGGACCAGCCGGCGACACTCACTGTGGGCGCGCGAAGTCGGTCCGCGTTAACGCAAACCGCTGAATCAGTTTACGCAGCGGTTCCGTCAGATCGAAATCGGGCCCGGAGCAGGGGCGGATCCGGACCCGTCGACGCAGGTCAGAACGCTGCGCTTGTTCTATTCACAATACTGAATTTCATCCACACTCGCGGGGCGGGAGGGACTGGATGACGGTTGCGGGGCGCACGCTGATTCGCATGTCCGCGAACTACTTCGATCCGGAATTTCGCCGCGCATTCTCATCCGCGGCGATGGTGGTGATGACGGTCGTCCTGGCCGCGCCCGGGTCGGCGGCACCCGGCGGGGAGTTCGGGTGGCCGCTCGCGCCGCGGCCCGCCGTGGTTCGAGTCTTCGACAAACCCGAGCACGACTGGCTGCCCGGACATCGTGGCGTGGACCTGGCGGGGAGCCGGGGCCAGGCGGTGCTGGCGGCGGGTGACGGGATCGTGGTCTTCGCCGGAATCGTGGCCGGGAAACCGGTGGTCTCCATCGATCACCCGGGCGGACTGCGCACCACCTATGAGCCGGTCACCGCGTCGATCACGGTGGGCCGCAGGCTGACTCGCGGCACCGTGATCGGTGTGCTCGACGACGGACATCCACCCTGCTCCCCCTGCCTGCACTGGGGCGCCCGGCGCGACGGCGAATACGTCGATCCGCTCGGCCTGATCCATCGCGCGCCGATCCGGTTGAAACCGCTCACAGATCCATCCACCGGGTCACGAGGCGGGCCATGATGGACCGATGTCGCAGCAGCCCTTCACCTATCCCGACGTCGGCGCGACCGCGGGCGAGTTCCCGGCGGGGTACCACCATTTCCGGCTGCGGCGCCGAATCGGTTCCGGCCGTGCGTTTTTCGACCAAGCCGCCGAACAGGTCCTCACCTACCGCATGCAACGCGGCAGCGGCGTCTTCCAGAATGCGACCACGCCCGAGGCCCGGCCCGGCACCGACATCACCGTCCACATCGGCGTGGGCCCGATCGGCTTCACCGCGCCCTGCCGCGTCGTCTATGTCGTCGACCAACCGAACCGCCGCGGATTCGCCTACGGCACGCTCCCCGGCCACCCGTTGCGCGGCGAGGAACTCTTCGCCGTGGAATACGATCCCGCCGACGACTCCGTGTACGGAATCATCGCCTCGTTCTCCAACCCCGACCCCTGGTACGCCCGCCTCGGCGCACCCGTCGTCCGCCTCGTCCAACGCTGGTTCTCCGGTCGCTACATCGCCGCGCTCGGGCCCCGCTGAGCGGCGCGAACCACCGCGCACTCGACCGGATCACGATCGGTCGGCGCGCGGTTCGGCAGCGCCGAGGGCGAGATCACCCTTTGAGGTGAGCGGCGAGTGTGGCGGCCTCGGCACGGAGACCGGCGGCGCGATCCGCCCCACTCTCGAACTCGGCGTATTCCCTTGCGGCGGTAAGACGTTCGTCGATCTCGGCGCGGACGATGGCGGCGACCTCGGCTTCGGTCAAGGTGCGGCGGGGACGCTCGGCCGCGCCGACACCGACGGCGCTGCTCTCGATCGCTCCGGCGCGAGCATCGGAACCGTCCACGGCTTCGGCATTGTCGATCGCGGCCAACGCCGAGCGCAGCGCGGCGGTGGCGTGACGATCGCGGACTTTCATGGCGGCGGGGAGTGCTGCGCGGAGGCGTTCGCGTAGGGCGGGGGTCTCGGCGGGCGGCGTCGTCATGACAATCGACGCTACCCGCCGATATGCCCCGAACCGGATCTCAGCGACCGGGTGTCGCCGGCGGGGAATTCGGCTGCCACACCCGGTGATCGAGCGCTTCGCGGTGCGTATCCGAATCCTGCGCAGCGGGGACAGTCGCCACCCGCCGGTCAGCCCGGACATCGGACATCCGCGCGGCATACGGCGCGATCGGCTAAACGGCTGCGGGCGCGGCCTTTTCGCGTTCGGCCAGTTCGGACTTCCAGGCACGGAAACCCTCTTCGGTGCGGCCGCGTCGCCAGTAGCCGGAGATGGAGGACGCCCATTCGGCGGGGACAGCGCGTTCCTTGCGGATGTAAGGGCGCAGGTCGTGCATGACCGCACGGGCCTCGCCGTGGATGAAGACCTGGACCCGGCCGTCTCGCCAGGGTGCGGAGCGGACGGTGGCGGCCAGCCGGTCGCCGGGTTCGGCGTCGCCGCGATGGACCCAGGTGAGCTCCACGCCCTCCGGGTGCGGGAAGGCGAGTTCGTCCGAAGGGCCGCCGACCTCGACGAATACCTGGCCGACGGCATCCGCCGGGAGGGCCGCGCAGGCGGCGGCGATGGCGGGGAGGGCGGATTCGTCTCCGGCGAGGAGGTGCCAGTCGGCGTCGGGGCGCGGGGCGTAGCCGCCACCGGGGCCGAACAGATCGATGGTGTCGCCGGGCTGGGCGGCGGCCGCCCAGGCGCCGGCGACGCCCTCATCGCCGTGGTGGACGAAGTCGATGGCGATCTCCTGGGCGGCGCGGTCGACTTCGCGCACGGTGTAGGTGCGCATGACGTCGCCGTCCGGGCCCGGGAAGATCAGTTTGACGTAGGCGTCGGTGCTGTCGTTGGGCTGGAAGGACGCGAAGCCGGGGCCGCCCAATCGGACCCGGATCAGGTGATCGGTCAGGTGAACCGTGTTCTGGACCACCAGCGTGATGCGTGTGCGCGCCAAAGGACACCTCCATGGTCAGTACATAATTAGGGTTACCTAACTGACGCTAGCACGGGTGTCGATAGGTCGTCGATAGCTTTCCGATAGGCCGTAGATCACCCATCGCTTCTCGGGCCCGGGCGAACGGGCCGGTCAGGCGCGCGGGTGCGCCTGGTCGTGAACCTTCTTGAGCCGGTCGATCGAGACGTGGGTGTAGAGCTGGGTGGTGGCCATGCTGGCGTGGCCGAGGATCTCCTGTACCACGCGCAGGTCGGCACCACCCTCCAGCAGGTGGGTGGCGGCGGTGTGACGGAACCCGTGCGGGCCCATGTCGGGTGCGCCGGGAATCGCGGAAACCACCTCATGCACCACGGTTCTCGCCTGCCGAGGGTCGATGCGGCGGCCGCGGCGGCCCAGCAGCAGCGCGCGACCCGAGTCCGGCGTGGCGAGGGCCGACCGGCCGAACCGGAGCCAAGCCTCGAGGGCCTGTTCGGCGGGCCCGCCGAACGGCACCGAACGCTCCTTGTTGCCCTTGCCGAGCACCCGCACCAGGCGCCGTTCCCGATCCACGTCCTCGATATCGAGCCCGCACAGCTCGCTCACGCGAATCCCGGTGGCGTACAGCATCTCCACGATCAGCCGGTCCCGCAGCGCCATCGGATCCTGCTGCGCCGCGCCCGATTCCGCCGCCTCCATGGCCGCTCGGGCCTGCTCCTTCCCCAGCACCGACGGCAGCACGCGATGCGCTCGCGCCGACCCGAGGCGTGGCCCCGGATCCACCGCCAGCCGACCCGTATGCGTCAGCCACGCGGTGAATGTCCGCGCCGACGACGCCCGTCGCGCCATCGTGGTGCGGGCCGCTCCCCCCGACGCCTGCGCCGCCAGCCACGACCTCAGCAACGCCAGATCCACTTCCCCCACACCGGAATCCACCGCCCGCTCCAGCAAATGTTCCAGCAATCCGCGAGCATCCCCCACATAGGCCCGCACCGTATGCGCCGATCGATTCCGGCCCAACCGCAAATGCCGGCCGTACTCGGCCAGCAATGCCTCCAAATCCTCGGGCAACCCACTCATCCCCCCACGCTGACCGCATTGCGCCGCCTTTTCAAGCACCCCCGCCGCACGATCGCGCCACACCCATTTCGGCGGACGGGATCACCGATGGTCCTCATGGCTCGCGACAATGGCCCCGCCCGCGCCGGCCCCCGGCGACCGCATCCGGTACCAGCCGTTGCCGTCGCAGCCGACCAGACCGGCGATCTCCAACGCGGACAAGGTGGCTCGCACCGTCGGCAACGCCAGGCCGGTATCGGTGACCACCGCCCGCGGCAGCCGCGAACCGGTCGCGGGCAACGCGGCCAGGACCAACGCCTCATCCCCCGACAGGTTGTCCTCCGGAGCGGTCGCGACCGCTCCCGGCAACGACAACCGCAACGGCCCGGCCTCGTCGAGAATGTCCTCGGCCCGAGTCACGATGAACGCCTCCCCTTCCCGGATCATCCGGTGACACCCGACCGACGCCGCCGAAGTGATCGGCCCCGGCACCGCCATCGCCGGCCGCCCCAACCTCCGGCACCACTTCACCGTATTCCGTGATCCACTACGAATCCCGGCCTCCACCACGACAACACCGTCGGCGAGGGCCGCTATCAACCGATTGCGAGCGAGGAACTGGTGCTTGCGCGCGGATGTTCCGGGCGGGTACTCGGTGACGACCAGACCACGATCGGCGATCTCGGCGAGCAGATGATCGTGCTGCACCGGATACGGGCGATCAGGACCGCACGCGAGTACAGCGATCGTCATGCCGCCGACTCCCAGCGCGGCCCTGTGAGCCATTCCGTCGATCCCGAACGCAGCCCCGGACACGACGGTCCATCCCCGCGCGGCCAGCTCCCCAGCGATCTCCCCGGTCGCATGATTGCCATACCCGGTGCTGCACCGAGCCCCCACCACCGCGATCGCCCGCTCGGTAGTCTCCAGCAGCGACCTGCTCCCGCGCACCCACAACACCAGCGGCACTGCCCCATCGGCATCATGCGCCGGATCCAATTGGCGCAACCCGAGCATTCGCCACGCGGGCCACTCCGCATCCTCCGGCGTCACCACCCGACCGCCCAGCCGCTCGATGTGCGCCAGATCCGCATCCGCCTGCTCGATCCCGCGCCGCACCTCGGTAGGCCCCCGCAACACCTCCGGCAACTCCCTCTCCCGCACGGCCCGAGCCGCCTCCACCACCCCCACCGACTCGATCAACGCCGACAACGCCGCACAAGGCCCCTCCACCACCCGCGACAGATACACCCAAGCCAACCGCCGCTCGTCCGCATCACCACCCGCGGCCGAACCGCCGTCGTGGATCGCCCTCCCGTACAAGACTCCTGTCCAGCCGGAGCCACGACCATGCTCAGGGTTGCCGGGCGCGCGGGTCCCGTCGTCACCGGCATCAGAGGACCCCTGGTCGGTCCCACTACCGTGCCCGTAGCCGGACACCTCGGCACCGAGCCCGAGACCGACTGCCTCATCGAGCCCAGGCACGATCGACTCGCCGGGCGGAGCCACCGTTTCGTCATCAGGAGTACGCACGGTCATGCCACGTGTCCGCGCTTCGATCGGGCCGTCAAGAGTGGGCACGGGCATATCGCCGGTCCGAGGCGCGGTCGTATCGAGATCGACGGTCGCAGCAGCGGATCGATTCGCCTCATCCGTTGGGGGCGAATCGGATTCGCCGCTCACAGCGGGCCGACGTGTCGGATCCGGTCCGATCATGCTGTCGCTCATGTTGTACCTCGCTGCCGGAAGCTCAAGGCTTGCAGGACGTCCTGGGCATTCGGTATGTCGCCGCCGCGAAGGTCGCAGACGGTCCACGCGACTCTGATTGCGCGGTCGGCACCGCGGGCGGACATGCGGCCGTGTTGGAGAGCGTTCTCGACCGGGGCGAGGGCCTCGTGGGGGAGGCGGAAGCGTTGGCGGAGAACGTGGCCGGGGACTTCGGCGTTGGTGGACATGCCGAGTTCGATCCATCTCTTCGCGGCTGCCGCGCGGGCCGCGGTCACGCGGGCGCGGACGACCTCGCTGGTCTCGACCTCGTCGCCGGTGAACGCGCCCGCGGCCTGGGCGTGCATCTGCACGGCGATGTCGATGCGATCCATCAGTGGGCCCGAGAGTTTGCCGAGGTAGCGACGGCGAGCCAGGGGCGCACAGATGCAGTCGATATCCCGGGCGGGGGCACACGGACACGGATTGGCCGCCAACACGAGCTGAAATCTCGCCGGGAAGCGGGAGACTCCGTCCCTGCGCGCGATGCGAACCTCGCCCTCCTCCAAGGGAGTTCGCAAGGCTTCGAGGACCTTGGCGCCCAGCTCCGCGCATTCGTCGAGGAACAGGACACCGCGATGGGCGCAGCTCACCGCGCCCGGCCGCGCGGAACCGGAACCGCCGCCGATCATCGCCGTGACCGACGAGGAGTGGTGGGGCGCCACGAATGGCGGCGCGGTGATCAGCGGTGCGTCGCCGGAGAGCGTGCCCGCGACCGAATGGATCGCGGTCACCTCCAGGGAATCCCGCTCACGCAGCGGCGGCAGCAGGCCTGGAAGGCGTTGCGCCAGCATGGTTTTCCCGATGCCGGGCGGACCTGTCAGCAGCAGATGGTGCGCACCGGCCGCGGCCACCTCCAGCGCCCAGCGCGCCTCGTCCTGGCCCACCACCTCGCTGAGGTCTCCGATCGGTGGATCGGCAACCGGCAGGACCGGATCCGGGACGGTCAGTTCGCCCCCGCCGCGCAGCCAGTCGAGCAGTTCGAGGAGGGTGGCCGCGCCGAGGACTCGGATGCCGTCGACCAGGCCCGCTTCGGGCAGGGCGGCGGTGGGGACGATGACGGTGCGGCGGCCCGCGTTTCGGGCGGCGAGGACCGCGGGCAGGATGCCTCGGACTCGGCGGACGCGGCCGTCGAGGGCCAGTTCGCCGAGTAGGACGGATTCGGCGAGGCGGTCGGCGGGGATGACTCCCGCCGCGTCGAGGACCGCGCCGGCGAGGGCGAGGTCGTAGACGCTGCCCACCTTCGGGAGGGTGGCCGGCGACAAGGCCAGGATGACGCGGCCGTCGGGCCATTTCTCGCCGGTATTTGCCACCGCGGCTCGGACTCGGTCCCGGGATTCCTGGAGGGTGGTGTCGGGGCGGCCGACGAGGTGGACCGAGGGGAGGCCCTGGCCTATGTCGGCTTCGATTTCCACGAGTTGGCCTTCGACGCCGTTGACGGCGACGGAGTAGGCCCTGCCGAGGGGCATGTCAGAACGCCGCCTTCAGGTGCAGGATCTCCGGTGGGCGTCCGGGGCGCAGGATGACGGAGACGACGTCGAAGCGGATGCGCGGGAAGGGGCCGGGGTTGGCGTGCAGCCAATGGCGGGCCAGGGTGCGGATGCGTTGCTGTTTGAGAAAGGTGACGGCTTCCTCGGGGCGGCCGCAGGTCAGGTTGCGGCGGGTTTTGACCTCGATGAAGGCGGTGATGTCGCCCTCGCGGGCGATGAGGTCGAGTTCGCCGTAGCGGCATCGCCAATTGCGGGCGACGATCGACATGCCCGACGTGCGGAGATAGTCCGCGGCCAGGTCTTCCCCTTGCGCTCCCAGCGCCAGATGCTGTGCCATTCAGCCAGCATGGCCGCGCCCGTACCGGACGCGGCCATGCCGAACTGGGAAAACAGCGGGGCTGGGGATAACCTCCAGCCTGTGGATCAGTCGGGAAGCCGCAGGTCGGTCTTCTCCAGCTCTTCGATATTCACGTCTTTGAAGGTGATCACGCGAACGTGCTTCACGAAGCGGGCGGGCCGGTACATGTCCCACACCCATGCATCCGACATCCGAACCTCGAAGTACACCTCGCCATCGGCGTTCTGCGGACGCAGTTCGACGGAATTGGCGAGGTAGAAGCGACGCTCGGTCTCCACCACGTACGAGAATTGCCCGACGATGTCCTTGTACTCGCGGTACAGGGATAGCTCCATCTCGGTTTCGTACTTCTCGAGGTCCTCGGCGCTCATCGGGTGGAACGTCCTCCTTGTCGCCCAACTGGGTGTAGAGACATCATCCCGCATACGCCGTGTCGGTAGCCACTCGGGCGGTCTCCCGGACGTTTCGCCACGATCGACGGTGCTCGGGCGTGATGCCGAGACGGGTCAGCGCCTCATTGTGCTCGGGGGTGTTGTAGCCCTTGTGGGCCGCGAAACCGTAGCCGGGATACTCGCGGTCCATCTCGACCATCATGCGGTCGCGGGTCACCTTGGCCAGCACGCTGGCGGCGGCGATACAGGCCGCGGACGCGTCGCCGCCGATCACCGGCAGCGACGGCACCGGAATGCCCGGCACCCGGAAACCGTCGGTGAGCACGTAGCCGGGCACCGGATCGAGTCCGGCCACCGCGCGCCGCATGCCCTCGATATTGGCCACGTGGATGCCGATGGCGTCGATCTCCCAGGCCGGGATCACCACCACCGACCAGGCCAGCGCGATCCGCTTGATGATCGGGAACAGCTGCTCACGGGTGTTCTCGGTGAGCTTCTTGGAATCGTCGAGGCCGGCCAGCGAGGTGTAGGCCTTGGGCGGTAGCAGGCAGGAGGCGACGACCAGCGGTCCGGCCGAGCAACCGCGCCCGGCCTCGTCCACGCCCGCGACCGGGCCCAGTCCGCTGCGGATCAGCGCGGCCTCGAGCGTGCGTAGCCCGCCCGCCTGCCGCATCACCACGCGCGGCGGCCAGTCGCCGCAGTCGATCCGCTGAATCTTCTTGCCGCCGCGCTCCTTCCGGCGCGCGCCGGCGGCTCCGCCTGCCATCTTCCCCACCGGTCGATTATCTCGCGATTCTCAGTTCGTCTGCGGGTTCTCGGCCCGGACCGGACCGATGCGGCTGGGCGGCCAGATCTTGAACACGGCCTTGCCGCGCACATCCTTGACCGGGACGGTGCCGTTGAGCTCGTCGCGCATGTGATAGCGGGAGTCGGCCGATTCGGCGCGGTTGTCGCCCATCACCCACAGATTGCCCTCGGGCACCTTGACCTCGGGGAACGCGCGACCGCCGGCATTGAACTGGATGTCGGGGTTCTGTGCGTTGAACGGGTTGTTGTGCAGCACGTACGGCTCGTCGAGCGGCTTCCACTCCGAACCCGGGGCGCTGTCCTTGACCAGGATCCGGCCTTGCGCGTCACAGCATTTGACCGACTGGCCGCCCGTCGCGATGACGCGCTTGACCAGGTCGTTCTCGTCCGGCGGTACCAGGCCGAAGAAGGACAGGAAGTTCTGGACGCCGCGGACCGCGGTGTTCGACGAGCGGATCGACTTGTAGTGCCGGTTCCAGTCGTCGGTCGGGCCGACGAAGACCACCACGTCGCCCGGCTCCGGGTCGCCGAAGTAGTAGCTCAGCTTCTGCACGTAGATGCGGTCACCGGTGCAGCCCGCGCACCCGTGCAGGGTGGGTTCCATGGACTGCGACGGGATCACGTACGGCCGCCCGATGAAGGTCACCAGCAACGCGACGATCAACGCCGCGAAACCGACCAGGATGGGCAGCTCTTGCCAGAACGGGCGCTGCTTCTTCTTCGGCTTCGGCTGAAGGGTTTCGGGCGTTTGGGACCCATTGCCATCGCCCGACCCGGACTTCGTCACCGACTCGCTCTCGTCTGCCACCGGAACAGAGTAGCCCGGCACCGCGAAGAACCATGCGGTGCCGGGCTACTCGGCGTCGGCGAGCCGACAATCAGGCATTGTGGCGAGCCGACAGTGACGCTCTGTGAGAACCGATCCCCCGACGAGTCGGGGGCGGTCGCTACCTCAGCGCTTCTCCTTGATCTTGGCGGCCTTGCCGCGCAGATCGCGCAGGTAGTACAGCTTGGCGCGACGCACGTCACCGCGGGTCACGACCTCGATCTTGTCGAGGTTGGGGCTGTGCACCGGGAAGGTGCGCTCCACGCCGACACCGAACGACACCTTGCGCACGGTGAAGGTCTCGCGGATGCCGCCGTTCTGGCGGCGGATGACGACGCCCTTGAAGACCTGGACTCGCTCCTTGTTGCCTTCAATAACCTTCACGTGCACGTTGACAGTGTCACCCGGGCGGAAGTCCGGGATGTCGTTGCGCAGCGAGCTTGCGTCGACGAAGTCGAGGGTGTTCATGTCCGTCCTTATTGGTTTTCGCGCGAACAGAGGAACCTGGCGGCTACCCGGGGAGGGTGCTCTACCGGTTCGTGCTCCGGATAATTGGGCGGTGCCCGGGCGAAGTGCACCCAAGGCAACCTGAGCATTGTGCCAGAGGACGCGACCCGGACGGGAATCGGGGTCGGGCCCCGGCTATTGGCTGTCGACGGGCTCCGGGGGCCGCTCCTCGTGCTTGCGGACCGGGAGCAGGTGGATGTGCGTCGGCGGCGGGGCGGGCGGGGCCGGGACGATGGTACGGGTCAACTCCTCCTCGGTGGCGCGCAGGACGTGCGCGGCATCGGGTTTTCCGGCGAGGAGGTCCTGGACGAAGATCTTGGCGCGGATCATCGGGCGGCGGTACCGGCGTTCACGGCGCATGGCGCGGCGCATCAGGCCCGAGCGCGAGCCGTAGCGCCAGCGGGCCCAGGGCGCGCCGGGACGGCTCAGACGCAGCGCGCCGATGAACAGCAGCGGCGGAAAGAACATGCCGAACAGACCGGTCCAGATCTTGCCCTTGGCGATGACGACGGCCGCGAGCAGCAGGTTCATCAGCGCGAAGGCAATGGTCAGCAAACGCTCGGGCACATTAGGTTCGGACCGCAGGTCCCGCACGTCGCCGATATCGAGCAGCCACAGCGGATGGAACCCGAGCAGCAGCAGCCCGGTCACCGCGAGGGCCACGAACACCGCGTCCACCGAGGTCCGGCCCTGCTCCTCCCAGTACACGTCGCGCAGGTAGTAGATGAGCGCGAACTCGTCGAGCACCAGGGCCGCGCCGAGCCCGAAAACCGCTGCCAGCGCGCTGATCACGCCGTCCGAGCTCTGATACAGCGCCACCAGCCCCATGCCGGAACCGAGCACCAGGATCACGCCGAACACCATGTGATGGATGTGCACGTCCCCGGCCCGCACATTGCCGGGCCACCACCGCACCTGTTTGCGGATGAGCCGCACACTGATCCGGATCAACAGGAATCCGATGATGAACCCCAGCAGCAGGCATGCCAGCGGCAATCGGCCGTGCGCCACCACGACATCTTCCCACCACTGCCGCACATGCATGCCCGTGTCGCCTCCGGAATCCTCGCGCGAACCGCAACCCCCGCCACGCTACCCGTGTCCGAGATCGGCACGCCGAGATCACAATCACCCGACGACGACTACAGCAACCAACCAGCCAACTACGCTGGCGATCATGCGACTGAGTACACGAAATCAACTCGATGGAACGGTCACCCAGGTCACCCGCGGCGAGGCCATGGCCGTCGTCCGCATCCGCCTCACCGGTGGCGACGAGATCACCTCCTCCATCACCCGCGACGCCGCCGACGACCTCGGCCTGGCCGACGGCACGCCCGTCAAGGTCCTGATCAAATCGACCGAAGTCTCGCTCGGCGTCGAATAGCCGCCCCGGAGCGGCCGAGCCGGACCCGATCCCCCTCGGCCGCTCCACTTTTCACCACCCCGCTCGACCCGCCAGGATGGCCGGGCCGTCGGTCCGCACCGGTACCGTCCCGGGCATACCGCCGTCGACGAACGGAATCCGCATGCCGAACGAGATCGCCTTCGAGAGCGTCGCCCCGGTCATCCCCGTCCTCGACCTCGACGCGGCCCTGGACCGCTACCGCCGCCTCGGCTTCACCACCCGCGCCTACGAGGGTGACGCCCGCTACGGCTTCGCCGACCGCGGCGGCATCGCGCTGCACCTCACCGAATGGAGCGAGCACGATCCGAAGCGCACCGCCTCGGCCGTCTACCTCTCTGTGTCCGACGCGGACGCCCTGCACGCCGAATGGTCCGCCGCGGAGCTCCCCGGCTGTCTCACCGCTCCGGCCGACACCGATTACGGCCTACGGGAATTCGCCTACGTCGACCCCGACGGCACCCTCCACCGCGTCGGATCTCCGCTCCCCCGCTAGCCCGCCGATCCCTCCCGATTCGAGAGCATCTCGCTATCAACGGCTTCGCGTGGGCGCGGCGCCGGGGCTACGCGGCGAAGGCCGGCTGGTCATCTCCGACCTCGCCGAACGTCTGAACGTGCGCGCGCCCGTCGGGCCGACGAGATCACCTCGCCGCGGCGGCTCGCCCCGAACTGATCGGGCAGGCCCGAAAAGCCGTGTGGGCCCCGGGGATTCCGGGGCCCACACGTCGCGTGACGTTACTTTCCGAAGCCGGCGCGGCGCAGTGCGTCGGCCATGGAGCCGCTGGCAGCGGGCTGGTTGCGGCGGTCCTGGTTGCGGTTGCCGCCGCCCTGGCCGCCTTGACGGTTGCCGCCCTGGCGGGCGCCGTTGTCGCGCCCGCCGCGCTGGCCGCCACCCTGGTTCCCGCGGGGGCCGCGGTCGCCGCGGTCCTGCTTGGGCTTGCCGGGCTCGTCGTCCAGGCGCAGGGACAGGCCGATGCGCTGACGCTGGACGTCGACCTCGAGCACCTTGACCTTGACCACGTCGCCGGACTTCACGACCTCGCGAGGGTCCTTGACGAAGTTGTGGGACAGGGCCGAGACGTGAACCAGGCCGTCCTGGTGGACGCCGACGTCGACGAACGCGCCGAACGCGGCCACATTGGTGACGACACCCTCGAGCACCATGCCGGGCTTCAGGTCGGCGACCTTCTCGATGCCCGCGGCGAATTCGGCGGTCTTGAACTCCGGTCGCGGGTCGCGGCCGGGCTTCTCGAGCTCGGAGATGATGTCGGTGACGGTCGGGACACCGAACTGCTCGTCTGTGAAGTCCGCGGGACGCAGGGCGCGCAGCGCGGAGGTGTTGCCGATGATCTCCTTGACCCCCTTGCCGCTGGCGTCGAGGATGCGGCGGACCACCGGGTAGGCCTCGGGGTGCACGCCGGAGGTGTCGAGCGGGTCGTCACCCTCGCGGATGCGGAGGAAGCCGGCGCACTGCTCGAAGGCCTTGGGGCCCAGGCGCGGCACGTCCTTGAGCCCGGCGCGGTTGCGGAACGGGCCGTTGGCATCGCGGTGGGCCACAATGGATTCGGCGATCGAGTTGGAGATGCCCGACACCCGCGACAGCAGCGGGACCGAGGCGATGTTCACGTCGACGCCGACCGCGTTCACCGCGTCCTCGACCACCGCGCCCAGCGAGCGGGCCAGCAGGGTTTCGGACACGTCGTGCTGGTACTGGCCGACGCCGATGGACTTCGGGTCGATCTTCACCAGCTCGGCCAGCGGGTCCTGCAGTCGGCGGGCGATGGAGACCGCGCCGCGCAGCGACACGTCCATGTCCGGCAACTCCGCCGAGGCGTACGCCGAGGCCGAGTACACCGACGCGCCGGCCTCGGACACCACGATCTTGGTGGGCTTGTGTTCCGGGATACGCGAGATCAGTTCGGCGGCAAGGGCGTCGGTCTCGCGGGAGGCGGTGCCGTTGCCGATGGCGATCAGTTCGACGTTGAACCGGGCGACCAGTGCGCCCAGCACCGCGAGGGACTTCTCGGTCTGGCCCTGCGGCTTGTGCGGGTAGATGACCTCGGTGGCGACGACCTTGCCGGTGGAGTCGACCACGGCCACCTTCACACCGGTCCGGTAGCCCGGGTCCAGGCCCATGGTGGTGCGGGTGCCGGCGGGCGCGGCGAGCAGCAGGTCGCGCAGGTTGGCGGCGAACACGTCGACGGCGTCGCGTTCGGCGGACTGGCGCAACCGCATCCGGGTGTCGATGCCCAGGCTGACCTGCAGCTTGGTCCGCCACGCCCAGCGCACGGTGTCCAGCAGCCAGCCGTCGGCGGGCCGGCCGCGATCGGCGATGTCGAACTTGACGGCGATGCGGCCCTCGTAGATGGAGCGCTGCCCGTCCTCGAGCTCCTCGGTGTCGGGTTCGAGGTGCAGGTTGAGCACCTCTTCCTTCTCACCGCGCAGCAGCGCGAGGATGCGATGCGAGGGCAGCTTGTGGAACGGCTCGGAGAATTCGAAGTAGTCGGCGAACTTCGCGCCCGCCTCCTCCTTGCCCGCGCGCACGGTCGAGGACACCTGGCCGCGCTCCCACATGAGTTCGCGCAGTTCACCGACCAGGTCGGCGTCCTCGGCGAAACGTTCCACCAGGATGGCGCGGGCGCCGTCGAGCTGTTCGGCGTTGTACTGCGCGGGATCGGTGGCGGGGTCGCCCAGCAGCGCGTCGGCCACCGGCTCGTGCCCGGCCTCACGCGCGATCTGCGCCTTCGTGCGCCGCTTCGGCTTGAACGGCAGGTAGATGTCCTCGAGGCGGGCCTTGGTGTCGGCGAGCATGATCTGCGCGTGCAGCGCGTCATCCAATTTGCCCTGGCCACGGATCGATTCGATGATCGAGCCCCGGCGTTCGTCGAGTTCACGCAGGTAGTGGAGGCGCTCGTCGAGGGTGCGTAGCTGCGCGTCGTCGAGCCCGCCGGTGACTTCCTTGCGGTAGCGGGCGATGAACGGCACGGTCGAGCCGGCGTCCAGGAGTTCGACGGCGGAGCGCACCTGCTCCTCGCGCACGCCCAGCTCATCGGCGATACGCCGGCCGACGCTGGCGAGGCGGACGGTGCCGGTGGCACCTGCGGATGCTGCGCTGACGGTTTCGGAGGCTGTCGTCACGCCCGCAGACACTACCGCCGTCGCCCGACACCCGGTGCAACGCCCACGCGCGATTCGGTCCGTTCTGTCCCGCGAGTCTCCGATCGGCGCGCCGCGAGGCCGGTGGCAGGATCGACCCCCGTGCCGATCCCGACTCTGCGCGAACGTGTTCCACGTCGAGTGTTCCGGGCCTGCGCCCGCGTCGCCCTGGCGGCGGGGCTGGCGGCGGCCGCGACGGGCTGTGGTTCGAGTGGTTCCGCCACCATCACCGACGGATCCACGGTGCCCGACGTGGACCTGAACGCGGTCAAGACGCTGTCTCTGGGCCCGAACGAATCCTTCGGGGTCATGTCCACGGGGGTATACACCCTGGCCGACGACGGGATCACCCGCGTGGATGTCCGTACCGGACTACAGCGTTGGAAGATCGCGTCGACCGGCGCTCCGCCCGAGCAGGGCAAGATCCAGGTGCTCGACCGCGGACATGTGATGCTGGCCGGATGGCAGGACACCCCGGGACTGACCGCCTACGACACCACCTCCGGCAAGCGGCTGTGGGACACCCCGGCCGAGCAGTGGTTCGAGTCGGATTCCGCCACCGGGCAATTCGTCCATTTCGATCCGCGCACCGGCGCGCAGCGATGGTCGGTCGATCCGGGGACACTCGGTTGCGCCACACCGCTGCCGAAAGACCTTCCGGCTCTGTTCGATTCGGATGCGCCCAGCCTGGCCGAAGGACCCGGCGTGGTCGTGTTCCGCTGCGCCGCGGCGGGCGGCCGGACAATCGTCGGCGGACTCGATCGCACCACCGGATCCACCGTCTGGCGTCGCGACCTCCCCGAGAAGGGGAACTTCCTGCGCGGGCCCGGCCGGATGGCCATCGTGGTGACAGAGGGCACCGTCGACACCGTCGACATGGCCGACGGCGCCTCACTCGGCACCCGGCAAGCCGCCTCCGACAAGGAATTCCGCGCACTGCTCGCCGACGGCTCGTCACTCACGATGGACAGCTACGTCATCGCCGACGACACGAACATGCGGCTGCAGGCGCCCGACGGCACCGTCCGCTGGAGCGTGCCGCTGGACGCGACCAAGGAGGAGATGCAGCCGCTGATGGTGAGCAGCCGCAACGCGGTCTTCCTGCTCATGCGGGAGAACGGCGGCGCCAAGGCGTGGCTGGTGGCCTACGACACCAAGAACGGCAAACGGACCGTCGTCCTCGGCCCGGGCTCGACCGCGGCGGGCGAAAAGCCCACGCTCACCATGAATCTGGACATCTCGCGCACGCGCCTCTACCCCGCGCCGTGGGGCATCCTCGTCACGGGTCCGGACAACAGCTTCGCCGCCATCCCGAAACGCTGACCACGCGAGCGACCGGTCTCAGCCGAGTTCGGTCCGCGCGGCCTCAGCCCAGTTCGGTCGGTGCGGCCTCGGGCAGCAGGTCGGGCCTGCGCTCGGCGGTGCGTTCCAGCGACTGCTCACGCCGCCACTGCGCGATCTTGGCGTGATTGCCGGACAACAGGATCTCCGGCACGTCCAGTCCACGCCAGCTCACCGGCCGCGTGTAGGACGGACCCTCGAGCAGGCCGTCGGAGAACGAATCCTGTTCGTGGGATTGCTGATTGCCGAGCACACCGGGGATCAGCCGGACGAACGCCTCGGTCATCACCAGCACCGCGGCCTCGCCGCCGATCAGCACGTAATCGCCGATGCTGACCTCCTCGACGCGCACGCGCCGCGCAGCATCGTCGAAGACTCGCTGGTCGATGCCCTCGTAGCGGCCGCACGCGAACACGATGTGCTGTTCGCCGGACCAGCGTTGCGCGGTCTCCTGCGTGAACGGCACGCCCGCGGGGGTGGGCACCACGAGCAGGGCGTCGTCCGGGCACACCTCGTCGAGGGCGTCGCCCCACACGGTCGGTTTCATGACCATGCCGGGCCCGCCGCCGTAAGGGGTGTCGTCCACGGATTTGTGCACGTCGTGGGTCCAGCGGCGCAGGTCGTGCACCTCGACCTCGAGCAGTCCCTTGTCGATGGCCTTGCCCAGCAAGGCCGCTCGCATCGGCTCGAGGTATTCGGGGAAGATCGTGACGACGTCGATACGCATGCCGCTACTCCGGGTCCAGCAGGCCCTCGGGCGGGTCGATGACGATCAGGCCGTCGGCGACGGACACGGTCGGCACCATGGCCAGCACGAACGGCACCAGGATCTCCCGGCCCGCGGGGGGGAAGGCGTCCCCGGCCTTGATCGAGAGCAGTTCTCCCGCAGCGGAATGCAGCACTTCGTTGACGGTGCCGACGACGGTGCCGTCGGCGAGTTCGACGCGGAGCCCTTCGAGCTCGTGGTCGTAGTACTCGTCCGGATCCTGCGACGGCGGCAGATCGGCGGTGTCGACCACGAACAGCATGCCGCGCAACGCATCCGCGGCCGTGCGATCGACGAGCCCGTCCAGACGCAGCAGAAGCCGGCCCGAGTGCTCCCGGGCCGACTCCACTACGAATTCCTGCGTCTGCTTCGCCCGCGGCAGCTTCCCCGTGAGGACGCTGCCGGGCGCGAACCGCAGTTCCGGCTCGTCGGTGCGGACTTCTACGACGAGTTCGCCACGCACACCGTGCGATTTGGCGACCCGTCCGACCACGAGCTCCGTCATCTACTGATCCGTGTCGACCACGTCGACGCGAATGCCCTTGCCGCCGATGCCGGCGACCAGGGTGCGCAGGGCGGTCGCGGTACGACCGCCGCGACCGATCACCTTGCCCAGGTCGTCGGGGTGCACGTGCACCTCGACGGTGCGGCCACGACGGCTGGTGATCAGCTCGACGTGGACGTCGTCCGGATTGGCGACGATGCCGCGAACGAGATGTTCGACGGCATCAGCCACGACGGCGCTCATTACTCGGCAGCTTCGGCGGTAGCCTCAGCGGCCTCGGCCTCGGCGGCCTCGTCCTTCTTGGCGGCCTTCTTCTTGGGGGTGACGGCCTCGGCGACCGGCTCGTTCTCGGCGGCGGCCAGCGCGGCGTTGAACAGGTCCAGCTTGGACGGCTTCGGGGCCGCGACCTTCAGGGTGCCCTCGGCGCCCGGCAGGCCCTTGAACTTCTGCCAGTCGCCGGTGATCTCCAGCAGACGCTTCACCGGCTCGGTCGGCTGCGCGCCGACACCCAGCCAGTACTGGGCGCGCTCGGAGTCGATCTGGATGAGCGAGGGCTCCTGCTTCGGCTGGTAGATGCCGATCGACTCGATGGCGCGGCCGTCACGACGGGTGCGGGCGTCGGCGACGACGATGCGGTACTGGGGGTTGCGGATCTTGCCCAGACGGGTCAGCTTGATACGAACAGCCATGAGCTGCTTCCTTTCAAAGGTTGGTCACGTCGCAATTCAGCGACCCACTCGCGGTGGGCCCGGTTTTGCGTCAAGTGCTGTGACCGCCGCGCGGTACGGAACCGGAGACGGGCTGACACTGTCCTCGATGAGGACGGTCGTTCATTCTGCCAGACCCCCGTCCGACCGGAGAAATCGCCCCGCAACCCCCGGAAACGGCGACAGCCCACCGGAGGGTCCCGATGGGCTGTGACCGTACCCGCCGCTAGTTCGGGGTCGAGCTGCCCGAGGTCAGCAGCTTCACGATCAGTCCGGCCAGCACGCTGATGGCCAGGGCTTCGATGGAACCCACGGTCGTTCTCCTCATCAGGGGTCGAGAAATGAAACGTGTGAAGCATGCACGATTCACTATCGCCGCGCAGGCGAATCGACAGAAGAGTCCTACCGGCGACGCATGCAGATGGTCAGGCCCGCGGTGGTGCCCGGGCCGTAGGTCAGACTGACCGCGGTGCCGGCGGGACACACGTTGTCGTTCGAGTCGTGGCGATCGGTCACCTCGTACCGGGCCCCGGGGTCCCCGCAATCGATCCGGTGTGTCGCCGACGCCGAGGTCGCGCGGACATTGTCGTCGGTGATGCAGTCACCGACCACCGCGTACCGCGAATCACTCAGATCCGCCGGGCCCATGCAGACCACGAGCACCAGATCCGTCTTGTCGTTGCCGCGGGTGAACACCGAGTTCGCCCCCAGATCGTCCGAGCATTCCGGGCGCGCGGGCTTGCCGTAGCTGGTGCGCACCGACAACACCCGCTGCGAGGCGCCCGGATCGGTGCAGGCCACCTTCTTCATGGTGTTGCGGTCACCGCAGTCACCGAGTTTCGCGGTACCCATGGACATGGCGTCGGTGTCATCGGCACACACCACGATCGCCCGGCCGCCCAGCGAGGACTGCGCGAACGCCATCCGCGCGACCGGATGCTGCTTACACGCTTGATCGGTGACCGGAACCTTCGTATGCAGTTCGACGGCAACGACTTTCGCCGGCGCGGGCGTCATACCGCAGTCGACCCGGGTCAGGGTGTCCCCCGCGCCCTTCACGTCAACGCAGTCCTCGGACCGCAGCGAGCCCGGGTCCGTGAGATTGAACCGGGTCGGGGCCAGACACAGGATGGTGCTGGTCTGCTTGCCCGACACGGGCCACTCGGTCACCGCCCGGGTGGCGTCGGCGTATTTCGCGCACGCCCCTTCCACCGGGAACACCAGATCCTCGCGGCCCACGATCGTGTACAGCGAATGCTCGTCACCGCACCCGTACACCACGGGCTTCACCGGAGTCTCGAGCGCGACACACGACCCGACCGGGAACGCCACCGGATCCGGCCGGGTGAGCACCCACCCGAACAACGCCGACGCCGCCCCCACGATCACCACCGCCAGCACCGCGCCCCACACCCACCACCGCCGCTTCCGTGGCGCCGAGGGAGAAACCCCCGGCGCGTCACCCGCCGGCACAACTCCCGCAGGCGGCGGATACCCGCCCGTCTCCTGCGGCCGCTCCCCCGGACCATCAGCCGAAACCGTCTGCCCCCAACCGAGATTCACCTCCTCGGACTGCCCGGGCGACTGGTCCGACGGCCCCGCCACGCGGGCGCCGGGATCGGATGGTTCGAGCATGGTTCCCTCCCACGGAATGCTGCGGAAACTCTCCGCGACAATGCAGGGGGCGATCCTAAGTTCCGGCATTTCGGCTGCCGGGTGACGGATTCGGGTACCTATACGCCGTGGTTAGGTCGGCGCGGACCGATCAGCGAAGCTCCGCTGTCGCAATCTCGACCGAGACCGGGGCGGGCGGCGACACTACTTCACCCTCGGCCGCGTAAATCTCTTGGCGATAGCCGGATTCGCCCAGTCGATAGCCGCAGAATTTGGCGGGTTTGTCTTCGGGGAGTTCCACGATCCACAGATAGGGAACTCGAGCGGCGGCGTACCCGGCGATCTTCGTATCGCGTTCCTCACGCGTGTTTCCCGACGACCAGACTTCGACGGCCAACACCAGTTCGTGCGCCTCGAAACTCTTGCGGTGCGCGACGACCGCGACATCGGGGATGACGCCAGTCCGGAACGCGGTACTGATCTTCACGCCGACGCCGGGGAGCACCTGGAGATCCGATCGCCCCGCGGCCCGGACCGCCGCGCGAAGCGCCACGAACAATTCACCGGTCGCGTACTGGTGCGACCCCGTGGGCGGAGGTGTCATGTAGAGGTACCCCAGGACGAGCTCGAGACGAGATCCATCGGACGGCTGCTCTGCGGCCAGCCAGTCTTCCATCGTTGACGGGCCGAGTGGGTGGAACGTCGAAACCTCAGCGGTCATCGTCATTTCCCGTCCGATCTGTCCGGGTGTGGGTTCAATCTGATCGACATTGTTTCATGCGCTGAACAGTCGTGGCCCGAACGCGGGACATGCGCCGCTGATCCACGCACCGGCAGGCTCAGCGGTACGCGGTCACCGGGTCGCGGCGGTCGTAGACGCGGCCGCGCAGGACGACCCAGGACGGGGTGGTGAGGATGCGGAGGTTGACGCGGGGGTCGTCCTGGTAGACAACGAAATCGGCGGGGGCGCCGGGGGTGATGCCGGGGTGGGCGAGCCAGTCGCGGGCGTTCCAGGCGGACGCGCCCAGCGCGTCGTGGGTGCTGAAACCGGCTTCGGTCAGGGCGATGATCTCATCGGCTATGCGGCCGTGGCGGATGGAGCCGCCCGCGTCGGTGCCGGTGTAGACGGGGACCCCGGCGTCGTGGGCCTTGGCGACGGTGTCGCGGGAGCGGCGGTGGAGGTCGCGCATGTGAGCGGCGTAGGCGGGGAATTTGGTTGCGCCGTCGGCGATTCCGGGGAAGGTGTCGATATTGACGAGGGTGGGGACCAGGGCGGTGCCCTGAGCCGCCATGGTGGCGATGGTGTCGTCGGTGAGGCCGGTGCCGTGTTCGATGCAGTCGATGCCCGCGGCGAGCAGCCCGGGCAGGGCGTCCTCGCCGAAGACGTGGGCGGTGACGCGGGCGCCCTCGCGGTGGGCGGCGTCGATGGCGGCCTTCAGGGCCGGATCCGACCACAGCGGCGCGAGGTCGCCGACCGCGCGGTCGATCCAGTCGCCGATGATCTTGACCCAGCCGTCGCCCCGGCGCGCCTGCTCGGCGACGATGTCGGGCAGGTCGCGCTCGTCGTCGAGTTCGATGCCGAGTTCGCGGATATAGCGTTTGGGGCGGGCGATGTGGCGGCCCGCGCGGATCACGCGCGGCAGATCGGCGCGCTCGTCGAGGAAACGGGTGTCGACCGGTGAGCCCGCGTCCCGCAGCAGCAGCGCCCCGGCGTCCCGCTCGACCTCGGCCTGGGCGATCAACCCGTCCGAATCCTCGTGCCCGCCACCGTATTTGATGCCGACATGGCAGTGCGCGTCGACCAGGCCGGGCAGGATCCAGCCGGAGGCGTGCACGGTGTCCGCGCCGGGCACCGGCTCGGCGGAGATCACCCCGTCCCGTACCCACAGATCGCGGAGTTCGCCGTCGGGCAGGACAAAGCCACGGAAATGCAGCCGCATGGGATCACTATCGCACGGCCACCGAATCGATCGGTTTCGAAGAAGCCTCCGGCCGCCGCCGCTTCCTAGCATGAGAAGAGTCCCCATCGACACCGACGACGGAGGAAACCACCATGGCCACCAAGCAGGGCGGCACCGCGAAGAAGAAGCCCGCATCGGCGTTCACCACCGACGAACTCGCCGCGATGAAAGAGCACGCCGCCGAGGTGAAGAAGGCCAACGCCCGCGGCGGCAAGGCCACCAAGGCCGACGGCACCCGCGACGTCCTCGACAAGATCGCCGAACTCGACGGCACCGACCTGCACATCGCCCAGCGCCTGCACGCCCTCATCACGGCCGCGGCCCCCGACCTGGTCCCCCGCACCTGGTACGGCATGCCCGCCTACACCCGCGACGGCAAGAACGTCTGCTTCTTCCAGCCCGCGGCCAAGTTCAAGAACCGCTACACCACCCTCGGATTCGAGGGCGCGGCCAATCTCGACGACGGCGGCATGTGGGCGACCTCGTTCGCCATCACCGAGATGACGCCCGAGATCGAGGCCCGGATCACCGCCCTCGTGAAGCAGGCCGCCAGCTGACCGACCCGGCCCGCTCCCCGGCAACCACACCACCGCGCTACGGCCACGCGGACGCCGGGGCTCCGCGACCGCTACGCCCGCGCGAAAGCGCCGAGCAACGCGGGCAGGTCCTCGCGGATCGGGAGTCCGTGCCCGGGCACCAGCACCTCGGCCCCCAGGTCGGCGAGGCTCCGCGCGCTCGCCAACGTCCCGGCCTCGTCGTGGTTGAACACGCCCGGCAGCAGCTGCAAACCGGTCCCCCGCGCGATGGGGTGACCGGTGACCAGCGCGTCCCCGGAGAACAGCACACCCTCCGACGGCATGAAGTACGCGGTGTGACCGTTCGTGTGACCGGGCGTCGGCACCGCGACGAACCCGCCCGGCAACGCCGCCAGGGTCTCCGCGTCCGCCGCCACCGCGGTCGGCACACTCATCCCGATATGCCCCACGCAGGCCCGCAGCGTCTGCGCCACCCACACCGCGCCGCGCCGACTCCCCAACTGCCCCACCATCTGCAGCGGCGTGATCTGCTGCAGATACTCCCGCTTGGCGTGGCGGACCTCCTCGGCCCCGGTGTACACCGGCACCCCGACCCGCTCGACCAGGGCCGGCACCGCCCCGATGTGATCCAGATGCGCGTGGGTCACCAGGACCGCCGCGATATCGCCGAGCTGATGCCCGATCTGGGACACCGAACTCAGCACCGCGGCGGTATCGGCGGGATACCCCGCGTCCACCACGGTCACACCACGATCATCACTGACCAACGCCCAGTTGACGTTCGTCCCCGCCACGACGTACACGGAATCGGAAACCTGATCGATTTTCACGCCCGAACCGTACCGACGATCCGACCGCCGCACACGGCGACACGAAACCCGCTGTGATCCGTCAGTTCTTGGGGAAATTCAGCTTGCTGAGATCGAAGCCCTCGAGGCCCGGGGGCAGTTCGTTGAGGCCGGCCGGAAGGTTGGAGAGATCCGGCATACCGCCGGGCATGCCGCCCGGGAGGCCGGGCATGCCCGGGAAGCCGCCGCGCACCTTGGGCGGGGTCGGGCCGCGTCCGCCCTTCTTGCCCTTCTTGCCGCCCTTCTTGGTGTTCTTACCGCCCCGGTTGCCGCCGGGGAAGCCGAACTGGCGGCTCATCGCGCCCATCATCTTCTTGGCCTCGAAGAAGCGGTCCACGAGCTGGTTGACATCGGAGACCGCCACACCCGAGCCGTTGGCGATGCGCAGGCGGCGGGAGGCGTTGATGATCTTCGGGTTGGCGCGCTCGGCGGGGGTCATGCCGCGGATGATGGCCTGCACGCGGTCGAGCTGCTTGTCGTCGACCTGCGCGAGAACGTCTTTCATCTGGCCCGCGCCCGGCAGCATGCCCAGCAGGTTGCCGATCGGGCCCATCTTGCGGATGGCCAGCATCTGCTCGAGGAAGTCCTCGAGGGTCAGCTCACCGGAGCCGATCTTGCGGGCGGCCTCCTCGGCCTGCTTGGCGTCGTAGACCTGCTCGGCCTGCTCGATCAGGGTGAGCAGGTCGCCCATACCGAGGATGCGCGAGGCCATGCGGTCGGGGTGGAAGACGTCGAAGTCCTCGAGCTTCTCGCCGGTGGAGGCGAAAAGGATGGGCTGGCCGGTGATCTCACGCACCGACAGCGCCGCGCCACCGCGGGCGTCACCGTCGAGCTTGGTCAGCACGACACCGGTGAAGCCGACACCGTCGCGGAAGGCCTCGGCGGTGGAGACCGCATCCTGACCGATCATGGCGTCGAGGACGAACAGAGTCTCGTCGGGGTTGACGGCGTCGCGGATGCCCGCGGCCTGCCGCATGAGCTCCTCGTCGATGCCGAGGCGACCGGCGGTGTCGACGATGACCACGTCGTACTGCTTGGCCTTGGCCTCCTCGATGCCGGCGCTCGCGACGTCGACCGGATCGGACGCGGAGACGCCCAGCGGGTTCTCGCCGCCGCCGATGGAGGTGCCCGGGTGCGGCGCGAAGACCGGCACCCCGGCCCGCTCGCCGACCACCTGCAGCTGGGTGACCGCGCCCGGACGCTGGAGGTCGCACGCGACCAGCAGCGGCGTATGCCCCTGGCCCTTCAGCCATTTGGCGAGCTTGCCCGCGAGGGTGGTCTTACCGGCACCCTGCAGACCGGCCAGCATGATGACCGTGGGCGGGTTCTTGGCCAGGCGCAGCCGCCGGGTCTCGCCGCCGAGGATATTGATGAGTTCCTCGTTGACGATCTTGACGACCTGCTGGGCCGGGTTCAGCGCCGCGGAGACCTCGGCGCCCTTGGCGCGCTCCTTGATCTTCGCGATGAAGCCGCGCACCACGGGCAGCGCGACGTCGGCCTCGAGCAGGGCCAGGCGGATCTCCCGAGCGGTAGCGTCGATGTCCGCCGGCGACAGGCGTCCCTTGCCACGCAGATCCTTGAGGGCACCGGCCAACCGGTCGGAAAGGGATTCGAACACCGATGCTCCTGATCTCGAGGGACGTTCACTCGAGATACCAGGGTAGTGGTTATTCGAGCGACCGCGGGCGGGGGCCGGGGCGGCGCAGGTCGTGCTTCTCGATGGCAACCATGCCGACCGCCTCGCGGGCGGTGAGGCCCAGCTCCAGGGCGAGCCCGTCGAGGATCGCCCAGCCGGCGTCCGACGGGCTCTCGCCGGTGACGGCGGAGGCGATGGTCATGGCGGTCACGGCCTGCTGCCCGGTGAGGGTCCGGCCGGGCAGCCAGGAGACCACCCAGCGGTCGCCACCGACACAGCGGGCGATGTGCGCGGTCAGATCGCTCGTAATCATCGACGCGGAAACGACTTCGATTGCCACCGACTCACTCCCCTCGTGTTCGCGACTCATGACGGACACGTGCACGCGGAATACTAGGGTGTGACGCCGGTCACTCGACCGCATTGCAGCAAATCTCCTGCAACATTCTGATCAACGGGCAAACGCCTGGTTTGCCGGTTACCTCCGTCGCCTGCTCTCCAACCGGAAAACGGCTGGAAGATCCGATTCAGCTGTCTGATTCGGGCGATTTCTTCGGTTGTTGGGGCGGCACCACCGCGAGCACCGCCGCCGAGATCTCGGCTCGCCGCCCGGGCGTGTCGGTATCGCCCAGATCCAGGCAGAAGGTGTCGACGACCGCGGAACCCATGGTCACCACCTTCGCCCACGACACGTTCACCCCCGATTCGGCCAGCGCCGCGGCCAACCGGTTCAGCAACCCGATCCGGTCCTCGGCCCGCAATTCCAGCAACACCCGCCCCGGCTCGGCGGTCTCGTGCCAGAACACCCGCGGCCGCGCCTGCGCGAACGGGCTCGGCTGGGTGCCGACCGCGTCACGCTCCTTGCGGGCCAGCACCGACGCCAGATCCAGATCGCCGTTGATGGCGCGGATCAGCTCCTGCCGCAGCAGACCGGCGTCCGGCGGATCACCGAAACGCGGGGCCACCACGAAGGTGTCGATGGCCGACTCGCCCACACTGGCCAGCTCCGCCGACAGCACTCGCAGCGAATGCACGGCCAGTACGCCAGCGGCCTCCGACAGCAGGCCCGGACTGTCCGGGGCGACCACGGTGACCACGTGGTGGTAGCGGCCGTCCCCCGGCCTCAGATCCACGTGCACGCCACCGGATGCCGCGCGAGCGCGCAATTCCTCGGGGATCCGGGTCGGCTCCGGCAGCGGATCGCCCGCCATGGCGTGGCGGCAGTTGCGGACCAGGTCGCCGATCAGCGAGGCCTTCCAGTCGTTCCACACCCCGGGCCCGGTGGCCAGCGCGTCGGCCTCGGCCAGCGCGGCCAGCAGTTCCAGCAGGTGCGGGTCGCCGTCGAGGGCATCGATCACCATCTTCACGGTGTCGGGGTCGGAAGTGTCGCGGCGCGTGGCGGTATCGGGCAGCAGCAGGTGGTGGCGCACCATGGCCGCCAGCGTCTGCACGTCGGAGGGCCACAGCCCCAGGCGATTTCCGATCGACACGGCCAGCTCCGCGCCGACCACGCTGTGATCCTCGGTGCGGCCCTTGCCGATGTCGTGCAACAGCGCGCCCAGCAGCAGCAGGTCCGGGCGCGAGACGCGGGTGGACAGCGCCCCGGCCTGGGCGACCGTCTCCATCAGGTGGCGGTCCACGGTCCAGGTATGCATGGCGTCGCGCGGCGGCAGGTCGCGCACCACACCCCATTCCGGAAACAGCCTGCCCCACAAGCCCGTTCGGTCCAGGGCCTCGACGGCGTCGACAGAGCCGCGGCCCGCGCCCAGCAGCACCAGCAGGTCGTTGAGCGCCTCCTTCGGCCACGGCTCGCGCAGCTCGGGCGCGTCCTCGCCGAGGCGGTTGAGGGTGGTGGCCGACATCGGCAGCCCGGTCTGCGCCGACGCCGCGGCCACCCGCAGGATCAGGCCGGGATCGCGCTGCGGGCGGGCATCGCGGGCGAGCACCACTTCTCCGGAATGCTCGACCACCCCCTCATCGAGTGGTCGGCGCACCGGAACACGGCGCAAGCGCGCGAGCCCGCGGCGGGGCAGCGCGTTCCCGGCGGTGCGCAGCCCGACATCGGTGGAGTAGCCGATGGTGCGGGCCGCGTCGCTGAGCGTGCGGGCCAGATCGAAGCGGTCACCGATCCGCAGGGCCGCCCCGATCTCGTCGGCGTCCTGGGCCCGCAGCTGGTCGCGGGCGCGGCCCGCCACCCGATGCAGCTCGGTGCGTACATCGAGCAGGCGGCGGTGCGCCTGCTTCAGCCCGCCGCCCGGCACTTCCGGACCGAGCCCCGGCATGGCGTCGGTCAGTTGTGCGATGGCGAGGGCGTCCAGCAACTGGATGTCCCGTAGTCCGCCGCGCCCGTTCTTGAGATCGGGTTCGGCACGGTGGGCGACGTCTCCGCTCCGCCGCCAGCGGGTGTGGGCCTGCTCGATCAGGGCGTCGAAACGGGACCGGATTCCGGCCCGCCAGTCCCGGCGCACGCCGCCGATGAGCAGATTGCTCAATCCGTCGTCGCCGACGATGTGCCGCGCCTCGAGCATGCCGAGGCCGGCGGTGAGATCGTCGGCGGCGACGCGCAACGCCTGCGGGACGGTGCGCACGCTGTGATCGAGCTTGATGTGGGCGTCCCACAGCGGATACCAGAGCTGATCGGCGACCTCGGCGACCCGGGCGGGGTCGACGTCGTCGTAGAGCAGCACCAGATCCAGGTCGGAGTAGGGCAGCATCTCCCGGCGGCCCAGTCCGCCCACCGCGACCAGGGCGAGCCCGCTGTCGGCGGTGATGCCGACCTCGTGGCCCTTGGTGGTCAGCCACAGGTCGTAGAGATCCACCAGGGCCTCGCGCAGGGCCTCCGCGTCGAGACGGGTGGCGCGGCCGTTCGAGCCGTGCTCGCCCAGCAGCTGGTTGCGGGCCCGGACCAGGTCCGAGGCGCCTCCGGGGACTTTCGTGTCCTCGGCCTTGTCTTCGCGTTCCTGCTGGAAACCCACAACCGCCCCTCTCGATTCAATTCAGTTCGCCGCCCCGGCACGGGGACGGCCCCGTCACCGCCGGTTTCGACACCGACGGGGCCGGGGCCGCCACGGGGATCCCGCTCGAATTACAGAGCGTCGGAACCGCGTTCGCCGGTGCGCACCCGGACGATGGCGTCGACCGGGGTGACCCAGACCTTGCCGTCGCCGATCTTGCCGGTGCGGGCGGCTTCGACGATGACCTCGACGACCTTGTCGACGGAGGCGTCGTCCACCACAACCTCGACCCGGACCTTCGGGACGAAATCGACCGAGTACTCGGCGCCGCGGTAGACCTCGGTGTGGCCCTTCTGACGGCCGTAGCCCTGCACCTCGCTGACGGTCATGCCGAGCACGCCCGCCTGCTCCAGGCCGGTCTTCACGTCCTCCAGGGTGAACGGCTTCACGATCGCAGTGATCAGTTTCATGTTCGTCATGCCTCCTTGACGGCGGCGGTGCGCGCCGCACCACTCACAGCAGCGAAATCGTATGCCGATTCTGCGTGCTCGGACTCATCCAAGCCCTGGAACTCGGCTTCCTCGTTCACCCGAAGACCGATGGTGTACTTGATGGCGAGCGCGATGATCAGGGTGGCGATGCCCGAGAAGGCAAGCACCGCACCGGCTCCCACGGCCTGCTTGATCAGCTGATCGAAGCCGCCGCCGTAGAACAGACCCTTGACCGCGGCCGGAGCCTCGGGGGCAGCGACCAGGCCGACCATCAGGGTGCCCGCGATACCGCCGACCAGGTGGACGCCCACCACGTCGAGCGAGTCGTCGAAGCCGAACTTGAACTTCAGGCCCACCGCGAGAGCACAGAGGACGCCGGCGACCACACCGATGGCGAGCGCGCCGATGACGTTGACCGAGGAGCAGGAGGGGGTGATGGCGACCAGACCGGCCACGATGCCCGAGGCGGCGCCCAGGGAGGTGGCGTGACCGTCGCGGATCTTCTCCACGAGCAGCCAGGCCAGCATGGCGGCACCGGTAGCGACGGTGGTGGTGACGAAGGTGGCGCCCGCGATGCCGTTGGAGCCGACGGCCGAACCGGCGTTGAAGCCGTACCAGCCGAACCACAGCAGACCGGCGCCGAGCATCACGAACGGCAGGTTGTGCGGACGCATCGGGGTCTTCGGCCAGCCCTTGCGCTTGCCGAGCACGATCGCCAGGACGAGGCCCGCGACACCGGCGTTGATGTGGACCGCGGTACCACCGGCGAAGTCGATCGCCTTGAGCTTGTTGGCGATCCAGCCGCCGTGCTCACCGGTGACGCCGTCGAAGGCGAAGACCCAGTGCGCGACCGGGAAGTAGACCACGGTGGCCCACACGGCCGAGAACAGCACCCAGGACCCGAACTTCAGGCGGTCGGCTACCGCACCGGAGATCAGGGCGACGGTGATGATCGCGAACATGAGCTGGAAGGCCACGAAGACCGTCGCCGGCACCGTTCCCGCCAGGGGGATGGCCGACTTGATCGTCTGGTCGGTGCTGCTGGCCAGGTAGGTGCCACCGAACAGCGACTTCAGCCCGAAGTACTGGGTCGGGCTGCCGATCAGGCTCCCCTTGTCGTCGCCGAAGGCGACGGAGAAGCCGTACAGCGCCCATAGAACAGTGATCACGCCCATCGAGGCGATGCTCATCATGATCATGTTCAGGACGTTCTTCGAGCGGACCATACCGCCGTAGAAAAACGCCAGTCCGGGTGTCATCAGAAGCACGAGTGCTGAACTTGCCAGCATCCATGCGGTGTCGCCGGTGTCGGCTGCACCTATTACGGGAAACGCCACCTTTTGTCCTCCTCATCTCTGGCCCCGCAGCAACCTGCGCATAAGCCTGCAATGAGATTCGTCAGTCGGTGTTTCCTCCGTGATCCTGCGGCGTTTCGCGTAGGTGAACGGATGAGATTGCAGTGTTGCGGTCACGTTTCCGGTCCCGCACCACTGTTACGACGACATTGTGAGGATGATGTTGGTTTCGATATCGGCGCAGTTCAGTGGGGATTAACCCAGCAGGGCGTCGACGAAGGCGCCGGGTTCGAAGGGAGCAAGATCATCCGCGCCCTCACCCAAACCGACCAGTTTGACCGGTACGCCCAGCTCATGCTGCACCTGGAAGACGATGCCGCCCTTGGCGGTTCCGTCCAGCTTGGTCAGCGCCACACCGGTGATGTCCACGACGTCGGCGAAGACCCGCGCCTGCATCAGACCGTTCTGACCGACCGTGGAATCCAGCACCAGGATGACCTCGTCGACGGCGGCCTTCTTCTCCACGACGCGCTTGACCTTGCCCAGCTCGTCCATCAGGCCGGTCTTGGTGTGCAGGCGGCCCGCGGTGTCGATGAGCACCACGTCCACGCCGCGATCGATACCGGCCGACACCGCGTCGAACGCCACGGCCGCGGGGTCCGCGCCCTCCTTGCCGCGCACGGTCTCCGCGCCCACGCGCTCACCCCAGGTCTGCAGCTGATCGGCGGCCGCGGCCCGGAAGGTGTCGGCCGCGCCCAGCAGCACGCGGCGGCCGTCGGCGACCAGCACGCGCGCCAATTTGCCGGTGGTGGTGGTCTTTCCGGTGCCGTTCACACCCACGACCAGCAGAATCGACGGGTGATTGGCGTGCGGAAGCGCGCGGATGGAGCGATCCAGCTCCGGCCGCAGCGCCTCGACGAGCACCTCGCGCAGCAGCGCGCGGGCGTCGGCGGCGGTGCGGATGCTGCGCCCGGCCATCTCCTCGCGCAGACGCTCCACGATGGCGGCGGTGCTGGCGGTGCCCAGGTCGGCCATGACGAGGGTGTCCTCGATCTCCTCCCAGGAGTCCTCGTCCAGATCGCCACCGCCGAGCAGGCCCAGCAGGGACTTGCCGACGGCGTTCTGGGAACGGGACAGGCGGCCGCGCAGCTTGGTGAGACGGCCCGCGGTGGGTTCGATCTCGGCGATCGCGGGAGCCGCGGCCGCGGGCTCGGCAGGAGCGGTGGCCTCGGGGGCGTGCGCACCGGCGTGGGCGGCGACGGCGGCCTCGGCGCCCGCCGCGATCTCGGCGGCGGCGACGGCGGCCTCGGCGGCCTCCTCGGCCGCGGCCTCCTGCGAGAGCGGCTGCTCGGCGACATCACCGGCTGCCTTGCCCGCGGCGATCTCCCCGGCGGCTTCGGCGGCCTCGATCGCCGCGGCGTGGGCCGCGTCGTCCGCCGGCTCGGCGGGGGCATCGGTGGCGGGCGTGACTGCCGCGTCGGCGGGAGCGGTCTGCGCGGCGGCGCTCGCGGTGGTGTCGGCCGCGGTCGCGGTGGTGTCCGCGACGGGCGTGACGGTCTCCGCGGCCGGGGCGGGTTCGGGCCCCTGGACAGGTTCCGGGAGACGCACCTCGTGGATGCTGCGCTTGCCGGAGTCGCGCGGGATGGCCGCGTCGTCGCCGATGTGCGGCTGCCCCTCGTCGTCGGTGCGCTCGGGCGGGAGCGGCACCGGTTTGTCCTTGGTGGCCGGGACCTTCTCGCGTTCGGGCGCGGAGGTGCCCTGGCTGAAGCTGAATCCGCTCGCGGCCTGGTATCCGCCGGACCTGTCGGTCAGCTCCTTGGTCTCGGTGACCTCCGGGATCAGCGAGATCCGGCGGCGCTTGTTCAGGGCATATCCGGCAACCAGCGCCACGAGCAGCACCGCCGCGATGGCGGCGATGAGAATCCAAACTTCTGCAGTCGTCACGTCCCCATCCTTTCAGAGGTGGTTGCGATGTCGGTTTCACGCACCTACCGTCGCGTCGGGGGGCCGTGGCCGATATCACACGGCGGGGCCGTGGGATGCATCGACACGCCGGGGTGTGGCCCGAAAATCCGACCATCTACCAACCGGTCTGCTCGACTACGTGCCACAGTGCGGAAGGAGCGGCGAATGCGACACCGAGACAATAGGATCGGCGACGTGACCGATCGAAATGTGCTTGGGGGACCGCTGGAGGAGTGTGGCACCGATCCTCTCACCGGCTTCTACCGGGACGGATGCTGCAGCACCGGTCCCGAGGATTTGGGTAGCCACACCGTCTGCACGGTGGTGACCGCGGAATTCCTGGAGCACCAGAAGTCGATCGGCAACGACCTCGTCACCCCGCGGCCGGAGAACAACTTCCCCGGCCTGCAACCGGGTGACCGCTGGTGCGTGGTGGCCGTGCGCTGGCTGCACGCCCACGAGGACGGGGTGGCCGCACCCGTGGTGCTGGCCGCCACCCATGAGAACGCCCTCGAGGTGGTGCCCATGGAGACGCTGCGCAAATACGCCGTCGACGTTCCCGACGACGTCAGCGACCTGCTCTAATCGTCAACGCCCCGCTCTAGTCGTCAACGCCCTTGCGCAGCAAAGCCTCGGTGGCGCTGCGCAATTCGACACGGGCCGCGAACAGTCGCGGATCGGAGGCGAACGCCACCCGGTCCGCGCCCGCGTGCAGCGGGCCGTTGAGCACCTGCAGGGTGATGGAACCGGCGATGGCCCCGAAGAACAGCGCCACCAGCGCGGGCCGCTCCCCCGCCAGGGCCAGGGTGAGCGCCGCCTGGCCGCCGAACACGGCCGCGGTGGCAGCCGAGATGACCAGCGAGTGGGTCATGTCCGCGCGCAGCGCCTCGCCCTCGTCGTAGGCGTCGAGCACCGCGATACCCAGGCCCAGCACCACCAGGTCGGCGGCGGTCACCGACAGCATGGCCGTGCTGGGCAGCACGTTGAACCCGAGCAGGACGAGCGCCGCGCTCATCCCGAGCAGCAGCGCGCCCACGGTGAGCAGCCCGGCCGCGGAACGCCGTGAGTCCTCGGACCATTCGGCCTGCTGGCCGAGCATGGCCAGCATGGTGCCGAGCAGAGCCAGCAGGGTGACTGCGCCGAGCACGTAGCCCGCGGGCAGGAAACCGCCCGCGGCCGGCATCGCCAGCACCGCGCACAGCGGCACCAGCCCGGCCCGCCACCAGCGGTCGACGCGTTCCACCCCGGCGGGCAGCAGCCGCACGAAGACACCGCTGAAGGCCAGCACCGGGGCGCACACCAGCACGATGCGCACACCGTCGAACCAGGGACTCCCCTCTGCCATCCGATCCGCCACCACCGCTGCGGCGAACGCCAGCAATCCGATTGCCGCTCTGCGTAACAACAGCTTTCGCGGATCCCGCGCCAGTAGATACAAACCGAGCCACCATGCGGCACCGAACGCCGCGGCCGACACCCAAACCACGCAGGGAGCGTACTGCCCACCGGCGGTTCGCGGGGGCATACCGCAACGCCGTATATAGCCTTCTACCAGTATTTTTCGCCGATTCCGCCCCCTCGTCACACCTTCGCATCCGTTTGGGCACACGCAGGTCACGAAGGGCCCCAAGGGCTTTCATCGGGCCCCGCGGAGGGGTCAGGCGGGTATCGCGTGGCGGCGGCGGTGGGCCTTCTGACGGCAGGCTGCCGAACAATAGCGCGCGGGGCGGCCGGTGCCGGTCGGGTGGATCGGGGTGGCGCAGATCGGGCAATGCGGGGCCGAGGTTTCGTCACGGATGGCCGTTTCGTCACGCGCGGCGATGACGTTCCCGCGTTTCGTTACGGGCCGCGCCGGAGGGCGGGTGCGCATGGCGTCCAGGACGAGGGCGGCGGGGCGGGACAGCTCGCGCTCCGGTGACAGGCGTTGGATCGCAACGCATCCCGTGAACAGGGCGAGGACGTCGGGAACGGTGAGGTCGGCGCGGACGGAGCCCTGCCGCTGGGCGGCGGCGAGCAGGTCGCCGAGGGCGGCGTGGAAACGGGCTCCGGCGTCGCGCACCAGTTCCCGCGGCCAGCCGTCATTGTTGACCATGTCGCACACGGCCTGGTTGCGATGGCTGGAGGTGATCACCTCGGCACAGAAGGCGAAGAAGGCGGCCCCGGCGTCGGGGGCGTCGCGCAGCCGGTGGCCCACTCCGGTGAGCCGGTCGATGCGTTGCTGCATAACGGCTTCCAGCAGCTCGGTCTTGGTGGGGAAATGGCGGTACACGGTGCCCGCGCCGACCCCGGCGCGGCGGGCCACCTCGGCCAGGGAGACCGCGAGCCCGCCCTCGGCGAGGGCGCGTTGGGCGGCCGCCAGGACCAGGGCGCGATTGCGGCGCGCGTCGGCACGGGCCTTGGGGGCGAGGCTGCTGGTGAGTGCGGGCATTTCGTTACGCGCGTCCTTTCCGGTGCTGGCCAACGAAAACGCGGTGGCCATAGCGTGCATATCCGGGTCGACCGACCCGAATACTACCGAACGAACGGGTGAGAATGTCTGCTCAGAAGGATCTGGCGTCCTCTCGTCATGACCTGATCTTGGTGACCGGCGCGACCGGCAAGCAGGGTGGCGTCACCGCGCGCCGGCTGCTCGACACCGGCCGGTCGGTGCGCGTCCTGGTGCGCGATCCGGAATCGGCTGCGGCGCAGGCCCTCGCCGCGGCGGGCGCGGAGCTCGCCGTCGGCGACTTCGACCGGCCCGAGACGCTGGCCCCGGCCCTGACGGGCGTGGGAGCGGCGTTCCTGGTGCCGCCCGCCGCCTACGGCCCCGACGGCTGGGATGTCGACCTGGAGGTCGCGCGCGGCAGGGCTTTCATCGACGCGGCGGCCGCGGCCGGTGTCGAGTACATCGTATTCACGACCGTCGCCTCGCTGACCGAGGACGGCCAGTGGGGAGCGCAGGGCAAACGCCGGGTGGAGGAGGCGCTGCGCGCGAGCGGCCTGCACTGGACGATCCTGCGTCCGGTCCGGTTCATGGAGAACTACTTGATGCGGGGCTTCCCGGTGGACGGCATCAACGACGGCGTGCACCGGCATCTGTTCCCGGCGGACAAGCCGATCCAGTCCATCGCGATCGAGGACATCGCGGTGATCGCGCAGCTGGCCTTCGACGATCCGGCCCGCTTCCACGGCGAGGTTCTGGAGTTGGCCGGTGACGCTCTCACCATGACCGAGGCCGCGGCGGCCATCACCGCCGCGACCGGCCACCAGGTCCGCTACGTGGAGGCCTCGCAGGCCGACGCCGAGGCCATGGGCCCCGAGGTCGGTGTGGTCTGGCGGCTGTCCCGGGAGGGCCGGGGCTGGCACGCCGACATCCCGGTGGTCCGCGAGATCCATCCCGGCCTGCGGACTTTCGAGGCGTGGCTCGCCGAATCCGGTGCGGCGCGGTTGAAGTCGCTGCTGGATTGACGAGCTCGGGCTCGATCGGGGTCCGGGTGGATCAGTTCAGCGCGCCGTTGTAGTCGGGCAGCTTGAAGGTCTGCTGGGCGTGGCCGCCGGACAGGTCGGAAGCGCTGTTACCGATATTGGCGACGATGGTGTAGCCCTGGGCCTCGATCGAGGCGCGGGTGGCGGTCTTGTAGTCGGCGAGCGCGCCCGCGCCGGAAGAGCCGGTGGTGAGGCCGCCGCCGTAGAGGCCGTCGACCGGGTAGCCGACCGTGGTCAGGTTGATCTGGCTGTAGATGTTCATCACCGAGGGGCGGCCGGTCACGAAGATGATCGCCGCGCCTTGGCTTTTCGCCCACTTGGCCAGCGCCAGCATGGGCGGGATGGCCGGGGTGATGGGTGCCGCGTGGTAGCTGGTCTCCAGCGAGGTGTTGTCGATGTCGAGGACGATGGCCGGCTTGGTGACGCCCGGCAGCGCGGTGGTCAGGTAGGCCTGGGCGGCGTTGGCGACGGTGGTGACGTCGCTGATCCACTGGCTGTAGGGCGGGAGGTTGGCGTTGCTGCCGCCGGAGCCCGACAGGGATCCCGTGCCCGAGCCGGACCCGGCGGATCCGGTGTCGGCGAGGGCGAGTGGGAGCGGAGCGGCGAGGCCGACGGTGAGTCCGGCGGCCAGGACGGCGATGGAGCGCTTCATGGGGCCGGAGGCTAGCGGCGACCCAATGGGACGCGCAGGTGTTTCACTCCGACATCGGGATGAATTTCCGCTCAGCGGGACTCCGTGGCGAACCTACGGCGTCGCACCGACCAGGTTCTCCCCGCGCATCCGCTGCGAGATCACCTGCGTGATGCCGTCACCGCGCATGCTGACGCCGTAGAGCGCGTCGGCGATCTCCATGGTCGGCTTCTGATGGGTGATCACGATCAGCTGGCTCTTCTCCCGCAGCTGCTCGAACAGTCCGATGAGCCGGCGCAGGTTGGTGTCGTCCAGCGCGGCCTCGACCTCGTCCATCACATAGAAAGGAGAAGGCCGGGCGCGGAAGATCGATACCAGGAAAGCGACGGCGGCCAAGGACTTCTCGCCGCCGGAGAGCAGCGACAGCCGCTTGACCTTCTTGCCCGGCGGGCGGGCCTCGACCTCGACGCCGGTGGTGAGCATGTCCGCGGGATTGGTGAGCAGCAGCCGCCCCTCACCGCCGGGGAACAGGCGGCCGAAGACGCCGGTGAACTCGCGTTCCACGTCCTCGTAGGCCTCGGTGAAGACCTGCAGGATGCGCTCGTCGACCTCGGCGACCACGTCGAGCAGGTCCTGGCGGGCCTTCTTGACGTCCTCGAGCTGGGTGTTGAGGAAGGTGTAGCGCTCCTCGAGGGCCGCGAACTCCTCCAGCGCCAGGGGATTCACCTTGCCGAGGGTGACCAGGTCCTTCTCGAGCCGCTTGGCGCGGCGTTCCTGGGTGGCGCGGTCGTAGGGCATGGGCTGCGGCTCGCTGACCGCGTCGCCTCGCTCGCGAGCCTGCTCGTACTCCATCATCTCCAGCGCGGTGGGCGGCATGGGGACGTCGGGGCCGTATTCGGCGATGAGGTCGTCGAGGCTGACGCCGAATTGTTCGGCGATGGTGGTCTCGACCTGTTCGATGCGCAGCGCGGCCTGGGCGCGGGCCACCTCGTCGCGGTGCACGGCATCGGTGAGCTGCGCGAGCTGGGTGGTCAGGGCGCGTGAACGCTCCTTGGTCTGATCGGCCTGGGCGGCGAATTCGCCGCGGCGACGCACCAATTCGTCGCGGCGGGCGGCGGCCTGGGCCACCACCTGCTCGAGTTCGGCGGCGATCTTCTCCGCGGAGGCGGCGACCACGGCGGCCAGCGCGGCGGCCTGGCGGCGGGCGGCCTGGGCGCGTTCGGCGCGGGCCCGGTTCTCGCGTTCGGCGCGGGCGGCGCGGCGCAGCGAATCGGCCTTGCCGCGTACCGATTCCGCGCGTTCCTCGGCGGTGCGCACGGCCAGGCGGGCCTCGACCTCCATGGAGCGGACCTCGGCGAGGGCGGCGGCGGCCTCCTCGCGGGCGTATCCGGCGGTCTCGGTGCCCGCGGATTCCGGGTCCAGGTCGGCCTGTTCGTTCTCGGCGTGGCGCAGCCTGTCCTCGAGTTCGGCGAGCTTGGCGAGGGTTTCCTCGCGGCCGGTCTCGGCGTCGGCGCGCTGGGCCAGCAGCCGGTCGCATTCGCGCTGGGCGCCGCGGGCGGCGTGGCCGAGGCGGCCGAGCCGGTCGTAGATGGAGACCAGGGCCTGGTCGGATTCGTGCAGGGCGAGCAGGGCGTGGTCGACGGCTTCCTTGCGGTCGGTCTGCTCCGCGAGCGCCCCGGCGAGCGCGGCTTCCAGTTCCTCGGCCTGCCGCTGCCAGGACGCCAATTCGGCGGTGGCGGAATCGATGTCGGCCTGCACCTCGAGCTGGCTGGGGGCGCGGTCGGAGCCGCCGAGCAGCCAGCCGCTGCCGGTGATGTCGCCGTCGCGGGTGACCACCCGCAGTTCCGGGCGCGCGGCGATGACCTGCGCGGCGGTGGCGAGGTCGTCGGCGACGGCGATGCCCGCGGTGAGGGCGGTGATCGCGCCGCGCAGGTTGGCGGGGCAGTCGACCACGTCGACGAGCCAGCGGGCGGAGCCGGGCAGGGGGTAATCCGCTTGCGCCGCAGGGAGATTCGCGGCGTCGGCGTAGACCAGGGCGGCGCGGCCGCCGTCGCTCTCCTTGAGCGCGCGCACCGCGGCGTGCGCGGAGGGCCCGGTGTCGGCGGCCACGGCGTCGGCGAGCGGACCGAGGGCCGCGGCGACCGCGGACTCGAAGCCGCCGTGCACGCGGATCAGGCCGGACAGCGGGCCGAGCAGTCCGTCGGCGCGGTGCTCGAGCAGCCAGGCCGCGCCGTCCTTGCGGCGCAGGCCCATGGCGAGGGCTTCGATGCGGGCGGTGAGGGAGGCGACGCGTTTACCGGCCTCGCGGTCCTGTTCGCGCAGTTCGGTGACGCGCTGGTCGGCCAGCGCGAGGGCCTGGGCGGCGTGCTCGTAGGCGTGGTCGAGGCCTTCCTCGCCGGCGTCGAGTTCGTTGAGTTCGCCCTGCACGGCCTCGAATTCGGCATTGGCGTCCTCGCCGCGGCGGCGGGCCTCGGCGATGGCGGTGGACATGCGGGCCACCTCGCCGTCCACGGACTGGGCGCGGATGCGCAGGGTGTCGACCTGGCCGGAGAGCCGGGCCAGGCCCTCGCGACGGTCGGCGACGGCGCGGACCGCGGCCAGGTGCGCCTGCTCGGCGGCCTTGGCGGCCTGCTCGCGTTCGTAGAGTTGCTCGCGGGCCGCTTCCAGCGTCTCGGTGGCGATTTCGACGGCTTCGCGCAGTTCGGCTTCTTCGGCCTCGACCCGATCCGCTTCGCGCTCCAGCTGTTCCGGATCTCGACCGGTGCCGGTCGGTTGCTCGATGGTCAGGTTGCGCGCGCGATCACGCGCGATCCGGATAGTGGCGTTGACGCGTTCGGTCAGCGCGGACAGCTGGAACCAGGTCTGCGCGGCGGCCTCGGCGCCGGGGGTCAGCTTGGACAGCTCGAATTCCTGCTGTGCCAGTGCGGCATTGGCGGCATCGAGTTCGGCCTGCACGGTGACGTGCTGCTCACGCGCGTACGCCTCCTTGCTCTGCTGGCTCTCGAGTTCGCGGCGGCGGCTGACCAGATCGTCGGCGGCGAGCCGCAGCCGGGCGTCCCGCAGCTCGGACTGGACGGTCGCGGCGCGACGCGCCACCTCGGCCTGCCGGCCCAGCGGCTTGAGCTGCCTGCGCAGTTCGGTGGTGAGGTCGGTGAGTCGGGCCAGATTGGCCTGCATGGCGTCCAGCTTGCGGACCGCCTTCTCCTTGCGCCGCCGGTGCTTGAGCACGCCCGCGGCCTCCTCGATGAAGGCCCGCCGATCCTCCGGCCGCGATTCCAGGATCGCCGAGAGCTGACCCTGACCGACGATGACGTGCATCTCGCGGCCGATACCGGAGTCCGACAGCAGTTCCTGCACGTCCATCAACCGGCAGGAGTTGCCGTTGATCTCGTACTCGCCGGCGCCGTCGCGGAACATGCGGCGGGTGATCGACACCTCCGAGTACTCGATGGGCAGCACCCCGTCGGAGTTGTCGATGGTCAGCGTGACTTCGGCACGACCGAGCGGAGCGCGGCCCGCGGTACCGGCGAAGATGACGTCCTGCATCTTCCCGCCCCGCAGCGCTTTCGCGCCCTGCTCACCCATCACCCAGGTGAGCGCGTCGACGACGTTCGACTTGCCCGACCCATTGGGCCCCACCACACAGGTGATCCCCGGCTCGAATCGCAACGTCGTCGCGGACGCGAAGGACTTGAACCCCTTCAACGTCAGACTCTTCAGGTGCACAGCGGCTCAGACTACCCGCTTCCCGAAGATTGCCCCGAGTATGCCGACCTCGCGTCCCTTGTGCGCCACGGCGCGATCCGGGTCGCGGGTCAGCGGGCGCGGTAGCGGTTCCAGGCGGCGGATTCCCAGCCCATGACGACACGGAAGACCAGTACCGCGCCCCAGGGGCCGATGACCCAGATGGGCCAGGGGTAGGTGAATTCGCCTGCGGCCACCGAGATCGCGGCCCAGATGAACAGGCACAGCAGGCTCACCCCGAGCCAGGCGCTGCCCTCGATCCGCTGCCAGAGCGGCAGGCGGGCGCGCGAAGTGTTCTGCGGCGCAACGGTCTTCGAGAGCTTCGGCAGGTCTCGCAGGACCAGCTGGAGGTCTTCGCGGGTGGCGGTGGCGTAGACGCTGGTGAGGCGGTCGTTGTATTCGGCGAGGTCCAGGCGGCCTTCGGACAGGTGACGGCCCAGGAGATCGGCGATCTGGGCGCGCTCGGCGTCGGAGGCGCGGGTGCCGGTGGTGATGTCCATGTCGATCCTTAACGGTCGAGCGCTACCGGATATTCCATTGTGGAACGTGAATCCAGGATAAACCTCCACATTGGAATGTTCAAGAGATTCAAGTGAGGGCGGGTGCCAGCACATTTGCCAGCAGGGGGGATGCGGTGAGATGGTTGATGCCAGTTCTCGGACAAGGAGTCATCGTGGACCTTGACTGGTCGCCTGCTGATCTGGCGTTTCGTGATGAAGTGCGCAGCTTTCTCGACGAAAAGTTAACCGACGATCTACGCCGAGCGGGACGGTTGGCGACCAGCGTCTACCCGGACCACGAGGCCAGCATGGAGTGGCAGCACATCCTGCACGAGCGCGGCTGGGCCGCCCCGGCCTGGCCGGTGAAGTACGGCGGCTGCGACTGGAGCCTCACCCAGCACTACATCTTCGGCCGCGAATGCACCCTGGCCGGGGCGCCGAACCTGTCCCCCATGGGAATTCGCATGGTCTCGCACGCGATCATGGCGTTCGGCACACCGGAGCAGAAGGACTTCTTCCTGCCCGGCATCCTCACCGGCGAGGTCTTCTTCTGCCAGGGCTACTCCGAGCCCGAGGCCGGGTCGGACCTGGCCTCGCTGTCCATGGCCGCGGTCGCCGACGGCGAGGACCTGGTGGTCACCGGCTCCAAGATCTGGACCACCCACGCCACCGAGGCGAACTGGATCTTCGCGCTGGTCCGCACCTCCAAGCAGGCCAAGAAGCAGCAGGGCATCACCTTCCTGCTGATCGATATGCGCACCCCGGGCATCGAGATCCGGCCGCTGGTCATGACCTCCGGCGAGCAGGTGCAGAACCAGGTGTTCTTCGATCAGGTCCGGGTGCCGAAGGCGAACGTGCTGGGGCAGATCGACGACGGCTGGACCGTGGCCAAGTTCCTGCTCAACTTCGAGCGCGGCGGCGGCGCGGTCGCCCCGGCCCTGCAGGTGATGGCCGAGGAGTTGGCACAGGCCGCCACCGATCAGGTCGCCCCGGGCGGCGGCGCGCTCATCGACGACCCCGCCTTCGCCGCCAAGCTGGCCGATGCCCGGCTGCGCGCCGATGTGCTGGAGATCCTCGAATACCGCACGCTCGCACTGGTTTCCAGCGGCAAGGACCCGGGCCCGGCCGCGTCCACGCTCAAGATCCTGGGCACCGAGCTGAGCCAGGCGCTCACCGAGCTGGCACTGGAGGCCGCCGGTCCGCGGGGCCGCGCCTATCAGCCGCACGCCACCATGCCGGGCGGCCCGATCGCCGACTTCACCCCGCCCGCCGACGGTTTCGTCGCGGGCGAGGAGTGGCAGGCGGTCGCCCCGCTGCGGTACTTCAACGACCGCGCCGGCTCGATCTACGCCGGCAGCAACGAGATTCAGCGCAACATCATCGCCAAAGCCACCCTGGGACTGTGACATGGACTTCTCTTTCACCGCGGAACAAGAACTGCTGCGCGACACCGTCACCGAGTTCCTGACGGCCCGCTACCCCCTGGAGGCGAGCCGGGCCGCGGCGCGCACCGGGGCCGGGTGGCAGCCGGAGATCTGGCGCGGCCTGGCCGAGGAGGTCGGGATTCTCGGAGCGAGCCTGCCGGAGTCGGCAGGCGGCATCGGGGGCGGACCGGTCGAGACCATGATCATCGCCGAGGCACTGGGCGCGGCCCTGGTGCTGGAGCCGTACGTGGACACCGTCGTGGTGGGCGGCGGCCTGCTGCGCCGCGCCACCGGCAAACGCGCCGAGGACCTGCTGGCGGGCATCGCCGCCGGTGAGGTGGTGACCGGATTCGCCGCGCTGGAGCCGCGATCCGGCTACGACTACACCGCGGTGACGGCCACGGCGGTGCGCGACGGCGACGACTGGGTGATCACCGGTGAGAAGACGGTCGTGACCGCGGCGCCGCTGGCCACCCACCTGCTGGTGACCGCGGTCGCGGACGGCGAGATCGCCCTGTTCGCCGTCGATGCCGACCCGGCCGCGCCGCCCGCGGGGCTGACCGCGCGCGCCTACCGGACCATCGACGAACGTCAGGCCGCCGACCTGACCTTCGACGGTGTGCGCGTCCCCGCCGACGCCCTGCTGCTCGCGTCCGCCGGCGAGGCCATCGCCGCGACCGTGGACGAGGCCATCGCGGCGGTGTGCGCGGAAACGGTCGGGGCCATGCGCAAGGTGGTCGACGACACCGTCGCCTACGCCAAGCAGCGCCGCCAGTTCGGCGTCCCGATCGGCAGCTTCCAGGCCCTGCAGCACCGCATGGTGGACATGCTGCTGGAGCTGGAACAGGCCGTGGCCGCAACGTATCTGGTGACCCTGAAGCTGGACGCCCCCGCCGCCGAGCGGGCTCGCGCGGCCTCGGCCGCCAAGGCCACCGTGGGCCGTGCCGCCCGCCGGATCGGCCAGGAGTCGGTGCAGCTGCACGGCGCCATGGGCATGACCGAGGAACTCGCCATCGGCCACTTCTTCAAGCGCCTGACCGCCGTGCAGTACGAGTTCGGCACCACCGACCAGCACATTGCCCGCTACGCCTCACTGACGCGGCCGTAGCGGGCCCGCCCGCGCACCGGCTCAGGGGTGACCGGTGCCGGATCGGGTTCCGGTGGATCGTGTGACCGATCCACCGGAACCCGATTCATCCGCGCCACGCCGGAGTTCGGCGGCGACATGCCGGGCGGACCGGCGCACCGCTGCCACGATGACCAGCGCCAACGCCGGTCCGGTGACGAAGCACAACAGACTCAGGGCGATCAGTAGAACGGTTCCCACGTGCGGATTATCGTCCCCCTCGGGGCGTTTCGGCCAATTTCGGCTAATCCAAGGCAACGACAGCGTGACCGCCGCACCGTCAGCGTGATCGAGGACACAGCCGCGCGCCCGTCACGTCCGCGGGACCTGTCTCGTCCAAGGGGTGCACACCATCCCAGGAAGGACGACACCATGTCGCGATTGACCATGCACGAGGCGGCTCCCGAGGTCTACCAGGCCTGGCTCGCCGCCGAGACCGCGATCCGGCGCGGCCCGCTCGACGCCACCGTGCGCGAGCTGGTGAAGATCCGGGTCTCCCAGATCAACGGCTGCCTGTTCTGCGTCGACATGCACTCCACCGAGGCCCGCAAGGAAGGTGAGACCGAGCGTCGGCTCTGGCACCTCGCCGCCTGGCGCGAGTCGGCGCTGTTCACCCCCGCCGAGCGGGCCGCGCTCGAATACGCCGAGGCGGCAACACAGCTCGGCCCGCACGGGGTGAGCGACGAGATCTGGGCGGGCGTCGAGAAGCACTTCGACGACGGCCAGCGGGCCGGTCTGGTCGCGGTGACCGCGCAGATCAACCTGTGGAACCGCATCGGCGTCCCGCTGCGGCTGGAGCCCTTGGGCGAATAGCGCCCGACGAGATCACCACCAGCCGAGAATCGGGCGCAGTTCGCGCCCGAGCTCGGGGGCCAGCGAGCGTGCATAGCTCGCGGTCAGGTGGTGCTCGTCGTGGTAGACGAGGATGTTGCCCTCGACGACCGCGCAGACGGTGGGCTCGCAGACCGCGTCGTTGGGGTCGATCAGGTGCATGTTCGGGAAGGCGGACGCGGGCCCCTCGGCGGGGTTCTGAGGCGAGAGCGCCTCGGAGCGCTTCAGGCCGCAGCCGACCCGATCCCCGCCGCTGGCCAGGCAGTCGATGGCGCGGTAGCGGATGCCGTTGCGGCGCAACCACGGGGTGTCGCGGATACCGATGACCTCGAGGCCGCGGTCGGACAGGGCCGACCAGACGTCGATGTAGTCCTGCGGGGTCTCGTCGCCGCCGTTGTCGCTGGGCCGGGTGGCCGTGGTGAAGACGTAATCGGGGCGCTCGATGCCGAGACGGTCGATGACCTCGGCGGACCAGTCACGGCAGTCCGGGTTCTGCTGACCCTTGTACACGGGATCCTCGGCGACCGTCAGCGGGCAGCCCATCTTCAAGTAGACGACTACGCGGAAGCGATACTGCTCGCCGAGCAGCTGCAGCGCGGGAATCCAGTGCTCGGCATGGGAATTGCCGACCACCGCGATGGTGCGGTGGGCGTCGTGGTCACCGTAGGTGCAGGTGATCACCGCGCGGGTGTCGAAGTCGGAGATGCAGCCGTCCCGGGTGGGGTAGGCGATATCGGCGGGAGCTTCCTCCGTGGTGGGGCGCATGGGGGCGCGCGGCACCAGGGCGTGATCGGTGAGAGCCGCCGCGCCCGGGTACTTCGCGGGATCCAGCTGGCCGACCGCGTGCGCCTTCGCGCCGTTGTTCCACTGCCAGGCCACCGTCGAACCCAGTAGCAGCACACCGACAGTCGTGACCGCGATACCGGTGAGCAGACTGCCCCGCCCGGCGAGCAGGCGGACCGGGACCGCGAGCGCGCGACCGGCGAATCGGCCGTCGAGCAGACTGGCCAGTCCGGTGACTACCCGGCCGCGCTCCGGGGCGGCCACGGGCTTGGAACGCTCCCGCAGCGGCTCCTCCACCAGATGGTGGGTGCCATAGGCGAGCAGCAGCGAGACCACGATGATGACCAGACCGTCCAGCGCTCCGGCCCGGCGCAGATGCTGTTCACCCAGATAGAAGATCAGAATCGGCCAGTGCCACAGGTACAGCGCGTACGCGAAACCACCCAGCTGCACGATCGGGCCGGTGGCCAGCAGCCGGTTCACGACCGGCTGATCGGCGGTGTCGCGGCCCGCGCCCGCGAGAATCAGTGCGGCGGTGGCCAGCACCGGGATCAGGGCGGCGGGACCGGGGAACACCAGGACGCCGTTGACCACCCAGCCGCAGCAGGCGATCACCGCGATTCCCATCCAGGCCAGCGCTTCCCGCGCGGGGGTGGGCAGCCGGACCAGGGGCGCGACGAGTGCGAGCAACGCGCCCGCCAGCGGTTCCCAGGCGCGCGCGAAGGTGTCGTAGTAGTTCCAGCCCTGCTGGGTCGAAACACCCTCGGCGGCATACCTGAACGAGATCACCACGGCGATCGTGAACACCACCGCGAGAGTCACCCGCAGCATTCCGTCCCGGCCCAGCCGCCGCGCGATCGGATGCGCGGCAATGAGTTTCCAGGTGAGCGCGAGCCGCAGTCCGGCCGCCACCAGCGCCACCACCAGTAGCAGCGCCAGATACATCTGCCCCTGCACCGACATCGACCACAGATGCTGCAGGGGGCTCACCGACGGATCCGCGGCCAGATAGTCCGACCAGGACATCGCCAGATACCAGTTCTGGTAGTAGAACAGCGAAGCCAGCGTCTGCCCCGCGATATCCGACCAGCGCGTGTGCGGCAGCAGCACGACCGCGGCCACGACCACCGCGGCCAGCACCACCACCATGGCGGGCAGCAGTCTGCGCAGGGTGCGCCGCGCGGTCCGCAGCACACCCACCGAGCCGGTGCCGCCGCGCCGCACCAGCATGCCGGTGAAGAAGAAGCCCGATAGCACCAGGAACACGTCCACGCCGCCCGACACCCGGCCCGCCCAGATGTGGAAGGCGACCACGAGGGCGATAGCTACGCCGCGCAGGCCGTCCAGATCGTGTCGGTAGGAGCCGGGCCTGACAGGGGCGCCCGAGGCCGGCTGGCGGTCGCGGTCGGGCGCGGTCGGATGATCGGTACTGGATATGGACATGGCGGCTGCCATTGTCGGTCAGGGGTCGTGAAAATCCCCAATCGCCACACAGAAGGTGTCCGGAATGTACCTCTTTGTACTGGTCAGGCGAATACGAAATAGCGCAGCCAGAGATAGGGAGCGGCCACCGCAATAGTGACAGCCGTCACCGGAATGCCCTTGCGGGTGAATTCCCAGAACGAGATCGGATGGTCCGAACGCCGCGCGATCCCGAGCATCACCACGTTCGCGCTGGCCCCGACTGCTGTGAGATTGCCGCCGAAATCCGCGCCCAGTGCCAGCGCCCACCACAGCGCGTCCGCCCGGCCGGGCTGGTCGACGTGCGCGGCCAGCTCCGCCACCAGTGGGCTCATGGTCGCCACGTACGGGATGTTGTCGATGACGCCCGACAGCACCGCCGAGACCACCAGTATCAGCATGGTTGCCACGAGCGCGTTTCCGCCGGTGAGTTCGGTCGCGAATTTCGCCGCCCGGCCGATCACACCGGTTTTCACCAACGCCCCGATCATCACGAACAGGCCGGCGAAGAACAGCAGGGTCTCCCATTCCACCGCGCCCAGGTAATCATGTTGTGGCAGACCGGAAATCAACACCAGCGCACCGGCCCCGAGTAATGCCACCAGCGACGGCTCGAGGTGGAAGATCGGGTGGCCGAAGAAACCCGCGAAAACCGCCGCCAGCACAATTCCGCACTTGATCAGCAGTTTCGGATCGCGAATGGCCTCACGCTCGTTCAACCCCATGATGTCGGCCGCCCGCTCGGGATCGACGTCGAACGCGCCCCGGAACAGCCGCGGCAGCAGCAGCGTGAACACCGCCAGCACGATCAGCACGATCGGGGTCAGATTCAGGAAGAAGTCGTTGAACGACAACCCCGCCCGGCTGCCGATGATGATGTTCGGCGGATCGCCGACCAGGGTCGCCGCGCCGCCGATATTGGAGGCCAGCACCTCGGCGATGAGGAACGGCGTCGGCGATACGTCCAGCCGCTCGCACACCAGCAGGGTGACCGGGGCGATCAGCAGCACGGTCGTGACATTGTCGAGAAACCCGGAGGCGGTCGCGGTGATCAGGACCAGCAGGATCATCACCCGCAGCGCGGATCCCTTGGCCCGCTTGGCCGCCCAGATCGCGACATATTCGAAGATGCCGGTGTGCCGCAGCACGCCGACGATGATCATCATCCCGAGCAGCAGGTAGATGACGTTCCAGTCGATGCCGGTCTCGTGCGAGTAGAAGACGTCGTCGGCGTCGAGGATGCCGACCGCCACCACCGCGCCGCCGCCGACCAGGGCCGCGGTCGTCTTGTGGACGCGTTCGGAGGCGATCAGTGCGTAGGCGAGGGCGAAGACCGCGAGGGCGAAGGCGACGTTCACGGTCGCCGCCCCGGCGGGCTCAGTTCGCCAGCGCCACCTCGAGCAGCCGCGAGGAGGTGATCACGCCGAGCAGCCGCTCGCCCTCCTGCACCGCCACCAACGGCGATTTGTACTTCGCCATGAGCGCCGCGACTTCGACGATATTGTCGTCGGCCTTGGCGGCCGGGATCTTGGTGAGCCGTTCGGGGATCACGTCGCGGACCTTCTTGCCGCGCAACCGCTTCACCACCTGCCCACACATGGACTCGTTCAGCACACCCGCCAGTGACGGGTCGTCCTGGACGTACTTCGGCACGATGAACAACACGACCTGCGAGGCGGGCAGCACCGAATGCGGCGCGCCGCTGGCATCGGTCACCAGGATCCCCGGCAGCCGATGCTCGGCCAGCAGCCTCGCGGCGTCGATGGCATCGGAGTCCAAATCGATCACCGGGTAGTCCTCGGCCATCTGAGCGGCATGCATAACTGCAGGATACGACGGTTGGCCGGGCGTTCACGGCAGTGATATCCGTCAAGATCGAAAACGGACGCCGCATCGAAACTCCCAGGTCGGAACGTACAGCCCGAGGTTTCGGACCGGCCGACCAGACTTCCCGGCGCGCCACGAGTAGAGATTGCGTCAATGATAACGGGGAGCGGTTCAGGCGTCTTTCCGTGCGGTCAGTTCGTAGACCCGGTACGCGGCGCGGATCACCGGGTGGGAGACATTGCGGACTTCGATCCCGCCGGGGGTGCGGCCGAACTCGGTGCCGCCGTGGGCGTGTCCGTGGATCGCGAAGTGCGCGCCGCCCGCGTCCACCGCGTCGGCCAGCTCCGCGCAGCCGAGGCCCGGATAGATCTTCGGCGGTTCGCCGACCAGCGTGTCCACGACGGGCGAGAAATGCATGACGGCGATGCGCAGATCGCTGTCGAGGGTTTCGAGGGCGGCGCGCAGGCGGGCGGCGTCGGCGGGCCCGCGGCGGTAGCGGGCCCGGTGTTCGGCGCTGCCCTCGTCGGGGTTGCCCGGGTGGCCGGGGAATCCGCCGCTGCCGCCCATGACCCCCGCGATACCGAGCCGAATGCCGTTGACGGGCAGGGTGATCGCAGTGCCGTCGAGGACATGGACGCCGATCTCACCGAGCCGCACCGCGATCCGGAAGCCGAGGCGGCGGTCGTGATCGTGGTTGCCGAGGACCGCCACCACCGGCACCGGCAGGTCGGCGATCTCCGCGCACAGTACCTCGGTGTCCCGCAGGGTGCCGCCGTTGGTCAGATCACCGGCCAGCAACAGCACGTCCGCGCGTTCACCCAATTCCAGCAGGGCGGGGCGGAAGCGACCGCGCAGGGTTTCGCACAGGTGCAGATCACCCACCGCCGCCACCCTGACACGGCGGGATCCGCGGCCGGTTCGGCCGGCGCGTTCTGTCCGGTCAGCACGCCCCATACGGTCAGCCAGCCACACGAACGTCCGGCGTGTCAACGCTATTCGGCCGTGCTCCCCGGAGTTCGTTCCGTCAGTCGATGTCGGTGAGCCGGGCGGTGAACCGGGCCAGGCGGGCGCGGATGGACGGGTTGTCGACCAGGGCCGCGGGCGCCGCCGGTTCCAGGCGGACGTAGTGCGCGCCGGAGACGAGTTCGGTCGCCGGATCACAGAGCCGGGCGACTTCCGCCGCGACTTCGACGGCCGGGCGGCCGACGTGACCGTAGAACGGGAGCATCGCGGTCTTGATATTGCCGGGGTCCACGCTGATGGAGGTCACCGAACCGGAGTACACCTCGGCGAAGGTACGGCTGAAGATGGTCAAGGCGAGCTTGGACTGGGCGTAGACCGGCAACGGCAGGTAGTAGCCCTTCTTCCGGTCCAGGTCGGACCAGCCGATCGCGCCCGCCTTGTGCATGCTCGAGGAGACGTTCACGACCCGGCCGCGGGCGGCGGCGAGGGCGGGCGCCAGCGCCTTGGTGAGCACGTAGGGCGCGAGATAGTTGACCTGGAAAGTGATCTCGTTGCCGTTCAGGGTCCGGGTGCGGCGTTCGGGTCCGCGGATCGCGGCATTGTTCACCAGCAGATCCAGTCCGGGCTGAGTGCGGACCAGCTCACCGGCGAGCGCGGCCACCTCGTCCAGGTGCGAGAAGTCAGCTGTCAGCAGGCGCAGCCGCAGCGGTTCGGCGCCGCCCTTGACCAGCTGTTCCAGCGCGGCATCGCCGCTGTCCTGATCGACGGCGTGCACGATCACGGTGGCGCCGCCGTCGACCAGGCGGCGGGCCAGCTCCAGCCCGAGGCCACTGGTGGCCCCGGTGACGAGCGCGGTGCGGGAGGCAAACGGGGAGTGGGTCATCGACCATCCATTCGGAGAATGCGTGAGGGTGCGCGAAAGCCCGCCTCACGACAGGGATTCGGTGGGGTCACCGAAGAGGGCGCGGCCGGATTCGACCGTCAGAACAGGCGGAGACCACGCGACGGCGGTTCGTCCTCGCCGCCGAAGCCGAAGCGCTCCAACGCGGTAGGCGCGGGCTCCGGGCACATGTCTGCCATGTCTCCATCAGAACCGGCGCTCGGCGTCCGGGACAAGATCCGGCGGCCACCTTGACGAAAAATTACCGGGCCACCCCCTCGACCCCGCTGCCGCGAATGCGTTACGACCGAGCCTATGAGGTCAGTTGACGCGGAACGGGAAATGGTGAGCGCGCTCGGCCAGTACAGCCACGGCTACACCGCCACGCGGCCGGATTCGCGGGTCCATCTGGTGTCCGGGACGATCGTGGCGGTCAGCGGGTTGACGGCGATCATCGGGTTCACTATGGGCGCGACCGCGCTCGGAGTGCTCGCGACGATACCGGCTGCCGTCCTGGGCGCCCGTCTGCTGCTGTGGGACCTGCCGTGGCTGGCCGCGCGGCTCGGATCCGATCACGGGGCGCGGCTGGACTGGTTCGAGCACGGAATCGTCGTCACATCCTGCCAGGGAGTGCGGGCAGTCCGCTTCGACGAGATGCGGGTGTGGCGCCGCGTCGCCGAAGGCGCGGAAGGATCTGCGCTGTCACCGATGTCGCTGACCTACCGGGTCGGCACCGCGTCCGGTGAGGCGGTGACGATCCCCGCCGGCATCCGAGGCCGCGAGCAGTGGGGACCCGCGTTGGTGCGGGTGGCCGTGTCGGCGCGGCTGCCAGGCGCCCGGGCTCGGCTCGACGCGGGCGTGCGGCTGGAGTTCGGGCCGTTCCGGATCACTCGCACGACCGTCCACGGAAACCAGGTGGCGTTGTGGATCCAGGTGCGGCGGATCACCGTGCACGAAGGGTTGATCGGCGTGTGGATCAGGCGAGGCGGGAAAGATGTTCTGCTCCAGGCCTATCCGACCGAGTTGGTGAACGACATCGACTTGTTCTGGGCGTTGTCGCGGGACCTGCGCTCGGAGTGAAATCCGGTTCTGCCGCTCCGATTTCGTCAAGAGATCACGCGAACACCGTCAGAAGCACGTTAATTCGCGACCGGACTCCTTCTCGGCGCGGATTCCACCTGCCAACCTCGGAATCCGTTCGAGGAGTGGAAGGGGTGCGCGGGTGGCGGCGAAAGTCGGTGTGACGCCGGAACAGTTGCGCGGCGCCGCCGGGAAGATGGCGGACCTGCGGGATCGGGTGGACGGGATCCGCGCCACCCTGGAGAAGTCGCTGGCAGCCAGAGGATCCGCGTGGGGTGGCGACGGTTACGGCAGTACGTTCGCGGACGGTGAGCAGGGGTATCTCGCCGCGCACGAGAACCTCGCCGAAGGCATCGCCAATACCGCCGACACCCTGGACTCCTACGCCGACGGCCAGAACAAGGCCGCGGATCTGCTGGCGCACACCGACAAACGCAACGGGAACGGCTTCCGGTAGCCCGTGTCCATCGATATTCCCGGCGAGCTGGAATGGCTCGGCTGGGTCGCCGGATCGGATTGGCCCGACGGCGACGAAGACGATATGTGGGGCATCGCCGGCGACTGGCGCACCGCCGCCACCGAGTTGCGCGAACTCCTCCCCGACCTGCGGGCCGCCAAGACGGCGACCATCGACGCCTACCCGTGGGGCGACGGCCTCGAAGCCATGACCAAGGCGCTCGACGCCCTCGACCACGGCCCCGAGTCCCTCGAACACCTCGCCGAGATCCTCGACGCCGTAGCCGAATCCGCCGACGGCCTCGGCACCGAGATCGAGTACACCAAGATCCTGATCATCTCGTCGCTGGCCATGCTGGCCGTGGAGATCGCCGCCGCCTGGCTGTTCCCACCCACCGCTCCGTTGTCGGAGGCGCTCGCGATCGGGGCCACCCGCGTGGCGGTGCGGCTGCTCGGCGAGCGCGCGGTGAGCGCGATCGCCCGCTTCGCCGCCAAGACCGGCGTCGCCGCCCTCACCAGATTCGCCGCCAAACACGTGGTCTTCAGCACCGTCCTCGGCGCCGGGCAGGACCTGGCGATCCAGGCCTACCAGGTCGGCGCGGGCCACCGCGACGGCATCGACTGGGAACGCGTCGCCACCACCGCCTACACCGCCGCCGCGGCGGGCGCGGTCGGCGGCCCGGCCGGCTCACTGCTCGGCAAGGCGGCCGGAAGGATCCACCTCCCCGGCGGCCGCTTCGGTAACGCCGTCAAGGGCGCCGCGGTCGGCGCCGGCTCCGGCATCGCGGGCGGCCTCGGCGCCTGGGGCATAGGCGGTTTCGCCAACGGCTGGACCTGGGACCCGCGCATCCTGACCAGCGCCGGCGCCTACGGCATCACGGTCGGCGGCAGCAAGGGCTTCCGCCACGCCCCCACCACGGGAAGCGCCGGAGCCGACCCCTTCAACGCGGCAGACCCCGCGATGCCCACCGGCGAACACCCATCCGCGCCCGGCCGCGCCGGTGACGGGAGCACACCACCCCCGCCAGCCCACGGCGAGAACGGAACCGGACCCCACTCCGCCGCCGATCCCGTGCGAACCGGTGCGGCCCCGACCGCCGACCCCACGAACAACGGTCACGCGGCACCTCGCAGCGGCGACCCCACGAGCACCGGTTCCGGTGCGGCTCACGGCGGCGACCCCGCGAACACCAGAACCGGTGCATCCGAGGGTGGCGACCACACGAACCCCGGTGCCGTCCCCCCTCGGACCGGTGATCCATCGCCGGGCGAAGCCGGTCGGCACGGGACGACAGGGCAGGGCGGAGAGTCCGATCCGGTCCAATCCTCACCACGGTCGTCCCATGAGGGCGGAGCGCCGGACGGCAGCTCGCCGCACCCGCAGAGCGCGACAAGTACGCCGGAGACCAAGGTCGCGGGCTCCGAAGGTGGCGGCGCGGAACAGAACGATCACGGCGCGAGTCGGGTGGAACCAAGCGCGGCGACGACGACCCGGGGAACCGGGCCGGAAGGGCACCCCGCCGGGGAGGCTCCGGCAGCCGGCACCTCGGGCACCTCGGCGCCCGAGGGCCGGAACGGCGCCCCAGAAGCTCCCGGCAACGGCCCGGAAACTCGGAACAGCAGCACCGAGAGTCGGGACAGCGGCCCGGCTGTTCGGAACGACGGCCCTGTGGCTCCAGGCAGCGGACCGGAGGGCCGGGGACCGGGCGCAGAGGGACGCGCGGCGGGGACGGCGAGCCCGGCCGGGGGAACCGAAGGCCGCCAGCCTGTTCCCGAAGGCCGTGGTGGAGAGAACCGCGCTACCGGGGCAACCGGCGAGTCCCGAATCACGGAATCACCTTCCAAGTCAGGCGAATCGAACAGTGAGCCTTTTTCATCGGTGATGGATGATGTTGTGGCAGTTGGTGTTTGGTGCGGCGTGTCGCCCGGTGGATAGACGAAGCCCCTGGTAGAGCGGG